>NZ_JBKETZ010000021.1:0-693 GCF_056356295.1 Bifidobacterium sp. LH_558 | reverse complement strand
GTGTTTATGTTCAATGTTCTTTGGGCAGGAGTGGCATGGTGTTTTCCGCTTGATGTGCAGCTGTTTTTCCGCAGTGTCGTCATCTTCGTGATGATATGAGCGGCCATGGGTTCGTCCTGCCTGTTAGATTCCCGGGTTGCAAACCAATAGCAGCCAGGGGCCGGTTGCCGCCGGCCCGGGGAAGGAAAGGACAGTGACGATACCCATGTCCAAACAGCAAGATATCAGGAGGCTCGACGCGAAGGGCCTGCCGCATACGGAGATCGCCAGAAGGCTCGGTGTGGACCGGGGCACGGTCGCGAAGTGGGCGGGCATGGAGGACTGCTCGCCCAAACCGCCAGCCAGACGCAGGGTGGGATCGGTGCTCGACGAGCACAAGCCGCTGATCGACTCGTGGCTGGAGGCCGACCGTCTCATGCCACGCAAGCAGCGTCACACCGCCAAGCGCGTGTTCGACCGGCTCGTGGCCGAGCGCGGGTTCGAGGGTTCGTATTCCACAGTGCTGCGGTACGTGGACCAGTGGCTGGCCATGAACCGGGAGCCCGGCGACGGCTACGTGGAGCTGGAATGGACGCCGGGGAGCGTGCAGATGGACTTCGGTCTGGCCAAGGCGCGGCTGGCGGGCGAATGGGTGGACGACCATTGCCTGGTCGTCACGTTCCCGCATTCGAACAAGCGGTACGCGGCGAGCCT
>NZ_JBKETZ010000020.1:0-1175 GCF_056356295.1 Bifidobacterium sp. LH_558 | reverse complement strand
GGTTACATGAGGCTGGTGTAGATGGCGAGGATGTCCTCTTCGGTGGCGGGGCGGGGGTTGCCGGGGGTGCACACGTCGTTGAACGCGTCGTGGGCGAGGCCGGCGAGGTCGTCCTGGGTGGCGCCGACCTCGCTGATGGTGGTCGGGTTGCCGAGCTTGGCGGTCAGGTCGCGCACCGCGTCGACCGCGGCCTTGCGGGCCTGGTCGAGGGGCATGTCGTACGCTCCTTGGACGCCGAACGCGTCGGCGATGTCGCGGTACTTCTCGCCGGTGTGCTCCTTGTTGTAGTCCATGACCGGGGCGAGCAGGATGCCGTTGGCCACGCCGTGGGCCACGTTCAGGCGGCCGCCGAGCGGGTGGGCCATGCCGTGCACGAGGCCGAGCCCGACGTTGGAGTACGCCATGCCGGTGATGTAGGAGGCGTAGGCCATCTGCTCGCCGGCGGGCACGTCGCCGTCCGCGCTCTTGGCGAGGTTCTGCGCGATCATGCGGATGGTCTGCATGCTCAGGCAGTCGGACAGGCTCCACGCGCCCGGGGTGATGTAGCCCTCGATCGCGTGGGTGAGCGCGTCCAGGCCGGTGGCGACCTTCAGGCCGCGCGGCATCGAGTCGGTCAGGTCGGGGTCGACGAACGCGACGACGGGGATGTCGTGCGGGTCGACGGCCACGAACTTGCGCTTGTTGGCGGTGTCGGTGACCACGTAGTTGATGGTCGTCTCGGACGCGGTGCCGGCGGTGGTGGGCACGCCGAAGATCGGCACGCTCGGGTTCTTGGTGTCGGCCACGCCCTCGAGGGAGAGCACGTCGGAGAACTCGGGGTTGGCGGTCACGATGCCGATGCCCTTGCATGTGTCCTGCGGGCTGCCGCCGCCCAGGCCGATCAGGAAGTCGGCGCCCGACGCGGCGAATTTCTCCACGCCGTCCTTGATGCACTCGACCGGCGGGTTCGGCCTGACGTTGTCGAACACCTCGTAGGGCATGCCGGCCGCGTCCAGCACGTCCGTGACCTTGCCCACGGTGCCGGTCTCGACCAGGACCGGGTCCGTCACGATGAACGCCTTCTCGAAACCGTGCGACCTGGCCACGCCCGGGATCTCCTGGATCGCGCCGCGACCGAAATACGCCGTCTGGTTGAAAATCATCCGATAGACCATTACATGCTCTCCTTTGAAGCT
>NZ_JBKETZ010000019.1:0-1188 GCF_056356295.1 Bifidobacterium sp. LH_558 | reverse complement strand
CTCACCACCCATTAACCGCTCCCGCGGACCCGAAAAACGGGCGGGCAATGAACTGGCAATCATTGACTATAAAGAAGTAGTACAAACACGCTCTTGAGTTCTCAAACCACCACCACACAATCAGTCCGAAGCTATCTCTTGGAGATTTCCCCTCGCTGACCGGCAGCAAGATGAATAACTTACACACACCTGAGCCAAAACGCAAATCCACATCGGCAGGTCATATTAAAACCATTGCAATTATTGGCTTTTATCGGCGTGTCGAAAATGGGTTTCCATGGCTAAAAACCATCCCGAAGATCCCTTGTTCCAAGCAGACGGCATCACAGCGTTTTCTCGTCCACACATAATCACCACAAAAGCAACGACACGCCCATGCTGCGTCTTAGCGGTTCAATGCGAAGCGATGGGCCTACCGCTGATCCATCATCTTCCACCTCGTTGAGAATCTTCGTTCAGACTGCCGGCGTCTCCGAGCGTGATTGTGACGGTGAGGCAAGCACATAGCCAGTGTCACGGCCATCACCGACTTTGACGATGCGTCCACCACCGACCAATTGCTTCAAGATGCGTGTTCAATGGTCGTCAGAAATCAAACGTTCCACACTGATATAGCGTCCAACCCGGTAATCCAGGTTTCTGCGCTCGGGATGACGGCGCGGCCTCTCCTCGTCATCCCGAGCGGAGTCGAGGGATCCCTGCTCATCGTGATGTTTTCTGCATCATATCTGGCAGAAATGAGGCAGAAAAGATGATGGTGAGGCAGCACTGCCGATAACGAGCATTATGTCAGCTCCAAATACACAAAAACCCCGAACACCTTGCGAGGTGTCGGGGTTGTCGTAGGTATGGGTAGGCCTCCTGAGAAGTAGGCATAGTTCGGAGGGTTTTGTGTTTGCGGAGATGGGGGATCCCTCGGCTGCGCTTCGCTTCGCTCGGGATGACGGGGAGAGGCCGTCCCGCAGTCCCCGAACGCGACCCGACGGACCGGACGCGCATCCGTCATCCCGAGCGTAGTCGAGGGATCCCGTCGGTGTTTGGTCCGGGGGTATGGCAGGACCCCGGGAGCCGTGGGGCTCGACCGGGGTCCTGTGTTCGTGTAATGCGGCGGCGTGCTACTCTCCCACACCCTGTCGGGTGCAGTACCATCGCCGTGCTGGGCCTTAGCTTCCGGGTTCGGAATGGGAC
>NZ_JBKETZ010000018.1:0-1193 GCF_056356295.1 Bifidobacterium sp. LH_558 | reverse complement strand
CGTGCGCGTTGTGGTTGCCGGACCGGGCTCCGACGTTGTTGGATGCGCCCGCCGAGACGACGAGCGCTCCCGCGAGCGTGCAGGAGTACGCGGGCGGCCAGCAGGTGACGCTGGTGCCGTCGATGTCGCAAGCGCGCGACTTGTTGTCGAACACGTCGGGTTTGGTGACGGCGGACTGGTCGGCGCAGGGGCTTTCGTCCGGGCATGGCGTGATGCGGGTGGGCGAGCGTTCCGTGGTGGCGTTGGCCACGGCCACGCCCCTGTACCGCGACCTGAGAACCGGCGACCGCGGGCGGGATGTGTTGGCGCTGAACAACGAGCTGAACCGTTTGGGATACAACAGCGCGCCGGAGTCCGACGTGTTCTCCTGGGCCACGTCGGACGGATGGCGGCAGCTGATGGTCGACAACGGCAACGAGTCGGACGGTTCCCTGTCTTTGTCGGACACGTTGTGGATCCCGCAGGAATCCGTGGCGGTGGGGTCGTGGACGGCGGTCCAGGGCGCGCAGGTCTGTTTATGTTCAATGTTCTTTGGGCAGGAGTGGCATGGTGTTTTCCGCTTGATGTGCAGCTGTTTTTCCGCAGTATCGTCATCTTCGTGATGATATGAGCGGCCATGGGTTCGTCCTGCCTGTTAGATTCCCGGGTTGCAAACCAATAGCAGCCAGGGGCCGGTTGCCGCCGGCCCGGGGAAGGAAAGGACAGTGACGATACCCATGTCCAAACAGCAAGATATCAGGAGGCTCGACGCGAAGGGCCTGCCGCATACGGAGATCGCCAGAAGGCTCGGTGTGGACCGGGGCACGGTCGCGAAGTGGGCGGGCATGGAGGACTGCTCGCCGAAACCGCCCGCCAGGCGCAGGGTGAAGTCGGTGCTCGACGGCTACAAGCCGTTGATTGATTCGTGGCTGGAGGCCGACCGTCTCATGCCACGCAAGCAGCGCCACACCGCCAAGCGCGTGCACGACCGGCTCAGGGACGAGCACGGGTTCACGGGCTCGTACTCCACCGTGCTGCGCTACGTGGACGAGTGGCGCGCGGCGAACCGCGAGCCGTCCGACGGCTACGTGGAGCTGGAGTGGATGCCTGGGAGCATGCAGATGGACTTCGGTCTGGCCAAGGCGCGGCTGGCGGGCGAATGGGTGGACGACCATTGCCTGGTCGTCACGTTCCCGCATTCGAACAAGCGGTAC
>NZ_JBKETZ010000017.1:0-1476 GCF_056356295.1 Bifidobacterium sp. LH_558 | reverse complement strand
CGACGTTCGTCGTAATGTTTGAGCGCGAAATTGGATTCCGTTCGTCATAAATAATGAGCGCGAAATCCCGCGCGGCCCGCGTCGTTCGCGGGGATGCTTGCCTTATGGAAGGCAGACTGGACATGGCCACGAGAAAACGGCTGACGAACAGGTTCAAGGCGGAGTACGCCAAGGGCGACAAGAAACAGAAGGGCGAGATCCTCGACCGCCTCGAGGCCGTCGGGATGGGCAGGTCCACCGCCCGGCGGCTGCTCACGCAGGCGGAGAGGGAGAAACCCGTGAAAGGCGCGGCGCGGGGCAGGCGGCCGAAGTACGACGCGGGCGCGCAGCGGCTGCTGGAGCGCCTGTGGCTGCTCATGGGCATGCCGTGCGGCCCGTACATGAAGGCCATGTTCGACCAGTGGATTCCCGCGCTCCTGGCGAACGGCGAGCTCGACGGCATCGACGGCGACGCGCTGGACCAGGTGCTGGCGATGAGTCCGTCGACCATCGACCGGCGGCTCAGACCGCTCAAACAGGCCGCCATGCCGAAGGGCGCGTCGCTGACCCGGCCGGCCGCGGAGCACATGCGCAACTCGATCAGGATCCGCAAATGCACCGACGAGACAATCCGCGTTCCCGGCCTGGCCGAGGCAGACACCGTGGCCCACTGCGGGCCCAGCATGAAGGGCGAGTTCGCCCGCACCCTGACGATGGTGGACTACGCGACGAACTGGACCGTGAACGTCACCGCCCGCAACAATGCCAAATCCAACATCAAGGCAGCGGTCGCCACCGCCCTGCCGCTCTTCCCGTTTCCCGTCACCTGCTTCGACTCCGACAACGGCGTCGAGTTCATCAACGACGAGCTCGTCGACTGGCTGCTCGAACAGGACATCGAACAGACCCGCAGCCGCCCGTACAGGAAGAACGACCAGGCCACCGTCGAGTCGCGCAACAACCACGTCGTCAGGAAATACGCGTTCCACTGGCGCTACGACACCGCGCAGCAGCGCGAGCTGCTCAACCGGCTGTGGGCGAAGACCTACGTGCTGCTGAACCTGTTCACGCCCACCCGCAAGCCCGTGCGCGTCGACCAGGGGCGCGACGGGCGCAGGAAGACCGTGTACGACGAGCCCCGCACCCCGTGGGCGCGCGTGCTGGAGCACGACGCCGCCGACCGCGCCGCCGGGGGCGGCGGATACGTCGTCGACGACGCCCGCCGCCGCATCGAGGGGATCATCGCCGCCACCAACCCCGCCCGCCTCAACCGCGAGATCGCCGTCATCCAGGACGAACTCGAACGCGTCAGCCGGGACCGCACCGAGGCGATGGCCCGCCGCGCCGGCCTGGACATGGGATACTTGGGAAAGGCGATCGAACGCATGCGCGCCGACGCCGGACAAAACGACAAATAGATCGCAGGCACCGTTTCGCGCTCACCCATTACGACAAACGAACAACGATTACGCGCTCACTTATTAATGACGAACCTCG
>NZ_JBKETZ010000016.1:0-2715 GCF_056356295.1 Bifidobacterium sp. LH_558 | reverse complement strand
GCCAAATCAGATAATTCAGGGTTCCCACCCCTGCACGCGCGCTTTCCCGCCTAGGCCTCCACGAGCTTTCTGCGGACGTACTCGCTTCTGCTGATGTGATATTTCTTGGCGGCTTCGGTGACTTTCTGGAGCTGGCTGGCGGGCATTTTGACGGTCAGTGTGGCCACGGGTTCGTCGTTCCGTTGGATCATGTGCAGGCCGTAGTAGACGGGGCCGATGATGCCGTCGTCCTGCGTCTCGTCCTCGACGCGGCGCGCGTCCTGCTCGACCTGTTCGCTGGTCAGGCCGAACATCTCCAGCAGTTCGGCTTCGTTCATTTTGCCGGTGTCGTTCATGCGTTCCTCCTGATGCGCTCGATCTCGTGTTTGATTTTCTTGGTCGGCGGGGTCATCGCGTGGTAGATGAGCACGCGGTCGCCCAGTTGCCGGTAGACCATCTCGACGTTGCGCCCGCGTCCGTCGAGGCCGATGCAGATCCATGTGTCGTTGTCCCTGCGCGCGTCGGTCATGACGCTGGCGAACGCGGTGAGCACGTCCTCGTCGGAGAGGTCGGGGTGGCGTTCGTGCACGCGCGGCAGCACGTAGATTTGCATTCTCGGGGCCTCCAGATTCGTCCGTCCTCCGTCGTGTCTCCATCGTACCACCCGCGTGTTATTCCGGTGATACGCGGGTGGGATTCGTCGCGCGTGGCGGTCTGGAGGCCTCGGCCGACTATGGGGTTCGGGTCTTCCCGGCAAGCGAGGACCGGCACGGTCCTGCGGCATTCGTACGTACGAATGCGTCGCTTGCTACCCCTGCGTATGCGTGTTGGCGGCGGTGCCTTCGAGGGGGAGGTTCTGGAGCAGCGAGCATAGCAGGTGTACGTACACCTGCTCGATCGTCGGGAGGCCCGAACCCCATAGGAAAGCACTTGCACAGGCACTTTGAAAAGCGTTTTTAAAAGCACTGCTACAAGCGCTTTTAACAGTGCTTGTAGCAGTGGGTTTTTGGGTGCAGCAAGTTATACGGATTGTGTATACAATCCGCGAACTTGCCTCCACCGCTTGCGGCGGTGGACATGACCCGAGTGCCGAAGGCTGGAGGGTGTCGGACGGCCAGCGCAGCGACCCGTGACGGCGCGTCACGGGACACCCGCAGCGCGGGCAAGCGGAGTTAGATTATCCAACTCCTAGCTTGCTCCGCACGGGAAAAACGAAGACCCTCAGGAGCGCCCACGCGATCCGTTCGCGAGAAACGCCCCTGAGGGTCACAGAAACGGCCCTCAGAACAGCGGAACCTCTCCTGCCAGCCTGTTCGCCTCTGCCTCCGCCTTGCGCTCCTTACGGGCGCGGTAGGCGCGTGCGCGCACTGCGTCGGTACTCATGCTGAAGTGATCCGCAGTTGCCCTCCAGCTGTGGCCTTCATCGTCGTGGTAGGCGCGGATTGATTCACGCATGGTCGCCTGTTCGTCGATCCAATCCTCACGCTTCATGGCGTTCCAAGATCGAATCGTGCGCTGGTTAACACCGAAAATCTCTGCCGCCTCACGCGCGGTCCACGGGCGTTTTTTGCGGTTAATCTCCTGCTTCGTCGGCATTGCTCTCCTCCTCCAGATAACGCTCGTATTGGCTTCGTATCGAACTTGTCCGCCGTGAAGATCCGGACTGGATACCACCCTTGTGCCCTCGTGCCGCTTGTATCGCGGTGAACGTCGCAGCGCACACAGCGGCTCCGTCCAACCACCCATCGAACCTCGTCACTGTCCATTTGTGGATTGATTTTGCTATGTCGTTGACCTCGCGCGTCGGCAGCGGATCCGCGAACGTCGCGTTGATTTCGTGGCATGTGCGGCGTGTGAACTCGCGCAAGCGCTCGGAGCTTTCGGGTGTGCGGTCTGGTAGGCGGCGCACGAAGCGGTATGCGTCGGTGCGTGCCGTGTCGAACACGGTGCAGTTGCGCCCCAGTCCGATTGTTCGCGCCCGTTTGGTGCGCCTCCACGACTTGGGCGGCATGTCTCCGTGCTGGTCGAGCGCCGCGACGAGCTGATCCAGGTCGTAGGTGTCGTGCTCGATGATGTCCGATTCCCAGGCGGGATGCTCGGGGTTCTTCATCAGCAGTCCCGAATATCCCTCGTCTCCGTTGCAGGAGCGTCGCAGCCCCTCCGTGGCGGCGTGCAGGAGCTTGAGCGGCTTGATGCGGGCCATCTCGGTGCGGGCCACGGGGTAGGTCAGCACCCAGCCCGCGTGCGCGTGCCCGTTGACGGGGTTCTCCGCGATGAAGTTCGGACGCATGCCCTCGTGCTCCCACAAGGCCACGGCGCGGCCCTGATCGTCATCGATGTCCACGACGATCGTGTTCACCAAAGCGCTCGGGTTCGTCTCGATGTGCTTGTACCTGAGCGCGTCGGCCCGCGACCTCCGCGTCAGTGCGGAGTAGTCATCATCGCAGCACATGGGACGCTGGGGCAGGTACCAGCCCTCGAACGTGCGCGCCAACTCAAGCGTCGGCTGCGAGTAGTCATCACTCATATCAAACACCATACACCCTAGTCCACCAATGGTGAAATCGGTACCGAAGCCAAATCAGATAATTCAGGGTTCCCACCCCTGCACGCGCGCTTTCCCGCCTAGGCCTCCACGAGCTTTCTGCGGACGTACTCGCTTCTGCTGATGTGATATTTCTTGGCGGCTTCGGTGACTTTCTGGAGCTGGCTGGCGGGCATTTTGACGGTCAGTGT
>NZ_JBKETZ010000015.1:0-3602 GCF_056356295.1 Bifidobacterium sp. LH_558 | reverse complement strand
GCATGCGCGCCGACGCCGGACAAAACGACAAATAGATCGCAGGCACCGTTTCGCGCTCACCCATTACGACAAACGAACAACGATTACGCGCTCACTTATTAATGACGAACCTCGCATAGCACGTGTAGACTCATGAGCATGAAGCAGTATCAGGAGAGTCAAACGACTCTCCCAAGATTAGTGGCGAATCCTCTCCGCCTAGTCCAGAAGAATCGGTTGTTCGTTGGAACTCTGATTTTCTTAAGTATCGCTCGATTCCTTGCAGGGCAAGCAATGCCCCTGACAACTGGTAACGCCGTTAATCTGCAGCTGGATGATTTTTTAATGATTCAGTACTCGCATTTGAATTCGCATTTTCATCCATCGTCTGGATGGGATATGACATGGGCTTTGGTCAAGCCTATGTCATATTCGTATCTGATTGCGATAGCCAACCTGCTCAATATTCCATATCGCGTATGGTTCGCTCTTCTATGGATTGTGTCCGCACTGGCCGCAGTTCATGGCCTGCGTCGTTTCTGGACACATCTGCATCCCACAGTCGATTCCTTATCGTCACAAATCTTCTGGATACTGAGTTATGCTTTTTTGCTATTCTCACCGGCAGGTTTTGATGCAACGACAGCGCAACGGGTTTACAGAGAATCAATCATTCCACCGATAACGATGCTTTTGGCCGGTCTAACGTTGACGTATTTGGAGAAGTTTCTTCCTCAACGAAGCAAAAACAAGCCATGCTTGCGTCAGCAATACTTCTGGGGATTTCTGTTAGGTGTGGTCTGGGGAGTTTTCTGGTTTATCAAAGAGTCCAGCGTATGGCTGGCACCATTACTTGCCTGCATGATTCTGGTTTGCATATGTCTCCAGATTCGAAACATCATTGTTTTATGGGGCTCTCCCGCCCTGAAAAAGACCTATAAAGCAGGAATGAGTTTCGCACTCGCAATCGCCTG
The DNA here is from genome assembly GCF_056356295.1 of Bifidobacterium sp. LH_558. Taxonomy (NCBI): domain Bacteria; kingdom Bacillati; phylum Actinomycetota; class Actinomycetes; order Bifidobacteriales; family Bifidobacteriaceae; genus Bifidobacterium; species Bifidobacterium sp. LH_558. The sequence goes on along the minus strand of NZ_JBKETZ010000015.1, from coordinate 2,649 downwards.
CTGCGTCCCCCTGCTGGTTTTCGCGTCTAGCAGTGCTGCATATCATGCCGTCAATCGGCACTTTTTTGGGATCCCTTATGCTTCAGTACGCACAGAAGGCGAGATTGCGGGCTTTTTCAAGCGTTTGTATCAGGTGGAGGACACCAATAGGACCGCAACAAATTGGGTTCCTTGGTCAGTTATGGAAAAAGCGATAGACGCATCGCCCACCCTTCGGAATCATCCAGGATTAATCGAGCGAATTAAGACTGTCCCTTTTAGCAGTGACGACGATTGGGAAACGGCGCCTCCTACCACAGATATGGGTGTGTGGAATATGATGCTCGCGCTGCAATACTCAGGACTTTACGACTCGCAAGAAGAGCCACAACAGTTATTCAAACAGATTAATGAAGAACTTGATGCGGCCAATCTGGAACAATCGAGTGGTTTTACTCCCACTCAATTGCTTCCCAAAAAGAAGCTCAGCGAATTGCCTAGCTTGGGCAGTACGCTCAGCAGCATTATTCAGACATCCGTTCTATGGCAGCATTTCGAATCAGCAGATTCGACGACTTACGTGTGCGACGACACAAGGCAGCCGCAACAATGCAGGCTTCTGGAAACTACGTTACAAACGCAAATACCCAAATCGACGGATTCGCTCGATTCTTTTAATGAGTACACGCAACGCTCATATCTGAAGATGGCAACATGTGTATTCCAAGCAAGTAAGGTATTGGCTCCTGCGTTGCTTTTCCTCGCGATAGTGGGGATACTGCTTGCATTCGCGTCTTGCATCAAATCATGGCTTCATCGATCGTTCAATCGCTCGTCTGCGTTCGCTCTATGCGTGATTGGTTTTTCCATCGCATCAGGAACGTGCATCTTCGCCCTCTCCCTAGCAGTTGCTTGGCAGTATCCCGTTACGGATTACATTAATTGGCAACAGTTAAAGTACTACACCACAGCTTTTGTGCCATTAGTCCAGCTCATCGAAATCACAGCGATTGGTTTTCTCATCCATTACTCCAAGCGAAACTATAGGTTCCGCAAAGATAGGATCACTGAAGACCATGCCTGATGATGGTTGGGAGGCAGAGCTACAGACGTTTTCTTAGGATTGGCCCTTTGATTTGGCAAGCTCCACCTCGTCCGTTTATTCAGCTGTTCTCATGATTCGTGATTTGCTACTTGACTCGGAATGAGTTGCATAGGCAATCGCTACCAGAGGCAAAAGAGGTAGAACATACCGACCTTGGAAACCGTTGAGATTTGAAGTCCAATTCAGCTGTGACAGGTCATTCCAAGTGATCGCCATCGATAAATACACCGCAGCGCACACACCTGCGGCGACAACGACTGACACAATGACGTATCGTAACGAACTCGTTATTGCTTTCCAGCCGTCCGCAATGTTGGTCTTGATGATTCGGACGAGACCTATCAACCATGACACGAACAGCGCTGCAGCAAAGGATAGGTAGAGCCACGGCATCGGAGTATCGAAAATCATCTTCGGCAATCTCAGTACATTGGTGAGCAACAGACCGACAAATGTGAAGATGTGAGATAACGCATATGACATGTTGTCACTGATATTAACCTGAGACAGCTGCCCTGAATAATTTATCTGCCACAACCCGTATACCGGCAAGGATATCAGCAACACGCTCGAGCAATAAATAATTTTCCCACGCCATTGCATGATGTTTTTCGGCAAAACGATCACCAACAAAGCTACCAGGAAATACACAACTTTAGAGAAAAACAGCAGAACCGTAATCGCGCCCAACACGCATGAGGTCGCTGTGCCGATTTGCTTGTTATTCTCAACAACGCGTACAAAAAGACCGACGAAACATGCGCTCAGCCAGAGAATCATCGCGTCTCCCATCAAACTGGAAGCGATAAACGCACTGGTTGGCAGTATGCCAATCACAACAAACACAAACTTCGCTTTGGGCAGCAATGCAATCGCAATGCTGAACATAACAATAAACACAAGAAGATTGGATAGCCTCGCAGTTTGCCACGCCTCAAACGCATGAAAATGTAGCCACATTCCTATTCGCAGTCCGAGTGCCTGCGGAATATAGTTGATAGGGAGATATTGGTTTGAACGATTGGCGTGATGTTCGCGCGGAATGCTAACGATATCGGTTCCCGTGGCAGACGGTTCACGTTGCACGCCTATCATTGGGTCGATCTGCTGCACGGATTCAGCAATAATAGCCGAAATGAGTATATTTCTGTAGCCATTGATGTCTAGATAGGCGGATTCGCCTGTAAGGGTTTGCGCTTTGGTGACATTGCCGTATGCATCCGTCACATCGTGCGCCTCGTTGGCGAACTGTCCCGTCGCAACCGCAAACGTTGACGTTGCGTGCAAATCAGGATCGGGCATTGTCAGCGGTCCCACCGCTCGCAAGAACAAACAGCTCTGCGAAAGAGCAAGCAGCACAAAAATCGCGATGAACGTGCAAGTCCGTCGCTTCTCGCAACCATTCCCCAAGAAAGACACGTTCTCAGCATACAACGTAGCGCCTCGGACACTCGGGCCACGACGTTCGTCGTAATGTTTGAGCGCGAAATTGGATTCCGTTCGTCATAAATAATGAGCGCGAAATCCCGCGCGGCCCGCGTCGTTCGCGGGGATGCTTGCCTTAT
>NZ_JBKETZ010000014.1:0-5564 GCF_056356295.1 Bifidobacterium sp. LH_558 | reverse complement strand
TCGTGTAATGCGGCGGCGTGCTACTCTCCCACACCCTGTCGGGTGCAGTACCATCGCCGTGCTGGGCCTTAGCTTCCGGGTTCGGAATGGGACCGGGCGTCTCACCCAGGCCATGGCCGCCGCAAATCTTCTCTTATACCCTCGCGGGGGAGGTTTCCGTCGGTTGTTTGGGAACCGGCTAGCGGACGCGTTGTTTCGTGTTTGATCGCAGTGTCGGACCGGAATAATGCTCCTTGTCGTCCGGCGGTCTGCCGGATCGTTCTCACGGCTCCCTCCCAAGGGGAGGGATGTGATGTTGCCTTTCGCCCGTTAGTACCGGTCAGCTCCACCCCTCGCGGGGCTTCCACATCCGGCCTATCGACCACGTGTTCTGCATGGGGGCTACAGCGGCTCGAAGGCCGCATGGAATCCTAATCTTGGAGCAGGCTTCCCGCTTAGATGCTTTCAGCGGTTATCCCTTCCGAACGTAGCCAACCGGCCGTGCCGCTGGCGCGACAACCGGCATACCAGAGGTTCGTCCACCCAGGTCCTCTCGTACTATGGGCAGGCCTCCTCAAGATTCCAACGAGCGCAGAGGATAGAGACCAAACTGTCTCACGACGTTCTGAACCCAGCTCGCGTGCCGCTTTAATCGGCGAACAGCCGAACCCTTGGGACCTGCTCCAGCCCCAGGATGCGACGAGCCGACATCGAGGTGCCAAACCATCCCGTCGATATGGACTCTTGGGAATGATCAGCCTGTTATCCCCGGGGTACCTTTTATCCGTTGAGCGATGCCGCGTCCGTGCGCCGGCACCGGATCACTAGTTCCGACTTTCGTCCCTGCTCGACCCGTCAGTCTCGCAGTCAAGCTCCCTTGTGCACTTACACTCGCCACCCGATTGCCAACCGGGCTGAGGGAACCTTTGAGCGCCTCCGTTACTCTTTGGGAGGCAACCGCCCCAGTTAAACTACCCGCCAGGCACTGTCCCTGACCAGGATGACTGGTCGAGGTTAGACATCCAATGCGAACAGAGCGGTATTTCAACGACGGCTCCACCACGGCTGGCGCCGTGGTCTCGTAGCCTCCCGCCTATGCTACACAATCCGCACCGAATGCCAATACCAAGGTATAGTAAAGGTCCCGGGGTCTTTTCGTCCTTCTGCGCTTAACGAGCATCTTTACTCGTACTGCAATTTCGCCGAGCTCCTGGTCGAGACAGTGGGGAAGTCGTTACGCCATTCGTGCAGGTCGGAACTTACCCGACAAGGAATTTCGCTACCTTAGGATGGTTATAGTTACCACCGCCGTTTACCGGGGCTTGAATTCACCGCTTCGCAAAAAGCTGACGGATCCTCTTAACCTTCCGGCACCGGGCAGGCGTCAGTGCATATACAGCGACTTACGTCTTCGCATGCACCTGTGTTTTTGGTAAACAGTCGCTACCCCCTGGTCTGTGCCACCCCCCAACGCTCCACGGGCAAGCCGCTTCACGCGAGGGGGTCTCCCTTATACCGAAGGCACGGGAGCAATTTGCCGAGTTCCTTGACCAGGATTCGCTCGATCGCTTTGGTATTCTCTACCTGACCACCAGTGTCGGTTTGGGGTACGGGCGGCCAACAGCCTAACGCCGAAGCTTTTCTCGGCAGCCAGGATCACCGGATTCGGCCCCTTACGGGCCCCATCATCGCGCCTCGCCCTCATGCCCCCCGGATTTGCCTGGGGGACGGGCTGCACGCTTGACCACGGAAAACCACCTCCGCGGCCGGCTACCTCTCTGCGTCACTCCTGCGCTGACCTACTACAAGGATCGGTCCCAGACGAAACGGGCATCCCACCCCCGAAGGGGAAGTAAGCCCGAGACGCAAGGTTAGTACTCCAAGCCTCGGTTTGGGCGGCTGAAAGCCGGTACGGGAATATCGACCCGTTCTTCCATTCGACTACGCCTGTCGGCCTCGCCTTAGGACCCGACTAACCCGGGGACGATGAACGTGGCCCCGGAACCCTTAGTCATCCAGCGGCGGGGATCTTCACCCCGCTTTCGCTACTCATGTCTGCATTCTCACTCCCCTGCAGTCCACGGCGCGTTTGCACGGCCGCTTCGCCCCGCAGGGGACGCTCTCCTACCCAGTGGAATAATCCACTGCCGCGTCTTCGGTGGTGTGCTTGAGCCCCGCTACATTGTCGGCGCGGAACCACTAGACCAGTGATCTGTTACGAACTCTTTTAAGGATGGCTGCTTCTAAGCCAACCTCCTGGCTGTCTATGCGACTCCACATCCTTTCCCACTTAGCACACGCTTAGGGACCTTAGACGACGATCTGGGCTGTTTCCCTTTCGACGACGGAGCTTATCCCCCGCCGACTCACTGCCGGAATACGCATCACGGGTATTCGGAGTTTGGTTGCTATTGGTACCCGATATGGGCCCGCAAGCATCCAGTAGCTCTACCCCCCGGATGTAATCAACCGACGCTGCACCTAAATGCATTTCGGAGAGAACCAGCTATCACGGAATTTGATTGGCCTTTCACCCCTAACCCCAAGTCATCCCCTCAGTTTTCAACCTAAGTGGGTTCGGTCCTCCACGCGGTCTTACCCGCGCCTCAACCTGCTCAGGGCTAGATCATCCCGCTTCGGGTCCAGGGCACGCGACTAACAGACGCCTTATTCAGACTCGCTTTCGCTACGGATCCCCCACGACGGGTTAACCTCGCCACGTACCACTGACTCGCAGACTCATTTTTCGATAGGCACGCCGTCACCCTGAAAGGCTCCGACGGATTGTAGGCGCATGGTTTCAGAGACTGTTTCACTCCCCTCCCGGGGTACTTTTCACCTTTCCCTCACGGTACTCGTTCGCTATCGGTCAGACAGGAATATTTAGGCTTACCCGACGGTCCGGGCAGATTCACACGGGATTCCACGAGGCCCGTGCTACTTGGGAGACGCGGCCGGGAGACCATGCGCGTTCAGGTACGGGGCCATCACCCTCTGCGGCCCGGTATTCAACCCGGTTCCCCTGACACATGGTTTTATCACTCCCGCCGGGCCCGTCGGAGCCCGGAGGCGCGTTCCCGCGACACCGCCCGCGCAACCCCCGACGGGTATCACGCGCGGACGGTTTAGCCTGATCCGCTTTCGCTCGCCACTACTCACGGAATATCCTTTCCTGCAGGTACTGAGATGTTTCACTTCCCTGCGTACCCCCCGCTTGAAAGCGGTGCCAGCCCATGACGGCTGGCGGGTTTCCCCATTCGGAGATCCTCGGATCAAAGCCCAGTCGGCGGCTCCCCGAGGCCTATCGCGGCCCCTGACGTCCTTCATCGGTCCTGTCTGCCAAGGCATCCACCATACGCCCTTGCAAGCAACACCCAACACCCAACAGGACTGTTAGGCGTGCCGCAAGAACACCAGCAAACTCCTAGACAACAAATCATCACACTAAACGATCAACAAAACGATCAAACGAACACCCTCAAACAAAAATTGAGGAGTTCGATCGAAATCAACAGCGAGACGGAACACAACGTGTCCCATACTCGCTCGCGTCCACTATCCAGTTCTCAAACCACCGACGCACACGCCAGACCATCACACGATCCCCCTTTGGGGACGGGACGGACCCGACGGGCGCGGACCCACGCCCACGACATTTCGTCGCGGGTGGCGGTCCGGGAGCCCAAAAGCATGCCCGCACCACAACCCCACGCCCCCGAAAGGACATGGAAGCCAACAATCGTTTCCACACCAGCAAGCCCCCACCCGACGCCACACGCGCCGGAAAGAATGGAGGCGTTCACACCGGCCAGCAGACACTGGCCTGAATTCTCCGTAGAAAGGAGGTGATCCAGCCGCACCTTCCGGTACGGCTACCTTGTTACGACTTAGTCCCAATCACGAGTCTCACCTTAGACGGCTCCCTCCCAAAAAGGGTTGGGCCACCGGCTTCGGGTGCTACCCACTTTCATGACTTGACGGGCGGTGTGTACAAGGCCCGGGAACGCATTCACCGCGACGTTGCTGATTCGCGATTACTAGCGACTCCGCCTTCACGCAGTCGAGTTGCAGACTGCGATCCGAACTGAGACCGGTTTTCAGGGATCCGCTCCATGTCGCCATGTCGCATCCCGTTGTGCCGGCCATTGTAGCATGCGTGAAGCCCTGGACGTAAGGGGCATGATGATCTGACGTCATCCCCACCTTCCTCCGAGTTAACCCCGGCGGTCCCTGATGAGTTCCCGGCACGACCCGCTGGCAACATCAGGCGAGGGTTGCGCTCGTTGCGGGACTTAACCCAACATCTCACGACACGAGCTGACGACGACCATGCACCACCTGTGAACCCGCCCCGAAGGGAAACCCCATCTCTGGGGCGGTCGGGAACATGTCAAGCCCAGGTAAGGTTCTTCGCGTTGCATCGAATTAATCCGCATGCTCCGCCGCTTGTGCGGGCCCCCGTCAATTTCTTTGAGTTTTAGCCTTGCGGCCGTACTCCCCAGGCGGGATGCTTAACGCGTTAGCTCCGACACGGAACCCGTGGAACGGGCCCCACATCCAGCATCCACCGTTTACGGCGTGGACTACCAGGGTATCTAATCCTGTTCGCTCCCCACGCTTTCGCTCCTCAGCGTCAGTAACGGCCCAGAGACCTGCCTTCGCCATTGGTGTTCTTCCCGATATCTACACATTCCACCGTTACACCGGGAATTCCAGTCTCCCCTACCGCACTCCAGCCTGCCCGTACCCGGCGCAGATCCACCGTTAAGCGATGGACTTTCACACCGGACGCGACAAACCGCCTACGAGCTCTTTACGCCCAATAATTCCGGATAACGCTTGCACCCTACGTATTACCGCGGCTGCTGGCACGTAGTTAGCCGGTGCTTATTCGAAAGGTACACTCACTTGCGCTTGCTCCCCAACAAAAGCGGTTTACAACCCGAAGGCCTCCATCCCGCACGCGGCGTCGCTGCATCAGGCTTGCGCCCATTGTGCAATATTCCCCACTGCTGCCTCCCGTAGGAGTCTGGGCCGTATCTCAGTCCCAATGTGGCCGGTCGCCCTCTCAGGCCGGCTACCCGTCGAAGCCATGGTGGGCCGTTACCCCGCCATCAAGCTGATAGGACGCGACCCCATCCCATGCCGCGAAAGCTTTCCCACAATCACATGCGATCATGTGGAACATCCGGCATTACCACCCGTTTCCAGGAGCTATTCCGGTGCATGGGGCAGGTCGGTCACGCATTACTCACCCGTTCGCCACTCTCACCCCGGCAGCAAGCTGCCAGGGATCCCGTTCGACTTGCATGTGTTAAGCACGCCGCCAGCGTTCATCCTGAGCCAGAATCGAACCCTCCACAAAAAACTTCATGGAAAGACATCGAAAGATGACTCTCAAAACTATTTTCCGAAAAAAGAAAATGACGAGAAAATCCTATAAGGAAGGATTACTCTCACAAAAACCTCACCACCCATTAACCGCTCCCGCGGACCCGAAAAACGGGCGGGCAATGAACTGGCAATCATTGACTATAAAGAAGTAGTACAAACACGCTCTTGAGTTCTCAAACCACCACCACACA
>NZ_JBKETZ010000013.1:0-16793 GCF_056356295.1 Bifidobacterium sp. LH_558 | reverse complement strand
CGCGCCGACGCCGGACAAAACGACAAATAGATCGCAGGCACCGTTTCGCGCTCACCCATTACGACAAACGAACAACGATTACGCGCTCACTTATTAATGACGAACCTCGCCATTACACAGCGTCTCAGCCACGAGAAAAGCAGCTCTACAGACTGAATTCCGAGCATCATCAACCCCAACCATAGCGAGCGGCTCTCGACTGGAAGAACAGTCGAGAGCCGCTTGAAAGCAGAAGATCAGATGCGCATAGCGAGACCTTGCTCTGATTCCGCGACTTCAAGGAACCGAGGATGCTCGGGTTCGTGATCATTCTGCGCATGCATTGCAAAGTAGCGTTTGCCATCAGGCCCGGTGAACAGCATTCCATGCCCGCCTTGGCCAATCAAAGGCTTGTGCTCGTGTACCCATTGCCCACGAATGCTGCCGTCGGAGGACACGGCCTGCCCGACTGAATATCCCTGTTCCGACCAGCTGGACCACAGCATGACCAGCTTTCCTTGCAAGGTTTTCTCAAGGAAAGGACCGTCGGAGAAATAGGCTGGCCCATCGATGCCGAATTCAGCCTTCGCGAATGGCACCGGCACGCTCCAAGATGCGTCGGACGCCCGAAATACGGTGAATGGATTTCCAATCGCATGGGTCAAATCGGAGGATACCTCCACCGCATCCATATTTCCCTCGGGCACATCTTCAAGAGAATGCGAATACACCAAGTAGACCTTATCGTCTTCTTCGTAGAGCGTACCGTCGATACAGGCCTGAGCCGGATCAGTAAGGCGAGACAGATAGACGAATGGGCCAACGGGCGATTCCGATTCCAACACATTCACCGATTTGCGGCCTTCGACATCTGCCAAAGTGGCGATCAGATAGAATTTGCCGTTGCGGCGGTAGCATTCCGGAGCCCAGTACGCGCGCTCCGCCCAAAAACCTTCCGGCTTGTGGAAAACCTCAACAGGCCCATTCCATTGGACGCAATCATCGCTAACGTAGCAATCGAATCCGTCCATCTCTCCCCATACGCCTTCGGCACGGGTTCCGTACATGTAGTAGCTTCCGTCATATTCCATAACGAAAGGGTCGCGAATATTAATCTGTTCAAGATTCATCGTCACATCCCATTTCTTGTTCATACCAACGGGTCGCCATTCACCGAACAGCGTCCAGACAATGCTTCTGGTAGTTCGTCACGCCAAGGACAACGGCAACGATCAGAGCCATGGTAGCGCCAATGCACATCGCTCCCGCGGCTGTGGATCCGAACAGTCCGTTGATGGCGTTGACCACCACCGGACTGGCGAAACCGCCAAGCGCGTTCGCCGTGGTCATAGCGGCGATGCCGAGAGGGATCAGATACGGCTTCTCAAGCACGGTGATGAGAAAGGGCGCTTGAGCGTAGTACACACTCAGTCCCGCACCGACGAAGAAGCATCCGATGACGAGCACCAGCAGATTGGGAGCGAATCCGACAACAAGAAGAGCGACGCCTTCGATGACGAATCCAAGCATCAACAGGTGATTGGTGATGCGTTTCGCCAGCCGTCCGATAAGCAGGCCTGCGATCAAACCGCCCAACTGGCCGATGGTGGTGGCGAGACCGGCGGTGCCGCTATCGCCAAGATTGTTCTGAGCGACCAGCAGCGCGAGGTTGTTGCTGTATGCGTTGTTGGCGATCAGGAAGAAGAAACCAGCCGCGAGCAGGAACAGGACCTTAGGTGTCAACGCCTGCGTGATGGAGAATTTCTGTTCGCCTCGGTTCCCATCCTCGGCCACCGCATCTTTAGGAAGAGTGAACCAGCAAACCAGCAAGACAATCGCAGCGAACAGGTATACCAGATAGGCGTAGTACCAAGCGACGGTGCCCAGCATTCCTGCGGCGTAGATGAAGACCATCGCGCCGATGCTGGCGAAGGCGACCTGCTTGCCCATCATTCCTTGACGCTGCTCCACATCGTAATGCTCGGAGATGAAGGCCGGCAACGTATTGTTGATAAGACCCAAGCACACACCCAGGCATCCGGACAATGCGATAACGACGCTCAGACTCGAATGCACGATAAACGGCAGGAATCCGAACACCAAGACGCCAGCGATACCAAGCAATGCGACGGTTTTGCGCGAAAAGAGCTGCACGAGCTTGCCTGTGCACCAAGCTCCGACCAGAGCCGTCAGCGTGGAGACAGAAACGATCATCTGCACGCTGCTCAGCGAAGCTTGCGGAAAAGCCTCCGCCACGAGTCCGATAACCGGAGTGATGAAGATTCCTGACAACGAAATCATGCTTAACGTCAGGATACCTATTGTCGGTTTTGCGATACGCATACTATTCTCCTCGAAAACAACCTTGTTTTGATGCGACATTGCTGTCAAGACTTACTGTATTAAGCCATTTATCTTGCATAATGACCACAGTGTGCTCGATAATGACCTTTATGAAGGATAGACGTTCACACGCATTGCCCCACTTGGATATACGCGATGTTCTGCAGCGAAATCCCGACGACCTCATCAAGTATGTGGATTTCCAAAACGTCGACATGTCCCACAACAGCATCGACGTCGCCCAGCAGCGCATCGAACTCACATCCTTTCAGGACGTCGCCCAAGCGGTCGAACATATCTCACCCGACGATGGGTTCGGCATCATCGCGCACGAACTTGAGCATCGGTCAAAACCGCATTTCCACGACTACGTCGAAGTCACCCATGTGCTCAAAGGCAGCGTCATGCTCTGGATCGAGGGACGGACGGAAATCGTGCGAGCGGGCGGAACCATAGCCATCCAACCGGGTGCGAAGCATCTGATCTCACCCGTCGGAGGAGACGCGGATTCAGTCCCCATTGAAATCGACATGCTCGTCTCCGAGACCATCATCAATCGAATGCGCGCACTCGCACCGCACTCCCATGACGAAGCCTTCCACCAATGGGCCTCTTCCTTGAGCGACATACCCTACATCGCCATCGGACCGGACAAGAATCCATCTCTGGAATCAGCCATCAATCGCCTTATCGTGGAATACGGTTCCTCCGAACATTCGTTGCATTACGCGGTCGTCGGCAACCTGTTGGAATGCGTTCACTACCTCAGCCAGACGTTGGACGAGCGCGCCCACGCAGACCCTCTCATCGCTTCCATCCAACAAATCATCGATCGGGATATCGCGCATATCTCCATCGAGTCCATCGCACATCAACTGGGATACAGCGTCGGATACCTCTCCCGATACAGCAAATCACACAGCGGAAAAACCCTCGGGACCCTTATCAATGAAACACGTCTTAACGAGGCGGCCACGGCCCTGACCCAATCGGAACTCACCATCGCCGAAATCACCCGACTTGTGGGGTTCACAAGCCCCAGCTACTTCCACAAAATCTTCCAGAAGCGGTTCTCTCTGACCCCCAAACAGTATCGAAACGCATTCCTGAAAACAGGATTGGGCACATAATCGCGCCGTGCGTTCGCCGTGGGATGCGCTTTACGATTCCACCGCCCAGTCGAGGTGCATGAAGTCGGGGACTTTGTACCATTTGACGGGGTATCCGGCACCGTGCGCGCAGAACACCGAGTCCGGGGTGTTCTCGAGGTCAGATTCGGGGTCGTACGCGGATTGCGCGACCACCCGTTCCTCGTCATGGCAGGGACGGTATCCGGCGAATGTGCAGCTCAGACGCCCGCGGCCGTGCGTGTATGAGTGCACCTCCATCGCATAGTCGCGCATCTCCGAAACGGGGCACTCCCCCACCAGCAGCGCGTAGTCGGCGTCCATCACCGGCGGTTCGAACGAACCGGCCATGCGTTGGATATCCGACATGGCGCGACCGACCATCTCCCCCGGCACCTCCAGGCGGAAACGGTACCACGGTTCCATCACACGGCATGCGCCGCGCTCCTTCAGCCGCATCAGTCCCTGCCGGATCGCCCGGTAGGTGGCCTGGCGGAAGTCGCCACCCTCCGTGTGTTTGAGATGCGCCCGGCCTGCGACCAACGTCATCCTCACATCCGTCAGCGGCGAGCCGGTGAGCACACCCAGATGCTCCTTTTCGCGCATATGCGTCATGATGAGCCGCTGCCAGTTGCGGTCGAGCTCGTTCTCGCTCACCGCGCTGGCGATGCTCACGCCGCCGCTTGGCTCCCCCGGTTCCAAAAGAATATGCACTTCGGCGTAATGGCGCAGCGGTTCGAAATGCCCCACGCCTTCCGCCGTTTCGGTGACGGTCTCACGGTAGAGGATGCCGCCCGGACCGAACGCCACATCCAGACCGAACCGGTCGCGCAAGGTTTGCTGGACGATCTCCAACTGTACGGCACCCATCAGCTGCACGTGGATCTCCTGCAGCCGCTCCACCCACGCGACGTGCAGCAACGGTTCCTCGTCCTCAAGTTCGCGAAGCGCGCCCAAAAGTTTGTGCAGCATCAGATCGTCAAACGTCGGCTTCGGCGCGGCCTTACGCTGCGCAGCATCGGCTTGCGATTCGTCCGATTCCTCGGACTTGCCTGAGTCGTCTGGATTGCTCTTTCCGTCCGGGGAATCGGATGCAGGAGACTTGGCCGGCCGTCGCGCCGCCGTCTCCATCTCGGGTTTCGCGTCGGGAGGTAGGACGGTGTAGGTGAGCACCGGCTGCAATGCGGGCGATTCGGCATCCTTCTCGAAACCGAGTCCCTCGCCGGGGAATGTTTGGGTCAGGCCGGTCGCGGCGCAGATGGCGCCGGCGGGCAGCTCTGTGGCGATGTCGAATTTCGCGCCGTTGTAGACGCGCAGTTGGTCGACTTTCTCATGCCAGCGTTCGTCTTGCGCGGCCGCTCCCCCATCAGACTGCCCACCGGCTGAGTGAAGCGGTGCCTCCGACGCGACCGGCGTGGAACTCAGCATCGTCTTGGCTTTCAGCGTGCCGCCGGTGACGCGCAGCCAAGTGAGGCGGTTGTGCTGCTGGTCGTGGGCTATTTTGAACACCCGCGCTCCGAATTCGGCCGGCCATTGAGGCTCGCGAGCCAGCCGCGACAGGCCGGCCATGAACTCGTCGATGCCGTCGAGTTTCAGCGCGGAACCGAAGAAGACGGGGAACAGTCTGCGTTCGGCGATCATGGTTTGGATGCGGCCCAATGAGATTCCGCCGGTCTCCAGAAACTCGTCCAACGCGAGTTCGTCCTGTTCGGCGATGGATTCGAGCAGTTCGGCGGAAGGTTCGTCATCTCCGGATGTGATTCCACCCACCTGCCCGGTCGAGTCGGACGATTCCTCTCCGCCGAACATGGCGGCCGCAAGCGGTAGGCACGCATCGGAGCAGCGGCGATGCAGTTGGGCGAGTACCGTCTCACGGTCGGCGCTTGGGGAGTCCATTTTGTTGACGAAAACGAATGTCGGCACATGGTATTGCGACAGCAATCGCCACAGCGTTTCCGTATGCCCCTGCACGCCGTCGATGCCGGAGACGACGAGGATCGCGTAATCGAGCACGCGCAATACACGCTCGGTTTCCGCCGCGAAGTCGACGTGGCCCGGCGTGTCCAGCAGGGTGAGTTCGAGATCGCCGCGAACGACTTTGGTCTGATGCGCATGGATGGTGATGCCGCGCTGCTTTTCCAACGATTCGGTGTCGAGGAAGGCGTCGCCGTGGTCCACGCGGCCGAGTTTGCGGATTTCGCCCGTGCGGTAGAGCAACGCTTCGGACAGGGTGGTTTTCCCCGCGTCCACATGGGCCACGATGCCCGCAACGATGTGTTTCATCGGAACCCCTTTCGCACGCGGCGATGTCCAGAACGTGTCCGTGCGACCCTTTTGCGAGGACCAAACGAATAAAAATGGCTGGGATTCGTTGGAATTCCAACGAATCCCAGCCTATACGAAATGTGCTTTCGTGTGCGGTTTCCTCGCACGGGCGTCACTGCGCGCGACGCCCATGCGAACCCGCCAATCAGGCCTTGACGACCTGAACGCCGAGTTCCTTCACGTCCGCGGCCTCGATTTCAAGGGAGGTGGCCAGCGTCTCGCCGGCGATCAGATCCTTGAACTGTTCGGCCTTGGCCGCATCGGCGGCGGGCACGGTCAACGTCAGCGCGATACGGTCGGCGATGTCGAGACCGGCGGACTTACGGGCGTCCTGCACGGCGCGAATCGCATCACGCGCGTAGCCTTCGGCCACCAGATCGTCGGTCAGCGCGGTGTCGAGGATCACGAAACCACCGGTCGGCAGAGCCGCGGAGACGGCGGCCGCATCGGCATCCGCGTTCTCCTGCTCCACACGGTTGATCAGCTCGTACTCGCCTTCGACCAGCGCGATCTCCCCGTTCGGGGTCTCCACCACGGGAGCGCCGGAGGTGTCCACATGCCATGCGCCGGACTTGGAGGCCTTGATCGCGAACTGCACCTGCTTGCCCAAGCGAGGGCCGGCGGCGCGCGCGTTCACACGCAGCTCGTTGACGATCTTCAACCCATGCTCGCCGGCGTCCTCCAGTGTGGAGAGCGCGACGGCCTTGACGTTGAGCTCGGACTTCAGAATCTCCTCATACGCGGCGACGGCGGTCGGATCGGCCACCACGACGGTGAGCTTGGACAACGGCTGGCGCACGCGGATCTGCTCGGCCTTACGCAGCGACAAGGTGCCGGAGACCACCTCGCGCACCTTCTCCATGGCGGCGACGAGCGCATCGTCGCCCACCAGCACCTCGCCCAGTTCGGTCGCGGCGCCGGACGCGTCGACCAGCGCCGGCCAGTCGGCCAGATGCACGGATTCGCCGCCGGTCAGGCCACGCCACACGGCTTCGGCCTCCATCGGGGCGAGCGGCGCGAGCACGCGCATGAACGCCTCGAGCACGGTGTACAGCGTGTTGAACGCGTTCTCGTCCTCGTTCCAGAAGCGGTCTCGCGTGTTGCGGATGTACCAGTTGGTGAGCACGTCGATGAAGTCGCTTACCGCGTCGCAGGCGTCGGAGATCGCGAACTCGTCCAGCGACTTGGTCGCGCGCTCGAGCAGCATGCGGGCGCGGGCCAGCAGGTAGCGGTCCATCTCGGGCAGGGCGGCCACCTCGTCGGCACGCAGGGTGCGCGCGTCGAAGCCCTTGCCGCCGTTGGCCGCATTGGCGTACAGCGTGAAGAAGTAGTAGGAGCTCCACACCGGCAGCATGACCTGGCGCACGGTGTCGCGGATGCCTTCGGCGGTGACGATCAGGTTGCCGCCGCGCAGGATCGGCGAGGACATGAGGAACCAACGCATCGCGTCGGAGCCGAAGTCGTTGAACACGCCGTTGACGTCCGGATAGTTGCGCAGGTGCTTCGACATCTTCTGGCCGTCGGAGCCGAGCACGATGCCGTGGCAGATCACGTTCTTGAACGCGGGTTTGTCGAACAGGGCGGTGGCCATGATGTGCAGCGTGTAGAACCAGCCGCGGGTCTGGCCGATGTATTCGACGATGTAGTCGCACGGGAAGTGCTGTTCGAAGAAGTCCTTGTTCTCGAACGGGTAATGGAACTGCGCGAAGGGCATGGAGCCGGATTCGAACCAGCAGTCGAGCACGTCGGTGATGCGGTGCATGCGGCTCTTGCCGGTCGGGTCGTCCGGGTTGACGCGGGTCAGATTGTCGATCCACGGGCGGTGCATGTTGATCTCACCCTTGTCATCGCGCGGATAGTCGCCGAAGTCGTCTTTGAGCTCCTCCAGCGAGCCGTACACGTCGACGCGCGGATACTTCGGATCGTCGCTCACCCACACCGGGATCGGGCTGCCCCAGAAACGGTTGCGGGAGATGGACCAGTCGCGCGCGTTGGCGAGCCATTTGCCGAACTGTCCGTCCTTGACGTTGTCGGGGATCCAGTTGATCTCCTGGTTGAGTTCGAGCAGACGGTCCTTGATCTTGGTCACGGAGACGAACCAGCTGGAGACCGGCTTATAGATCAGAGGGGTGGCGCAGCGCCAGCAGTGCGGGTAGGAGTGCACGTAGCTCTTCTCCTGGAAGAGAATCGCGCGCTGGTCCTCTCCCATGCGGGCGAGCGGACCGTCGCCGGCGCGCAGGTTGCGCAGGATCGGCAGGTTCGCGTCGAACACGTACTGGCCCTCATAGTCGGGGCACAGCGCGTTGAAGTGGCAGCCTTCGTCGAGCACGTCCACGCTCTTGATGCCGTGCGCGTTGAGCGTGTTCATATCGTCCTCGCCATAGGGCGCCTGATGCACGAGGCCGGTACCCTCGTTGGTGTCGACGTAGTCGGCGGTGAAGATCTGATAGGCGTTCGGGCCGGGGGTGCCGCCTTCGGCGAGCGCCTCGTCGGAGGCGAAGTATGGGAACACCGGCCAGTAACGCCAGCCTTCCATCTCGGCACCCTTGAGTTCGCGCACGATCTCGTAGTTCTCGCCGAGCTCCTTCGCATAGGAGGCGAGCAGGGGCTTGCCGAGGTAGAACTTCTTGCCGACGAACTTGCCTTCGGTGGGGCGCACCTCGACGTAGTCGATGTCGGCGCCGACGACGATGGCGAAGTTGGTGGGCACGGTCCACGGCGTGGTGGTCCAGAAGACGGCGTAGGCGTCCTCCTCGTCGCGCAGCTTGACGGCCACAGAGACAGTGGTGTCCTGACGGTCCTGGTAGACGTCGGCGTCCATGCGCAGCTCGTGCGCGCTCAGCGGCGTCTGGTCCTTCGGGCAGTACGGCAGCACGCGGTAGCCCTTGTAGGCCAGGCCTTTGTCGTAGAGCTGCTTGAACGCCCACATCACAGACTCCATGTAGGGGATGTTGAGCGTCTTGTAGCCGTGCTCGAAGTCGACCCAGCGGGCCTGACGGTGCACGTACTCCTGCCATTCGTTGGTGTATTTGAGCACCGAGGAGCGGCAGGCCTCGTTGAACTTGTCGATGCCGAGCTCGTGGATCTGGTCCACGGAGTCGATGCCGAGCTCCTTCTGCGCCTCCAGTTCGGCGGGCAGGCCGTGGGTGTCCCAGCCGAACACGCGGTTGACCTTGCGCCCCTTCATGGTCTGGTAGCGCGGGATCACGTCCTTCGCGTAGCCGGTCAGCAGATGGCCGTAGTGCGGCAGACCGTTGGCGAAGGGCGGGCCGTCGAAGAACACGAACTCGTTCTGGCTGTGGTCGCCGGAGGGGTTGCGTTCGATGGATTTGTTGAAGGTGTCGTCCTGGTCCCAGTACTTGAGGACGGATTCCTCCAGGTTGGGAAAGCTGGGGTTCGGGGCGACGTGCTGGGTTTCGTCGCTCACCGATGCCTTGGGATACACGCTGTTGGTGTTCTCGCTCACCGCTGTTCTCCTCGTGAGATGCTTCGTTGGTTTCCTCACGAGGACGATGATGACGGGCCGGTCGTTTCATCCGTTCCCCGCTGTCGCGCTGCTGCTGCGCTTCGGGATGCGGACCGCACCGGCCGCGGCATTACCGCGGTACCACCTCGCTTGCCACGCTTCGTCGCCCGGTTTGGGGCGATGATGCGCGACCGCTTCATGTCCGGCTGTTTCGGGCCGGTCCCGTCGGGTCTAATAAGCCGCGTTCGCCGTGCGATATGCTTCGCACCGACGGCCGCCGCCGTTCTTCCGAGCGCTCCCCGCTGATAACGGATCGTCGCGTCACAACGCCGCCCATCATAGCACCGCCGGGCGGACGAAGTTCCGGTGGGTTCCGCGCAGTGTTGCAAGAGGTTCACACGACAATCCTCACAAGATCGGAAATAGGTTCACTGCTCAACAAAGAGAAATATCTACCGCACGCACTGCCGCTCACAAAGAGAAGCTATATCACTCTCTCATAGGAAAACACTTGGAATATGCAATGCATCGCTACGCGCATGCTGACCACAACCAGCAGTGCGGCTCTTAGCACTTTCACCGTAAAGTGACGTTCCTTTTCCACATGCATAACAGTCATATCTATACGCCACATCCGAATCTCCTTTCATGGCTCTCCAAATATTTATTGGCATGGTATGCCGAGACAGAATCTCAAAACAGATGTCGTCATGAAACATATTGAAAAAGCCGTCTTCTCCAACAGAAGACGGCTTAAACACGCAACTAAAGCACTAATTCTCAGCTTCAAATATTAATCACGCGCAAAAACCAAAGTAGACCATTCACAAAGACAACGCCAATCCCTCGTATGAAGAACTAACATTTTCACCGATGCAGGTCTCATTGTCATCACTCAGCGACACCATATACGACTCTATTTATATCGGGAACAGGGACGACGAAAGATCCCTGCTCACCCTTCTTGATAAGCTTGAACCTCCACGAACTCTCCTCCGCCATCTAGCTGGGAATTAGCATTCACCCTTCTTGATAAGCTTGGCATCACGGGAACGTGGCCGCTCCATTCGCTGGGAATTAGCATTCACCCTTCTTGATAAGCTTGCATCTTGCCCGCATTCACGGGATGTTTGGCTGGGAATTAGCATTCACCCTTCTTGATAAGCTTGCTTCGTGCTGCTCACCGCCTGACCAAAGGCTGGGATTAGCATTCACCCTTCTTGATAAGCTTGTTCATCGATGAGATCCCGCAGGCCTACAGCTGGGAATTAGCATTCACCCTTCTTGATAAGCTTGCTTCGTGCTGCTCACCGCCTGACCAAAGGCTGGGATTAGCATTCACCCTTCTTGATAAGCTTGTTCATCGATGAGATCCCGCAGGCCTACAGCTGGGAATTAGCATTCACCCTTCTTGATAAGCTTGCGAAAAGTAATAGGACATGCGCTTCTTAGCTGGGAATTAGCATTCACCCTTCTTGATAAGCTTGATGGCCACCGCCACCCGATACGATCTTAGCTGGGAATTAGCATTCACCCTTCTTGATAAGCTTGAGCTCACGGCAACACCGCCTACTATGCAGCTGGGAATTAGCATTCACCCTTCTTGATAAGCTTGGGCAACGGCGTCGGCACGCAGATGATCGGCTGGGAATTAGCATTCACCCTTCTTGATAAGCTTGCCGTCCGCGAACTCGACATCTATCGCGTGCTGGGAATTAGCATTCACCCTTCTTGATAAGCTTGATAGATGGTCTGCTCATCCCGCATGAGCGCTGGGAATTAGCATTCACCCTTCTTGATAAGCTTGGATGTAACCTCAATGAACGTCACACCAAGCGGGGAATTAGCATTCACCCTTCTTGATAAGCTTGCTTCAGCGGATTCATCGCCAACTCCTTTGCTGGGAATTAGCATTCACCCTTCTTGATAAGCTTGCACCCGCACGACATACACGGCTTCAAATGCTGGGAATTAGCATTCACCCTTCTTGATAAGCTTGTGGCGTATACGTAGACGAGCCAATGGTCGCTGGGAATTAGCATTCACCCTTCTTGATAAGCTTGATAGCTCGTCAAGAAGGGCTATTTTCCAATAGGTTACGCTCGATTTTCCAATCAAAAAAGCAAAAGCGTATCTGGAGTTTCTTCCTCATGATCCACCTTACGACTGGAAAAACGCAGCGCCGTCGACCACTGGTGATCGCTGATATGCAGTATTCGGACCTGCCCTTTCGCTGGCAGGTTTTCTTTTACCATCTTCACCGTCGCCCTGTTTCCAGCCTGAGTTGGCGTATATCGAGCGTATACAGAGAATTGCACCATCGAATAGCCCATATCAAGCAGCAAGTTACGAAACCGTGTGGCCTCTTGCCTTTGCTTCTTGGTTCGCACCGGCAAATCAAACATCACCAAACACCACATGCCTCCGCTGTCCTCATCGATTTTCATAGATCCCCTCAAAGAGAGGAACCTCAAGACGGTCGATCTTTTTCTCGCAGTACATTCCAAACTGCTGAGCAAAGTCATTCAAAGAGCTTGGAATGGTCAAACCAACACCGTTAAACTGCTGATTCACAGCATCAACAAGGTAACGCTTGATTTCACGGTCCGAGAGAACGTCGTCTTCGTCAAGATTCGATACAGCCAAATCAATTGCTGGACGGTAAACCTCTATGAGATCATCAGCGAGACAATAGTAATTGCCTCTGCCATGATGGTTCACTCCAAACACTGGTGATAATCCTGCTGATATAACCGCTTTGATCGCAAAACCTCATAAAACCATGTAGGCATAGTCCAGTTGAGCGTTACGGCCCAATCCACTTCCGGGGGCGCGCGTGAACTCATGGTCACGAGGGAATACTCGTTTCCAGTATTCCCTAGCGGCATAACCTTCTACATTCGCGGGATCGCCTGATCTTACTTGCGCGGCAATGCCTCGCAATAAACCACCACCATCAATATGTTGAGAATCCAGACAAGCGGCTTGTCCGCGTATTTTATTCTGCACGATACGCGCCCAAGCATTCTTTTTTCGAGGTAACGACATCTGCGACTGTGCAATATGCCGTGCCGTGACATATGTATGCGTTTCGCTCCATGAGTGCATTGCGGAAATGGGAACGGACCGCCAATCACACAATATAACGCTTACACCATATTTGGCCAACTCATACAGCGCCGCAGTCGAGCAATTCGCCTTCAGCCCCAGCAACATCACAGCAGTCTGGGCAAGCGGCACTTCCGTAGGCGAGTCAGCATTCGTTGGCTGTATACTGACTCGTCCACGGACATAAGTGATTCGTCCCTCAAGTTCCGTACAATCAATTACTCTCCATGCATTTTGCATACCTTCCTCGCATCCGTCTCAGCCTTTCTTATTCGCACCACCTCCATGAAGTGGGTAGTCCATGCAGAGATCGCATACGTGGTTCACCCAACGCATTGAATCTCAGCACTTGCGGTTTTAAATTTGCCAAAGGATCAATAGCAGGACGCCATCCTTTTCCGCTCACTATTTTCTGAACCCCGTCTGGCACTTCTGCACCTTTTTTCTCAGCCGTCTCTTTCAAACCTTCCGCAGAGAGAAAGCGAGGCCTTAGAATCAATTTCGAGGGGTCTCCAAATCCTGCGACGGTCCAATCGCTGCATACATTGAATGACTGCGTACAGTCCTTTTGAAAGAAGTTGAGCATGTCAGCGATCTGCCCCGTTATTTTTTGCTCCCCAAAGTCCACTCTGATAAGGTCCCCGACCACCAGAGAACCCAAATACTCTTCTCGACCTTCATAAATCGCCCGCACGATTTTCTTTTCGCCATAACGCATTGATACAGAGTGTTCAGGTAACGAAACAGTGAATAAATCTTCACTAGCACTTCGCAGCAAATCAACTTGGAATACACGGATCATACCGTAGAAACACTTGTCGCCCTTTGCACCCTCTTTCCAACAACGGTATATACGGGCATGATGGATGGCCGACCCAATATCCGCAGACCCTCCTTGTACGGCAATCTGAGCAGCATTTGATGCAAAAAACGACACCCTATCCGCTGCGTCGAGTCGCTGGCCATTTAGGTGAATTACCCGATCTACATTCTCTGGCAAACCATGCGCCACATCGTAATCAGGCAGACGTGTTAACGCACAATACAGTGCAGGAGTGGAAGCTTTACGAATCGTATCCGAGTCAATGGCACTTCCCAATTCACACTTATCCAACGCGTGAATCGTCGCATTGTGAGCGATTGAATTCCCCAAGGACATGCGTTGCCACTGCGAAACCATAATCCGATTATGATCAAGAGCATCATTCAGCAGGACCAGCAGCGTTTTCATACGATTCGACCATTGCCGGTACGAATCATAGGAGCCAGACCCCGGTTCCGGATACCGTTTCCAGCTCACCATTCCATCATGAATCCCGTAAAAAACCTGCGATTCGCGCAAAGATCCGCGCACAGACAAAGTTTGCGCGCTGTCTGAATCCATCATCGCGATGATCGCCGCGTCCACTGCATGGTGCCGCCTGTCCAGACGAGTTTTGTAATGGGCTCCCACAAAATGAATAGCGCCATCAATACCACTTGCTTTACGTGCGTCAGCGATGATGCGCCCTCGATATACATTAACCGCAATAAAAGCCTTTTCTGTTTTTGCTAACGATTTGCCATTGTAACGATCTGCGTTATAGAACCAATCAATCCTGCGATGTAATTCATCGGCCATCCACGCAACTGATTCCATGGAACGATTATCAATCGCCTCGTCTTCCTCCGTTTGTTTCAAGCGCATGCTCACCGATTGCTTGAAAGCTCTCTGTTCAGAGGAAGTATCTGCACCAGGAAGGAAAGCTTCCACACGTTCTAAAGCTTGCTTCATATCAACTCTGCGAGCTTGAGCGGCGACTGTTTTCTCCCATGCGGCAAATGGAGTCTTCCCCTTCATACGGTTGCATTCCGCACATACTGCGGCCAAGTTATCCCGAGTATTGGTAGACCCTTTTCCTTTACGCGGAACAATATGATCCATTTCACATGTCTTAAAGCTAATGCCAGCACCACAATACAGACATTGTCCATTCTGACGCTGAATCGCTTCCAACCGTCGAATATCGGACTCACGAGGACTTGCAATTCGCATATCGTCCTTAAGGTATTTGATCAAATCTTCTCGGTACAGCGTACGTCGCCTCTGGGTGTTCTCATACGCCTTCTTGTTCCTACCCGCAGTCGCAACGGAAGATAACGCATCACGCACATGCTCAATCTGCACCGATTCTGGATCTCCCCAACGGTTGCGACAACTCATCAGATATCGATTGACGATTTTCAATACTCGATCAACGGACGGATTACCAACTGGAGTTCCAATCCTCTCCGCTGCGGGACGCCAATTATCTCCCACTCCGAAAAGATGCTTACGAGCCTCATGCAAATCGTCATCTGTGGTCAGCATCTGATGAGTGAGCTTGCGCAAGGTTCCTTCAGAGTACGAGGCACGACCTGATTGCAGGTTTATCTCGTCAAGCTTCGACAACTCTTCATCGTTCAGCTGATCTATAAAACTGATTGCCTGCTCATAGCACGGATCATCATGGACTTTACCCACGTCAACCGTGTTCGACAACAATCGAATCATGGACTCATGAGATGATTCGTCCGTTGCCCTCCACCAGTCAATCAGCTTCGCACGGAGCTTCTTGTCTTTGCATTCAAAGATGCTTTGCACTGAGTTCAGCCGCGGAGGGCGACTGGTGATACGTTCCTCCCCATCCGGGGTCAGACTGCCCACGCCCTTGATTTGTGAACGCTTCCAACCGAATATCTCGGCCACATCAGACCAAGTGATTTCTTCTGTTGATGGTGCGGTGAGACTGTCATACACAGTTCCCTTTTCGGAAATGGACAGAGGTCGCTGGAATCCGTTTTCTGCGATACGCAAGTTTGCCAGCATACTCACAATCCGATAGCGTTGAAATACCAAAGATGCCTTCAGCGCACGCAGTTCATGGTCAAAAGGGTCTTTCCCCACGCGATGTTCCGTAGACCCTTTAGGCGAATGCGCATGAAAAACCGCCAAGAGAAGCTTTCTCGACTCACCCTCAGGAACATGCTGCATGGAAAAGATCACCTTAAGTTCATTAGCATTGTCTTCCTGCATAAGCTTTGTAGGAAGAAGTCCTTCACGTGCTTCCCGATTAACGGATCCGGTTCTCAGCCGTAGAGCTTCCGCGTAACCAGCGGACAGTACCTCTTCAATAATTTGCGCAGGGGTTAGGCCTTCTGGAAGATCACGGTCAAGATATCTTTCGGTCTTTTCCAGAAGCTGCCCATACTGTTCGGAATAATCGTTCTCGTTCAACAATGACTCCGTACGATGATACGGATTGCGCCATCCTCTATGCCGAGCAATATGACGGACAGCCACGGAAATAGCCTCTTTACGTTGCTCTTCATCTGCGATGAATTCATCCGCCGCTTTCGCTCGAATCATCCATTCTGCGAAAGGCTCGGTCAAGGTATTGGAATCAACAATCGGATACCCATACTGTTGGAGCAATGCGTCAAGCTTTTCCAAACGCTTACGACGCCGGTGCCGCATACGCCTAGTACGACGTGCCACGCCAGACATGTTCTTCCGAGTGATTGCTTCCTTGTTCTTCTGGGGATCAATGCCACCGTCATGAATCACGCTCTGTGCGTTGAGGATCCTGACTGGCATACCGTCGTCATCCACTTGGATACATGCAAGCCCCACGGATTTCAGACCGAGGGTTAAGTGACAGAATGTGGGTCTTAAATCCGGTGCGGGGCGTTGTCGTGCAACGCGTGTCGCGGGGTTTTAACGTCCTGCGTGTTGATCAGGCGGCGTGGTTGACTTTCCTTGTGTTTCGTGCTTCTGCTGTCGTGGGATGCATGGGCAGGAGAAAATCGGCGAGGGCGAGACGGTGCGGGCTGTGCGGGGAGGCGATGCGCAAGAAGGGGTTCACCTCGGCCGACAGGCAGCGGTGGCACTGCGACCGGTGCCGGGCCGGCACGGTCGCGCAACGCGTCGATCTGACGAGGATGGCCGAGTTCCGCGCGTTCCTCGCGTGGATCACGGGACGGAGCACCGCCGCCCAGGCCGCGGCCGGGCTCGGCGTGAGCCGCCGCACCTTCGCCCGCCGCGTCGCGTGGTGCTGGAACGTCAGGCCCTCCATCGCGACGGACGGCGCCGTATGCCACGTCGTCGAGACGGACGGCACGTACGCGCACGGCTGGTGCATGCTGATCGCCGTCGACGGCGGGGGCGAGCCGTTGGGCTGGCAGTGGTGCGACGCGGAGAGCCGCGCCGCGTACCGGCGGCTGTTCGGACGGATCCCCATGCCGGACGTGCTGGTGGCCGACGGCGGGGCCGGCTGCCTGGCCGCCGCCGGCGACGAGTGGCCGGACGCGAGGGTCCAGCGGTGTCTGGTGTTTATGTTCAATGTTCTTTGGGCAGGAGTGGCATGGTGTTTTCCGCTTGATGTGCAGCTGTTTTTCCGCAGTGTCGTCATCTTCGTGATGATATG
>NZ_JBKETZ010000012.1:0-20312 GCF_056356295.1 Bifidobacterium sp. LH_558 | reverse complement strand
TGCGCGCCGACGCCGGACAAAACGACAAATAGATCGCAGGCACCGTTTCGCGCTCACCCATTACGACAAACGAACAACGATTACGCGCTCACTTATTAATGACGAACCTCGGCCAAAGCACATCTTGCAACGCTCTAATCGACTCCCGAATGTAGAGTTGGGCGGAACAAGACATGTGACGGACGCGAGGGCACCGAGGAAGAACCAACGACATGGCATTACATCTCCCAACTGCATTGAAGCAGCACAAGCAGCTAAGTATTGTTACTGTTGCCGCGCTCGTCCTTATGGCACTGATTTGCCTATTACCTATGTCGAGTGGCAACCTTCACTACGAACTTTCCTTTGGGCAGTCCGTTGAGCCTGGCGCATCCGCAACTTTTCAGTTCGAAGGAACGGAAAACCTTCCGGAATATAGTAGCCAGACCGCTTTTGTCAGGAACGGCACAGCGTCCATCAGAGTTGACTCCATCAATCAGGATTCCCAATCCCTGTCGATAACCGTCGAAGGCGCCAACGCTTCAGTCTCATCATTCACAGCCAGAATGGTGATCACCGATCAGATATCCTACACAGTGCACAGCGTGCCAGCTGACCACATTGTCGTGAGCTCTGATTCAGACGGGAACACAAGCGTCATCGCCCTTGATGAATCTTCGCTTCAAAAAATACAACACAACGCATCATTACTGGCTCCTATCAAATTCTTCTTGCTTGGCGTACTGCTCATTGCGTATACGGTTTTCCTACTTCGAAAAACCTTCTGCAAAACTGCTGATATCCGCATTTTCACTGCAGGAACCGTGGTAGCGGTGTTGCTTATAGGCGTCACATGCAATGTATGGCTGGTCAAACAACCAATCAGCCAGAACACCCAGTTCCAATACGATGAGACCGCCCCAATCACAGCAAATGAATTCGAGCTCCAACAGACGCTGCTCATCAAAGGCGATTATATTGACTACATCGAACTGCCGGTCGAACTTGCTTATTCCGTAAGTCCTGCTGACGAACAGGATTCGAAATACTCTGACGTGTACAAATCCCCGCAGGAATTCCAGGATGTCTACACACTCACCATCACTACGGATAACGACACCACTTCACTGTTCAGCGGGCGTGTAACGCCAGATCTCCTCAACGCAGAGCTTGATGCCATCCGCATTCCCTTGCAGGTTCATGGGCTGGCCGGGCATCCGCTCACGATAACACTTCATAAAGAGGCATCTGACAAACCGTCATCATTAGCGTTTAGCGTGGGAACAATCTCTCAGAGCGACGGAACGATTACCGCCGCGCAAATCACAGGAGATATGACCGAGGACGAGCAGTATCTCGTTGTCAGCGCAGGGTATAACGGGATGCCTTACCGAGAATACATCACGATAATTATTGCCGCTTTGGTCATTGTTCTCGGAATCAATATTCTTGCAACACGCTATCGTCGGCAACAAACACAGATGCTCGTCTCACTCTTTAACTACGCTATTCTCTTCCCCTATATCATCTTCCAAAATCACATTTACCAGGCAAATGTCCAAGGATTTGCCGATGAACAGGCTCACCTCTCCTATATCGCTTTTTTGGAGAAGGAGGGCGGGATCATCCCCGATTTTTCACGGATGGGCATTTACTCAAGCACTGCGACAGGTATAGACACCGCCGTGCAGACCCAGTTCAATTATTTGGGACATCCTCCGCTGTATTACCTCATTATGAGATTCTTGGGGCAGCTATCCGTCGATGGTACAGTGGTCACGTTTAATCTCAATAGATTGCGCACAATCTCTTTCTGTATCGGATTGCTTGCGATTCTTTTGCTCTTCTACATCGGTTTTACCCGCATCCGAAAGATTCCTATTCTGCATCTTCTATTTGGCCTTCTTATCATTTCACCGCCAAACCTTATTTACGGCATCTCCGGTGTTTCTAATGACACTTTGACTTTCCTCACCGTTGCGATTTTCATTCTCGGAATCATCCGGTTCTTGGAACACCGCTACAATTTCGCGACATACAGTCTTATCGCCATCGGCATCAGCACGACAGTACTCACGAAACTCACCTCCGGCATGATCGTCTGCATTCTTGCCGTGTTCGTTGTGCTGTACACCATCGTGAAAGAACGCAAACCTGAGCGAATCTTCAATCTCCGGTTTGCCTCCTCTCTGCCTTTCTATCTGATACCTATAGCGTATTTTGCCGTTCTTTATTCTCGATTCCACACCGTCCAACCCAGTTATGCCGGTTTGGCATTGGATGAATACATGCAAAGCGGTATGTATCAGAACATCGACACCAGACTCGAAATGGGAGTTTGGGAATACTGCATGTACTATATCCAGCGATTTCTGGATACGTGGTATACAATCGCGGGGCATACCGCAGTTGCTCGCCCCAGCGAGTTTTTCACATACGGGGCTGTTCTTGCTATTTTGATTATTCCCTTTGCGCTTTATGTAATGAGAAGGAATCGTTCCCGCGATTATCTGTGCATGGCTTTCACCGCAGTGGTTCTGGTTATGCTGTACCAGATGTTCGGCTCAGCGTACGCTTCCTTTATTAACAATGGTTATGCCGGAGGCTATAGCAGCCGATATTATCTGTGCGCGATCCCCGTCATGGCTTTTGCCTGCATATACGTGATTGTCCAGTGTTGTTCGCAACGCATAAGTCCCACTACCCTGGAACCGTGGCGCACCTCGAATTCACAGCAACTTACTCAAATCGGGGTATTGATATGTTCCATGTTCGCCGTGTTGCTCGTTCTTGATGGCTTTATCTTCTCAGTTCTCTACGACGCAGATCTCACTCGCGCATTCATAGGTTAACGACGAAAGGTATCACTATGAATAACAGCACAATGAACACCGTTGCGGTATTACTCCCGTGCTATAACGAAGAAATCACCATCGGTAAAGTGGTACGCGATTTTCGTCAAGCATTGCCGGACGCCACTATATATGTGTATGACAACAACAGCACCGATCGAACAGCACAGATTGCGGCTTCTGAAGGAGCAGTAGTGTGTCACGAGCCCCGGCAGGGCAAAGGAAATGTAATCCGCGCCATGTTTGAGGATATCGACGCAGACGTATATGTGATGGCTGATGGAGACGACACATATCCAGCCGAGACCGCGCCGGCTATGGTGCAGAGAATCCTCGAAGGATATGACATGGTGATTGGAGACCGTCTTAGTTCCACTTATTTTCAAGAGAATAAACGACCGTTCCATAACTTCGGCAACCGTCTGGTCCGCGGTTCCATCAATACGCTTTTCCATGCAAAAGTGACCGATATCATGACCGGATACCGTGCGTTTAATTTCACTTTTGCGAAAACCTACCCAGTATTATCCAAAGGGTTTGAAGTTGAAACGGAGATGACCATTCACTCTTTGGACAATAATTTGCGCATTTACGAGATGCCTGTGCAATATCGAGACCGCCCCGAGGGATCAGTCTCCAAGCTGGACACGGTTGGAGATGGCATCAAGGTT
This sequence comes from Bifidobacterium sp. LH_558, assembly GCF_056356295.1. Lineage (NCBI taxonomy): Bacteria > Bacillati > Actinomycetota > Actinomycetes > Bifidobacteriales > Bifidobacteriaceae > Bifidobacterium > Bifidobacterium sp. LH_558. The sequence continues at coordinate 16,810 of NZ_JBKETZ010000012.1, read as the reverse complement.
TTGAGCACCATCTTCCGTCTAATTCGCGAATATAAGCCTTTACCGTTCTTCGGCAGCTGTGGCTTGGCTATCAGCCTAGTCGGATTGCTGTTAACGCTTTTAGTCACTGCCGAATACGCCCAAACAGGTATTGTAGAACGCTTCCCTACACTGATAGGCGCGATGATGTTAATCATCACTGGAGTCGTGTTCATTTCCGCAGGAATCGTTTTGGACGTCATTGCAAAGAACGGCAGGAAATCTTTCATCACCAGCAAAAATCAGTTTGCATGTATGCGCCGCAATCCAAAAAACTAGCGCACCAAACATTATGCATGAGGACTGGCACTCGGATAACGGTGCCAGTCCTCATGTCTTTGAAATGCTAATTAATGACGATGGATGTTACACACCCTCTGGCTTAATCTCGCATGCGATACCATCACCATCCCTATCAAGATGAGTACCGTAACCCGGATCTCCACGATACAAAGGCGCTTTTCCTGCACGCCACGCTTCCGTGCAGTTCTTGAAATACGTTGGCGAGGAACCGCTATTCCCCCCCGTTGACGAGGAACCGCCGCCTCCGACGGAAATAGAGTCAGAACGACCTGGGCCCACACCGTACCATGCGATGCCTTCGGCTTTCCATCCCGCGCGAACCAGCATGTTCTGCTCATTGCCGTTCAACGTGAAATTATGAGCCCCGGCCTTCGCATTCGGATTGTACTGACGCAACAACGGATACGCACGTACATCATCACTCGAATACCAGCCAATGCCCTCATAACGCCAACCCACACGCACGAGACTATCCCGCTCACCACCACTCGTCGTGTAATGATGATCACCCGCATTCGGATTATACAAACGATACACCGGCGTATTCGAACTCACAGGAGCGACCCAGCCGATACCCTCATACTTCCAACCAACCCGAACCAACGAATTACGCTCATTGCCATCCGCCGTATAAAAATGCTCACCCGAATTCGGATTATACAAGCGGTACATATCGCGCCTACCGGAATCAGCCGCTACAGCCCCTGGTGCAGGCGCGACCAACAGCAACGCGCACAACACCGCGACTACAACACAGCAATGCTTCCATGCGCTGCGAATACCCTTCATCATTGCAATCTCCTATCTTTATGCGAAGAAAAACAACCCCTCAGCGCACCATTGTAGCCCCAAAATTAAAAACGAATTACTTTCCCTTCCAGGCCACTCCTTCGCCTTTCCACCCAGAATTAATCACCGATACGTATTCGCCATAGGAGGTGGTGTAAACATGTTCTCCGCTGTTCGGATTGTATAAGCGATAAACGGGCACAACGCCGTCCGAAGGCACGTACCAGGCAATTGCCTCATCGTGCCATCCCAGACGAACAAGCATGTTTTTCTCAGCACCATTTACCGTATACAAGTGGTTACCGTCGTTCGGATTGTAAACACGGTACACAGGAGTACCAGAAGTTGCAGCCACAAATGATTCACCCTCATAGCGCCAACCCATTTTTTGGAGCACAAGAATCTCACCGTAATTCACGGTGTAGTGATGCAGACCGCTATTGATGTTGTAAATACGATATACAACCGCTGTGTCGCTCGGAGACACATATGTGGCATTACCAAAGGCATTAAGATCCACATTGCCGCTGATGCCATTCACCCTTCCGATTGAGGTGTATTGCCAGCCGCGGCTGTTGGTGGGGTAGTCGAAATTGGTGCGTGAACCGTAGCTGGCCACCCATGTGGTTTTGGAGTGGATGTTGCTGGAGTTCAAAGCGCTCTTGAGGTAGCTCGTGTACGAGTACACACCCAGGTTCGTGTATCCGGCGGCCTGCAGTTTGGCGTACCAGGTGTTGACGATGCCGTCGTAGACGCTGGGGCTGGTGGGCGGCTTGTGGCCGGCCCAAGTCCAATTCTCCAGGTCGTAATACACCGGATAGCTCAAATCGCTCGGGGAGACGCCCACCTGCTTGAGCAGGCTGACGATGTCGTCACCTTCGTTGGCGGCGAGTTCGTTGTTGTAGGCGTACGAATACGTGTAGATGCCGAAGGGGATACCCAAGCGCTTGCATTCGCTGATATTGCGTTTCGCCTGCTTGTCGAGGCCGTTGCCGGCACCATAGCTGATGCGGATGATCGCGCCTTCCACACCAGCGTTTTTGGCAGCCTGCCAGTCGATGGCGCCCTGCCATTCAGAAACGTCAATCACGCCCTTGGCCTGCTGCACGAACAGCGTGCCGTCGCTCTCGAAGAATGCAGCAGTTCCATTGTACGTGCCCCAGTAGGCGCCATATGAGTTGTTCCCAAGCGCGGTCAGCTGCACCGTGCCTTCTGTAGAAAGCATAGAAGGAGTCACCGCATCGCCCTCGACGGAATCGGAATCTTCCTCGGATTGTTGCGACTGCGACGATTCCGCACTCTCATCCGAGTTCCCAGACGTGGCGGAATCATCTACTGTATCCTCTGCATCTTCTGCAGCATCCGTATCGGAATCCGTCGCGTCGACTTTCTGACGCACCTCTTCCACTTGCACGGGGATGAAGGATTCGCCATCGGTTTTGGCGAGCGGATCAGGCTGTTGCGACTGCGTGCCGACCAGTTCGGGATCGGTCACCGTCTCACCGGTTTCGATGTTCTGCACTTCGCCGTCCGCATTCACCGCCAGTTCGGGCGAAACGACCGTCGCATCGTCCGGAACATCCTCGCTTACGGTGGAGGGCAGTTCCTGCGTGGGATTGTCCGGAATGCTGTCCGCATCGCTCAACTGCTGGTCGTCGATGGTTTGGACTTGCGAGCCGAATTGCGACCACGTCGAATCCCCCAAGGCCGTATCCGTGATGGCGTACGCCGGAACCGCGCTCAACGACACCGCCAACGCACCGGCGACAGTCAGCACGGCAACGCGCTTCCAAGTATGTGCAGTCATAGTTGTTCTCCTCATATGGCATCGCTATCCCGGCGAATATCCATCCTCCAACCTAATGCACTCGGCTCCCCTCGCCAACAGCGCTCCCCTAAACCTTGCGAATCATTAACAATTGAGAGCCCTCACGCGCTATCGATTCCACCGTGGCAATCGCTGCGAACCACTTCAACAGATAGGAGCTGGATGGTCTGCGAATCCGACAAGCAGGCCAACGAAAATACCGGAAACATCGCGTTATTCCCTGTTTAAGGGGTTATGTGCGGTAAGGCTGGGATCAGTATCCCGGTTCAAATCTGCCATGCTCTGCATGAATGATTCATGACGGCAACTGTCGTATTCCTGCAAATCATCCAACCGGACCCTGCGGTGCCGGCCGACTTTTGTGTAAGGAATTTTGCCGGACTCAAGAAGCTTCACGAAAGTTGGACGGCTCATGCCAAGCATATCCGCCGCATCCTGCGTGGTGAGCATCATATCGCAAGGAGCCACAAGAACGGCCTTACCTTGAGATAGACCATTAGCAACTTGCAATAACGCCTGCGCAAGCTCCTTCGTCAGGGGCCTAGGCGATTCTCCCTCAATCTTCAACGAAGCGACGGGGAAGTCTTCATGCTGAAGCATTTCCTCGAACTTGTCCAGCGTTTCTTTGATATCGAGAACCTGACGCTTGTCATCAGTCTGCGGATAGTATGCCACTGAATTACCTGACAACACTCTTCCGGACATTACAGCCTCCAAATCTCATCACTGAGCGATCTTCCCAATCAATACATACCTATCATATAACATATATTCGAAATATTCGAAACAGAGGTCATGCAAACTAAGCAGCCCTTAGGGTTTTCGCATTTTATGATTTCGCCCAGCTAAGTATGGCAATCAGTCCGCAAGACCTCAGGCACTACCGACGAGAGGAGACCCATGCGCCGCCTTATTGCAGTTGGCAACGGATTCGACATCGCACACCATCTCCCAACCAAGTACGGCGATTTTCGGGAATACCTGCTTAAGCAGAGTAAACCTTCTTCTCCGTACAGCGGAGATACAGCGGATGGTGGAGCACGACATCTGATGCAAATGATTGCTGAAATGTACGATGAGAGCGATGACTTCTGGAAGTCCTTCGAGGGGAATCTCGGCAAAGTCGGCGGAAAAGGTTCTCCTCTTCACTCTGATGTCAACGGCTACATACACAGCATAGGTATGGACGACGGATTGGCGTCCGATGCCGCAACAGTCGCAGAAGGCTATCTTCAGAGCAATGACGTGCACAATGCGATCCTCGACTATCTTTCCAAGTGGATTTGCAAAGTGGATAAAGATGTTGCTGATCCACCCGCGCAGGCAAAATGGCTACTACACGATACAGAAGACTGGTTCTTCACTTTCAACTACACTCATACGCTTGAAGACCTCTATGGGATACCACGACTCCATGTCAAACACATCCATGGCGAAGCCGACAAAGCTGGCGAACCCCTTATTTTTGGGCACGCTCCGGGGCAGCCCATTCTCATCGACGAAAATGAAGGTAGTCTTTGCGATGCTGCCACTAATTGCATCGCAAAGGAAATTCATCAACTCACCCAAAAACATACAGAAAAGATTATCTCCGACAACGACGAATACTTCGACGCCATGCATCGACTGAGCTTCTCGACAGTCAAGGTCATCGGACACTCATTCTCCGAAGTTGATTATCCATACTTCGAATCAATTCGCGATGCGATACCTGGAGCACTATGGGAGCTTCACTGTCATGAAGTTACTGATGCGCACGCCTGCCGAACGATGGCTCAGAAATTGAACATTCCACCAACAAGCTACATAGTTCTGTCCGACAAGTTGTTCTGGATATAGCCTTGATGGCTGGCTACGAGGACTCTTATCGCTCGAGTCTGACGTAGAGGTAGTCGGTTCCTGCAATCTCTTGGAATCCGTATTTCTGATAGAACGCCTCGGCAGTGCCAACAGGCTCTACGATGAGAGTCTTTGCTCCGATGACATGCGCTGCCGACTCCGCGCGCAGGATCGCGTCCCTGAGCAGATGCTTGCCTATGCCGCAACGCTGGTATCTGATGCCGACGCCGAGCATGCCGAGAAGAATCACCGGCACTTGCACCGGCGTATTGCGGCGCAGCCATCCGCCGGAGACCTCATCACGGCTTATGGAATACGCGCCGAGCGTGTAGAAACCAGCCAGCGGACCGCCCTTCTCCCATGTGGCGTACACGACGGCGGTACCGCTGCGTCGAGCGCGAAGCCCCCTGCTGTGAAGCCAACCGTCGATGACCGGCAGCCCACTTTCAAAACCCGCAATGTCATCGGATTCCTCAAGACGTCTCGGTGGAAGGAATTCGCTCATGCCCAGATCGGCTCCTCGTCAAGCAGGTCACGCGTGGACTGCGGCATGGGCTCGTCGAGCGCCTTGAGGAACGCATCGAATGCCTCATCGGACAGACGCAGCGTGGTGGCGTTCTCGATATCCCTGCGCGCGGAGTCGACGAAATTGCCCAGCGACCATTGCGTCAACGACATATCGCGCAACGCTGCGGCGCGCTTGATAAGGCTTTTCTGCTCCTCTGTCAAGCGCAAGTTCATCTGTGAGCTCTTTTCGATATGTGTGGACACATTCATTATGTGTACAGCAAAATGCTTCGCAATAATTACGGTACTTAGTACCGGTATTCAACGCCAGGATTGCTGTTGCAGGTCGGCGTCTGATCGAGCTGCAGCTGATCCGCTCCGGCCTGCGTGGTCACGTCCCATTCCAGGGTGATGGTGGTTTCCACGGGGATGTCGAGCTGTCCCAGATACACCGTGCGTCCGTAGGCATCGACCTGCGTGAACTGGGCACCGTTGGAAGCAGTGATATTCGATACGGTGCCGCCCGTGGGCGCGAAAATCATGGTGCGGTTGCCGGCGGTGCCGTTGGGAGTGAGGTGGTTGATATACCGCGGAACAGTGGCGTTGAGCGCCGTGGTCATGGTGTTGGTGAGCGTGGTGGTCACATGGTAGGTGGCGCTGCCGTCGGCATTGGTGCCGGTCTGCTCGACCACCGTATGGCGATTCACGTAGTAGTCCAGTTTCGACGCGTACATTTCGTTGAGATACAGACCGACGGTCGAATCGGATTCGCTGTTGTTGATCTCTCCGGTCAAGCCGGCGTTACGCAACGTCTCAACATCCTCGTCATGGAACGACCAGAAATAGAAGTGGCGCTGTTCGGCCATGTTCATCAGGGCCTTGGCCAGGTTCATCATCTTGGCGGAGTCCATGTTAGTGAACATATTCGCAATCACCTGTGAGGCTGTTTCGGAGAAGTAGGAGTCCTGCGCTTCCTCGGAGAGCTCCAGATACGCTCCATTGAGCAGGAAGTCCGCGGTGTTGGTGTCGTCGAGCACTCGGCCGTCCGACAGAGTCACGGAGCCGGTCGCGCCAATCATGGCCTGCAATGCCACTGGGTCGAGCGACATCACGCCGTCCGAATCGCCTCCGAAGGACTGCTGTTCCCAGAACTCGCTGGCCATGCGGGCCACTTGCGGAAAATCAGGTGAGGACGTGATGTTATGGATCGCGGTGCCGAAATACATGTCGGAATACAGCGTGCTTTCACCCTCGCCGATCTGGTCGGTGGCGTTGCCGCTGAATTGAGTGTTCGCATGGAATTCACCCACGGAAATCTTGCCGTTATCCGCACTGAACGAGCCTACCGAGCCAACCATGCCGCCCGCACCACGAATCTCGGAATTGGTTTGGGCCAACAGCACGTAGTTGCGTGCGCCATCCGCGCCGAGGAAGCTGGGCAGCATGTTCACAATGCCGGTGAGCTGGTTCACTTTGTCGGCGACTGCAGTGAGTTGGGTTTTTCCTTTGGATAAGGCATCCTGCACCAAACCGATTTTCGCGTCGGGCAGGTCGTTGATCGTTTGCGCCTGCGCGGCCAGAGAATCGTTAGCTACGGTAAGCTGATTCGCCACAGTGATGATCGGTCCCATGTTCAGGCCGCCGTCACCGTTAGAAAGCGAAGAGCCGGTCAGGGTATTCATCGCCTGCTGCAGCTGGGGCAGCGTGGTCTGCGCGAAATCGTCCAACGTATTGACGGCGGAACGTACCGAAGCGATATCTGATCCCACCACCGGCGTCAGCTCCGCCAACGACCACAACGGGCCGGCAACGTCTTGCTTGGCCGCAGCCGCTTCCGTTTGGATGGACTCCACCGATGAACCGATGTTGGTGAGCGCGTCGGCCATATCTCCGCCGTTGAGCGACTGCGCGGTGGCGATCACATTGTTGAGATGGTTCTTCGCACTCATGGCCGATTTGAACATCATGAATCCGCAGCATCCGCCCACAAGAATCAGGAGCAGCAGAAACGCCAGCACTACGTGGCGTACGGTGCGCTTCTTCCGAGGCAATGCGCGGGCATGAACGATACGCTTGGTACGCATACGGGCCATCAAAAACTCCTGTGGTCGGTGTTAATACGCTCCATCTCCGCGCAAGACTACACCCACAGTCTTAATAAGAATGGCAATATCCGTCATCAACGACCAGTTCTCCACGTAGTTCACATCAAGGAACTCCGCATCCTGCTGGGAGAGATTGTTACGGCCGGAGATCTGCCAGGGCCCGGTGATGCCGGGACGAACCAGCAGACGGGTGGAATACAGTGATGAATACTGATCCACCTCGTATTGGCGCTGCGGTCGAGGCCCGACCAGCGACATGTCTCCGCGCAGCACGTTGATGAACTGCGGAATCTCATCGATGGAAGTCTTGCGGATGAATTTGCCCACCTTGGTGATACGGGGATCGTCTTTGACTTTGAACGTGGCACCAAGTTCGACGCCTGCGGCGGCGGCCACTTCGGCGTCGTGCTTGTCCGCGTCGATACGCATGGAACGCATTTTTAGCACGTTGAACGGTTCGCCGTAGATGCCGATACGCTCCTGCTTGTAGAACACGGGGCCACCGTCCTCGAGCTTAATGGCGATGGCGGTGATCAGCATGAAAATGGAACCCGGAATCAGCGCCACTAGGGAACCGGCGTGTCGATTGCACGCTTCATGAAGCGTGTAGGTAGGGAATATTGTGGCAACGAGGCAGACATGATCGGCAAGGCAGTGTTGTTACGTACATGGATGCGCCCGCCGCCGATATCCGCCACGGCAGCGGTGACGGCGAGCTCCATGCACAGGGACTCCACCGCCAGCGAGAGCGTGCGCAGTGTCTCGGAATCACGGGTGAACACGTCGGTGATCAGCACGGTCTGCGCGCCGAGACGCTTCGCAGTTTGAGGCAGCCGCGAGTTCAACGGCAGCACACGCAAGGATTTTTCAAAATCATTGCGGGGTGTGAACGGCACAGAAACCAGATACTGGGCGGCATCCGGGTCGATTCCCTCCGAAGTTTGTGCCACGGAGCAGACCGCAATAGGTGCGTAGCCTATGGCCAGACCTATCTGCGTGGTGAGCTTGTCAATGGTTTCGTGAATGCCTTCCGGAGAGCCGACGATCACCGTGGGATAGTTGAATTCGCCTTTGCGTCGGTTGCTGTGCAAGGCACGGCGCATCAGCCAACGTTCGATAAGAGTGAGCGCTCCGCTGGCGATTGAGGCGATGCAAACCAGCCAACGCGGGAATCCCAGATCGAAGAAGTATGCGATGGAGCACAAGGCCACGAGCTCGATGAACATGGCAGAGGCGACTTTGGCATACAGCGCGTATCCCTCGCCCATGGTGTGGCGTCGATAGCTGGAGGTGAACGCGAGGGCGAGAATCCACGTTCCGCAGAAGATTGCCAACGTGGTGAGGACTCCGCCCGGAATCAGTTGGTTCACCGTGCCCAGCACATCAGGACGAACCAAAAACATGAAGGCGCAGGAGACGAGCATCATCAATGCGTCAAGCGCGACCAACGTGGCGTTGTACAGGTAGCGCCACCGCGGCAACGAGAACAGTGGATTGAACGCAGGGCGCTTGCTGCCTTCACGGGAGTCGGCGCGGTATGTTCCTTCGAAGAAGGTCGGGCGGGCCGCAGGTGGAGGTGTGGGCGGTGTTCCATTGACGCTGCCCGAAAGCTTGCGCAATGTATGCGCGGATCTGCTGGTGCGAGCCGCTGCGGCTTGAGCGGGGATTTCACGGGTTCTCTCCGCTACCGAGTCAGCGTTCTGTGGCAGGTTGCCCACGGTCTGCATGCTCTACTCTCCAAGTTCTTCTCTACGCGTCGGCCAACGTTCAAACTGCGAACGGTGTCCGAGCAATGCTCATTCTGCTAGGCAAGTTTACTTGTCACACCCCCTATCTCGCCATCACATGTCAAAACTGACAGCATGTCATGGCAAAACTCACACATTTGTCTTGTCTTGTTGGGCGTGCAGACGCAAGCTCGGGCTCACGACATAATCAAGGGGCTGAAACAAAGCCCCAACAAACGCCACCATCCCATATCGCGTTATCGTTGTATTATTCTGACCAGTCTTGTAGAGAAGGGGTTCATCTCCTCTTCGAGAACCTGCTACACCATTCCAAAACTCTCAGGGGATTACTCAGCATGCATCCAGAGCTATCGACAGCTGTCGCCCACTCCCGCCCAACCACAGCAGAATACACACACATCAAAACCAAGTATCCTCGAAATTCTAATGTTGAAGCGTTGCGTCTATTAGCCATGTTCTGCATCGCCTTGAATCACTTCCCATTCGGGGTAAGACAAGGAGCAAGCCTCGCACAGGACGAAGTTGTTTCTTTGTTGACCAATTTTGGAGGCCTCGGTGATTGTCTATTCTTTATTATCAGCGCTTGGTACCTGTGCGAACGAACACCGAGTTTCCGCAGTTCCCTCAGACGAGTATGGATTCTCGAACGCCAGCTCCTGTTCTACTCGTTAACGCTGTTCGGAATCTATCTGTTAGCGGGGTATGTTTTCAACTTAGGAGACGTGTCGACCAAATACTTGCTAGCAAGCGCCGCTCGCGCCGCATTCCCCTTTGCCACGTCACATTGGTGGTTTCCCACCAGTTACATGCTGTTTCTCATGATTCTGCCTTTTCTTTCCACTGGACTACGCGCCTTGCCAAAAGAAATGCACTGTACTCTCGTCTGCCTCTTGCTGATTTTGTACGGTTTTGTGCCTTTCCGCTTGGATATCGTGAAACTAAACATGGCCTACTCCATTGTCTTATTCTTGTATTTGTACATTATTGTCACCTTCTTACGCTGGCACACGCCTGCACTCCTTGAGAATCGACAAATCGCCAAACAAATAGCCATAATTGGTTTCGCATGCGGCACGCTGATTCAAATCGCATGCATGGTTCCTATACATTACGTCAAACCGAATAATTCTTTTTGGCAAGGCTGGCTCAATTGTCCGTCTTGTCTCCCATCAATTCTTATGGCACTAGGATTGATTATTCTCGCAAACACCGCAAAACCCAAGTACAACGCAGCTATTAACAGACTTGCCTCATCCACTTTAGCGGTCTATCTAATTTTGACTGACAAAAATATCAATGCGCTACTGACTCAAGCATTAAATCAAAATCCCATAGAGGGATGGGGCAAGATACTTCTGCTAATCATCGGCACAGCATTGTTCTATGTCGCCGCTATCGCCATAGATTTACTCCGACAGCTGCTGTTCGCGATTACTGTGGATAGAAATCCCGGCAAATGGTTTGACCAATTGTGGGATATAACAGTGTCAAGCACTCTTGCACATACTACCAGTCAAATGGTCAAGCTGAACTGAGCGCGATAGGGGCTGACCGCATAGGAATCATCTCCAAGAAAAACGTCCTCAGCCCCTCCTGCCGACACGAACTTGACAAAACACAATCGACCGCAACGCCAATGCGCACGCGTTCTCCAGGCGTCGCGCGGAATACCGATTCGACAGGCGCAGGACCGCCAGCGCGGGTTCGACGCCCTGCTCGTCGAGGCGTTCCTTGGCGAACAGCCCGCCTATCACTGCCGCGCAGTCGGGGCCGATCCGGTTCGCCCACCGCTCGCAGCGTTCGCGGTTGTCTTTTGTCAAGTTCGTGTCGGCTGGATGGTCGTGTTGTTTTCCGCAGGATGTGCAGCGGGTTTTCCGCAGGATGATCGTCCTTCGGGTTCGCCCGCCGCCTTGGTTTGTTTTGGTTATTTGGTCATGAGGGGGTAGTGCCCGATATCTTGCGCACTTTTGGTTCCGCCCGTTCCTGGTGCGGTGTTCAGTTCGCTGCCTGTAGGTTGTCATCGAGCCGGGACATGTCGAGATAGCGGCGTGTGGACCATTCGGTGGAGACGATGTGGCGGATTCTGGCGCACGCGAGCATGAGCGCGCTGTCGCCGTCGGGGAAGCCGCCGACGACGCGGGTCCTGCGTCGTATCTCCCTGTTCAATCGTTCGAGCGTGTTGTTGGTGCGGATCCGCCGCCAGTGCTCGGCGGGGAACGCGTAGTAGGCGGTCGTCTCCCGGATGCCCTCCCTCAGGCAGTTGGCCGCCGCCTTGAGCTTCCTGGACTCCAGTTCGGCGGCGACGCTTTCGGCCTTGGCGAGGGCCGATCCGCGGTCCTCCATCGCGAAGACAGCCTTGAGCGCGTTCCCGGCCCATCTCATGTGCGCCCGGCTGGTCTTGGAGATGTCTATGTTCAAATGTTTTTGGTCGGTGTCTGCACTGATTCGTGAACACTTTCTGCGTTCATTTTGTACGGTGTCGGCGGAGGGCGTCGGATGCGGGTGAGGGCACCGATGCCGGTTCCTTGGTAGATTCCCGAGTGCTAGCAACCATTCGAGGTTCTCGGGAGGAAAGGAATGACGACACCGATGCGTGTTCAACAGACTATCAGGCAGTTGGAGGCGAGGGGCATGAACCATTCGCAGATCGCCAGGGAACTGGGTTTGTCCCGGACCACGGTGGCCAAGTACGCCAACAAGGACGACTACTCGCCGCGATCCGGCGGGTCGGGGACGGGGCGTTCCCTGGTGGACCAGGGCTGGGCCGACATCGTGGACGGCTGGCTCACCGCGGATCTGCGACTGCCGATGAAGCAGAGGCACACGGCCGTGCGGGTGCACGAGCGGCTCGTCGCGGAATGCGGTTTCCCGGGCGAGTATCCCTCGGTGCAGCGTTGGGTCCACCGCTGGCGCGTGGCGCACGCGGACGAATCGGAGGGATTCGCGGAACTGGAATGGGCCCCGGGCTCGGCGCAGGCCGATTTCGGCCAGGCCAGGGCCGTGGTCAAGGGCGTGGAGGTCGTGGTGCATTTCCTGGCGGTCTCGTTCCCGTACTCCAACATGCGCTACGTGGTGGCGTTGCCGGCAGAGACCGCGGAATGCCTGTGCCACGGGCTCGCCGTGGTGTTCGCGTATATCGGCATGGTTCCTCGGGTGCTGGCGGTCGACAACGCCGCCGGCGCCGGGCACCGCAATCCGGACGGCACCGTCACCCAGACCCGTCTGTTCTCCCTGCTGTGCGCGCACTACGGGTTCGAGGCCAGGTTCTGCAACCCGTATTCGGGCCATGAGAAAGGCAGCGTGGAGAACGCGGTCGGTTTCGTGAGGCGCAACCTGATGGTGCCCGTGCCCTCGGCGGAGAGCATGGAGGCGCTTTCCGCCGCGTGGCTCGCCGAATGCGACCGGATCGCCGGACGCGACCACTACCGCAAGGACGAGCCGGTGCGCGACCTGTTCGAAACGGAGCTCGACCACATGATCCCGTTGCCGGGCGCGCGGTTCGACGCGTGCGACTGGCGGATGGTCAAAGCCGACAAAACCGGCACGGTCACCGTCGACGGCAACCGGTACCTCGCCGGTCCGAAATGGCGTTCCGCGCGTCTGAAGGCCGGGGTGCGCGCGTTCGAGATCGAGCTGCGCGACCCGGACGGAGGACGCATCATCACGTTGGAGCGCGCGTGGGGGCACGAGACGAGGACGCGGCTGAATCCCTCCGCGCTGCTCGCGATCATCGCGCGCAAGCCGCGCGTGTGGGGAGAAAGCCCGATACGCGGCGATTTCCCGCAACCCGTGCGCGACCTGCTCGACCGCATGGACGGGCGGGCCAGAAGGGACCTGATCGACGACATCCGGGCGGTTTCGGCGTCATGCGGCTTCGCCGCCACCGTCAAGGCCGCGGCCATGGTCATCGACGCGGGCAGGAGCCTCGACCGGGCCGCGATCGAGACGACCGCCAGACGCATCCTGCAAGGCGGTTCAGGCGATTCCTCCGCCGATCTGAAACGCTACGACAAGTACATGGAGGCGCGTGATGAGCGGTGACGGAAGCGCGTCCACGGGCCGTCGCGGCGGCCGGACGGTCGACAAATCCACCCCCGAACAGGTCATGGACCTCGCCCGCAACCTGCCGCTGACCAAGGCGGTGCCCAGGGACGCGGTCGCCGACGCGACCCCGGGCCAACTGGGATTCCTCGCGAACCTGTTCGCCGCCGAGAACGCCAGCCGCGCCGAGGGCAAACGGCTCCGCCTGACGAAGCAGGCCATGTTCCCCCAGGAGAAAAGCCTGGACGGCTACGACTGGAGCATGGCCTCGTTCCCCGCCGGCTGGGGCCGCGAGCAACTGACCAGCCTGGAGTTCATAGACCGGGCCGAGGACCTCGTGCTCTACGGCGACGTGGGATGCGGCAAGACCCACCTCGCCATCGCCATCGGGATCCTCGCCTGCCAGCGCATGATCCCGGTCAGGTTCTTCACCGCCTCGGGCCTGGTCATGCGCCTGCGACGCGCGAAGGACGAGAACCGGCTCGACGCCGAACTCAAAGCGATCGGCAGGGCCGGGCTGATCGTCATCGACGAGCTCGGCTACCTGCCCATCGACATCGACGGGGCCCGGCTCCTGTTCCAGGTCATCGCGGACTCGTACGAAAGGAGGAGCATCATCTTCACCTCGAACCTGGAATTCAGCCGGTGGGCCGACGTGTTCGGCGACGGCGACATGGCCGCCGCGGTCATCGACCGCATCGTCCACCACGGACGCATCGTCAGGTTCCACGGCGAATCCTACAGGAACAGACACTCGCTCATGAGATAACCAAACACAACAACAAACAAGGAACCAACCGCCGACCGTGTTCAATTTGAACGCCGACGGTGTTCAGAAAAAGTGCAGAACATGACCAACAAAATTTGACGAAATACAGGAGACGACGTTGCGCATGAAGTGCACCATGCACCGCTGGTAGGCGGCGTGCGGCAGCATCGCCTCCACCGTGGCGACGAGCCCCGCGCAACAGTCGCCCACGACGAGGCGCACGCCTTTCAGGCCGCGTTCGATCATGGACCTGAAGAACGACTCCCAGCTGGCGCAATCCTCCTTCATGCCCTCCGCCACGCCGATGACCTCCCGGTGACCGTCGGCGTCGACGCCTATGGCGACGAGCACGCTCACGCTTCCCACGCTGCCGCCCCAACTGCGTTTGTGCCACACGCCGTCAACGAACACGTACGGATACTCGCCCTCCAACGGGCGGCTGCGCCATTCCTCGATATCGGCATACACCTTCTTGAGCTTGTCGCTCAGGGTCTGGGAGGGCATCCGCTCGCCCCACAGCAGTTGGCTGATGTCGTCGACCCTGCGCGTGCTCACGCCCGCCAGGTACATCTCGACCAGCGCCTCCTCGACGCTCGACTCGCGCCGGCGGTAGCGTTCGATCACGGCGGACTCGAACAAAGCGCCCTTCAGTTTGGGAATCCTGGCGGTCATGGATCCGGCCTTCGCGACGAGCTTGCGCTCGTAGTGACCGGCGCGGTTCGCCCTGCGTTCGCCGCTGCGCTCGTATCTGGCGGCCCCGGCGATCCTGTCGGCCTCGGCGCCCGGGCATCGCGTTCAGGATCTCGGTGACCTTGGCGGTCACGAGACGATCGAGCTTCGACTCGAGCATGGGACGATCAATCTGTATGATGGTGCTCTCGGGCATGGTCCTGCGATACCTCTTTCCAATCGCGGTTTTCTTTGTCTGGCGACTGAAATCGTATCAGGGCGCGGGCCATGCCTCTCTCACATCAACACAAACCAAAAGTGCGCAAAAAGACGGACGTTATCCATGAGGGCGTTGCGGCTGCGGTAGCTTTCGCCCTTGAAGCGGATGAGCCTGCCGTGGTGGACGGTGCGGTCCACGACCGCGGCGGCCATGTTCGGGTCGCCGAACACCCTGGCCCATCCGGAGAATTCGATGTTGGTGGTGTAGACGACGCTCCTTGTCTCGTAGGAGTCGGATATGACCTGGAAGAGGAGGCGGCTGCCCTCCTCGTCGATGGGGATGTATCCGAGCTCGTCGATGATGATGAGGCGGGCCTTGGCGATGGCGGCGAGCTCCCTGTCGAGCCGGTTGTCCGCCTTGGCGCGTCTCAGGCGCATGACCAGGCTTGAGGCGGTGAAGAACCTCACCGGTATCCCGGCCCGGCACGCGGCCCGTCCCAACGCGATGGCGAGATGGCTTTTGCCGGTGCCGACCGGCCCGTAGAGCACGAGGTCCTCGGCTTTCCCGACGAATTCGAGGCCTTCGAGCTGGCTCCGTCCCCAGTCGGCGGGCATGTCCAGGTTGGTCCAGTCGTATCCGTCGAGCTCCTTGTCGGACGGGAACCCCGCCGTCTTCATCAGCCGGGCGCGTTTGGCCCGGTCGCGCGATTCGAGTTCGGCTTGGAACCATCGTTCGATGAAGTCGAGCTGGGCGGGCGTGGCCTCGGCCAGCGTGTTGGCGAGCACGCTGCGGGTCAGGGTCAGTTGCTTGCTCATCGCCATGATGCGCTGGCTTGTGGCGATGGTGTCGGCCCTGCGCCTGCGGGTCTCGGGGATCTGTGGTTCGGGTCTGGTGCTCATGCGGTCTCCTTTCCGGGCCGGTTGAACCTGTCGTAGGCGCCGAGGTCGGGCAGGTCGCCGCCGTAGTCGATGTCGCCTTCCGCGATGCGTCTGGCCAGGATCGTCATATCGGCCTCGGAGAAATCGCATCCGTGTCGGATGAGATGGCCGGCGGCCCGCATCGCCGGTTCGAAGCCCGCGGCCTCGCAGGCCCTGGCGATGGCACTGAGACTGGCCTTGAGGGTCTTGTCGTCGGCCTGGTCGAGCCGTTCCCTCACGTCGTCGGGCACGTCGGGGCGGATCGAGCAGTCGCGCCACGCGCCGGGTTTGCGCGCGAGCAGAGGGAACACCGTGGCGGGATCCTGGATCGTGCGCGACGATCTGCCGTAGACGCGGGAGAGCTCCGCGATTGTGCGCCCGTCCGGATCCTTGACGGTGACGCTTGTGGCGCGGATGGCGACGTCGACCCTTCTGCCGTGCAGCGCGGGGCCGATCTGGTAGCGGTTGGAGTCGATCTCGACGCACCCGTACTTGTCGGCCTTGCGGGTCTCCCATCTGACCGCGTCGAACCGGCACGAGGGCAGCGGGCGCAACGCCTTCAAATCGTCGGCGAACAGCACGTCGATCGGCTCCAGGGCGCGGTAATGGACCTGTTCGCCGAGTTCGTCGCATTTGGCGAGCATGAGCCGGGTGAGCTGTTCGTGGGTCTCGGCCGCCATGGGCGGGACCATGAGGTTGCGCCGCAGGAACCCGACCGCGTTCTCCACGCTGCCCTTCTCGTTGCCCGAGTACGGGTTGCAGAAGCGCACGTCGAGGCGATGGTGGCTGACGAACGCCTCGAACACGCGCGACAAGGTCACGTTCCCCCTAGAGTCGCGATGGCCCGCGCCGGACGCGTTGTCGATCACGAGCGTGTGCGGGACGCCGCCGATGTGCTCGAATATCGAGGTCAGGCCCTCGCAGATGCATTCCGCGTTCTCGGCGGGCAGGCTCGCCGCGTACCGCTTGTTCGAATGCGGGAACGTGACGACCAGGCAATGGTCGTCCACCCATTCGCCCGCCAGCCGCGCCTTGGCCAGACCGAAGTCCATCTGCA
>NZ_JBKETZ010000011.1:0-24272 GCF_056356295.1 Bifidobacterium sp. LH_558 | reverse complement strand
ACCTCACCACCCATTAACCGCTCCCGCGGACCCGAAAAACGGGCGGGCAATGAACTGGCAATCATTGACTATAAAGAAGTAGTACAAACACGCTCTTGAGTTCTCAAACCACCACCACACACACCCCGGCAACCACTCCCCAGGAGGGAACCGCGCCGCTGTGAGGCAGCGAAGAGATAACTTACACGAACCCACGCCACCGCGCAAATCGACCCTCAAAAAATACCATCAAACCCACTGAAAACACTGGCCTCCCTCGGCGTGTCGAAAACAGCGAAAACGGACGCTTTCCCGGCGCGAAACATCGCCAGAAGCCATCAACAAGCCCTAAAATCCTTCGAATATCATGCTCACCCGGGCGTGTCGCCATCCAAACAGCCCATCACCAGCAGATGTCTCGCCTTAGTCGGAGCTCACAACGGGCGAATACCCCCGGCGAATAGCCACGGCGAATCCTCCTGCATATATGAAAACCTCCGCCATGGTGACAGACAGTCGGCGATAAGCGGACAGGCGTCATATGGCGGAGGTTATTCGCAGACCATTCGGAAGCTGCTCGGAGCGGAGCGTTACCTCGGCTGGCGGAAGTGACGGTCCCCGATCGGCTCGAACGGCGTGTGGGGTTCGCTCTGGTACCAGTACGCAACCGTGGCGACGTCATCCTGACGTTCGAAGTTGCCGTTCTCCTCGGTGCCGATCTGCTGCCATTCGACCCGCAGGTTCTTCTCAAAATAGATCGGATCGGGAATATGCCAGCGGTACAGGCCTCGGGTCACCGGAGTCGCGATATCCCAATAATCGCTTTCGCGGCGGCTCAGCGTCTGCGAGTAGAACGGGAAGCCGATGTACGGGCCGGTGAAGGTCTGCTCATGCATGCGCCCCTGATCATCGAACTGCGCGAAGCTCCACGCGCCACCGAAGTAATCCTCGGCGCCGGTGCTGCACCAGGTGGGGTACTGGTCATCGTCGTCGATGTACATTTTGAATTCGCCCTCGCCCCACCAGCGGCTTTCCAGCGCGGTCAGCGCGAGATACGTGCCCACATACGCGCCGCGGCCGTTGACGTTGTCGAGCACCGTGTAGTCGCGGGCCAGTTCGGTCACGCGTTCACGACGCCACTGCGCGTGGAAGCGCATGGCGTCCGCCGGCAGCGCGTCGTATTCGGTGTAGTCGATCTGGTAGAAGAACGCGGGAACGTCTTCGTTGTGGTCGTTGCGCAGCACGATGCGCGCGTGCTCGAAGGGCATGCTCCAGAAGCAGTTGAATCCGCGGTTGGGATTCACCATAACCGGAATGGAGTTGACGCGGCAGGACTGGGCGTGACCGCAGCAGAAGAAATCGCCGATCGGGCACTGCACCGACGGCTGGCTTTCGCCGTCCCAGTAGAACTCGAGAATCAGATTGCGCAGCACGTTGGGCCCGCGCGGCGAGGTCTTGTCCGTAACGGTCATCCAAATATGGCGGATCACGCCGGGTCCGGAAACATCCATCAGCGTCACCGATTCGCCCGCCCGAACGGTTTGGATGCACGGACTGCCCTTACGCGACGGTCCCAGCGCGCTGGCGGCGGTCGCGGCGGTGCCTTTGCCTCCGGTCGGGTTCTCGGCGTTGACGCAGCGGCTGCGCCCGGCGGATGCGAGGGAAAGCGAATCGAGAGCGCCATGCCCAAACCCTTGGAACGGCGTTTCACACACGGTATTGGTCATCTGTATTCCTTGTGGTTGAGTAGCGGTGGCGGAACGACGTTGTCTTTTTCCGCCACCTTTAATGGTAGAGAGAGGATGAGCTAACACGCCAAAGGCGTCTACTTCACCGCTCCGGCGGTAATGCCCTGGGACAGTTTGCGCTGGAAGATGATGAAGAAGATGATCGTCGGCACGATGCTGAGCAGCGACGCGGACGCCAATGTGGTCGCGTCCATGGTGTGCTGTCCCTGCAAGGTGGCCAGGGCGAGCGGGATGGTCTGCACGTCATCGCTCATCAGGAACGCCATGGGAATCATGTATTCGTTCCACGTCCACACAAAGAAGAACACGAACAGCACGCTGATGGTCGGCCAGGAGATGGGCAGCACCACCTTGCGCAGGATCTGCCAGCGGGACGCGCCATCGATGGCGGCCGCCTCCAGAATGGCCTGCGGGAAGGTGCCGTACACCGACGACAGCAGGTAGGTGCCGTAGGCGCTTTGGATGATGGTGAAGATGACGATGATCGACATCTGGGAGTTGTAGAGGCCCACTTCCTTGAACATGGTGTACAGCGGGTACAGCAACGCTTCCTGCGGCATCATATTCGCCAGCATGATGGCGAGGATGATCCACGTGTTGCCCTTCACCCGCCCGATGCCCAGCGCGAAGGAGTTGAGCACCGAAAGGGTCACCGCGGCCAGCGATACCACCAGGGAGATGACGAAACTGTTGAGGAACTTCACCGGAAAATCAACGGTGGTCCAGAACGAGATGATGCCGTCCAACGTGAAGTGCGCCGGCAACGACAACGGGCCCGTCGCATTGTAGTCCGCCGCGGTTTTGAACGCGTTGATAGTCAGGATCAGCAGAGGAAAGAGCATCACCAGCGCGGCGACGATCAGGAGGATCAGCGACACCCAGTCGCCGCCGGAACGAATGGATTGCGTGTGCTTCGCGGAAACGCCGCGTGAGGATTGAGACATGGTGATCGTCCCCTATCTTTCAGACCATATTTTTCTCGACGCGACGCTGCACGATAGTGAACACCACGGCGAACACGATAATGACCACGGTGAGCGCGGTGGAAATGGTGGCGCCATAGCCGACCTGCTGCACCTGGAAGAACTGGTTGTATGAGTAGTACGACGGCACGGTGGTGCTGGTGCCGGGCCCGCCCTTGGTAAGCAGGTAGACCGGAGCGAAGGTTTTCAGCGCGCCGATGGTGGCGGTGAGAATCACCACCAGCAGTTCGGGGATGATGGACGGCAATGTGACCACACGGAACTTCTGCCACCAATTCGCGCCGTCAAGACTTGCCGCCTCGTACAGTTCGGGATCCACGCGCTGCAGTCCGGACATGAAGATCACAATCGGATAGCCGAGCTGAATCCACACAAGAATCAGCATGAGGATGGGAAGCGCGCTATCGGGGCTGCCCAGCCAATTGTGCTGCAGCGAACCGAGTCCGATCTTTTCCAGCAGCGCGTTCACCGCGCCGTCCTCCGGGCGGAAGATCCATCCCATGATGATGGCCGCGACGGCCACGGGCAGCAGCTGGGGCAGGTAGAACAGCGCGCGCAGAAGGGATGAGACCTTGCCGCCGAATTTCTTCTGGATCACATCGGTGAGCAGCGAGGAGATGAACAGGCCAAGAATCGTCGGGATAACCACAATGGCCACGATGATCCAGAACGAGTTGAGGAAGGACTGCCAGAAGGTGGCGTCGGAGAACAGTTTCTTCCAGTTCGACAGGCCGATGAATTTCGTCGGGCCCACGCCGCGCCAGCGGGTGAAGCTCAGGTAGATGTTCCAAACGAACGGAATGATGACGATGATGGCCAGGCCGATGATGCCCGGAAGCAGGTAGGGGATGAATTTGTAGGACTTGTTGCCGGGCAGCCTTGACAGCGATGACTTCCGGGCTTTGTTTTTCTGTGCCATTGCAGCTTCCTTGATGTGGTGGATGTTGGTGGGGTGCGGCCGGCTCGGCCGGGTTGCCGCGGGGCGGAGCCGGCCGCATCCTCTTCACGGGCGATGGGCGTCAGTCCGCGAAGCCCATCTCCTCGACGCCGGAGTCGTACTTCTCGTGAATGGACTGCAGGGTCTCATCGGCGCTCATGGTGCCGTTGACCAGCTCCTGCAGGGAGGCGGGGATGGCGTCGGTGAGGCTGGAGGCGGCGTAATCCGGGTAGTAGCTCAGCTTGTCGTTGTTGGCGAACGAGCTGTACTCCTCGATCATGGCCTTGCTCTTCTCATCGGTGATCTCCTCGAGGTTGGCCGCCACGGGGATGCCGCCGGCGTTGCCGAGGTAGTTCTGCACTTCTTCGGAGAGCACGTAGTCGATGAACTTGGCGGCGAGGTCGTGGTGCTTGGAGCGTTCGGGGATCACGAGCAGGTTGCCGGCGCAGCCTTCCGCGAACACGGATTCCGGAAGCACCGCGGCCGTCCACTCGAAGTCGGTGATCTGCTTCACGAAGCGGCCCTGGTTCCAGGTGCCCGTCTGATAGATCGGGTATTCGCCCTTGATGAAGGCCTGGGTGGTGTCTTCCGCCTTCATGCCCGTGGCGTTGGTGGAGATGAAGCCCTTCTCAACCCAGTCGGCGATCGTGTCGGTGGCGTAGGTCAGCGCGCCGGATTCCCAGTCCACATCGCCCTTGTACATGTGCCAGTCCTCCATGAAGGCGTCGTCGGCCTTCTGGGAGACCAGCTGCCACCACAGCCACAGCACGCCGTATTCCTGCGCATCGGCCGCGATGGGCGTCACGCCCGCGTCCACGAACTTCTGGCAGGCGTCCACGAACTCGTCGAAGGTGGTCGGAATTTCGATGCCGTACTCGGCGAACATGTCCTCGTTGTAGTAGACGCGCTGGAATTCCGCGTAGCTGGTCATGCCGTACCAGGTGTCGCCGCCCATGATGCCGTTTTCGTCATACTTGGCCACGGTGGCGTCCGCGCCGGTGACTTTTTCGTCCCAGCCGTACTGTTCGACGTATTCGCCCAGGTCGGTGAGCAGGCCCATGGTCGAGAGCACGCCGGCCGATCCGTTGCCGCGGTTGGACTCCGCGATGTCCGGAGCGTCGTCGGAGTTCAGGTACTGGCTGCTGTTCTGCATCATCTGGGTGCTCGACTTGCGTTCGAAGTTGATGGAGACGCCGGTCTCCTCCTCGAAGAGTTCAGCCGCCTTCTTCCAAGCCTGGGTCTGGCCGGAGTCGTCTTCCTCGTAGTACCAGAAGGAGAGGCTTTCCGGGGTTTCCTCATCCTGCGCGGTGCTGCTGCCGCATGCGGCGAGCGAGCCCAGGGCCAGAGTCGTCACCGCGAGAGCGGCGATTCCACGTCGAATGTTCATGTGTTTTCCTTTCGTTAGCCTTGAGACAAGGTGTTCAACTTCTTTGTCGAATCGTTTCGACTGCCAATGGAAAGTTTGTTCTGTTGTTCGGGCGGCCCGTTCGGCATGATTCCGAATTCGGCCTGGGTGAATCATCACCGCTGCGTGATGTTCAGTTATGCTCCGTCCAGCTTCGATCACCGCGCCATCCGCCACATCCGCATAGTCGAATCGTTTCGACTTGCAAGGGGCGCACGCGCAATCCCACCACTACGTCATCGCGATCCTCCTCCACTCCCAGCGGCGAGATCCAGCACGGACCCCCGCTCCTGAATCACGGGAGAGACCAAGTCAACCATTCCGGCGATGCTTTTGCCTCCTTCGATGGAGTCCACCAGCAGGCTCACGGCCTTATGCGCCAGCAGCTCCGGCATAACCGGAATCTCGGTAATCGGGCGAGTCATGAACTCCCCCTCAAGAAAAGTTCCGCATGAGAGCACCGACACATCCTCCGGAACGCGAATGCCGCGGACCTGCAGCTCCTTGAGCACATGATCCAGCACGCTTGCCGGCGCCTGACTGATGATCGCCGTCGCCATGCCCCCATCGGAAAGCATCTCATGCACGAACTCCACCGCATCAAAGCGGGCGAGATCGGTTTTCGAGAACTCAAGCACGGACATGCCGAGCTCTTCCGCGCGATCCATCATGCTCTCGCGGAACATCACCACATACCCCGAACGACGCTCGTAGTCATGTTCGTTGTCGCGTAGCAGAATCACATTGCGATGCCCGCGGGCGTAAAGATAATCGGCCGCCTGGCATCCCACCTGCACGAAATCAATATCGACGCAGGCGCAACCGTCGTGCGACAGAGGGTAGCCGACCGCCACGGTGGGCTTGGCGTAGGTCGCAGCCATGGCGGCGCGCGCATCGTCCTCTTCGATATCCATAAGCACCACGCCGTCGACCAGGTTACTGCGCGTCACCCGCTGAATATCCCCGACCATGTCTTCTCCGGTAAGCAGGAGCACATCGTAGCCGGCGTTCTTCGCCTCCCACGCCGTGCGCAGGAAGTAGGCGTTGTATTTGGCGAGGTTGATGTCGCCGCGAATGGGCATGCTCAACGCGATGATGGAGTTGCGCACCCCGCGCATCTTTTGCGCGCTGGCGTCGGGAGTGTAGTCGAGTTCGCGAATGGCGTCCATCACCCTGCGCGTGGTTTCGGCGGAGATGGTGCGCTTGTTGGACAACACGTAGGAGACGGTGCTGACGGACACACCAGCGGCGCGAGCCACATCCTTGATTCCAGCCATCACCTCTCCTTCCTTGCATCGGCGTTGCGTTTACCTCGTTGTCGAAACGTTTTGTCGAAACGTTTCTCCTGTACTATAACGCACATCCTTCCAGCTTGTCAACTTCCAGAGTTGGAAAAATTGGAGGACACCCCTACCGTAACGCATAACTCATGGTTAGTTTCCGTTCGACGAGAGAACACACGAATGCGCAGCCTCACAACAGATGCCCTATCATGGGGAATTAGAATTCACAGAGGAATAGCGGGGGTGGAAGATGGCTGAACAATCAGTGTGCTTTCAGTTGGCAGAGCGCCCACGTTTATTCCACTGCTGTACCAGCGCCGCCGCATCCGCGCGCCCGAATTGCTATGTGAAAGATGAGCTGAAACGTGTGGCCGCCGCAGATTTTCCTGCAGCAGGCGCAAGGTACTACATGTTAGGCACCATTCTCGGCTTGATTCGGCACGCGGAGAGAGGCGATCTTGATGCGGCGAATCCCATACAGGGGCAAACCAGCGATCCAGTCCATAAAATCGTGTCCCAGCCGGATATATGGGAACTGCGTTGGAGGATACGTGGGAATCCATACCGCTTGTATTACTCCGAGGATTTATCCAAGAGACCTGATTTTGTAGGCTTAAGTTTCGTACGCAAACAGATTGATGGCACACCGGAGGAAATACGGTTACGACAAAACCAAGATGCCGCCGAAGCGCAAGACAGGTATCGCTATGCTGAACATTTTCAATGGGGACATGACACCAACAATAAAAGATGCAAGTATTGCTTCGGCGATTCGATAAGTGACCTTGTCTAGGAAGGAAGGATGAACGATGGCCTCCCTGAATCTTGAGGATCTGCACACTCCTGAGCAATATGTGCGATTGGCCGCGGCTCTGGAGTCGGACTGGCTAAAGCTTAAACATGATCTGGTGCAACGCAGAAAACAGATTACCGACCCAGCGCATTTGGCTGCTTTTCTCGGCATTACGGTACAAGAGGTTCTTGATTTCGAACAGTACGATTACGACCCTACGCAATCGCAGCTCAATGAATATGCCATGGCTCTGGGAGTGCGGATTCGCCCAGCCGCCCATGAATTTGGCAATGCCGAACCGGTATTGTTCAACGACAACGAGCATGCCGCCGATATTGCGGTTTCGTCGATTGACCCGCTTGTTTCACAGTTCAACACTTTAGGAAATTTGGTGCAAAATGGCTGAACGGAATTTGGTCTCGCAATTTCGCCAAACGGAATCAAGAGCTTCGGTAAAATGGCTGGGAGCGGATGACGACAATGTGAGATACGCCATGCGCGTGAATTTCGCCACTTCTCCCGCGAACACAAATACGGCGCAGACATTATTGCTCAAGACAACCGTTTCATTCATCAGGTATTCCTCTGTGGATGCGCTAGACAAACAGTCTGATTCCGCGATTGATGCGGAATCGGTGTTTTTCATTGAGACAACCACCGCTGAAGCGAACGCATACGAGCTCGTAGCCGAATTGTGGCCTGTTATCCGTTGGTCGGTCCTAACCCAAGTGAATCTTTTGGGCAAAGATATGTCACGATGGCTTCCCGTCAGAATTTCCGCGACGGACATCGTCACCGACTGACAGGAACGACAAAAGCATCACGGGGGTAGAGCCAATCCTCATCGCGCGCAGGCCTGAAAGCTGTGTGAGGGCTTGTGCCATACTGGGTATGGTCATACGTTTATATGAAAGGGTTGCTGTGTCTTCTGCGCCTTTGATTTCGGTTATCGTGCCTGTGTACAACGCGGAGAAGTATCTGCGCCACTGTGTGGATTCGATTCTTGCGCAGAGCCATACGAATCTGGAACTCATTCTTGTGGATGACGGCGCGACTGATGGCAGCCCGCAAATCTGCGACGAATACGCGGCACGAGATTCTCGCGTAACGGTGATCCATCAGGAAAACGGCGGCATCGCCAAAGCCCAGAACACCGGTCTTGACGCGGCATCCGGCGATTACATCGCGTTCGCAGACAATGACGACATTCTCGACCGGCGTAATCTGGAGTACCTGCTGCACGCGCTCGAAACAACCGGCGCCGATATGAGCAAAGCCCGTTGGCGCCAGTTCGGCGTCAGCCAGATCGCGGATGTCGTACAGGAAGCGGCTTGGGGGGCAGACAAGCCTTCAAAGGTCACCGTGTTCGCGCATCCTCTCACCGCCTATCAAACGGTGTTCTGCAAGTCCCTGCGTCTTATCGGCGACAGGCTTGGCCGCAACACGGAGGCACGCTACTTCAACGAGGCGAACTGGTGCCGCCTATACCGCCGCGAACTGTGGGAAGGACTGCGGTTCGATTTGGGACACTATGCGCAAGATATCCGCATGGCAGGCCCCCTCTACAGTCGTATGGCAAAAGTGGCCGATGTCAATGAAACGCTATACTACTGGCTACAGGAACCAGACTCGGTTACTCATTCGAAGCGCAGCCCTCGCTTTTGGCACGATAACGTGACTGCGGCCGCGAAGAATTTCGAATTCACGCTCAATCAAGGTGTACTTCCTTGCCGTAATTATTTTGGATTAACCGCTTCCACAAGGGACGAAGGCAAGGGCTTGAAACAGATGCTGCATGCCGTCGACGCCCCTCAAAACGCACCGACCAAGCATGATTGGGAACAATATCGAGAGGATCGCAGAACGGTCCGTCAGTTATTGTCGCGTCTCACATTCACGCAGCGGTTGCGTTGCTGGTCGTTCGCGACCATCCGTCGATTGGAAAATCTGGCTTACGATCGCATGATCCACAATATGCGATAGCCAACACACCTATTCTGCATAAACTAGACTAATCATGGAAACATTCTGCGGTATAAGAAAAGAGAATGGTATGAAAATTGCAGTCGCAGGAACTGGCTATGTCGGACTGTCCGTTGCGCTGCTCCTTGCACAGCATAATGAGGTGCATGCGCTAGACGTTGTTCCCGAAAAAGTGGATATGCTCAACAGAGGCGTAAGTCCCATCGTCGATGAGGAGATTACTGACTTTCTCGACAAAGCGGCTTCTGGCGAGCGGCCCTTGAATTTTCAGGCAACAGTTGATCCGAAGTCAGCTTATTCAGATGCCCAGTTTGCGATAGTCGCCACTCCAACAAACTATGACACAAAAAAGAACTATTTCGACACCTCAAGTGTCGAAGCGGCCATCTCCGCAATTCGAGAGGTGAACACAACCGCTTGGATTGTTATCAAATCCACCATTCCTGTGGGATATACACATTCTCTCCGCGAAAGATTGGGCGATCAGCGCATCATTTTCTCTCCTGAATTCTTGCGCGAAGGCAAAGCGCTCTATGACAATCTGCATCCAAGCCGTATTGTCGTTGGCACGCCTATCGATGACTCCGAAGCCGTCGCGGCCGCGCAGCAGTTTGCAGAGCTTCTCAACGATGGTGCCGCATCTGAAGAACGTTCACGTACAAACACGAATGGTAGCACCGGCATTCCAAGGCTTATCGTCGGTTTAACCGAGGCCGAAGCCATCAAACTGTTCGCCAACACCTACCTTGCACTACGTGTGGCCTACTTCAATGAGCTCGACACTTACGCGGAGACGCGTGGACTGAATGCCGGGCAAATCATCGAAGGCGTGGGGTTGGACCCTCGCATCGGTTCGCATTACAACAATCCGAGCTTCGGCTATGGCGGCTATTGTCTGCCGAAGGACACTAAGCAGCTGCTTGCCAACTATGATCAGGTTCCGCAGAATCTGATTGAAGCGATTGTCGAGGCGAATCGCACCCGAAAAGATTTCATCGCAGAAGAAGTTCTTTCACTCGCTGCAGCTTCAGGTAGCGCTAAGCCTGTAGTGGGCGTATACCGTTTGACCATGAAATCCGGTTCGGACAATTTCCGTCAATCCGCGATTCAGGGTGTAATGAAACGCATTAAAGCGCAAGGATACGAAGTAGTGGTCTATGAGCCAACGCTCACAGATAATGAATTCTTCGGCAGCGAAGTCATGCACGATTTCACCGCATTCAAGGAAAAATCCGACGTGATTATCGCAAATCGGTGGAGTGTAGACCTAGCCGATGTGGAAGACAAAGTCTACACTCGCGACTTGTTTAAAAGAGATTAATCCTCACCGATCTCACTTCTCCCGTATCCAGTAATTACCTGAGGTGCGGGAGAGGTTGGGATTGTAATACGGATCATCTTCAATAAGAGACTCGTACTTGGCACGCATTTTTTCGCTCTCCTGAGCCAGACGCTGCTTCTTCTTACGGCTCTCCACATCGTAGCCGCGTGTGATGGACTCATAATGGTAGAGTTCCGCCTCATGCGCCCACACATTGTCTCGTCCTAACTGACGAATTCGTAGACAGAAGTCCACGTCGTTGTATGCGACGGCTAGATTTTCATCAAAGCCTCCGACATTCCAGAAGTCCTCAGCCTTGACCATGCAACATGCAGCGGTCACCGCGGAGAAATTCACGTTTTCAATCAAACGACCGAAATAACCAAAATCACCGCGAGGAGTGCCGACTGAAATATGCCCTGCCACGCCTCCTAGACCGAGAACGATTCCCGCATGCTGAATCGTCTCAATCGGGTAATACAGCTTAGCGCCCACGACACCAACGCGAGTCATCTGCGCAAAGGAAACCATGCGGGTCACCCACAAACGGCTAATC
The DNA here is from genome assembly GCF_056356295.1 of Bifidobacterium sp. LH_558. Lineage (NCBI taxonomy): Bacteria > Bacillati > Actinomycetota > Actinomycetes > Bifidobacteriales > Bifidobacteriaceae > Bifidobacterium > Bifidobacterium sp. LH_558. The sequence continues at coordinate 13,284 of NZ_JBKETZ010000011.1, read as the reverse complement.
ACCTCGGTATCGTCATTAAGGAACAGCAGATACTTCCCTCGCGCTGTCTTGGCAGCCAAGTTATTGATGCGAGAGAAGTTGAACGGAATATCGATGCTTTCGACGCGGAACCGTTCTCCTAGGCGTTTTGCAAAATCATCGTACAGAGTAAACATATGCGGATTGGAACTTCCATTATCCGCAATGATTATCTCGTAATTCGCGTAATCAGTTTTTTCAATGATGGAATTCACACACCGTTCGATATTGTCATAACCGTTTTTTGTCGGGATAATCACAGAAACCAAATCAGATTCATCAACATCGTAATGCATGTTGTAAATTCCGTTAGGCCCGGCAGACTCAACACGTGCCCGGATTCCTCGGCGCTCCACCATCGACTCCAGTGCACGCAATCCCGCATCTGACGTGTAGCTTTTCGCATTCCCGCTGGAAGCAGTCGAAGTGGCTAGAGTCCTCCAATGATAAAGCACTTTGGAAATATGCTTGATTCGTTCAGGACAGGTATGTTCCACGAATCGCAGCACTAAATCATAATCTTGGGATCCTTCATAGCCTGTGCGGAATCCTCCGATTTCATCGACGATTGATTTGCGATAAACACCCAAGTGGCTGATGTAATTCGTGCTCATCAGCAAATCCGGAGAATAGTCAGGCTTGAAATGCGGGCTAAACCGTTGACCATCCTCCGTAATCTTATCCTCATCGGAATAGATAAGGTCAAGGTCGGGATTCTCATTCAGGCACCGGACCACTTCATACAAGGCCTGAGGCGCCAGCTCGTCATCATTGTCCAGAAGAGCAACATAATCACCACTCGCGAGTTCTAAAGCGGAATTCGAAGCGCGCGAGATGTGCCCATTCTCTTCTCGGAAACCCACCTTTATTCGCGGGTCGGATTTGGACAGTTCTTCAAGCAGCGGTCGAACATGCGGAGCTGAAGAATGGTCATCAGCCAAACATAATTCCCAATTGCGATAGTACTGATTTTGCACCGACTTCACGCATGCCCGCAGCCATTGTTCGTCCACGTTGTAAACGGGAACCACAAATGAAATCACGGGTTGATACGTGAATTTCGATATCTCTGCATGCACAGCACGTTCGTTATATCGTTCAGTACGTTTAATAAGCGACTGGTATGCACGACGCTGCTGAACGGGAACCCAGTATCTATCTTTTAGTACCCTCAACGTTCGACGTGGGTGAGCAAGCAGCGCGGCTTTATGGAGGAACGCAGCGATCTTCGTTCCCAAGACAGACGCTTGCGTATGCAAGGGAACGCTTTTGCGGTCCACAGTTGTTTCGCACACTAAATCGACAGCTGAATTATGCAGTGTTTTCGGCCCACCGGTGACATCAATGACCAGACGGAAGCCCAAATTAGCGTTTGGTGAAACAGGATACGAAGCATTGACATCCGGACGAGCCAGACGCTGTACTTCACGCAGCATAACACCGTCATCGCTCGACAAGGAGAATTCAATTTCTTCGTCACCGTGCAGATCAGCGGCCCAACCAACAACAGACAACTTGCTATAGTCGGCCGACCATTGAACACGATCAATAACGCACTTGATGTTTTCCTGCTGAGGCGATTTCGGGAAACATGCCGAGGCAAAGGGATCCTCAAGTTTCCTTCTCAATTTCAGGTACGAGACAACATCTTCCGACTTAAGCTCAAGGGGTTTTCTCTTGGCATCAACGAACTGGGAATACGGCTGCCATAGCACTGTCTTGTTGGCTTGCCGATAGAGACGTTCGCACAGATCGATGCCCCTGATTCCAGACGGATAGCGCATGTTCAGTCCGCCTAGATGCGCAAAATCCTGCTGGGAAATCAGCAAGCAATCCTCGGTGACGGCGAATATGTCGCGGGGAAGTATGCCCCTGAAATAGTAGCCAATCCCTTCATCCCATTCACCACGCATTTCGAAGGCGTTGCCGTTTTTTAACGCGCGAAGAGTGATGCCAACATTCATCACACGATCGTGCACATCATAGATTTTGCCTCCGACTGCGCCTACGGATGAATCATGAAGATAATTGACCATCTCGCGCAGCCATGTGCGTTCTTTCGGTTTGAGACCGTCGAGAAGCACCAGTAATTGTTCTTTTCTTTGCATCGCGATTTCGTTGACCGTTGTGCTATCCACCGCGACGAATGTGACATCGCTGTAATCGGTCAATTCGCGCAACTTCTTCAACTGAGCATCGGAATACGATGAGGCAAGCACCGCCACACTGGGCAGGCTGAAGTCATAATCCACCTTATACGTGCCCAGATTGTCCAGCATCGAGACTGTCGCTGGAATCTCACGGCGTTGCAGCGCAGATTCAATGGCCTTGCGGCCCGCCTCATATGCGTACATCTTGCTGCGCGGATCACCAGCGACAGAACTCGCCAAGGTGCGCCAGTGATACAGCATCTGAGGAATATGATGCACGCAATGCGCTTGCTCAGTGGCACGAAGTACGAAATCATAATCCTGGCTGCCATCATATTCACTACGCAACCAGCCGACTTTGTGCAACAGGTCTTTGGATACCACAACGAAATGGGTTATGTAGTTCTGTCCAAGTAGCAGGTGTGGGGAATAGCCAGGTTTAAAAAATGGATCAAATCGCTCGTCTTGTTCAGTGATCTTGTCTTCATCGGAATAGAAGAAATCAATTTCCGGATTTTCGTTGAGCGCTCGGACGACTTCGAATAATGCTTGAGGAGCCAGCTCATCATCATTGTCCATAAAGCCTATATAGTCGCCTGAAGCAAGGGCAATGGCCGAATTAGTCGCCTCCGATATCTGCCCGTTCTCTTCGCGAAATACAATCTTGATGCGAGGATCTCGGCGAGCGAATTCCTCAAGCAACGGCTTCACATGCGGCGACGGGGAACAATCGTCTGCAAGACACAGCTCCCAATTCGTGTACCACTGCCCCAAAACAGAGTCCACACACTTACGCAGCCAAACCTCGTCCACGTTATACACAGGCGTGACTATGGAAATCAGAGGAGTGTGCTTGAACTCTTGAGATAGTTTCTCTGCATCCTGCGCGGTCATTGTTTCATGCCGCTGTATCCATTGTTCATAAAAGCTTTTCTCTTTTACGAAACGACGTTTCACAGCTGCGGACAGTGCGCTCATTCCTTCTTTATTCCATACATGCGTCGCATAAAAAGACAGCTGAGACATGCGCTTACGCGCGTGTTCGGTTGTCAACGAGGCCTTGACGCGCATAGGATTGATTTCTCGCACGATGGACCTTCCCGGCGTGGTGCAACGCATCTTCAACGACCACACATGCACTGGTGCAAGAATGGTAAACCCTGCATTGTCCCCATCCTCAATGTTGAATTTCTTCTGAACATCGGGACGTGGACAACGCTCAATGCTGATGGAATCGGAGATAACGGAAAGCTTGGGGGTTGTTTTACGTAGTGTATCCACAGCCCATCCGGTTATCTTTGAAAATTTCTTCGAACCGACAACGACGATGTCCACCGATTCGATAACCACTTCATATGTATAGTCTTTCAGAACAGAATACACAGCCGTCTCCCTGATGTCGTTTCATCAATCGATGGTAATCGATACCACTTCATCGGGATTCACAACAGACATCACTTCTGTTGCAAAACCCTTGATGTGGAATCGGCAAAAGTTTTCTGCAACCATTATTCGATCGTTATCATTCTGCAAAGCCATACTGATAGTGAAGTCCCCGAACGCCAAAACGTTCTGAACCTCCAATTGCACGCGATGACGGCCTGCTTTAAGGATTGTCTGATCGTCACCTGCCAGAGGAATTGAAAGAACCGGTATTCCTCGTCCATCCTTCACGTCAACAAATAGGTCGCAAGCGCGCAATTCCGAATCGCATGTCAAATCAATGTCGATGGAGAAATCTTCTCCTTCCGCAAGGAATTTCTGGCTTTCCTGGCCCACCCGCAGGCTCATGGCATGCACAGCGACAATCTCACGCTCTCGTGCTTCCGCAAACTCCTCAACTGTGGTTTTCGGAGGAAGAAAAGAATCCGAGTAAGCATCCGCAATCTCATCAGGATCGCCGATTTTGGTTATGCGACCATCCTGGATAAACATTGCTCGATCGCAGTAACGTCGCACATCAGGCATGGAGTGAGTCACCAGAATCACTGTTTTCTTCTGACGTTTCGCTTCGAAGAAGTAGTCTTGACACTTTTTTTGGAACGCTTCGTCGCCGACAGCTAACACCTCATCAAGAACAAGAATATCCCCTTGCGATTTGATGGCCACAGAAAAAGCGAGACGTACCTGCATACCGCTTGAGTAATTCTTAAGCTTCTGCTCCATAAAATCGCCAAGCTCGGCAAAACTGACGATCTCGTCATACATTGAGTCGATTTCCTCATTGGAGAAGCCAAGCATAGCTCCGTTGAGATATACGTTTTCGCGTCCTGTCAATTCAGGATTAAAACCGACACCCAACTCAATGAAGGGAACCAATTTACCATCTGTTGTAATGGTTCCTGCGTCAGGAGTGTAGATTTGCGAAATCAGTTTCAGCAAGGTCGACTTTCCTGATCCATTCTTGCCGACGATACCGAAGAATTCCCCTTTTTCGACTTCAAAGGATACGTCTTTGAGCACTTCCTGAATACGATATCCGTGCAAGCCGCGCACCCAATTGAAAATAGTGTTCTTCAAGCTTCCGGCTCGTTCGGTTGGAAGCCTGAAGCTCTTTGAAACACCCGCTACCTGTAGCGCTAAATTGGAATTCTGCTCAATCATTTTGCTTTGTCCCATCATCACACCAATTCCGCAAAGTACTTTGATTTCACAGTAAAATACCGCAGGCCACCTATGAAAATCAGCAGGGAAAGCAGAACGGGCCAGCACGCCGCTACCGGATTCACCCACTCCCAAACCGTTATATTTGCTGGATCTATCAACACGTGTCGCGCATCTTGCACAATTTGCGCAACAGGATTCAGTACCAAATCCAACTTAGCCAATAACGGTCCATACTCACCAGCTTGAGTGGAAATCATGGTGATTGGGTAGATGATTGGAGTCGCATAGAATCCAGCCTGCATCACCACTTCCCAAATGGGGTTCAAATCACGCAGGTTCACGTATACAGCGCTTAAAAAGAAGGCTATACCCAGAGCCAGCAGATACAGTTCTATAACCACAGGGATGATAAGCAGATTTGACCAGGATGGGCGAACACCATTTAACAGCGCGAAAATAATCACCACAATGAAGTTAATCCCAAAATTAATCAGAGCGCTCACTGAGGAAGCCACGACGACGACATATTTGGAGAAATGTATTTTCCGCAATAAATCACCATGTCCCACAATAGATGTCATGCCACCTGTAGTGGTTTCATTGAAAAAATTCCATAGAATAATTCCCAGAAGCAGCGCAACCGCAAAATGAGGAACATCAGATCCGAACCTGAGGAAACGCACAAAAACGACGTACATGATTGCGAACAGCATTAGCGGCTTCAGTACCGACCAAATGTAGCCGAGCACTGATTGCTGATAACGCAGCTTGAAATCTGTGCTGACCATCGCTTTCAGTAACAGCCGATTCTTCTTGGTGAAGATTTCCGCAATGCTCAACAGTGTCTCCTCAATCACAACGTGTTATAGGACTTTCGCACGATAATACGCGCGCTATATGATGTTCCATCCAGGCTCGGGGCTATGCGTCTCGACGCGGCTTGGCAATAATCTTATGCTCGGCGACATCTTTGAGGTGCTGTCCGTAGGGACTCTTGCCGTAGCGTTCGGCCGATTCCATCAGCTGCTCGCGGGTGATCCACCCGTTCTCGAACGCGATCTCCTCCACAATCGAGATCGGCAAGCCCTGCGCCCGCTGGACCGTGCGCACGAACTCGCCCGCCTCGTACAGGGAATCCATCGTGCCCGTATCCAGCCACGCGTAGCCGCGACCCAGCGTGCGCACATGCAGGGAGCCGTCCTCCAGATACATGCGGTTCAGATCCGTGATCTCCAACTCGCCACGGGCCGACGGCTTGACCTGCTTGGCGAACTCGACCACGCGGTTGTCGTAGAAGTACAGGCCGGTCACCGCGTAGTTCGACTTCGGCATCGCCGGCTTCTCCTCGATGGACACGGCCTTCTTGTCCTCGTCGAATTCGACCACGCCGTAGCGTTCCGGATCGTCCACGTAATAGCCGAACACGCTCGATCCCTCGCCGGACTCGGCCATGCGCACCGCAGTCCTCAAGGTCGCGCCCAGACCGTTGCCGTAGAAGATGTTGTCGCCCAACACCAACGCGCACGGCTCACCATTGATAAACTCCTCACCCAAGAGGAACGCCTGGGCCAGACCGTCAGGAGAAGGCTGCTCCACATACGACAGGCTCACGCCGTAACTGCTGCCGTCGCCCAGGAGGCGTTGGAAGTTCGGCAGGTCCTTCGGCGTGGAGATGATCAGGATGTCGCGGATGCCCGCCAGCATCAGCGTCGAAAGCGGATAGTAGATCATCGGCTTGTCGTACACGGGAAGCAACTGCTTCGACGTGACCGTCGTCAACGGATACAAACGCGTGCCCGAACCGCCAGCAAGAATAATGCCTTTCATACTGCCTCCCGATGAATCGTCGGAATCGTTCAATGTTCCAGTGTACAGTCCAGTCCCGCATGTCAGGGCTAGGTTTCAGCAACCACACGTTCTCATCAAACGTCTCGTACTAACTACGCAGATTTTTGATCATCGACCAAGGAAGCACTCGGCAAACCAATAGCGCCGCCATATATGCGGCATACAGCATCACATAAAGAGCTCCGAGAACGATCAGATTGTCAACATGCGCAACATGGAAGCACAGCGCCGTCACCAACCACAATGCCGCCGCGCCGACAATGCTCCCCCACGAACGACTGGTGAACAAAGACCCGATATGCTTCTTCACTCGCCAGATCGAAACCAACATCATCAACGTGGTGCAGCCCATGCTGGTCATGGCGATGGCCGTAATGCCGCCGTATCGCGCCGCAACGACGAACAATGGAATCACCACCACTAACGACACCAACGACAGCACATCGGAGAAACGGCTGTCGTCATAGGAGCTCAGCACCATATTGAGCACCACGGTCATCCCCATAAAGAAGTTGGACAGGGACAGGAATGACAGTGCCGATGATGCCACAGTGAAATCCGGGTTATAGAACACCGACAGCAACGGACCGCTCGATGCGGAGATAATCACCGGAATAGGCAGAATCACCGCGCATGCCAGCAATATCAGCTCCCGAATCCGCTGTTTTGCTCCATCATCATCGCCGAGTCCGATGAGTTTCGCCACAACCGGCAAAATGATGATGGAAAAGGCTTGCAGCAAGTAGTACGCGATTTTGCCGAAGTTCATGGCTCCTGTGTAATAGCCGGCCATATCGGCGGGTTCCACCACGGCTTTGACCACCAAGGTGTCGACACTCAGAACCAACGACACCACGATGAAGAAGAAAGAGAAGCTCAACGTATGCCGAGCCACTTCCTTGAAAGCGATGCGTTCCCCGCCGTCGCTTCTCAATTGGTTCCGAACTGGCACCAATAATACGCAGCCGAGCAGGATGGTGGCGACGACCGCAATGATGAATCCGATTTCCACACCCAACACCGGATCGCTATGGAACACAAACACGATGAGAGGAATGGTGCCCAGTTTGGCTATCGGATAAAACGTGCTCAACGCAGCGCTGACACCAAAGCGATGCAACCCGTCGTTGATTCCCAACAGAATAACCTGCAAGCCGTTCACAATGACCAGCAGACCTGCGACTTTGAAATAAAAATCAAGGGAAGCATCGTTGAAGAGCACACCGAACCATGGTGCGCCAAAGTAGTTGAGCAAAAAGAACGCCAAGATGACCAATGACTGGAACGCCGTTGTTTTTCGGATCACGTCGGCAATGTCATAGCGGTGACGCGATATCTCGCTGGACAACGACTGGCGAGCGCCGTTGGAGACGAACATATATTCAAAGTCGAGCACGGTGATAATGGTGCCGACCACACCATAGCTGGCGGCGGACATCGAGTTGCCCAAAAAGAAATGCAGCACATATCCGCTGACGAAGAACATCACGTTACTGATAAGATTCAACACTAATCCGCGACGCATATGTTCTCCTGCTGTATGTTTCCAGAGCTGAACGGCAATTCTATAGGCTTTGAATGGACAAGCGCCCGCGCCCGCTATGGGTGCGCACAATATTGACATGTCTTTCCGCTAGTATTGCCCCATACCGCAAAATTGACAGAGGTTATCGCATGCGCTTATTCATCCAAATTCCTTGTCTTAATGAAGAGAACACCCTTCCTTTGGTGTTGAAGAACATGCCTAAGGAGATTCCGGGCATCGACGATATTCAGCTGCTCATCATCGACGATGGTTGCAGCGACAACACCGTGGAGGTCGCTCGCTCTCTTGGCGTGCAGCATGTGGTGCATCATGCCAAGCCGATGGGATTGGCGCGGGCGTTCCGTGATGGCGTGGATTACGCGCTCAAGCACGGTGCCGATATCGTGGTGAACACCGACGGTGACAATCAATACCCCAGCGAAGCCATCGGCGACTTGGTGCAGCCGATTGTGCGTCATGAGGCCGATATCGTGGTAGGCGACCGCCAGACGTCGAAAATCGCGGAGTTCTCTTGGTTCAAGAAGCGTATGCAATCCTTCGGTTCCTGGGTGGTGAACCAGGCCGCGGGCACCCGCATACCGGATGCGGCCAGCGGTTTCCGCGCCTACTCGAAGAATTCCTTGCTCAAGCTGAATATCGTCACCGAGTTCAGCTACTGCATGGAAACAATCATTCAGGCCGGCAACAAGCGCATTCCCATCACCTCGTACGCCATCACGACCAATCCTAAAACCCGTGAGTCGCGACTGTTCTCGAATATTTTCGAGCATATGGCCAAATCCGGCGGCGCCATCATCCGCAGCTATCTGATGTTCAAATCGAATGTCATCTTCAAGTGGGGCGGCATCATCTTCGGAGTCATCGGTCTCATTCCGATTATTCGCTTCCTGGTTCTCGCCTTCATGGGAATGACGGCCGGCCATCTGCAGTCATTGCTGCTGGGTGTCGCTTTGGTTATGCTAAGCGCCTTGTGCTTCGCGCTCCAGATTATCTCCGAAGTGCAGCGTATCCAGCGCAAACTCGTCGAAGACCAGCTGGAGCGGACCAAGGAGATTCAATATTCCGCGCCGTTCCAGAAAATCTGGGGCGAGCAGGACGAGTTCGGCGGATACTCAGGCCGACCCACTGAAGGACCTCTGATTTCCATGGAAGACATCAAGGACTGATATGGAACGCATTCCAACAGTGCTGGCTTTTGGAACATATAACGTCCGTAAGCATCCGCGTGTGGGCATTCTTATTGACGGACTACGCCAGAATGGGTGCCGAGTCGAAGAGATCAACCACCCACTTGAGCTTTCCACCGCACAACGTGTGGAGATCCTCAAGAAACCGTGGAAGCTGTTCGGATTCGCTTGGAATCTTCTTGGCTTGTGGTGTTCTCTGTTCAAAGAGTCCAAGGCTTGGATGAGCGCACATGGCCGACCTGATGCCGCGCTAGTCGGTTATATGGGTCATTTCGACGTGCTGCTCGCCAAGCATGTTTTCAAGAATGTGCCGATTGTGCTTGACCATCTCATCTTTGCCGGAGATACCGCAAAAGACCGTGGAGCGCAGGGGTTGAAGGTCAAGCTGCTCGCCAAGCTCGACCGTATGGCGATTCGTGCCGCAACATTGGTGCTGCTCGATACCGATGAGCATCTTCGCATGATGCCCGATGCGGAGCGGCACAAGGGAATGGTCGTGCCCGTCGGCGCTCCTCACGAATGGTTCGAAGCCGGCAACACCAGTTCCTCTTCCGAACAGCGTTTGGGAGACGTGGTGTTCTACGGGTTGTACACGCCGCTGCAAGGTGCGCCGGTTATCGCGGAAGCGATTGCGAAATTGGCCAAGCGGAATTTCAAGCCGAAATTCACGCTGATCGGCAAAGGACAGGACTATGACCAGGTGCGCTCCATCATCGGCGATTTGGACAACGTGACGTTTATTGAATGGGCCGAGCCGGAGGAACTCCCCCAGATTGTCGCGTCCCATGCGATCGCGTTGGGCATTTTCTCGTCAACGCCCAAAGGACTGCGTGTGGTTCCGAACAAGGTGTATCAGTCGATGGCCGCTGGCTGCGCCGTTATCACTTCGGATACCGCTCCTCAACGTCGCATGGTTGGAGAAGGGGCGGTTTTCGTCGAACCAGGTAATTCCAGTGCGTTGGCGGATGCCATTGAACATCTGCTCTCGGACGCGAATGCACTGGCCCAAGCGCAGGAGAACGCCGCCAAGGTCGCGCGGAAATTCACCGCATCGATTATCACTAACGATATGACGGCGTGGATCGCGCAGAAATCAGAGAGCAAACAGTAAGTACCATAAGCTTGCAAAACGGCGGGGCCTCCACTCAGATTCTCATTGAGTGGAGGACCCGCCGTTTGTTTTACTTGCCGAGTTGTTCGTCGATGTACGCGGCGAGGGTCTCTTCCCAGTCGGCCGGCTTGTAGCCCGCGGACATGATCTTCCCGAGGTCCAGCGCGCTGTGCGTGGGACGCGGGCTGACGGGCGCGTTCGCGTTCGCGAAATACTCCTCCGTCGAGATCGGCTTGACCTTATCGCCGTTGCCGTTGGTCCGCTCGAACACCGCCTTCGCGATGTCCGCCCAGGATTTCACCGCGCCGGAGCCGGTCAGGTTGTACGTGCCATACTCGGCGTTCGTGTCGAGCAGGTGGAAGACGGCCTCGGCCATGTCCTTGGTGAAGGTCAGGCGCCCGTACTGGTCGTCCACCACGGTCACCTGCGGCAAATCGCCCGCCTTGACCTTGTCGCTCAGCATCATCATGGTCTTGACGAAGTTGTGGCCCTCGCCGATCACCCAGCTCGAGCGCAGGATGTAATGCTTCGGCGCGTTCGCCACGGCGATGTCGCCCGCGGCCTTCGTCTGCCCGTACACGCCCAACGGGGCGAACGGCTCCGTCTCCGTATGTTCCTCCGCCACGCCGTCGAACACGTAGTCCGAGCTCACGTGCACCAACGTCAGGTCGTAGTCCTTCGCTGTTTTGGCGAGCAAGGCGGGCCCCTGGGCGTTGGCTTTCCATGCGATGGGACGGCCCTCTGCAGTCTCCGCCTTGTCGACGGCGGTGTACGCGCCCGCGTTGACGATCGTGCCATACAGGCTCCAATCGTACTTGGCATACGCGCCCGGGTCGGAGAAGTCGAACTCGTCGATGTCCGTGAACTCGAAGCCCTGGAGATCATGCTCCTCCACGTACTTGCGGATCGCGTGGCCGAGCTGGCCATTCGCACCCGTTACCAGCGTGCGCCTCGGCCCCATCGGCACCACGTCCCTGAGCATGGGATGATGCAAATCCGCGTCCGAAATCGTCGCCTCTGACAATGGAATCGGCCACTCGATGCCTAACTCCGGATCGGCGAGGTTCACGAACGTGTACGTCTTCTTGAGTTCTAGGCTCCAGTGCGCGTTAACGAGATACGTGTACGCGGTCCCGTCCTCCAAAGCCTGGAAGCTGTTGCCCACGCCGCGCGGCACGAAGATCGCCTTCGACGGATCCAGCACGCACGTGAACACCTTGCCGTAGGTGGGGCTGCCCGCGCGCAGATCCACCCACGCGCCGAACACGCGACCGGCTGCGATCGAGATGAACTTGTCCCACGGCTCCGCGTGGATGCCGCGCGTCACCCCACGCTCCGCGTTGAAGCTGATGTTGTTCTGCACGATCCGGAAATCCGGGATGCCCAGCCCGGTCATCTTCGCCCGCTGCCAGTTCTCCTTGAACCAGCCACGTGAATCACCATGCACCTGCAGGTCCACCACCAGCAGACCATCGATACCCGTCTCAGAGACCTTCAGTTCCTTCTCAAAATCCATATCCGCACTTCCTAACGTCCATCACCACTCGTCACCACGAGCCCATCGGTATTCGTCATTTCGAGCGGAGCGCAGCGAAGTCGAGAAATCCCCCGTTCTAAAGCACTCCGCCCGAAACGACAAAACACTCACTGTCCCTGCTGCTTGTAGCGCTCCTCGGTGGCGGCCTTCACCGGCTCCCACCACGCGCGGTTCTCCGTATACCACTTGATGGTCTGCTCCAGGCCGGACTCGAAGTCCGTGTGCGTGGGCGTCCATCCCAGTTCGGTGCGCAGCTTCGTCGAGTCAATCGCGTAGCGGCGGTCGTGGCCGGGACGGTCCTGCACCCAGTCGAACGCGTCCGGCTCCTGGCCCATCATCTCCAAGATCATGCGCAGCACGGTGATGTTGTTCTTCTCGCCGTCCGCGCCGATCAGATACGTCTCGCCGATGCGGCCCTTGGTCAGGATGGTCCACACGCCGCTGGAGTGGTCCTCGGTGTGGATCCAGTCGCGCACGTTCTCGCCCTTGCCGTACAGCTTCGGACGCACGCCCTCGAGGATGTTCGTGATCTGACGCGGGATGAACTTCTCCACATGCTGGTACGGACCGTAGTTGTTCGAGCAGTTCGAAATCGTGGTCCGCAGGCCGTACGTGCGCGTCCACGCGCGCACCAGCATATCGCTCGCCGCCTTCGTCGACGAATACGGGCTGGAGGGACGGTACGGCGTCGACTCGGTGAACTTCGCCGGATCGTCCAGGGCCAGATCGCCGTACACCTCGTCCGTGCTCACGTGATGGTAGCGGATGCCATACTTCCTGGTCGCCTCCAACAGGCGGAACGTGCCCTCCACGTTCGTCTTCAGGAACGGCTCGGGATCCGCGATGCTGTTGTCGTTATGCGACTCCGCCGCGTAATGCACGATTGCGTCATGCCCCGGCACCAGACGGTCCAGCAACTCCGCGTCGCAGATGTCGCCCACGACCAGCTCCACACGGTCCTCGGGAAGACCCGCGATGTTCTCCGGGTTGCCCGCGTACGTCAGCTTGTCCAGTACGGTCACATGGGTCTCAGGATGGTTGTTCACCACGTAATGCACAAAATTCGAACCGATGAAACCACAACCACCGGTCACAATAATGTTCTTAGGAGAAAACAGTTCTTCAGCCATAGCGCCCATGATACCTTGCATCAAGAACGAGCGCGACATAGCGACGTTCGTCGTAATGTTTGAGCGCGAAATTGGATTCCGTTCGTCATAAATAATGAGCGCGAAATCCCGCGCGGCCCGCGTCGTTCGCGGGGATGCTTGCCTTATGGA
>NZ_JBKETZ010000010.1:0-29040 GCF_056356295.1 Bifidobacterium sp. LH_558 | reverse complement strand
TGGCCTGGGTGAGACGCCCGGTCCCATTCCGAACCCGGAAGCTAAGGCCCAGCACGGCGATGGTACTGCACCCGACAGGGTGTGGGAGAGTAGCACGCCGCCGCATTACACGAACACAGGACCCCGGTCGAGCCCCACGGCTCCCGGGGTCCTGCCATACCCCCGGACAAACACCCACGGCGGGATCCCGGCCGCCACGCAAGACGCCCGGGGCCCGCTTTAACCGGGCCCCAACCCGCGACCCGCGACGAACCGGAACCCCGCCTCCTTGTTCCAAGACGCCGGGGATCCCTCGACTCCGCTCGGGACGACGGATGCGCGTCCGGTCCGTCGGGTCGCGTTCGGGGACTGCGGGACGGCCTCTCCCCGTCATCCCGAGCGCAGCGAAGCGCAGCCGAGGGATCCCAGAACCAACAACACACGAGGAATCCCAGCGCCAACAACAAAACCCTCCGATGGACGGACGCTCTCAGCGAGGCATCCATTCATCGGAGGGTTTGTTATATGCGCTGAACCTTGCGGAACCTAACCGATGGAACTATCGGTCCAGACGGAAGCCTTGGGTCTCGGAAGGAGGCAGTACGGGCTTGTTCAGCACGCCCTGGTCATTGGCGACGCCGGCGATCTGATCGCTGAACGCATCGACCGGACGATCCGCCGCGCGCAAATCGTAGTAGCGGTGCAGCGTCTCGTCGAAGGCGGCGAGGTCGGTGCGGAAGGACTCTTCGTTCGCGGCGTCCGCGGGATAGGTGTTCTCGAAGAACTGCATCGAACGCGGCATGCGAGGCTTGACCTCCGGCTCCTGATCGGGTTTGCCGATGGCCAGGCCCAACACCGGGTAGGTGTGCTCAGGCAGCTCAAGCAATTCGATAAGCGCGGGAACATCGTTCAGCAGCGAGCCGAGGATCACGCAACCCAAATCGAGGGCGTAGGCAGCGGTTTCCATCGCATGCAGAGCCAGCACGGCGTCGTTCTGGGCCTGCGTGTAACGGTAGCTGGAGGTCAGTGTGTACTCGTCTGCGGCGACGTCCACGCCTTTACCGGCGGCGATGCGAGCGTTGCGATGCTCGTCGAGCACAAACACGTACAGCAGCGGCGCGGAGGCGATGTAATGCTGATGGCCGATCGCCGCGAGCTTCGCTTTGACCTCGGGATCGGTGACGCGGATGGCCGACCAGTCGTTGAGGAACTGGCTGGATGCGGCATGCTGCGCGACGGTTTCCAACGTGGCGACGGTATCGGCGTCGATGGCCTCGTTCTTGAACTTGCGGATGGAACGGCGGTTCAGCAGGGTGCTGATAACCGGGTTATCAATGATATGTTCGCTCATGCGCTAATTGTTGCAGGAGCGAGAAGAAAAAGCCAAGCGAATATCGCTATCAGGAAAAGTCAGCGGCGGGTTTTGCGATGCCTACGGTCGACCAGCGCTTGGGAGCCGCGATCAGAGAGCTGAGAGACGATGGCGCCGAAAGCGGCGGAGGCCGCGGCGAACGCCAGACTCATCACCAGTCCTTGCTGGGCTGCATCGTCGACGGTTTTGCCTTTGCGCCCCGGGCCGCGATCCCACAGCAGCTGGAAGGCCTTGCCCGCGACCAGGCCGGCGAGTGTGGGCAGCGCGAACTTGATGAGCTTATCGCCCAAGGAATCGGGATCATTGAGTCGTTGGTCTCGCATGGCGTTCACCTTGTCGTCTATGGCATGGAACTGGGCGACGATGCGGTCCGCCGAAGAACCCTCGTAGTCGTCTTGGTAATCCGCGTACACGTCAGTCATGGACTCCTAGTGTAGTTCGTGGCACGTAAAACATCTTGAGGGAGCCCGTGTTCACTGATAGGCGCGACACCACGCGACACCACGCCGTTCCTCATAAGCCGACGCGTGAGAGTGGACTACAGTGGAGCGTATGACAACACAGAACGTTGACGGCAAAGCAGCCGCGAAATCCGGTCGTCTGGTGCTGTTGCGCCATGGACAGACCGCTTGGAGCGAATCCGGACAGCATACCGGTCGCACGAATATCCCGTTGACCTCCGAAGGGGAGCGCCAGGCCATAGCTGCCGGCGACCGCCTGCGGGAGGCGTTTCCCGACGGGTTCGCGCAGGGATGCGTGTTCGCGAGCCCTCTGCGCCGCGCCCAGCAGACCGCAGATCTGGCGGGATTCACGCAGCGCGCCACGCTGGACGGCATCGCCGAATGGGATTATGGCCGTGCCGAGGGGCGTACTCGCCAACAGGTGAGCGAGGCCGCAGGCTTCGCATGGGATGTGTGGCGTGATGGCTCGCTCGCGCTGCCTGAGTCGCTTGAGGGCGATTGGGAGGAGACGCTGCCCAGCGGCGAGCGGATCGCCGTGCACAATGGCAGGGGGGAGACTCTGGATGAGGCCGCTGCCCGCGCTCGTGGCGCGATCGCCGAAGTGCTGCCGTTGGTCGAATCCGGACGGGATGTGCTGTTGGTGGCTCATGCGCATATTCTGCGCATCCTCACTTCGCAATGGTTGGGCGTGGAACCCGAGTTCGCACGGCAGCTGCGTTTGGACACGGCGCATTATTCGGTGCTCGGGCAATACAAGGGCGACAACGTCATCGAGCGTTGGAATAGCTAATCTGAAATCGAGAAACGGCCGCAGGGTATTTCGGTCCGCAGCAGCGTTATCGCGCGCTGGGCGGCTCGCCTTGCGGCCGTTCGTTTATGCGCTGCGGATTTGGTCTGGCGTCATCGGACGATGAAGGGGCTGGTCCCGCCTGGTGGGGTAAAGACAAACGGTTGCTGCGGACTATAGACATTCGATGGGGAAACGTCGAAATCTTTGCCAACGTTTGTATTTGGTTATGTTTGGAAAAACGTTGAAAAATCAAGGAAAATAGGATGGGCTGGTGCCGATGTTCTGTGTTTGTGGGCAGAAATTATTGCTATCGTTTGCAAAATCGTCGATTGTGGTGCACAATAGATGCTGTCGAGGGTTGTAATGGTGCCGCCTCGGCGCCAGGTTCCGGCAACAGCCGGGCAACTTGATAGAGAAAGGTTCGACGATGAATCGTACAGTCAAAGCGGCGGTCAGCATGATCGCGATCACAGCCATGTCCATCGGCGCGCTTGCGGCATGCGGAAGCAGCTCCGCCAGCGACTCCGAAGGCAAGGTCTACTTCTTGAACTTCAAACCGGAGGCCGCCGATCAGTGGACCGCGCTGGCCGAGGCGTACACCGATGAGACCGGCGTCACTGTGGAAGTGCAGACGGCGGCATCCGGAACCTACGAGCAGACGCTGAAGTCGGAGATCGCGAAAACGGACGCCCCCACCCTCTTCCAGGTGAACGGCCCTGTCGGCTACCAGAATTGGAAGGGCTACACCGCCGACATGAGCGACACCGAGGTCTATAAGCAGCTGCAGAACCAAGATGTGGCGCTCACCGACGGCGACAAGGTCGTCGGCATTCCGTATGTGATGGAAACCTACGGTCTGATCTACAACAAGGACATCCTGAACAAGTACTTCGCGCTGGACGGCGCCAAGGCCACTTCCATCGAGGACATCGACTCCTTCGACGCGCTTAAGGCCGTGGCCGACGACATGCAGTCGCGCAAGGACGAGCTCGGCATCCAGGGCGCGTTCACCTCGGCCGGCTTCGATTCCTCCTCCGACTGGCGTTTCAAGACCCATCTGGCCAACCTGCCGCTGTACTACGAGTTCCAGAAGGATGATGTGACGGAGCAGCCGGCCACCATCAAGGGCACGTATCTGAACAACTACAAGAACATCTTCGACCTGTACATCACCGACTCCACCACCGAACCCACGCAGCTGAGCTCCAAGACCGGCGACGACGCCAACTCCGAGTTCGCGCTCGGCGAGGCCGCCTTCTACCAGAACGGCACCTGGGCGTGGACCGACCTCGAGAAGGCCGGCATGACCGCCGACCAGGTGGGCATCATGCCGATCTACTTCGGTGTGGACGACGCGAACGAGGGTCTTGTGACCGGTTCCGAGAACTACTGGTGCATCAACGAGAAGGCTTCCGAAGCCGACCAGAAGGCCACCGCCGACTTCCTGGCCTGGGTGATCACCTCCGACACCGGCAAGAAGGCGCTGAGCGAGGATATGGGCTTCACCACCCCGTTCAAGACCTTTGACGACGTGGAAACCGCCAACCCGCTGACCGCCGCCGCCGTGGAGGATCAGGCTTCCGGCAAGACCCAGGTGAGCTGGAACTTCACGATGATGCCGTCCGAGGAGTGGAAGAACCAGCTCGGTTCCGCACTGCTCGAATACGCGCAGGGAACCGGTGACTGGAGCGCTGTGGAATCCGCTTTCGTGGACAACTGGGCCACCGAGTACGCCAACGCCAACAGCTGATCAAGCGAGTCCGCTGATTCGCTGAATCCCGCCTAAAAAAGGGGGAGGTGGTTCAATCTGAACCGCCTCCCCCTTTCGTCGTCTTGATGAGGCCGTCTTGTCTCGTCATCTCGTGGAGATTTCGGCTTCGCTGCACTCCGCGCAGCGTGACGAACAATCATTGGCGACGTCGCCCCGAGCGGAGGCTAGAGAGCGCCCTTTTAGGGTGACGGCGGCTATGCTCCTGCGCGGACCCGACTGGGCAATATGAAGCGTGCCACCTTCCCCGAGCGCAGTTATGCTCCTGCGCGGACTCGGCTGGTGCTCGCCCGCACCACTAGCTGCGCGGGGAACACGCGGAACGGGGTGTCCGGAGTTTCGCCGTCGATGAGCTTGAGCGTGGTGCGTGCCGCCTCCTGGGCCATCAGAACCGGATCCTGCCGGATGGTGGTCAGGCCGATGTCGTCGGTGTAGAAGCTGTCGTCGTAACCGATAATCGACACGTCGCCGGGCACGGAGAATCCGTTGCGCTCCAGCTGGAACAGCAGCGGCAGGGCGATGCCGTCCTCCTGGCAGGCGATGGCGGTGGGCATGGAATCCATGCTCATCAGTTGCGTTACGGCGTTGGCGATGCGGTGCTCGCCCTCATGCACGTCGATGACATGCGGTGTGATGCCCTCCTTGGCGCACACCTCCATAAAGGAGTCGAAACGCTGCTGCACGCTGAAATGCAGCGAGACGTCGCGGTTGGTGCGCACATAGGCGATGTTGCGGTGGCCGAGCGCGATAAGATGCCGGGCGGCCAGCGTGGATCCCTGAACGTCGTCGATGTTCACCGCGGCGGTGAACCCGCGCTCTTGGGGCAGCACCGAGTTGATGCCCACAATCGGCACTCCCACGGACGAAAGCTTGGCGATTTCGTTGTTGTCGATATCGAACGAGGCGACGATCACCGCGTCGGCGTTGCGGCGCACGGGAAGCATCTCGAAGAACTCCTTGCGCTCCTCGATGCTGGAAATCTGAAAAATCGAAATATCGTAGCTGTTCGCATGCAGCACCTGATTCAATCCCTCGATCACCGAAGCGCTGAACCACAGGCGGATATGGTCGCTCATCAGCAGCGCGACGCGCAAGGATCGGCCGGATTTGAGCGCGGCGGCGGATCGGGACAGGGAGAAATGCAGCTCGTCGGCGATGCTCAGCACGCGCTCGCGCGTGCGTGCCGACACCAGATCGGATCTGGTGAAGGAGCGGGAGACGGTGGAGATGGAAACCCCGGCGGCCTTCGCCACATCCTGAATGCTTGAGCTCATCGATTCCTCTGTGTGCTGTATGAACGGTGGGTGCGCTCGCGGGCGGCTGTGCGGCGGCCCTGCGAGCGGATTGTTCCAGCATACATGGCAATACGAGAATCGCTGAATATGAAAACGATTGATATACAAACGTTTGCAATACGCGAATAATGGGAAAAAATCGCGTCATTTGGGTAATTTTGGCGCATTGCAACAGTGTCAAATGATCGTGTTTTGTCATTTTTTCAGCTGAAAAAATGACAACGTTTGACAGATGAGTTGCAGGCAACTAGCATGAGCATAAACCGGTTGTTCCTCGGCTGCCGTATCACCGGTGGGCCGCGGGGCGAACCGTACGGACGCCACCTCGCACGATGCCGTGCGTGGCAAGGCTCAACGAGGAGGAAGGCACGCAATGATCAGCATGGCCGGCAAAGCGGTGCGAAGGTGGTGGGCGCTTTTCGCGCTTCCCACATTCGCGGCGTTCATCATAGGATTCGTCATCCCATTCATCATGGGCGTATACCTGAGTTTCTGCGATTTCACCACGGTGACCGACGCCGAATTCATCGGCTTGGGCAACTACGCCAAAGCCTTGCAAGACAGTGAGTTCGTGCATGCGCTCGGCTTCTCGACCGCCCTGACCGTGGTCACCACCATCGTGATCAATGTGGCCGCGTTCGCCGTGGCCTACATGCTTACGAAGAAAATCAGGGGATCGAATATCTTCCGTTCGGTGTTCTTCATGCCCAACCTCATCGGCGGCATCATCCTGGGCTATATCTGGATGCTGCTGCTCAACGGCGTGCTCGCGCACTGGGCCAAGTCGCTGACCTACTCCGCCACCTACGGCTTCTGGGGTTTGGTCATTCTGGTCTGCTGGCAGCAGATCGGCTACATGATGATCATCTACATCGCCGGCCTGCAGTCCCTGCCCACCGACGTGCTCGAAGCGGCCGCCGTGGACGGCGCGTCCGGCACCCAGACCATGTTCCGCATCATCATCCCGCTCATGATGCCGAGCATCACCGTGTGCTCCTTCCTGTGCGTAACCAACGGATTCAAGCTGTACGACCAGAACCTCGCACTGACCAACGGCGCGCCGAGCAATATGTCGGAAGGCCTGGCCATGAACATCACCCGCACCTTCTACGGCCGTGTGGGCTGGGAAGGCGTGGGACAGGCCAAGGCGGTGCTGTTCTTCGTGCTGGTGGCCGTGGTCGCGCTGATCCAGAACAAGCTCACGACAAGCAAGGAGGTGTCCGCGTGATGAACGAGGGCAAGAAGTTCAAGCACGGCGGACTATGGACCGCGCTGTTCACGGTGATCTCGCTGGCGTGGGTGTTCCCCATCGTGCTGGTGGTGATCAACTCCTTCAAGCAGAAGGCTTATATTTCAAAGAACGCGTTTTCGATTCCGGCTGGCAAGGCCTTCGTCGGCTTCGAGAACTACGCACGCGGCATCGAGGTCACGGATTTCTTCGCCAGTTTCGGCTGGACCGTGATGATCACCGTCGGTTCGGTGCTGCTGATTCTGCTGTGCACCTCGATGTGCGCGTGGTGGATCGTGCGCGTGAACAATTGGGCCGCCAAACTGCTGTACGTACTGTTCCTGTTCAATATGATCGTGCCCTTCCAGATGGTGATGTTCACCCTCTCCAAGCTCGCCGACATGCTGGGGCTCAACACCCCGTGGGGATTGTGCTTCGTGTATCTCGGCTTCGGGGCGGGACTTGCGGTGTTCATCTTCACCGGCGTGGTCAAGGGCATTCCGGTCGAATTGGAGGAGGCCGCGATGATCGACGGCGCCTCCGTGCCGCGCATCTTCTTCCAGGTGGTGGTGCCGATTATGCGGCCGTCCATCGTGTCGGTGGCGATTCTGCAGGCCATGTGGATCTGGAACGACTACCTGCTGCCCTACCTCACGCTGGATCTGCGTCACTACAAAACCATTTCGGTGGCCATCCAATACCTGAAGGGCGGCTACGGCTCCGTGGACATGGGTGCCATGATGGCCTGCCTCGTCCTGGCGATCATCCCCATCATCGTCTTCTATCTCATCTGCCAAAAGCACATCGTCAGCGGGGTAATGGCGGGAGCCGTTAAAGGTTGACGACTGGCGTCGTCAACCTTTGGTGGACGCCCCGGTGGGGCGTCCACAGGCTCCCGCCTGAGCGAGGCGGCAGCCGAGCGAAGGTAGCATTGAGCCCGCCGGAGGCGGTCCATAATTGCAGGACGGAGCTGTCAAGGGGTGACGACTGAGAAGGCCGTCCTCCGCTTGGGTGCGGAGGACGGCCTTTTGTGGATGGAAGCTGTTACTTCAGAATCCAGGCGGCGGCGTCGGTGGGGAGTGTGCCGTCCTCGCCCAAGGCGACGGAGGCCAGTACGACCTCGCCTTGCGGCAAGGCGATCGGCTCCTTGCCGAAGTTGGTCACGCAGACCAGCTTGCGGCCGTCCGGATCGGCGCTCGCGCGTTCGTACGCCACCGCGTCGGCGCCCATGTCGAGCACCTCGGCCGTGGTGTCTCCAGTGGTGGTGAGCAGCCGGGCGCGCAGCGCGATCACCTCACGGTAGAGGCTGAGCATGGAATCCGGATCTCCGTCTTCAACGTCCGCCGCATACTGCTGATACCACAGCGGCTGCGGCAGGTGCGGATCGGCGGACGGCGTGCCGTCGGCGCGCGTGGCGGGGGAGAATCCGAAGGATGCTCCGGTGCCGAACTGATGCTCGTCGGAGGGGCTCCACTCGGCCACTTCGGGCAGGTCGGCGGCGGTCCACGGCATCGGCACGCGGCAGCCGTCGCGTCCCTTATCTGTGTAGTTGCGGTGCGTGTTGAACGCGGTTGGATCCTCCAAACGGTCCCACGGGATATCCGCGACTTCGAACAGGCCAAGCTCCTCGCCCTGGTAGACGTACACCGAGCCGGGCAGGCCCATCTCCATCACCACGGCGGCGCGGGCGCGGCGCGTGCCGAGTTCGCGGTCCTCCGTGTAGCTTTCGCCGTTGCGGGTCAGCCAATCGTGCGCCAGCTGATGATGCGCGGGGGCCTTCACCTGCGGCAGGCCGTAGCGCGAGGGGCTGCGCGGCACGTCATGGTTGTTCATCACCCATGTAGTGGTGGAATCGCCGGTCTGGGCGGCGGATTCCAAGCCCTCCGCGATGGCGGCGCGCATCTCATCCGCGGACCAGTTGGCCTTGGCGAACTCGAAGTTGAACACCTGCCCCAGCTCGTCGGTGGAGGCGTACAGATGCTGGTGCTCGGGCACCACCCACGCCTCGCCCACCGCGAAACGCGGCGGATCGTACTCGTTGAACACCTCACGCCATTCACGGTAGATGTCGTGCACTTCGCGCCGATCCCACAGCGGGTCGGAGAAGTCGTGGCACAGGCACCGCTGCACGGAATACTTGCGGCCGAGCTCCTCCAGCGGCGCCGAATCGAGATCCTTGGCCAAGCCGTGCGCCACATCGATGCGGAAGCCATCGGTGCCGTGGTCGGACCAGAAACGCAGCGTGGTTTTGAATTCCTCGTGGATGTCCGGATTGTTCCAGTTGACGTCGGGCTGCTCCTTGGCGAACAGGTGCAGATACCACTGGCCGTCCTCGACGCGTTCCCACGCCGGGCCGCCGAACATTCCCTGCCAGTCGTTGGGCGGCAGTTCGCCATTCTCGCCGCGACCCTCGCGGAAGATGTAGCGGTCGCGTGCGGCGGATCCTCGTCCGGCGGCCAGCGCCTCCTGGAAGAACACATGCTTGTCGGCGGTATGGTTTGGCACGATGTCGACGATCACCTTCATGCCCGCCTCATGCGCGGCTTCGGCCATGCGGTCGAAATCGTCCATGGTGCCCAGCCGCGGGTCGACGTTGCGGTAGTCGATCACGTCGTAACCGCCGTCCGCCAGGTCGGAAGGATAGAAGGGGCTCAGCCAAATCGCGTCGACGCCGAGATCCTTCAGATAGTCGATTTTCTCGGTGACGCCGGCGATGTCGCCGAGACCGTCGCCGTTGACGTCTTTGAAGCTGCGCGGGTAGATCTGGTAGACCACCGCCTGCTTCCACCAGTCGTCGTTGAGATTGTTGGCGGTCATCATGCTTCCTTTCCTGTGGTCGGGTGTTGCGGTTGTGATGACAACGATACCATGCGAAATCATAATGAAACTAAAAACACGCTAAAATCATGATGGTAACGTGGTCATATTATGGTCATTCTTGGTCAAACTTGGTCATGGGTAGAATGGAACGCGGAACGCTGGGCGACATGAGGAGGACCATGGGCTGGTTATCACCGGATTCCGGACTGATGCGAGGAATCAGCGACGCCGTCGACGCCGTATGGATCAACATCCTGATGCTGGTCACCTCAATTCCCATCGTCACCATCGGCGCGGCGCTCGCCGCCGGACATGACGCGGCGCGACGCTCCCTCGACGGTGAGGGGCACGTGACCTCCAACTACTTCAAGGCGTTCAAAGAGAACCTTCCCAAAGCCACGTTGCTGTGGCTGCCGTATCTCATTGTCGCCGTCGGACTGGCGTACGCATGGGTCGTGCTGCAGATCACGCCGCTGCTCATCCCCAAATTCGCGCTCACCATCCTGTGGGTGATCGGATTCGAATGGACCTTCGCCCTGCAGGCGCGCTTCGAGAACGGCGTAGGCGTTACGTTGCGCAATGCCTACGTGTTCGGCGTCTCCAAAATCGGCTACACGCTGGCACTCGCCGCCATCGACGCCGTGTTCGTCGGGCTGTTGGTCGCCTCATGGTTCCTGATGCCGCAGGGGCTGTTCCTGCTGCTGGTGTTCGGCTACGGCACCATCATCATGCTGCATGTGCCGATTCTGGAATACGCTTTGCGTCGCTATACCGCCGGCGAGGAGAGTCCGTCCAGCAGCTTGTGACGCAAGAGGCTTGAGATCCTTCGACTGCGTTCGCTTCGCTCTCTGCGCTCAGGATGACGACGGAGTGTGAGCGTCATCTTCTGCAAGGTGGCCGATGTACGCTCGTTCCCTCCGCTCAGGATGACGGTGAGGCATGGGCCTCACCGTTTGCAAGGTGTCGACGTTCGCTCCGCTCAGGATGACGGGCTGGTGGGTGGTGGGGCGGTGGTGTCGCGCAGAATAAGCGGGGCGTCGGGCGTTTCGAAGGGTGTTTCGATCGGCTCGTCGGCGATGGCCGCCAGCGTCTTCTCCGCGGCCAGCGACCCCATGGCGAAGGGGTCCTGATGGATGGTGGTCAGGCCCACCTGCGCGGCCAAGTCGATGTCGTCGAATCCGATGATGGACAGATCCCGCGGCACCTGCCTGCCGTAGCCGCGCAGCCGGTAGAGCACGGGCAGCGCCAGCTCATCGTCCTGAAAACAGACCGCGGTCAGCTCGGGTGAGGCGGAAAGCACGGCATTCAGCGAGGAGTTGACGTCCAGCTCGCTGCGGTTGATCATCAGGGGAACGGCCTCGACACCGTCATGCCGCGCGCACGCGTCGATAATGCCCTGCAGTCGAGCCTCGGCGCTGAACCGCATCCCCGAGCGCGTGGCGGTGCCGCCGACGAAGGCGATATGGCGGTGGCCAAGCGCGATGAGATGCTCCGCGGCCCGGCGTGAGGCGGCATGGTCGTCGATGCTCACACCCGCGTCGAAACCCTCGGAGGCGGGAATGTTCACGCCGATCACCGGCACACGCATGTTCTTGAGCCGCTCCACCTCGTCCGGTTCGATGTTGAACGAGCTGACGATCACCGCATCCGCATTGCGCCGTACGGGCAAGTCCGCGAAGAAGCGTTGGCGTTCCTCGACGCTGCTCATGGGGAATGGCGCGATGTCATACCCCGCGGGGCGCAATACCGCGTCGAGGCCGGCGAACACATTCGCGTTGAACCACGTGCTGATGCGCTCGCTGGCCAACAGCGCCACGCGCAGGGTCTGCCCCGATTTGAGCGCCGCCGCCGAACGTGAGACGCGGTATTCAAGCCGTTCTGCCGCGGCCAGCACCTTATCGCGGGTGTCGGGCAGCACAAGGTCCGGCTTGGCGAAGGTGCGCGACACCGTGGAGACGGATACGCCGGCGGCTCGCGCCACCGCCTGAATGCTTGCTTTCGCCATCATCCCTCCTCTCGACGCCGATGCTGTGCGTGAGAAGGAACGGCGACAAGGCCGTTCCATGCTGTGACAACGATATCATCAGTGGAGGCGTCTCGGAAACCGCGTCTGCCCACCGGAGGGTCAGCGCTCGCCGCGCATCACCGCGCACAGGGAGCGCATGCGCGGCAGCGAGAACACCTCGTCCGTATGCACCACCCGGCCCTGCTCGTCGGTCAGCGGAATCCGCCAGTTCGGATACTGGTACGACGTGCCCGGCTGGTTCTGCGAGCGGTGCTCGTCCACGCCATCCACCAGCGCCGCCTGCAGCAGCAGCGAGGGCGTCTTGGTGAGCATCGCATGCATGGCCTCGACGATCTGCTGCTCGTGCGCGCTCACGTCGGCCGCGACGTCGGGCGAAATCAGGCCTTCATCCATCAGTCGTGCCATCATCGCATCGCGTTCCGCCGTGGCCGAACGCTGGAACACCTCCACCGGCTCGGTGAGCAGCTGCAGCCGCTCACGCAGGCGCACGTGCTCAAAATCCAAATAGCCCGCGGTGGGCGGCAGGTCATGCGTGGTCACCGACGCCAACGCCTGCCGGCGATAGTCACTGGGCGGCAGATACGGGTCTCCCGCGGTGCCGGAATTATCCACGCGTGCGAACCATTCGACCTCGGTGCCCAGCACGCCGCGTTCGGCAAGAACCTGCCGCACATAATCCGGCACGGTTCCCAAATCCTCGCCGATGACCATGCCGTTCGCGCGTGTGGCCTCGATGGCCAGCACCGACAGCATCGCGTCATGGTCGTAGGTCACATAGGCGCCGTCCTTGGCCGTGTGTCCGGCGGGAATCCACCACAGGCGGAACAAGCCCAGCACATGGTCGATGCGCACGGCGCCGGCGTGGGCAAAAATCGAACGCACCATCTCGCGGTAGGTCAGGTAGCCGGTCTCCTCCAGGTAATTCGGATTGAACGGCGGCTGGCCCCAATCCTGGCCCTGCTGGTTGTAGAAATCGGGCGGGCAGCCCACGGTCACGCCGGTGACGAAACGTTCGGGGTTGGCCCACACGTCCGCGCCGAGATCGTGCACGCCCACGGCCATGTCATGCATCAGGCCCAACGCCATGCCCGCATCCTTCGCGGCGCGCTGCGCGTCATCCACCTGCTCGCAGGCGATCCACTGCAGCCAGCGGTTGAACTCCAGCAGGTCGGCGTGCTCGCGGGCGAGTTCGGCGACCTCGGGGGAATCCGGCGCAATGGTCGAGAACCAAGGATTGTCGCCCCAAGGCGCGCCCCAGACCTCGAAGGCCACGCACCATGTTGCGAAGGAATCCAGATCGGGGCCGGACTGGCGCTTGAATTGGGTGAACGCCGCTTCTCTCTCGGGGGAGCGGGGGTGGTCGAAGATCGCGCGCAACGCCTGGCGTTTGGCATCCCATGCGGCGTTGATATCCATGGGATTGGGGTCGTCGTTGCGGGCGGCGATGCCGGCGTGCAGGCCGTCCACCTGCGCGCGCTCCGCCTCGTCGAGATCGTCATACTCGGGAATATCCTGCGGGCGGATGTAGGTGGCGTTGAGGAATCGACGCGACTCAGGCAGATAGGGCGAGGGCTCCAGCGGGGTGATGGGGGCGCAGGCGTGGATCGGGTTGATGAGCATGAAATCCGCGCCGTTCTTCGCGGCGTCGGCGGCCAGTCGGCGCAGGTCGCCGTAATCCCCCACGCCCCACGAATCATGCGAGCGGACGGAATACAGCTGCGTCATCCAGCCCCAACGCCGATGCTCGGCCACGGTAGCGGGGAGTGGAATGCGTGCGGGGGCGCAGATCACCGTCGCAGAGGCGCTCTTTCCGTTCGCATCGATGGCAAGCGTATGGTATCCCGCCGGCAGATCGTCGGGCAGGGTGATTCGGGTTTCGCCGGTGCTGGGGTCGACGGTCGCCTTCAGCTCGCGTACGGCATCGTCTCCGTTCGGGGAGTCCAGCGTGAGCGTGACGATGGTGGACTCGGCGGCGAGGTTCACCGTGATGGACCGCGGCTCGCCGACGTGGGCCACAATGGTCGGCGGGAGCGGTCTTTCGCTCGCGGCCTGTTCGACGTGGGCCAGAGACCGGTCGATGCTTTCGGGCGAGGATGCGTCGACGCCCAATGCCTTGAGCACGCCAACCAGCGCCTCATCGGTGTTTTCGACATAGTCGCCCACCTGATCGATGTACGAGGTGGAGACGCCGCAGGCCTTGGCCAAACGGATAAGCGGGCGAGCGAGACGCTCGGGGTTTTCGAGAAGGGGAACGGAATCGACCATGTGTGGCTCCTATGCTGGTTGATATCGCTTCATGTGTTGCAAACGTCCGTCAATTTTCCTCGACATTGACCTTGTCGGATGTTTGTGAATGCTTTGGTATCTAAAAGATACATTGTTTTGACAACGATTGCAAACAATATGATTGAGTGTGCGTTGCGCGCCGATGGCGGGAAGGTGCGTCAGAACGCGGCGAACACAAGCAGTACGGCGGGGTACAGCGCGTAGAACAGCCACTGCACCCAGGGCTTGTTCGCGCGGTCGTATCCGAGCCTGCCGTTGCGGTAGTGCAGGATGGCCACGCCGAACGCCGGCAGAATGCAGAAGAGGGCGCTGCAAGCGGCGGCGAGCATCATCATCGTGTTCTCCCGCGCGGACAGGTAGCGGAAGATCAGCGCCAATACCACAATCAGCACGCCCTCGTTCATGATCTGCTGTCGCAGTCCGATATGCCCCAGCAGCATCCAAGCCAGCGCGGCCACCGCGACGACGACGCCGACGGCGCGGCGGGTAACGGCCGGGCGGTCGCGGAACGCGTCGATCAGCGCCAAGGCGACCACAACGATGGCCAACGCGAACACCGGATTCTGCGAACCCCAATCCACCGCCTTGCCGGTGGTGGCCAGATCGTACGGCACCTCCGAGATGACGGCCAGCGCGAGCAGCCGCACGGCATACCAGCGCACGTCACGCGTATGCCGGTAGCCTTCGACCGTCAGCCATGCGTACACCGGCACGGCCACCCATGAGACCGCCTCGCACAGCACGGCGACGGTGAGATTCGTCATATCCACGTCGGCCGCGTCCAGACCGGAGAGTCCGGTGGGGAACACGACCCCACCCACGCACGACAGCGCCACGAGAACGATGCCGACGATTTTGAGGCGGAGATAGGACAGCCCACGCGCGGGGTGGGCGGCTTGCTGCTGGTTCATGGATTCCTCCTAGGCGCGGCGCCAGATGGCGAAGGTGTGCGGCGGCAGGACGATGCGACGGTCGGTGGAGGCGGCGGGCCTCTCCGCTCCGGCGCAGTAGGCGCAGACCCAGCCGTTGGGCGCTATCTGCGCGACCTCATCATACGGACCGGCGATCTCCAGCGGCTCTGTGGGCTGCGTGAGCGTGTCGTCGGTGGGGTTGATGGCGATGCAGTCGTTGCCGACGCGGAACACCACCGCCGCGTCCTCGCGGGGCATCACCATGCGGGCCCCTCCGAAATACGCGGGATTCTCGCGTCGGGTGCGGATGAGTTCGCGGTAGTGCTCCACCAAATCGGCCATCCGCTCGGCACGACGCCAGTCGAGCTGATTGAGCTGGGCCGGACTGGAGAACGAGTCGGAGACGCCGTGTTTGGTGCGGGCGAACTCCTCGCCGGAGAGCAGGAACGGCACTCCGGCCGAGGAGAACACGATGCCGGCGGCCAGCAGATTCGCCGCTTTGAGGTCGGCGCGGTCCTCGCCTTGCGCATCGTAGTCGGCAGCGGTGGGCATGCGGCGGGTGGCGGCGCACATCTTGTCCCACAGGGTCAGATCGTCATGCGCGGAGACGTACTGGATCACCTGTCCCACGCTGGCCAGTTCGCGAGAGGTCCCGCGCCAGGCGTCCACGGCGGAGCGGATGTCGTCGGCGTAATCGCCGGCTGCGCCGGTCAGATAGCCCGGCACCCACTGGTAGAACACGTGGCCGCGCACCGCGTCCCGCGTCGAATCGCAGAACGCGCCGATGCGGGGGCTGAGGCGGGCCAGGCCGCGCTTGTCGGCCAGAATCGTGCCCGCGACCGGGTCGAGCGCGCTTTCGCGTGCCGCCCACGGCTCTCCGTGCATCAGAATCGTCGCGCCTCCGGGCAGCGCGTCGAGCGCGGTGCGGATCGCGTTCATCGTGTCCACATCAATCAGTCCCATCAGATCGAAACGGAATCCGTCGATGTGGTATTCGCTCGCCCAATAGGTCACCGAATCGACGATGTATTTGCGCATCATCGGATGCTCGCTGGCCACATCGTTCGTGCAGGCGGAACCGTCGGCGAACGAGCCGTCGGCGCGGCGGCGCAGCGCATAGCCCGGAATCATGCGCTCGAACCAGTTGTCGGTGGAGAACATGTGGTTGTAGACCACGTCCATGATGACCTTGATTCCGGCGGCGTGCAGCGATTGGATCATGCGCTTGCATTCCCTGATGCGCGTCGCGCCGTCGAAGGGATCCGTGGAGTACGAGCCTTCGGGAACGTTGTAGTTGAGCGGATCGTAGCCCCAGTTGAAGCTGCGGTCGGGGGAACCGAGGGGAACGGATTCGTCCACCGAACCGTAGTCGTAGAAGGGCAGCAGCTGCACCGCGGTGACGCCCAAACGCTTGAGATAGGCCACGCAGGTGGGGAACCGCCCCTCGCCATCCACACTGGTGTCGCTGTGCGTGAACGCGAGGTAGGTGCCGCGGTGCTCGGCCGGCACGCCGGAATGCTCGTCATGGCTGAAGTCGTTGATATGGGTCTCCCAGATCACCAGCTCGTGGGAGGCGACGTGCGGGCGGCTGTCGCGCGACCAGCCCTGCGGGTCGGTCAGCGCGAGATTCACCACCATGGACCGCCGGCCGTTGACGCCGGCGGCGCGGGCCCACGGATCGGCTGTGCGGTGGGTGGTGCCGTCGGCGAAACGGACGAGATAGTCGTAGTAGATGCCGTGTCCGATGCCGTCGCAGCGCACCAGCCATGTGCCCTGCGCTCCCGGGGTCAGCTCGTGGCATTCCTGCGGGTCGGCGCATTCCTCGGGACTTCCGGCCGCGAACAGGCGCAGCGTGACGCCGGTGGCGGTCGGAGCCCACACGCGGAAGGTGGCTCCTTTGCCATCGGGGATCGCACCGAGGTCGTCGTCGGCGTAGACCGGATAGTCGGGGCAGGGGAGGGCCGGCTCGGCGGGAGTCCACTCGGCCAGGGCCAGCGCGCGGATTGGTTCGGACACGGCGTTGTTCCTTTCGGTATCGCGAATCGAAGGCGGGCGGGACGTCAGCCCTTGACCGCGCCGGACATCGATTCCTGGTAGTACTTCTGCATCACGATGAAGAGAACCGCGATGGGGATGGAGATGACCACGGCCGCGGCGGCGAAGCGGGCGAACCAGTCGTTGAGGTACTCACGCGTGAGCATCTGGTACAGACCCAACGCCACCGTGTAGTTGTCCTGAGTGCGGCAGATCGCCTTGGCCATCACGAAGTCGAGCCACGGGCCGAGGAACGCGGTGAGCGCCTGGTAGACGAGCATCGGCTTGCAGACGGGAATCGTGATTTTGGTGAACACCTGCCAGCGGGTGCAGCCGTCGAGATACGCGGCCTCGTCTAGCGACATCGGAATGGTGTCCATGTAGCCCTTCATCACGTAGAAGCCCGCGCCCGCGCCGGCCGAATAGACCAGAATCAGCGCGATGGTGACGCCGACGCCCTGCGTCAGCCCCATGGCCTTGAGGATGAAGTAGATCGCGACGACCGACATGATGCCGGGGAACATGCCCATGATGAGCACCACGTTCATGAAGGTCTTGCGGAAGCGGAAGCGCAGGCGGCTCATGCAGAACGCCACGCACAGCACGAAGAACACGTTGATCGCGCACACGACGATGGCGATGACCAGCGTGCGCATGAACATCGCGGGGAAGTCGAGCACATGCTTGTCGGTGAACAGCTGCACGTAGTTGTCGAGCGTGTATTCCGTGGGGAAGAACGTCTCGTTGTAGGGGCCAGTGTTCTTGTTGAAGCTTTCCAGCACCACCCACACGATCGGGATCACCCAGACCACGGCGAGCACGGCCAGCAGCAGGTGCGACAGCACATCGCCGACGATGCGGCGCTTGCGCTGGTCGTGGAGGAACGGGATCTTGCCGGAGTCGGTGGACGCGGCTTGCATTGCATGGCTCATCGGAAGCCTCCTTCATCCTTGTAGGACGCGCTGGAACGGTAGGTGATCAGCGAGACGATCGCCAGGGTGATGAACGTGAAGATGCCGATGACGGCGCCGAGGTTGTAGTCGCCCTTGTCGACCGTGAGCTTGTACAGCCAGGTGATCAGCAGGTCCGTCTTGCCGGCGGTGGCGCCCACCGGCGTCGGGTTGCCGTTGGACAGCAGGTAGATCACGTTGAAGTTGTTCACGTTGCCCGTGAACGTGGTGATGAGGTACGGGGTGAGCACGAACACCAGGTACGGCATCGTGATTCTGGTGAAGGTCTGCCACCAACTCGCGCCGTCGATGCGCGCGGCCTCGTACTGTTCGGCGGGGATGTTCTGCAGGATGCCGGTGATCTGCATGATCGTGAACGGGATGCCGATCCACAGGTTCACGACGATGACGGTCACGCGCGCCCAGGTGGCGTCGGTGAAGAACGGCAGCGCCTCGTCGATCCAACCCCAGTTCATCAGCAGGCGGTTGATCGCGCCCTCCGGCTGGAGCATCTGGTTGATGACCAACAGGGAGACGAACTGCGGCACCGCGATCGACAGCGAGAACACCGCGCGATAGAATCCCTTGAGATGGGTGGTGGGGCGGTTGATGATCATCGCCAGGAACAATCCCAGGAAGAAGTTGAGGAAGGTGGCGAAGAACGCCCACACCAGAGTCCATGCGAGCACCTCGCCGAACAGGCTGGCGTTGACGGCGCCGTCGGCGCTGAACAGCTGGCCGAAGTTCTTCAGACCCACCCAGTCGAACAGCAGCACATGGTCGGAGTCGTAGTTGGTGAACGCCATGCACATCATGAACAGCGTCGGCAGGATCGAGAAGATGAGGATGCCAAGCACCGGCAGCGCCATCAGCGAGACTTGCGCCTCACGGTCGGTGATGTTGCGCCATCCTGG
This sequence comes from Bifidobacterium sp. LH_558, assembly GCF_056356295.1. Classification (NCBI taxonomy): domain Bacteria; kingdom Bacillati; phylum Actinomycetota; class Actinomycetes; order Bifidobacteriales; family Bifidobacteriaceae; genus Bifidobacterium; species Bifidobacterium sp. LH_558. The sequence goes on along the minus strand of NZ_JBKETZ010000010.1, from coordinate 10,206 downwards.
ATGAAGTCCGGGGCCTCACCGGTTTCAGCGGCCAGTAGCTGCGCCTTGTAGGCGGAGCGCACCGCGTACGCCCAGAACACGACGAACAGCAGGGTGATGAAGATCGTGGCCATGCCATAGAGCAGCACGATCACCGAATTGTCGCCGGGGGTGTAGTGCCAGTATCCGTCGATTTTCTCGGCGGTCTGCTCGCGCCAGCCCAACGAGGGGATCATCGCGAGGTTCTCCGCGCCGGAGGTGACCATGAACGCGATGTAGGCGACTTCGACGGCGAGGAACAGCAGGCCTTTGAGAATCTGCTTGCGGGCGATGTTGCCCGCGCCCAGAATGAGGAACGACAGGCGGGTGAAGGCGTCGCCGTCGGTGAGGGCCGCGCGCAGGGTGTATCGCGACGGCGGGATGTAGTCCGCTTTGCGGCGGATCAGTGCGCACCGAACAGGGCGAGCGCTGGTTGTTGCTTCCATGTTGGGAACCTTTCTTCTTGGCGGCCTACATCAGGCTGGCGTAGGAGGCCATCCATTTGTCGGTCAGCTCTCGCGCGTTGTCGTGGGTCACCTCGTTGCCGAGGATCGACTTGCCGAAGTTCTCGCACGGGCCCCAGAAATTCGACATCTCGGGGATGGAGGGCTGCACCACGGAGGTGCGGGCGATGGTGTCGAGCTGGGCCTTGGCCACGAGGTTCTCGGCGATTTCGGGTTCGGAGGCGAGCGTCATGTCGGAAGGGATGGTGCCGCGCATCTCATAGTGGGCCTTCTGCGACTCGGTGCTGGCGAGGAATGCGGCGAACTGGTCCGCGGCCTTCGGATGCTTGGTGTACGGGTTCCATGCGACCACGGTGGAGCCGGCGAAGGACTTCATCTGGGTGGGGGTGCCGTTGAGGTTGAACGTCGGCAGGGCGGCCACGCCGTAGTCGTCGCCGAGGTTCTCCTTGACCGTCGGCTCGTCCCAGGAGCCGGAGAACACCACGTCCACCGCGCCCGACTTGAGGCCGGCCAGGCCGGAGCCGTTGGAGTCGTTGACGAAGTTCGGGTTGTTGCGCAGGTCGATCAGATAGTTGGTCACGGCCTCGCCGATGTCGCCGCCGAACTGCACGCCGGCTTCGCCGTCGGTGCCGTCCTCGCCGAACAGCAGACCGCCCGCGCCCATATAGAAGGCCGGCAGGTACCAGGAGTTCGTCAGCGGGAAGGAGACTTTGCCCTTGGCGAGCATCGCGTCGAGCGAGGTGATGTCTTCCTCGGTGAACTTGCTTTTGCGGTAGTACATGAACCAGGTGTTGCCGCCGAACGGCGCGCCGTACAGGTATCCGTCGTCGCCGGTGACCGATTGGATCATCGACTCGCTGCCCTCGTACTGCGTTTCGATCTGTTCGACCGCGTCGTCGCTCATGCGGGCGATGGCGTTCGCCTCCTTGAGGGTGCCCAGCTGGTCGCTCGCGTACATGAACACGTCCGCGGCCACGGTCGGGTCCTGCTTGGCGATGGTGGCCGCGTCGGCGGACGAGACGACCTGGTTGTTCCAGGTGATGTCGTATTCGGGGTGGAGCTCCTCGAATTCCTTTTCCATCGTCTGCAACCATGAGTCCTCGTTGAGCTGGTCCTCCTGCGAGGCCCAGACCACGAGCGTCATGCTGCCTTCGTCGCCGGCGGTCACATCGCTGCCGGAACCGCAGGCGGTCAGTCCGCCGGCGAGCAGAGCGCATGTGGCGAGTGCGGCGACGGCTGATCTCCATCGTGCAATCATCGTTGATTTCCTTTCTTCCGCGCCGGCGTGGGGTCGGCGCCCAATACGGCCAGCCGCGCTTCCATGCGCGTCCAAGTCGGATTGATGTTCATAATGTAACGCATTTCTGCGAACGTATGCAAATTGGTGTGATAGGTGTGTCGTGGCCTGAAAACATTGATGTTTGGCATGTTTGCGGGAAAACTGTTTGCAGAAAAACTGACAGCGTTCGCAGAAAAGCTGTTTTACGGGTATACTGCAAAACAACTCTCGCGCTGCCAGTCAAAGAATCGAGGAAGAACATGACCAACGCGACCGAAGCACTTGAACCAGCCGAACGAACCGCACGCCCGCAATGGCTCGCCGACGCCCGGTTCTACGAGATCTACCCGCAGAGCTTCGCCGACTCCAACGGCGACGGCATCGGAGACATCCCCGGCATCATCGCCCGGCTCGACTACGTGCGCGACCTCGGCTGCAACGCCATATGGCTCAATCCCTGCTACGATTCACCGTTCAAAGACGCCGGCTACGACGTGCGCGACTACAAGAAGGTCGCACCCCGCTACGGCACCAACAGCGACCTCATCGCCCTGTTCGACGCGGCCCACCAGCGCGGCATGCGCGTGCTGCTCGACCTCGTGCCCGGGCACACCAGCGAGGAGCACGACTGGTTCCGCGCCAGCGCACGGCCGGACCCGGAGTCGCGCACGGTCGTCGAGGGCGAGACGGGTCGTGTCGAGAACGTCTCCGAACGCTACCTCTGGACCGATTCGTGGATCGCCGGCGCCGACAGCCTGCCCTTCATCGGCGGGGAAAGCGAACGCGACGGCACCTACGTGCTCAACTTCTTCAAATGCCAGCCCGCGCTCAACTACGGATTCGCGCACCCGAAGCACAGCTGGCAGAAGCCCGCGCTCGGCCCCGACGCGCTCGCCACCTGCGAGGCTTTGCTCGATGTGATGCGCTTCTGGCTGAGCCGCGGGGCGGACGGGTTCCGCGTGGATATGGCCGACAGCCTCGTCAAACACGACGAGGACGGCAAACCGTTCACCATCCGCACCTGGCGGTGGATGCTCTCGCGCATCCGCTCCGAATTCCCTCAGGCCGCGTTTGTCTCCGAATGGGGCAGGCCCCGCGAATCGATGGCCGCGGGCTTCGATATGGACTTCTACCTCGACTGGCGATGGGGCGGCAATCCCAACGGATACAACCTGCTGCTGCGCAACACGGACACCCCGCTGCTCCGCGAGGGCGACGCCAGCTATTTCAACGCCGACTCCGGCGCCTCCATCAAGCCCTTCCTCGGCGAATATCTGCCGCAACTGGCCGAAGCCGAACGGGCCGGCGGATGCTTCGACCTCATCACCTGCAACCACGACACCCTGCGCACCGCCCAACGCCTGAGCGAACGCGAGCTCAAACTCGCCTACGCCACCTTGTTCGCGATGCCGGGCGCGCCGTTCCTCTACTACGGCGATGAAATCGGCATGCGCTACCGCCCCATCCCCACCAAGGAGGGCGGCTATGTGCGCACCGGATCGCGCACGCCGATGCAGTGGGATGCGACCGCCAATCTCGGCTTCTCGAGCGCGCCGGCCGAGCGCCTGTATCTGCCGGTCGACCCGTCCGCGGACGCGCCGACCGTCGCCGCGCAAAACGCCGACCCCGACTCTCTGCTGTGCTGGGTGCGCACGATGCTGCGCCTGCGTGGCGACACCGCCGCGTTGCGCGCCGACGCTGGCATGCGCGTGGTCGCAGCCCCCGAGCAGGGGCGGCTGTTCGCCTTCGAACGGTTCGATCGGTTCGACCAAGCGTCGGAATCCGGAGGAAGCGTGCTCGTCGCGGTCAATCCGGGGCGTGCCGAAGAGCGGTTCGAACTGCCAGACGGGCGTGGGGCCGTCGGCGATGTGCTAGCATCACTTGGCACACACCGTATGGAGCGCGGCTCGGCGACGCTGGGGCCGCAAAGCTTCGCGATGTGGCGACTGCAATGACGCGGGCGCGAGCAATATCCACCAGGTAGGCAAAGGCGGCGACGATGGACAGACGATACGATGTGGCGTGCTTCGATCTCTACGGCACGCTGGTCGACATCCACACCGACGAATACGACAAGAAGGCGTGGGAGAAGTTCCGCGGATTCCTCAACGACTCGGGCATGGGTGTGCACTACGACGACCAATGGTTCCTGCGTGACCTGCTCGACCAGGCGCTGATCCTCGAGCAGCAGCGCGCCGCCGAACGCGTGCGTGAGGCTGGCGTCGAGGACTGCCCCGACGAATGGATTGAACCGAACCGTGGCGAAGGCTATCGTTCGCTGTTCGCCGTGGCGGCGCCGCAGGGGCGCATCCCCGCCGTATGGCAGGCTCAGGCCGACGAGATGGCCCTGCGTGCCGCATGGGTGTTCCGCAAAGCCAGTACCCGGCATATCGGCTTGTATCCGGGGGCTCTGGAGATGCTGCGGAGTCTGCGCGAGGCCGGCATGCGCACGGTGCTCGTCACCAACGCGCAATCCTGCTACACCTCGCCGGAACTGGAGATGCTCGGGCTGGAAACGCTGTTCGACGCCATCGTGATCTCCAGCGAGGAGGGCATCAAGAAACCCCATCCCGAGATCTTCCGTCGCGCGTTGGCTCGTGTGGGCGCGACTGCCGACCGTGCGGTGATGATAGGCAACGACGAGCGGTGCGACATCATCGGCGCGAAGAACGCCGGCATCGACGGCGTGTACATCAACTCGGGCATCTCGCCCGACCGCGATCCCCAGTATTCCGACGAGGCCGTGCTGTCGCTCGATCATCCCGACTACGACGCGCTGCTCGACTTCCTGCTGGGGTGAGCCCGCCCGTCGGAGCAATCAGGCGATCAGGCGTTTAGGACGATCAGGGCGATCAGAGCGAGAACGGGGCGTCGGTGCCGCGCAACACCAGGCGCGGCTTGATGATCTCATGCGGCTGCTCGAGCATTTCGCCGCGCATAAGGGCCAATGCCTTGTGCGCGGCGTCGCGGCCCATGTCCTGCGGATTCTGCCGCATGGTGGTGAGATTCACCCAATCCGCGTTCTGCATGTCGTCGAATCCGATAATCGAGTAATCCTGCGGCACATGATGCCCGTACCGCGCCAGTCTTGTGACCAAGGGGATGGCCAGCATGTCCATCTGGCAGCAGATCGCATCGGGGAAGCAGTCGAGCGCCAGCAGTTCGGCCAGTGCGGAGTCGATGAACTCCGGGCCGCGCGGCACAGTGATCGTCTGCCAATCCAAATCGCGGCCCGCCGCCACGGCCGCCTCGCAGGCGCGGATGAACCCGCGGCCGCGGGCGTCGACGCTGGCGTCCAGTGAGGCGGAAGCCGCGGAGCACACGTAGGCGATACGGCGATGCCCCAAACCGATGAGATGTTGCGTGGCCGTGAACATGCCCTCGTCGTCATCGATGCAGACCGAGGCGTCGAGACTGTCGGAGGCTGAGGTGTTGATGCCGATCAGCGGCACATGCATGCTTTTGAGCTGCCCGACCTCGTTCGGATCGATGGCGATCGAGGCCACGAACACCGCGTCCACGTTATGCCGCACGGGCATGGTGTCGAAGAATTCGCGACGGGTTTCGGCCGTGTCGATATGGTCGTACACGGCGATGTCGTAGCCGGCGTCGCGCAACGTCTCGTTGAGCCCGGCGAACACCTGTACGTTGAACCAGCTGGTGATGGTGTCGTTCATCAGCAGAGCCACGCGATTTGCCTGGCCGGTTTTCAAGGAGCCGGCCGAACGGGAGATCGTGAACTCCAGTCGGCTTGCGGCCTCGAGCACTTTGCGCCGGGTTTTCTCGGAGACCATATCCGGCCGTGTGAAGGCGCGGGAGACCGTGGAAATCGACACGCCAGCCGCCTTGGCCACCTCGTGGATGTCAGCTCGTGCCATATCGCCTCCCGAACGCCGTCGTCTATGCTGCGCTCATTCTACTGCATCCCGTCTGCATACGTTCGCAAGGTCACGCAAGTGCCGTATCCAACGGTTGTTGGCGGAAGGTGGCGAGTCCGATCACGGTGGCGAAAGCGTTGCCGTCGAATCCGACGACGAACAGATTTTCGGGGACGCATCTTCCATCTGTTGCCGTTGGGTCGGTAGACTTGGCGGCAACGGTTCCGTGACGATGCGTTCCGTGGGGAATCTCGATATGCGCACAAGGAAAGGAAACAGATGAATCAGCAGATTGACGCCGACGTGTTCACTCCCACCATGCGTCCGAACATGAATGCAGCCGCCACGTTGCAAGGCGAATGTTGGCGCATCGGCATTCTGTCCGAGTCGTTGCTGCGTCTTGAATGGTCCGATAGCGGCGAGTTCGAAGACAACGCCACCCAGATGGCGTTCAACCGCGACTTTGGCGGCGAGACTCCTCTGTTCACCGTCGATGAACGCGACGGTCTGCTCATCGTCGAAACCGACGCGCTGCGCCTGACCTACGACCGCAAGCCCTTCACCAAAGAGGGCCTGAGCATCGTGGTCAAAGGCGTGCCGCGCTCGCAGCATAACACGTGGCATTACGGCGATGCGCCGCGCGGCAACCTTGGCGGAACCGCCCGCACCCTCGATGAGGTCGACGGCCGCACCGACATGGGGCTCGGCGTGTGCTCGGTCGACGGCTGGGCCGTGATCGACGACTCCGCCTCAAACGTGGTCGCGGCCACCGAACAGGTGAACGGCGAACCCAATCCGTTCGGCCTGTGGGTCGCGCCTCGCGCACATCAGGAGACCGACCTGTACTTCTTTGGCCACGGCCTGCGGTTCAAAGCCGCCGTGCGCGACCTCTACCGTCTGACCGGCCCCACGCCGCTGCTGCCTCGCTTCGCCATGGGCAACTGGTGGAGCCGCTACCACCGCTACACCGAGACGGAATACCTCGACTTGATGGATCGTTTCGAAGCGGAAAAGCTGCCGTTCACCACCGCCGTGATTGATATGGACTGGCATTTGGTCGACGCGGTCGACCCGAAATACGGCTCCGGCTGGACCGGCTATACCTGGAACACCGAATTCTTCCCCGATCCTGAGCGCTTCCTCACCGAACTGCGCCGTCGAGGCCTCAAGACCACGCTTAACGTGCATCCGCGCGACGGCGTGCGCGCCTTCGAGAAGCCCTACGCCAAAATCGCCGAAGCCATGGGCGTGAACATCGAAGCCGGAGAGCCGGTGGAATTCGACCTCACCAGCCCGAAGTTCATGGAAGCGTACTTCGCCATGCACCACGAGCTGGAGGACGAGGGCGTCGACTTCTGGTGGCTCGACTGGCAGCAAGGCGGCGTGACCCGCATGCCAGGTCTCGACCCGCTATGGATGCTCAACCACCTGCATTACCTGGATTCCGGGCGCGACGGCCGCTGGCCGCTCACCTTCTCCCGCTATGCCGGCCCTGGTTCGCACCGTTACCCGGTCGGTTTCTCGGGAGACACCGTGGTGACTTGGGAATCGCTGAAATTCCAGCCCGAATTCACCGCCACCGCCTCGAATATCGGCTATGGCTGGTGGAGCCACGATATCGGCGGCCATATGTTCGGATACCGCGACGACGAGCTCGAAGCGCGCTGGTACCAGCTGGGCGTGTTCAGCCCCATCAACCGCCTGCATTCCACCGACTCGCCGTTCAACGGCAAGGAGCCGTGGAACTTCGACGGCAACACGCGCGAGGCGATGAACAAGGCGCTGCGTCTGCGCCACGAGTTGATCCCATACCTGTACACCATGAATTGGGGAGCGGCATTCGCCGGCGGGCCAATCGTGCAGCCGATGTACTGGGCCGAGCCAAACAACGACAGCGCCTACGAGTACCGCAACGAATTCCGCTTCGGCAGCGAGCTAATCGTTGCTCCGATCGTCGATCCGGCCGACGCCGAGACCCGCCGCGCCAAGGCGGATCTGTGGCTGCCGCAAGGCGAATGGTTCGACTTCTTCGACGGCCGCCGCTACGTCTCCGCTGACAAGAACGGCCGTCGCCTGTCCGTGTGGCGCGAGCTCGACCGCATCCCCGTGTTCGCCAAAGCCGGTGCGATCGTGCCGATGCAGCCGATGGGAGATGCCGCTGAAGGCGGCGCGTCGCGTTGCAATGACATCGCCAACCCCCGTGCCATGCGTGTGGTGGCGTTCCCCGGCGCGGACGGCGCATTCACGCTGTATGAGGACGCCGGACGCTTCACAAAGGCCGAGGATTTCGAGTCCGCCGCACGCGAAGCGGGTCTCGCCCAAACCGATATGCGTCTGGCCTGGAACGCGAGCGGCGCAGGTTGTGTATTTGAAATCGAGCCCGTGCGAGGTGAAACCTCGTCCGTGCCGGAGCATCGCACATGGACCGTCGTGTTGCGCGGCGTCTCCCCAGTGGCCTGCAAGGTCGAGGTGGGCGGCATCGACATCGACGCCGAGGTCTCCTATGATCGCGCGACGTTGAGTGCCAGTGTGACGCTGCCCGAGATCCCCGTCACCGCGCGAGTCGTCATCGTGGTCACCCCCGCCGATGGCGGAAAGACGCTGTTGGCAGACAATCCGGTGCATGACGACATCTTCGCAGTACTCAACAGCGCGCAGATGCAGTTCCTCTCCAAAGGCAAGGTCATGGATATGGTCGACCGCCTCGGCGTCTCAGCGCTCGCAGGCCTGCGCTCGATGGAACGCGACAAACGCGGTGAGGGCGACTTCTGGCAGTCGCACGTGCCATACGGCGTGATCGGCGCCATCGAAGAGGTGCTGTTGCGTTCGTAGCGGAATGCCGCCGGCGGATCTCAAGTCCTGCCGCGTGCCGAAAGGTTCGCGGCAGGACTTTTCTTATTTGATGGCGAAGGCGGCGTACAGAGGCAGACTGTGGAGCGGCACGTCCGTTCCGGAAACGACGTCGACGCCGAAGTCTCGTTCGGAAAGGCGATACGCCACGGGGGAGTGGCCTTCGTGAACGAATCTGGACAAGCTCTTCGCCGTGACGTTCCGTGCGGATTTCACCTCGACGGGGATGGCTTGGGCCATGTCGTTTTGGAATACGAAATCCAATTCTCCACGTTCCTTGCCTTTCGGCGTCCAATACAGCGTCTTCAATCCGGCCGCTTTGAGGGTCTGCATAACGTAGTTCTCCGCCAAAGCGCCTCGGAAATCCGAAGACAGCAGTTGCGCGGTCTGCGGGTTGAGGAACACGTCGGCTTTGATGCCGAACTTGGAGAACATGAGGCCGGTGTCGGCCATGTAGATTTTGAAGTAGCTTCCCTCTTCGTCGGTGTATTCGGTCAGTGGCGGCGTGCTGTCTTGCGTCATGTCGTTGCGGCTGACGATGCCGGCCGCCTCCAACCATTCGAGCGGTTCGAGAAGGCGTTCGCGCCGCCCTCCGCGGACCACTTCGGAATATTTGAACTTCTTGGTCGAGGAGCGAAGAAGCTGTTTCGGCAGACTGTCCCAAATTCGTTTGGCGGAAACCCCACTGATGCCATTGTCAGGATCCGTCATATCGTTCACGTAGGTGTCATTAATCTCCTGCTGCTCCTGCGCCACCGCTTCGAAGGAATGCGTGGAACGGTAGACGTCCACGACTTTGGGCATGCCTCCGATGACGAGATATCGCCGATACAGGTCCAAAGCCTTGTCGTGCAGGATGAACGAGCGCGGGTTGGCCGTGTGGTCGCGTATGGAATCGGCCAGATGGGTCTCGTCGAGAGCCCACAGGAATTCCTCGAAATCAAGCGGCATCAGCTCAAGCTGGCGCACTCCGGATGGGAACGGCAACGTGCGTTTCTTGATGGTGACGCCAAGCAGGCTTCCGGTCGCGATGATTCGCCATTGCGAACCGGAGAAGAAACGCAGCGCATTCAGGGCGCGCTCGCTGAGTTGAATTTCGTCGAGGAAGATAAGCGTTTTGCCGGGAGTCGCGACACGTCCCGAATACTCCTGTATGCGGGCGATGATGGCCTCCGTGTCGTTGGTTGGCACGGTGAAGATGCGTTCGATGGTGTTGAGGTCGGTTTGGAAATCCAGTTCGATGACATCATCGTGAAAAAGCGTGTGGGCAAGATGCCTCACCATGGAGGTCTTGCCGGTTCGGCGGGCTCCGCGGATGAGCAGCGGGTGTGTGTCTCCCGAAGTTGCCCAAGTCTCAATGGTTTGCGCGAGTTTGCGCGGCATATAGTCCATTTCCACCCCTTCCGCGTGAGTCCGCAATCTTGCCGTGTACACGAAATTGTATCATTTCGTGTACACCGTGTACACGAATTTATGTGATTTCGTGTACACGGTGTACACGAAATCAGGTGAAAACGTGTACAGGCAAAGTCTGGGCGTGACTGCCGTGGCTGTGCGCGCTGGGATTCGGATGCGGAACTTCAATCCGGAAACGAATGTTGATCATGGACGAGGTTCGTCATTAATAAGTGAGCGCGTAATCGTTGTTCGTTTGTCGTAATGGGTGAGCGCGAAACGGTGCCTGCGATCTATTTGTCGTTTTGTCCGGCGTCGGCGC
>NZ_JBKETZ010000009.1:0-29711 GCF_056356295.1 Bifidobacterium sp. LH_558 | reverse complement strand
AACCCATGGCCGCTCATATCATCACGAAGATGACGACACTGCGGAAAAACAGCTGCACATCAAGCGGAAAACACCATGCCACTCCTGCCCAAAGAACATTGAACATAAACACGCGGTCCCATTGCCTCCACATGGTTTTGCCGGGAAGGTCCGACTCGTTCGTCGAATACCGGTTGGAGGCGGCGCCGGGCAGGAGGCGGTGCGTGCAGAGCCTGACGCCCTTGTGCCAGATCTCGAGCGTGTTCGTGCTGACCCTGAGGTCCACCGCGGAGCCGACGTACGGGTACGGGGCGGAATACCAGTTGCGCGCATAGGAGACGTGGCAGTTGGCCTGCACCCTCCTGCCGTAAACCCAGTCCGCCACCTCGTACGGCAACGGCGGCAACGCGATGAGCAGCGGCTTCTCCTCCGATTCGAACACCGACAGCCGGGAGCCGTCGCGCTTCTGGAACTGTATTTAGTCAAATCGGTGTTTTGTTTTTAGTCAGGTATCTTTTTCGGGTTTATGCAGTGGGGCGTGCCGACCAGCGCCATGGTCGCGTGCCACACGGTGTTCTCCGCGGACGGCTTGTCCTTCGGTTTGCCGACCCGTCCGGACAGTACGGCGGCGGAGTAGTGCTCGGCCATGGCCCGGTACGCGTCGTTCAATACGACCTCGCCCTCGCGCGGGTGTTTGATCACGCCGGTCTTGAGGTTGTCGCACACCAGGCGGGGCGTGGAGCCTGCGAACCACCCGTACATCGCGATATGGCAGCGCAGCCATGTGTTCTGCCCCATATCCAGGGTGGGTTCCACGAACGCGTACCGGCTGAACGGCAACACGGCCACGAACAGGTACGCGGCCGCGACGTCTCCGGTGACCGGATCGACGACGCGCATGGTCTTGCCGGCCCAATCGACCTCGATCGTGCGTCCGGCCTTGTGCTCCACGCGCGAGGTCACGCCGAGTTTCGCCACATACGCCGCGTACAGCTTGCAGAACCTGTCGTAACCCATATGCGCTTTCCTGGTCCGCCGGCATTCGTCAGCGTACTCGCCGTGCAGGATCCTCAACGTCACGCCGACGCGCGCCAGCTCGCGATGCACCCCGGCCCAGTCCGTCTGTTCGTACACGCTCTCATGCTCGCCCCTGCCCGGGAACAACAGGGCGTACACCTCGTCATCGGTTTTGCCGGCGACGTCGGTCCAGCCGATGCCGGCCGCCCTCGCGGCATCGAGCGTTTCGGCGACGCTTTGCCGCGCGATTCCCTGGGATTTCGCGATCGCGCGGCCCGACAGACCCCGCTCGTTCAAACGCAGGATCGTCTTCGCCTTGATTTTCCGTACCATTGAAGGCACCTCCTTTCACCACACGTCCCTCGCATGGTGAAAGGAGCCTAACCAACCATGGCCTCCAACCGCAATAACCCCGGCCTCAAAACGAAATAACCCGCAAAACCCACGACGGCCCACAATCGCAATAACCATGGGCTTCAACGAGTCAAATATTCAACACGGCTGTCGAACGCGCTAGACTCGGAGACAAGCTGCGTGGTTTCCTTCACTTTTTTGATCACACAACGAATGAAACCGCACGGCCCTTGCACACCAAAATACCAAGAGCCGGTTAACTAAACACGGTGAAGGCGCTGCGGATGATGCGCGTCCGCAGCACCCTACCCGCAGGGAATTACGGGATGAGCTTTTTCAGCGGCGCGAATAGGTCTTCGAAGCACTCTTCGGGGAAGTGGGTTTCCGTTAAGGCTAATGCCGATGGGACAAGCGCACGCACTTCGTCAACATTATGCGCAAAGTGGATATAAGGCAGATCGCCCAGCCACTGGTTATATGTATAGCCGACTTTCCCGTTGGAATTGTCCATCGCGATACATGGCGTCCCTGTGATTGCGCAGAAGATCATACCATGCAAACGATCTGTGACCACTAGCTTCGCGGAACCGAATTCGTCCCACTTGGAGTTAACGAGCGCTTCCCCTCTTTCCTGCGTGATCGGAGTGGGCTCGCTAAAGGCCATCGTGTCCGTATATGACCATCGTTCACCTGACGACGTAGCGAGGCGCTCCAATTCCCCCTGAATATCGCCAACGCTCTTCTCTTTATCATTGCGCATACACAACAAAATGCCGCGGCGGTGCGGGAACGGATATCGATCCATCCCTCGCATCGAGAGCACGATATCCGGGGTCATCTGAACATCGAGATTCGGATATAGGGCCCTCATGCGGTCGTATGACTTATACTCACGCGCAATAAGGTGAAGGTCTGGATGACTTCCGTATATACGTTTAGTCCGCTCCAAAAGTCGTCGATCCTCTTGGGAGCTTCCGTAACTGATGGTCTGAGGAAACAGAACGATGCGATTCTGCCGCATCATAGAAATCACTCTAAGACGATTCTCTTCATACTCCGGATAGAGCGCGGTCATATTGCCTCCGCCTTGCAGGAAGATGATATCTTCCTGCTTTGCGTATCGCTTCAGACAGAGCAGGAGCTGTGAAGTGTTTCCGGAGAAAGATCGAAATGGCCGAGAAGACCGGGCGAGGATGCGACGTTCCGCCATCGCAATCGCCTGATCGCCGAGGTTTCCGTAATCCGGGCAATCAACAAGCCAGTTCGCAGGCTCGTTATGCAGCGATTCAAATACGTGCGAATAAGAGGCAAGTCCCTTTCTCGCCAGATTTCGCTTGAACAATAAAGAAAAATACCCGTCCCCGAGTAACTCTTTACCGTAAAACTTCAGTTGGCTCTTTAACGTCATTGCGTTCCTTTCGGGCTCTTCGTATTTTGGTGTGTAAGGGCTGTGCGGTTTCATTCGTTGTGTGATCAAAAAAGTGAAGGAAACCACGCAGCTTGTCTCCGAGTCTAGCGCGTTCGACAGCCGTGTCCTGCTTGGCCTTGACTGACTGTGGTTGGTCCCGCTGTCCCAGCGGCATCTGGACGGTGGCGGGCACGCCGGCACGTGGCTGATACGCTGCGAGATCGAGGATATGGACGGAAAATCGCGGCTTTGTCCAGGATGCGGCGCTTCCGGGTGCCTGGCATAATCAAGCAATCGGAACAAAGAAGTCCAACAAAAAGCCCCTCCTGTAAAGCTGTAACGGAACTTTGGAGGCATACCTCTGAACGGTGAATGCGATTGTCTCCGCGAAGATGTTTTCTATGCGGCCTAGCTCTTGCTGTTTCTGTGTTATGCCGGACTCATTCAGCACAATGATTGTTTGGTGTCAGCGGATACATTCACCGATAGGACCAAGGATCTCATCTCTAGCGCTTTTCTCTAATATGTGAATTATTTGCCTCTCCTGTCTTTTACTATCTGAATTAAGTTCCTCGCTGTAGGCAAAATATCAGCCATACATGTAACGCAAACTAGACCGAACAACACTACCGACAAAAATCTATAGTGAATCATCTGCGATACCATAATACAAGTCTGCATAACAACTAATAGGATATTGAGTCCAACAAAAAGCCAATTAACGTTAATGCGTAATATACTTCGGGTATAATGTACTCGCATAGCACACATAATGAGATTACTGAGAACCATAGCCCATGCTGCGCCTGACAATCCGAACGGATGGATGAGCAACCATGTCGCTACTACAACTACGGCAGCAGCAACCATAGTTGTAGTGAATAAGTATTTCGTTCTCATGCTGGCGGTAAATACAGTGCCATAGAAGCCAGCAAATACATTAAACAGAAATGCGAGCACTAAGATTGGTATAATAGGCCACGCTTGATAAAACTGTTTTTGAAGGAGAATCGATGCAAGCCAGGGAGATAAAAGAATAAGAGCGGAAGCTGAGAAAAAACAAAAAACACGAAATACCACGAATACATTGCTATAGAATCGGCTGGTATCAGTGCGTTTAAACTCTTGAAATGCAGAAAGACTCCACGCCTGCCAAAACGTACTTGAAATCAAATTCATTAAATTGGGAATTTTACTTGCTGCCGCAAATAATCCAGAAGCAGCAATACCAAGCGTACCAGTGATGAAAAATCTGTTAACGCTATTACCAATCCACCAGAAAACTGAGTTCGGCATTAAAGGAATTGAATAGTACAGAAGATTTCTCAGCAAATGAGAGTCGGTCTTCTTAGGAAGTGAAATATAACGATGTGAACCTCCAACAATTAGATATATTACTATTGCTGTCAAACCTCCAACCGTTAAAGAAATAAAATAGCCATTGATACCCTGTTTTAGCAATCCAATTAGAATACCTGCAAGTACGCCAGACACAAGCGAGGAAATGATTGACGCCCAGGTGATTAGTCTAACTTTATTGAATCCACGGCTCACATTTGTTAGATAAGAGTTAAATGTCATGACTGTAAAATAAGCCATATACTGGAACCGATATTGCCCAAGACCACCAAATATAGATAGATTAATTAAAGGCAGGATAAGGAACATAGCAAGACATCCAGCCAAAGTTACCCAAAAACCAATAGATGCATACTGTTCTCCATCAGACATGTCATCGATGATGTAACGAGTCACAGCATCGCCTATTGACAAGGTCAGCACAGGCATAGCTAGACTTGCAACAGTCAAAGACATATCAGTCACGCCATATTCAGATGTAGTTAAAAAAAAATGTATACAGCGGAACCAAAAAAAATGTAATCAGCTTTGTCGAGACTGTGTTTAATGTGAATAATCCAAGATTCACAAGCAGTTTTTTATACTTTCCCAAAAAACTCCATAGCTTACGAAGTAGCTTATAACTATTTTAAAGAAGCAAAGCATTAAATAAATGCGTGCATCTCTTGACATCTCTATCTGTTTTTAGATATCAGACATATATAAACAGTATCTAGTCGATGCATCATCAGCAGTCAAATATAAAACCATGGAATACTCCACAAAAACAACACAGAATGAATAATATGTACTGAATTAGCGATAGCAGCTACCTACCACGTAAATTGATTAAAAAATTTAGTAATGGATATAATTTAAGTTTTAGAAGAGTCAGTGACACTCTTTGTTTATTGTTAAACAACTGAAGAGTCTTAGCATTAGGATAAGGCATACAAAGATTTCTCACAAGCTCTTTTCGCAATAAAGCCAAATCGGGATCCATACTGCATTTTCCGTTGATCAACATAGCAACTCGGTAATTAGATTTATAAATTTGCGAGTCACATAACGAGGCAAGGGCAGGACGCTGTTGCTTAATATCAAGAAGTTGCTCCATAAAAGCATCTTTACACTGTAACGCCATTTTTTTATTAATAGTATGGAGAATTGAGCCAGAACGCTGTCTGTAGTTGTATAGTCGCTTATTAATAAAATAAACTTTATCTACATAAAAAAATAATTTATAAATAGTTAACACATCTTCAAATAAACGGCCTTCTGGGAAGGCGATTTCCTTTTCTCTCCAAATTGAGACAGGAAAAACAACACGCCAAGCAAAATTTTGAAAACGATCTGTAAGTAAATACTCTAATGCTTTGTCTCCGCTCACATCCGTATCATCTGGGAACGAATATCCTTCAATATCTGTTGTTTTTGCCGTTCCATCAGCACTCATCAGAGAATATGTAAACACTAGGCATGCTTCAGAATTTATCTTCTGAGCTTTACTCATGCAGATAGATAGAGCTTGCGGTTCGAGAGTGTCATCAGAATCAACAAATAGAGCATATTCTCCTTTCGCTCTTCCAATTCCGTAATTCCGAGCACTAGATAATCCACCATTTGTTTTGTGATAAACTTTTATTTTTTCAAACTTTTTTTCGTAAGAATCACACAGGAAAGCAGATTCATCAGTAGAGCCATCATCTATCAAGATAATTTCATAATTTTCATAATCTTGCTTCAATAAGCTATCTAAGCATGTTGGTAGATATTCGGCAACATTATACACAGGAACAATAATTGAAACTTTCATACAAAAACTCCTTGAATAAAAAGATTAACAAGTTTCTTTTCAGCATCTACCAGAGAATAAGGCGACCGTAAACAAGATCTCGAAATTATCGCTCTATCTTCTTTGGATGAAGGACCAAGTTCAATCAAAGAGGAAAGCTTTTCTACCCAAATATGTGTGGATTCAAGCGGTAAATGAATTATTTGATTAGTGATATCAACTTCCGAAGGCACTGTATCTGAAACCAAACAGGGAAGACCAGAAGATTCAGCTTCAATTGCTGCAATACCGAAACCTTCAAATAACGACGGAAATATAAAAGCATCCATAGCAGAATAAAATGGTGCGCTACTCTCAGTTCCTCCAGCAAAAATGACATTATCCTCAATTGCCATCTGCTTCACAAGTCGAGACATCGAATCAAACAGATCTCCTTTCCCAACCAATAAAAGCTTTGCCGACGGATAAGTCTTTACTAGTTCTTCAATGACTTTTATCGCAAAAGAATGATTTTTTTGTTCTTGGAATCTACCAACCATACCAATGACATAATCAGATTCTTTAATATGATATTTATCACGTATTTCTTTTCGCGACGTTTCGTTAAACGCAAACTGAGAAACATCAATGGCATTCGCTACAATGATTCGTTTCTCTTGTTGAATTGTTGGAAATAACCAGTTCGAAGCAGAAACTGAGCATGCCCAGAAATCCGTACCAATCAGCTCAACTTTAGACGTATTAATTTTATGTAATATTTTTCGCAGCAAGCCCGAAGGAACTGCATTATTGTGCGCGTGAACAATTATTCTTTTCATCTTTACGCTCTTTGATACAAGAAGAGGTAAAATATTGGCCGCTGAAAGCATGTTGACATACACAGCATCATATTCTTCTTTTTTCAAGTAGTTCTTTAAAGACAGATAATATTTAATTGGATTTATTTTAAAACTTGGTAAACGTATTATTTTCGCACCGCTATCAATGAAAAACCGTTCATAGGCAATATGATCAGTTAAACTTATGAAATCAAAAAAAATCCCTTTTTCTTTCAGATAAGGATAATAGTTAAAAACGTATCGTTCAATACCACCTGGGATATCCGTCATTCCAAAAACAAGAATACGCATGCGCTAGTCCTCACCTTCCACAGGAAGCACCCTCTGCTGAGTACGTATCAGCACCATTTTATAAACCACTACAGGAATTATCCAAAGCAAAGGATTCACTTGATACTCAGAGATATGTGTTTCGACAATGCCATATATCTGAACAATTTCCAGCAACCACAGAACAGATACCACAGATCTGCACTTTTTTTTAGAACAGAAAAAAGACGCTGACGGTAGCGAAACAACAATCACCAAATAACTAACGACAAATATGAGACCAAAAGATAAAGGAGCCATAATATATAGTGAATCTATAGGCATCGAATATCCAGCACCAGTTTCAAAATCACGAAAGATTAAGGAATCTAAACCTGTAAAAGTTATTGGAAATTGCTGAAGAGCCAGATCCCATATATATAAACGCGAACTGAAATAGTAATTTATTTTTTGAAAAAACCCATCGCCATATACTCCACCAGAAACCCTATAGCCCAAAGTAAGAAAATAAGGAACAAAGCAAGGTAGCAAAAGCGCAAATACCCAGACAACATCTTTCAATTTTATCTTCAATAACAAAGGAACAAAGAGAAACAGGATATTAGTAATAATCCCGCCCGCAGACATAGTCGTCATACCTTGCCATAAAAGCATACAAAATATAAAAAGATAATAGCCTATTCCAAAACTTTTTTTATCGCACAATATAAAACATAAAGAATCATACAGCCACAGGCAAACCCGTACTGAACGTTGGCATGATAAAAACCAAAGTTGTCAGGAACGACGAAACCGTTTGACGCCCAAGCACATAGAATCGCTACAACATAACTTCCGATGCTTACTACCATTGCCTGGAAAACAACAATCGAAAAAGTATCATGGAGAAAACTTATCGCCAAAAAGAAGGGCACTATTAGAAAAATATGTTTACTGTCAACAGTGTAGAGCCCGACGATAAGTCCCAGCGCCCCCCAAAAAACTAATTCAGCTTTCTTTTGAGAAAACATGACATAATGGTAAAAAAATTTTGTAAGGCAAGCCAAAATCAAAGCCACTATCAGTAGTAGTCTGTAATATAAAACAGCTTCATTTTCTCGAATAAAACTTAAGGAAGAACAATATGCTATCGCTGATGATATTATAAGAATAAGGTAATTCAATATCAGAAACGCAAGCTTATCATAAGACAGTTTACCCAACTCTTTTTGAGAATTAACATGTTTGGCTGCGTAATATCTTCCCATTAGTCACGACTACTTTCAATCAAAGTTTTTATTGAACTTTGGTGCTCTAAACAAGTATCTATATTTAGAGAAAAAATATGCAAGTCCTACAATATGCTTCACATTGGTTCGGCTAATTATTTTTTTATGCGAAATCCTTTGATAAAAATGCACAATGTCTGCTTTAGCGCAAAAAACCACACGAAGTCCAGACTGATGGACACGAACACAATAATCAACATCCTCAGGAGCGTAAAAAATCTTTTCGTCTAATAATCCAACTCTTCTTAAAACACCTTGTGGCATAAACCAGCAAGCCGAAAGAAGATAACCAACATCTTGTAGTCCATTAACTAGTGGAGAGGAGGGAATCTCCATATTGGCGCCCTTCTTTTTACATACAGCAAGCGGAAACGCTTTGAGCAACTTAATGCACACAGTCGGCAAATTGCGGCCTGAAAGCTGATACTCGGAATCTGCATTATGCATTCGCGGGCCTAGGACACCAATCGTATTCCTAGTATCTCTTACGTAGACTTCGCAGAGCTCTTCAAAAGCCTCCGAGTTCACTATGGTATCGGAGTCCAAAACACAGACATAGTCAACTTCTGCATTGTCTACTAACTCAGCAAGTACGATATTACGCGAAACAGTTGTGCCCTTATTCTCATCTAACTCTACAATTCGCAATTCATGATGTTTCTGTGAGAAATCACGCAAAACACCAATCGTCCCATCCTGAGATCCGTTATCCACAACATAAACAATGAGCTCTTGAAACGGTAACTGCAGAACAGAAGATAAGCACTGACTAATATACTGGGCAGAATTCCAAGTTAAAATCACAAATGCCGCACGCGCATCTCTCATTTTGGGGTACGTGACTCTCGTCAGATAACTTCCAGTTTCTTTTCCCATGGCGATAAGTTTAGCCGACAGATACGAAAAACACCATTGCTTTGTCATAATCGTATATACGCGAAATGATTGTCTCGGAGACATATCCTATGTCTAGGATATTAGGTGTAGATAAAGGAAACTCGACATGAAGGTAGGCACTGTCATTTTCCACTGTGCATACAATTCCGGCTTCGCCCCGCAGACTTATGCGCCCAGACGCTGGCTCGGAAAAGGGTCATGAAGCCATTGTCATCGACTACCAAGGCAGAGATTTCGAACAGTACAGAATGATTCATTTAAATCCTTTCTGTCAAGTCTAGTGCTCCTTCATATGAACGTGCAACGCAAAACAAGTTTCCAACAGTCCTGGAAAAGCACGTCAATCTGGCCCACGACACGTGTGAGGGGGGCGGAAGCATGTTATCCCGTGATGCTGAATCGTTCGACGCATTACTACAGGCAGCGACCAAATCTGAAACCTCGATTGCACCAACGGTCCCTGCACACCCTACTTCCTCTCGTTCGCGCCGAATAACCGGCTCTTCACATTTTGGTGTGCAAGGGCCAGTTTGCGTACAGTCCAGACGTCGAACCTGCAACGACGCGTCCCAAGTCAGTACCAGTGCTGAAAACCAGCACTAACTTGGGGTGTCGTGGAGACAGGAGCTTTTTAGTTATCCGTCTCCAGCGTGCCCAGCAGCGCCTTATGGTCGGTGCCGGCGATTTCGACCGTATCGAGATCGGCCACTGTCACGCCTTTGTCGTGAATGATGTGGTCGATCTCAATCACCGAAGGAATCTTGGAATTACTGGGGTAGGTGAAGTGGAAGCCCTCCCCCGCCTGCTCGCCGGCATCCACAAAACGGTCGCCGAGCAAGCTCCGGAAACGCGGATGGTCCCACGTGGAGTTGAAATCACCCATGATCACGTAGGTCCAGTCATAATCCTTCAAACTGCCGATAGTGCCCAAGCCCTCACTCCACAGGCCTTGCTGGCCGCGTGTGGGCGAATTCGGGTGTGCGGAGACGAAACGCACCTGCGTAGAGCCGATGATGATGGTGCACGCGGGCATCTGAGAGGTTTCGATCGGCAGCAGACTTTGTGAGATGTTGCCCATCGGAGCCATCGTGAACAGCACGTTCATACCGCCGTTGTCGGAGTCCGTGGCGATCGATGTGACCATATACGGCAGCACCTCGTAGATTCCCGCCGCCTGCAGCTCATCCAGCAGGCTCTGATGCACCTCTTGCAAAGCCAGCACCTCCACATGCTGCTCGCGCACCGTGGCGACGATGCTGGCGGCGCTGGCCTGGCCTTCCTTGGTGTTGAGGGTCATGATGCGGGCCACGTTGTCGTCAACACTGGCCGCGGTCTGCACGGTCTGGCGGGCGGAATCCGAAATGGAGGCGGACGGCACGAAGAAACCGATATGCCAACTTATCTGAATCACCACGCACACCAGCGACACGGCGGTAAGCAGCCAACGGCGCCACAGCACAGCCAGCACAAGAATGACCGCGGAAAGAATGCCGAATATGGGCACGAATGCGATGATCTCCGGCAGGGCGCGCCCATCCTGATCGGATTCCGGCAGCGAGCGCAATGCCATAATGCCCACGCATGGCAGCGTCAACATCCACAGCCAGAAGCTCAGGAATCCGTGCTTGGCGGGTCCTGTGATCCAACGTGTCACCGGATTGCCTTTCTTGCGGCGAGGGGCGGACGGGATGCCATATGGCTGCTGGACTTGTTGGGGTTGCGCGAATTGCTGCGCAACTGGCATCGCCCGCGTCTCGCCAACCAGTTCGTTCCATTGCGGGGCGTTTCTATTCTCCTGGCCCGCATGCGCATACGGCTGACTAGCGGAGGAAACACCACTCGCCGGACTGAAACTCGGCGGACTCGCCGGTGTCGAAGTAGGCGACGAAGCCGAACTCATCGGTATAGTCGCGGTGACATACTCATCCGGAATCGGAGCATGGCTTGTCTGGCCAGCACTTGCCTGCGCCTCGGCCTGTTTGCGCTGAAAATCAAATTCCGGCATACAATCCCCTTACCGTCAACCAACTCCTCCGAGCTTAACCCGACTTCATTTCGGCAACAGCATCTTTCGCACAACACCACACACTAACCCCAGATTCCCGCAATGCTCCATCACAAGGAGAGAAGCACATTATCATTGCTGCATTTATCCTCAGTGACTTCTAGACTTGCGGCATTAGATATGCATCCTTATAACGCTTCTTGAACGCTCCCATAAGAGCAGCGTCACGTGACGTATCTGGAATCCGCTTGTGCAAGCGGAAAACAAGCGGAAAACATAAACGCAAGCGGAAAACGAGCGGAAAACAAGCGGAAAAACGCGAACGCAAGCGGAAAACACAAAGACCCACTCATGCCCTTAACATGAGTGGGAATTCTACTTGAGCTTGTAGCGGGTGGCGCGAGCCGCTCCCTCGCGAACGACAAGACCTTCTTCCACAAGCGAGGCGAGCAAATGCTTGGCTTCCGGGGGTAGGGGATGCGGACACATTTGACAACTCATATGGGCCGGACGAATCGACGAGCTGCCTCGCACATCTTCATGAATCCCAGCGGATGCAGAACAGTAGTATGAGAGGGGATGGAACTCATCGATTCAATGAATTGACGATCTCGCGTCACAAGAATCGTTTGCATGATTCCTGCCCTATTGCTGATCTCATGGCAGGTACCGAACACGACACCATCCTCATGATCCAGCGGCGGCACGTGTTCCTCCCCCACAAATCCTGTTAGAACAATGTCAACCAACTCATCATGAAACTCACTAAGGAAAAGATCGGTTTTCCGCTCTGGCCACCCGTGCTGCTTTGAAAGTTGATGTTTTACGGTTTCCCGAATATGGGACGAGCTACCTAACACAAGACCATAGGGGCCAAACTGTCCGCTAATAACAGCACGGAACGAGTCGATTTCCGCTTGCAAAGGCCTGCTCGCGGCCTCGAATGTGCGTAAATCAGTTTGCTTGGCACCGGTTCCAAGAGCCAAAGCCACATCAATGTATATATTGCAATCGAAGATGACACATACCGTGGGGCGCATCAGCTCTCCAACAGCGTCCTCAGATATGCCGAATCATCTACCCATACAGGCCGAGTATCCTCATCGAACCCTGTCATGGGGTCAATCTGCTGCTTCAACAAATCGAAGGCGTCCTGGGGAGTCACGCGCAGACTAATCTCCATTCCGGAAGGAGCGGTCACCGGCACAGACATTTTCTCCCCCTTTCCGCCAACAAGTCCTCCAGCGTCCACAAGCATACACTTAATTTGCTCAGTCCACCACTTCTCGCCGAGCCACTTCAGATCGTCATTCGTCCAATAAGTGAGTTTGGTGTGTCGGGTCGCCGAGACAGGCTTTGCTAAAACCTTTGATCCGCGAGTTTGGTGTGGGAAAATGGCCTTCTCCAGCGAATCCGACACACCAAACTCGCCATGGGCGTGAAATCAGACGGTTCAGACACGTAATTGGCCTATAGCCCTACCTCTCTGTGTACCTAAACGTTGACTTGGCGTACTTCAGCGTACTTCT
The DNA here is from genome assembly GCF_056356295.1 of Bifidobacterium sp. LH_558. Lineage (NCBI taxonomy): Bacteria > Bacillati > Actinomycetota > Actinomycetes > Bifidobacteriales > Bifidobacteriaceae > Bifidobacterium > Bifidobacterium sp. LH_558. The sequence continues at coordinate 17,012 of NZ_JBKETZ010000009.1, read as the reverse complement.
ACGCACAACCGAGCGAAAGAGAGAAACGGCGGAATTTCAACGTTTCGGTAATGAAAAACCCTCCGGAGGTGGAATTCCGGAGGGTCTCTCGTGGAGCTGATGGTAATCGAAACCACGACCTCTTCGATGCGAACGAAGCGCTCTACCAACTGAGCTACAGCCCCTTGGGTTGTTGCTTTGCTCCGCAAGGCAACTCACGTAACTTTAGTACGACCTCTAGCCAAACGCAATTCGACGTGGCTTCCGTGTCGCGCACGGAATGCCACGTCGAATCACTACGTCGAATCATCGCATCGATTTACTGGGCAGTCTCGGCAGGCTTCTTCTTGCCGAACTTAGCCTTCAGCAGGCCGATGATCGTGGGCAGCAGGGAAACCGCCAGAATCAGCACGATCACCAGTTCGAAATGATCCTGCACGGCGGGGATGCCGCCGAAGAAGTAGCCGAGCAGCGTGAACAGCGTGGACCACACAATGCCGCCCAGCACGGAGAATGGCGTGAAACGGCTCCAGCGCATGCCGGAGATGCCGGAGATGAACGGCATGAACGTGCGGATGAACGGGAAGAAACGCCCCAGGAACACCGCAAGCGGGCCCCACTTCTCAATCATGCCTTCGGTTTTAGCGATGCGCTCAGGGGTCATGGCCTTGACCTTGCCAGACTGGATGATGCGGCGTCCGAAGAAGTGGCCGATGAAGTAGTTGCACTGGTCGCCGATAATCGGGGCGATCCACACCACCGGCAGCAGCGCCATCAGCGGCAGCGCGGCCTTGCCGGTCTCATCCGGAGCGGCGAACACGCCGGCCGCGAACAGCAGGGAGTCGCCGGGCAGGAACGGGAAGAACACCACGCCGGTTTCGACGAAGATGATCAGGAAGATGAAGCCGAGCGTGGGGGTCACCCCCATGGCGATCCAGCTGGCGATGGCGGCGCGCGGATCCTTCAGCAGTTCAACGATAAAATTCACAAATCCCATGAGATTTCTCATCCTCTAAGGTACGGGGTCATATTTCCAAACCTCCCCCACCCTACCAGCAGCCGACGCTAAGCCAACAAACCCGCATAAACCTGCACAATTACAGCGTCAAACGCCTCAACGCGGCAGGGTGGAGGCGCGCTCCTCGAGGCTGAAATCCGTGACGAAGGTGCGTGCGGGGCCGCGGTATCCCTCAATCCGCTCGATCAGCATATCGACCGCCTTCTTCGCATACTCTTCGACGTGCGGGTCGATGCTGGTGAGCGCGGGCACGGCATAGCGCGCTTCGGGCACGTTGTCGAAGCCGATGACCTGCATATCGTCGGGCACGCGGATGCCGCGTCGCTGCAGCTCATGCATCGCGCCCAACGCCATGGCGTCGTTCAAGCAGATAATGGCGTCGGGCTTCATACCGGAATCCAGCAGTTCCGCCGCGGCTTGCACGCCGCCGGCCTGGTTCCAGTCCGAAACCGGCACCATCAGCCGCCGATCCGCCTCGAGACCACACGCGGCCAGACCGTTCAGATACCCCTGGGTACGCAGCGCGCACGTGCCTTCCACGGCGGACATCACCTCATCCCTACCCAAACCTTCAGGAGTCCCGAGCAGGGCGACGCTGCGGCACCCACCGCGCACCAACAGTTCGGTGGTGTGTGCCAGGGCTTCGGCGTTAGGCATGGTGACGAGATCCGCTTTGCCATGCGTCAGATAATCGCCCATCGCCACCACCGGATATGGCTGTTCCAACACCGCCCCCTCGTCCAGCAAAGGGCGTTCGGTGAAGAGAAGCCAGCCGTCCGCGCCGAGACGATAGGTGTCTTCGATAATGGTCGGGATACCTTCGCCTCCCTGGCCATAGGTGTTGATGATCACGCCATACTGCCGCTCGCGCGCGTAGTTGATTACGATGTCCGCGAGATACGGCGCGAAGGGCTGTGAGAAATCGAAAATACCCAATCCGATCAGCCGTGTTCCGCAGCCGCGCATGGCTCGCGCGGAGATGTTGATGGTGTAGCCGAGCTGGCGCATGGTTTCTTCCACGCGCTGCCGCGTTTCCGGACGCATGCTGCCGGTGTTGTTGAGCACGTTGGACACCGTTTTGATGGAGACCCCGGCCTCACGGGCCACGTCCTTGATCGTCACACGACCACCCATGCCCGACCTCCTTGTTCATGCTCATGCTTATGCCGCGCGCCCTCGCAGGCTCAGGCGAACCGCTATCCATTGTCGCACGTCTCCATAGGGCTCATCCCTCATCCCCATATGAAGCATCGCGAATACGACCATGGGCCGGCCCGTCACATCGGGGCCGGCCCATGGCTGTCAGTGTTCACTGTCGCGAAGCGACTACTTCACGCGCACCGCGGTCCAGGAGACAGGGGGCAGGGTCATGCGCACGGTGCCGGAGGCGGCGTCGAAGGCGACGCTGTCGTTGGCGCGCAGGGTCACGCGGTTCTGGTCGTCCAGCGTGTTGCAGGCCAGGATGTCGTCCTCGTGCAGGGTCTGGGCTTCGATGTCGGTGCCCTCGAATCCTGCGGGGAGTTTGACTTCGAATTCGGCTGTCGCTTCGAGCGAGCGGTTCACCACGAACACGTTCACCGAACCGTCCGCGCCACGCACGGCCACCGAGTTGACGGTGGGCACTTCGCCATAGCGGGGGGTGTCGAAGGTGCCGGAGGCGAGCTTGGGCTCGAGCACGGTGCCGCCCTTGGCGAGCTGTGCGGTCAGGGAGAACGGGTAGAACGTGGTCTGACGCCATGCGGGGCCGCCCGGCTCGGTCATGATCGGCGCGATCACGTTGACCAGCTGCGCCAGGCTGGCGGCATGCACGCGGTCGGCGTTCTTAAGCAGCGTGATCAGCAGGTCGCCGAATACCACCGCGTCGGCCGCCGTGTACACGTCTTCCAGCAGACGCGGGGCCACCGGCCAGTTGCCGATGCCTTCGGGGTTCTTGCTCGGCTCCTCGTTGAGGTACCACACGTTCCATTCGTCGAAGGAGATGAACACCTCATGCTTGCTCTTCAGGCGCGCCTTGGTGGCGTCGATCGCGGCGGCGACGTCTTTGATGAAGCCGTCCATATCCTCGCCCGAGGCCATGAAGCTCACCATGTCGCGCGAGCCGTCCTCCTGCAGTTCGGGATGGTAGTAGGCGTGGCAGGAGATGAAGTCGACCAGTTCGTAGGTCTTCTGCAGCACGGTCTCTTCCCACGTGCCGAAGGTGTCCATTCCGTGGGACGACGAACCGCACACCACCAGCTCCACATCCGGGTCGAGGGAGCGCATGCCGCGCGCGACGGAGGCGGCCAGCGTGCCGTATTCATCGGCGGTTTTGTGGCCGGTCTGCCAGTCGCCGTCCATTTCGTTGCCCAAGCACCACATCTTGATGCCGAACGGCTCCTCGGCACCGTTCGCGCGGCGCTCGTCGGAAAGCTTGGTTCCGGAGGGGATATTGGCGTATTCCAGCAGGTCGAGGGCTTCCTCAAGACCGCGGGTGCCGAGGTTCACGGCCTCCATCAGCTCGTTGCCACCGGCCTTGTTCAGCCACTTGGCCATCTCGTGCAGGCCGAATTCGTTGGTTTCGGTGGAGTGCCAGGCCAGGTCGAGGCAGCGGGGGCGGCTCTCCTTGGGGCCGACGCCGTCTTCCCAACGATAGCCGGAGACGAAGTTGCCGCCGGGGTAGCGGATGGCGGTGGCACCCAGCTCCTTGACCAGGTCGATCACGTCCTGACGGAATCCGTCCTCATCCGCGGTCGGGTGGCCCGGCTCGTAGATGCCGCCGTACACGCAACGGCCCAGATGCTCCACGAAGGAGCCGAACAGACGGTCGTTGACCTGGGCCACTTCAAATTCGTTATCCACGACCAGGCGGGCCTGGGTCGTCTCGTTCTGCTGTGTCATCTCCGCCCTTTCAGCGATAGCGCTTCATTCGTTTAATACAACGTTGTTTTTCAACAGAAGGCCGCACCACACTCACTGAAGAGGCTCAACCTTGCGGCCTGTGGTGTTTCCGGTTGTTAGTACAACCTTGTACTTCTGGTGATAATCAGAGAATACTCCGCTTGCGAAACGCTTGCAAGCGCAAGCAGTACAACGTTGAAATATCGTTGGGTTTTCAGGCGACACGCTGACGCACGAACGCGTCCAGCGCGGCCGCGTCGATTCCCTCATACGAGGAGATCGAGGCGAACTGCGGCCCCATCGAGGTGTCGTTGCGAATCCACCCGGTCTGGGCGATTGTGGTCGCGCCGGAGGCCGCGCCCGCCTTGATGCCGGTCATGGAATCCTCCACCACCACGCAATACGGCATATCCGCCGGCTCGATGCCCAAGCGCGCGGCCGCCGTCAGATACGGCGCGGGGTCGGGCTTATGCGCCACCGGATCGTCGCCGCACACATACCCCGCAAGAAGCCCGTCGGTCTGCGCCATGATGTTCTCGGCCATACGTCGGGGCGAGGTGGTGACCAGCATCGAGGGGATGCCGGCGTCCTTCAGCGAGCGCAGCACCTCCTGCACGCCGTCGATCCACGGCAGGCGCTCGACCTCCGCCTGATACACGTAATCCTTGAGCTGCTTGTCGATCTGTTCGACGGTGAGCGTGCAGCCTTTGGCGATCATGCGGCGGGCCACATCCGGAACGGGCGTGCCGGACCCTTCCCACCCGTCATTCTCATCCCATTCGCCGCCGTTGGCGCGGGCGATCGCGATCTCACCCTGATGCCAGTAGGGTTCGGAATTGATCAGAGTGCCGTCCAGATCCCAGAACACGGCTTTCAGCAGCATGGTTTTCCTCCGCGCGACGCATGTGACAGACGTACCGTTCCATCTCACCAAACACACGCGACAGGCCGAGGCTGGCCGCAGCCTACTACGATCGCCTATCGCAATGCTTACTGCGATTGCTTATTGCGGTTGCTTATTGCGCCAGCGGGAGATGCAGCGTTCGATGCGCTTGTAGCCGATGACTTCGGGGCCCAGTCCCGCTTCGCGGAAAATCGCGGATGGCGACTCGCCTTGGGCGTAACGCCTCATGCATTCCTCGCGAAAGGCGTCAGAATATGTGATTCGGGTTTCGCTGACGGACGCAACGGCGTCCAGCGACAGCAAAGCCTTTCGCGTGCGCGCGGAGAACAACTGTCGCGCCATCATCGCCCCTTACCATCCGGGTGAACCATTCACGGAATTCTAGGGGAATGATACCCCCCCCCCTGGACGGTGGGGATTTTTCGGGGCGAAGGGAACGGCTACCGCCATCCCCAAATAACCACGGATTTGGACCCTTCCGTGTCGCTTTCGTCATACGTTTCATGGCGGGCGGGCAAGGCGCGCGCATCCTGCCGCAACGCCCTGCGCCACATGCGGGCGCTGTTGGACCGCTGCACCTCGACGATGTCGCCGTCACGACCCGCGGCGAACACGCTGTCTTCGCCTTCGGCCTGGAGCCTGCGGTTCTGCCGACGTAATTGCCGGTTCTCCTCCTGAAGTTCCAGAATGCGTGTGATGCCGGCCACGTTGATGCCCTCATCCTGGCTGAGGCGTTGGGCCTGCGCCAGACGGTCGATGTCGCGCAGGCAGTAGCGCCGGGCGCCGCCTTCGGTGCGCTGCGGCACCACCAGTCCCACGCGGTCGTACTGGCGCAGGGTTTGGGGATGCACGCCGGCCAGTTCGGCGGCCTGACCGACGGAGAAAATAGGCAGGGAGACGTCAAATCCGACTTCGTCGGCGCCGTCCAGATCGGCGCGGCCCATGACGAGGGCCGTCGCGCACATCGCGTACAGCTGACGCATCTGTTGTATCGGTCGCGCCATAGTCGCTCCTCCTTGCCGGTGTGCAGTGCGGGCGGCCCTCCCTCAGAGAGGACCGCCCGCACGTTAGCCGTATCGTTATCGTTCCAAGGTCTCGGCGAAGTCGCCGGATTCCTTGTCGAATTCCTTGGCCATGCGCTTGAGTCCCAGCCCCGGCTTGGCCGGCACGTGGATCTCGACGCGGCCGATCAGGTCGCCGGACCGGTTGCCGGACTGCACGCCCTTGCCGGAAATCGTCACTTCGCTGCCGCTGGACGAACCGGCGGGCACTTTGAAGGTGACGGGATTGCCGTCGATGTCCGAAACCTCGATTTTCGCGCCCGACACGGCCTCGCCCACGGTGATGGGCAGGGTCATGACGATGTCGTTGCCGCGCATCGAGAACCGGGGATCCTCTTTGACGGACACGTTCAGATACAGGTCGCCGGTTTTGCCGCCGTTGCGGCCGGGCTTGCCCTTGCCGGCGAGTTTGATCTTCTGGCCGTCCTTGACGCCTGCGGGCACATGGGCCTTGAACTTCTTGCCGTCGACGGAGAGGCTTACGGTCGCGCCCTTCACCGCCTGGCGGAAGGTCAGGCTGATCTTCGAATTGCGATCCTCACCGTCCTCGGGCTGAGGCGACTGCTCGTAGCCGTACTGCGCGCCCGCACCGTACGGGGAACCGCCTTGGCCGGCACCGGCCGCGCCCCCGAACATCGAGAAGATGTCGTTGAGGTTCGGCTGGCCGCCGCCCTGTGTCTGGAAGCGGATGCGCGAGCCGTTGCCGCCCGCACCGCCACCGAACATCGAGCCGAAGATGTCGGAGAAGCCGGCGCCGTCGAAGCCGCCCGCACCGCCGCCCGCGAAGCGCGCGCCGCCCATGCCGAACTGGCGGATGGCGTCGTACTTCTGGCGCTGCTCCTTATCGCTCAACACGTCGTAGGCTTCGGAGATGTCTTTGAACTTCTCCTCGGCCTCCTTGGTTTTGTTGAGGTCGGGGTGGTACTGGCGGGCCAGTTTGCGGTAGGCCTTGGTGATGTCGGATTCCGAGGCGTCCTTGGAGACACCGAGGACCTTGTAGAAATCCTTGGTCAACCATTCATTCTCAGCCATCACTGCCTCCTTTCGTTATAAGTCGTTTGTTTTCTGCCTTGTCATCCTGAGCGGAGCGTAGCGGAGTCGAAGGATCTCGAGAGATTCCTCGACTACGCTCGGAATGACGGAATGCTCCGCTCGGGAGGACGGAATGCTCCGCTCGGATGACGGGCACGATCAGTTCTGGGGGGATGCGACGACGACGCGGGCGGCGCGGATCACGCGGTCGCCGATGCGGTAGCCGGCCTCCACCACGGTGTCGACGGTTTCCTTCTCGGCCTGCGCGTCCGGCTTGTGCAGGATCGCATCATGCTTGGTCGGGTCGAAGTCCTCGCCCTTCTCGCCGAACTTCTCCACACCGAACTTCTCGAAGGCTTTGTCGAGCTTGGCGGAGACGGCTTTGAAGGAGTCGTCCATCTCGCTGTGTTCGCGGATGCGGTCGATGTCGTCGAGGGCGGGCAGCAGGGCGGTGAGCACGTCGATGATGCCGTGCTGGCGGAAGCGCTCCTGCTCCTTCTGCGCGCGGTTGCGGAAGTTGATGAACTCCGCGCGTTCGCGCTGCAGGGCCTCCAGGTATTCCGCGGCCTCCTGCTTGGCCTTGCCCAGCGGGGTCAGGGTGTCGTCGGCGGCCTCGCCATCCGCTTCGGCTTGCGCGCCGTCGGCGGTGGATTCGGCCGGCTCAGCAGCGCCGGCGTCCGCCGGGGCCGACTCGGCCGCCTGGCCCGCGTCCGCGGCGGGCTGATCGGCGGCCTGGTCGGCGTCCGGCAGATCGTTCAGATAGTCATCCTTGTTGAACTCGGACATCACTTGTTGTCCTCGTCGTCCACGACCTCGGCCTCGACGGTGTCATCGTCGGAGCCGGCACCCGCGGCACCGGCGGCGCCGTCGGCGGCACCTTCGGCGCCCTGCTGGGCGTAAAGGGCCTGGCCGATCTTCTGGGCGGATTCCATCAGGGAGGTCTGGGCGGTCTTGACGGCCTCGATGTCTTCGCCCTTCAGGGATTCCTTCAGAGCTTCGACCTTCTCGGTCACTTCCTTGACCACGTCATCGGAGAGCTTGTCCTTGTTGTCGTTGACGAGCTTCTCGGTGGAGTAGGCGAACGCTTCGGCCTGGTTGCGGGTTTCCGCATCCTCCTTGCGCTTCTTGTCCTCGGCCTCGTGGGCCTCGGCTTCCTTGACCATGCGGTCGATCTCGTCCTTCGGCAGGCCGGAACCACCGGTGATGGTCATGGACTGCTCCTTGCCGGTGCCCTTGTCCTTGGCGGAGACGTGCACGATGCCGTTGGCGTCGATGTCGAAGGTGACCTCGATCTGCGGCACGCCACGCGGAGCCGGAGCGATGCCGGTCAGCTCGAAGGTGCCCAGCGGCTTGTTGTCGCGCGCGAACTCACGCTCGCCCTGGTAGACCTGGATAAGCACGGAGGGCTGGTTGTCCTCGGCGGTGGAGAACACCTCGGAACGCTTGGTCGGGATGGCGGTGTTGCGGTCGATGAGCTTGGTCATGATGCCGCCCTTGGTCTCGATGCCCAGCGACAGCGGGGTCACGTCGATCAGCAGCACGTCCTTACGGTCGCCCTTGATGACGCCGGACTGCACGGCGGCACCCACGGCCACGACCTCATCCGGGTTCACGGACTGGTTCGGTTCCTTGCCGCCGGTGAGCTCCTTGACAAGCTCCTTGACGGCGGGCATACGGGTGGAGCCGCCGACCAGCACCACATGGTCGATGTCGCCCACGGAGATGCCGGCGTCGCGCAGCACGTTGTTGAACGGCGTGCGGCAGCGTCCCAGCAGGTCGGAGGTCATCTCCTCGAAGCGGGCGCGGGAGAGCTGCTCGTCGAGGTGCACCGGGGTGCCGTCGGGGGTCATGGCCAAGTACTGCATGGAGATGGAGGTCGAGCTCGAGGAGGAGAGTTCCTTCTTGGCCTGCTCGGCGGCTTCCTTCAGACGCTGCAGCGCGATCTTGTCCTTGGCCAGGTCGACACCGTACTTGTTCTTGACTTCGCTGACGAGCCAGTCGATGATCTTCTGGTCCCAGTCGTCGCCGCCCAAGTGGTTGTCGCCGTTGGTGGCCTGCACCTGGATGGTGGAGAAGCCGTCGTCGTCCTTGCCGATCTCCAGCAGGGAGACGTCGAAGGTGCCGCCGCCGAGATCGAAGACCAGGATGCGCTCGTCTTCCTTGCCCTTCTCCAGGCCGTAGGCGAGGGCCGCGGCGGTGGGCTCGTTGATGATGCGCAGCACGTTGAGGCCGGCGATGGTGCCGGCGTCCTTGGTGGCCTGACGCTGGGCGTCGTTGAAGTACGCCGGGCAGGTGATGACCGCGTCGGTGACGGGCTCGCCCAGGTAGGCTTCGGCGTCGCGCTTGAGCTTCATCAGCACCTGAGCGGAGATCTCCTGCGGGGTCCACTTCTTGCCGTCGATGTCGACGGTCCAGTCGGTGCCCATGTGGCGCTTGACGGAGGAGATGGTGCGGTCGACGTTGGTGACGGCCTGACGCTTGGCCACCTCGCCGACGAGGATTTCGCCGGACTTGCTGAACGCCACCACGGACGGGGTGGTGCGCATGCCTTCGGCGTTGACGATAACGGTGGGCTCGCCACCTTCCAGCGTTGCGATGCAGGAATTGGTGGTACCCAGATCGATGCCAACTGCACGTGCCATACTATGTGCTCCTTATGTTGTGCGCCGCGGTCTAGCCGCCGCGCGTTGTTGTTTCACGGTTTCCCGCTCATGTCTTCTCTTCGGGCCTCCGGCGGCTCTTGCGATCCGCCTTCCGACCCGTTCCAAAACTTGAGCCTACACCACTCAACTTTACTCAGTCAACTTTTATTCCCACATCCACACAAAAAAGTTGAGCCGCAGCGACGCAAGTTCAAACTATTTCAAAGATGCACAACACTCCCCTAATTCACTCCGGCAGCACGCCCAGCCCCGACGACTCAAAGTGCATCCGTTTGCAGAAGTTGCGGCCCACCCTTTAGAATGAAATGCATGGAATCCGCTGTTTCTGTATATGACGTGGCTGCGCGCGCCGGAGTATCCCCCTCAACCGTATCCAGGGCATTCTCCCGCCCGGATCTGGTCTCGGAGAAAACCCGCAAGCGCGTGCTGGAAACCGCCGAAGCCATGAATTTCTCGGTTTCGAGGTCGTCCATCGCTCTGAAATCAGGACAGACGTTCCGCATCGCGCTATTGCTGAGCGCCACCATCACCACATGGTTCAATTCGAACGTATTCGCGGGATTGAATGACGTATTCCACCCCGCGGGATACGACCTTTCCGTCTACCCCATCGGAGGCACGCAAAACCGCAAGGAGTTCTTCGACACGTTGCCCGCGCGACGCAACGCCGACGCAGTCGTCGTTCCCTCGTTCAACATTGACTCCAACGAGGTGAGCCGATTGAAAACCATGAACGTGCCCATCGCCGGAATCAACACCTCTTCACATGCAGACATGGAGGCATGGGCCGCCATCGACGATTGCGAAGGCCTTAAAATGGCCATGCGGCATCTGCTTTCCCTTGGACACCGCCGTATCACATATATCTGCCGAGACCCACAGTCATCATTGCCGTTCAGCACATCGCAACGACTGCGCGGATTCCATGAGATCTGCGACGAGTCAGGCATCGAGCCGGTTGTGGTTACGGTCCCTGACAATGACGACCATATGGCCATCACTTTCAACAAACTCATGGCTCTCCCACAGTTGCCTACAGCGATTTGCTGTCAGGAAGACGGCATCGCCATCCCCATTATGTGTAAACTCCGCGATTTCGGCCTACGCATTCCAACCGACATCTCCATCATCGGATTCGACGACAGCACTTTTTCCATGGAGCTGGGACTGACGACCATCCGCCAAGATCCTTATGCGATGGGCGCCAGCGTCGCCAGCAAGATCCTCACTCTCATAGCCAACAAAACGTTGGACAATCCATACGAGACCTTCCCCCTCGAGATGCTGGTACGGTCCTCCACAGCCCCAGCGCCTAGGCAGTAGAGTCTTCTTAAGCACCTCTTCCACACACCAACACAACCAACGCAGCCATACCCGATTGACAATCCACTGAGCAAAGCCTCAAACCAAAGACGAGCGGCGGACGTTGGAAATCCAACGTCCGCCGCCACGCTAGCTAGTGAAGCGAAGATATATCACTGCTCGAAAGCGGTGGCTTCCGGCAGAGTGCCTTCAGTGCTCTGGAAGGTTTCCCATTCGCTCTTCCAGCCATCCACATAAGCATCTTCCACAGCCTGCCATTCACCGGTTTCGTTCACATACTCAACCAGTGCATCCAGCACGCCCTGCCCCCAAGCATCAAGGGTGGAGAAGCTGCGCACCGCGGTCTTCCCCTCCTTCTCGTAAGCCTTGGCGGCCACGGTAAGAGGATTATCCGGCTGATCATCATCGCCATACGCGGTGCTCGGCACAGAGAAGCCCATTTCCTTGGACATTACCTGCTTTCCGGTTTCGCTGCTGAACAGCCATTCAATGAAATCAAAGGTCGCCTGCTTATCCACATCGCTGGCGTTCTTGTTCACCGCCCAAGAGGCATCGTAGATGCCTGCGGGACCATAGTCCTCTTCACCTTCGATGCCCATGAAATACGGCAGCATCCCGAGATCTTCATCGGCCACTTCGTTATCCTTGATCTGGGTATAAGCCCACACGCCGTTCGGATAGAACACCGCCTCACCGAGAGAGAATTCCGAAGTCACATCCTCATAGGTTTTCGAGGTGAGCATGCTTCGCGCGGTCGCGCAGTTGTTCATCTCCAGATCGAAAAGGCTCTTGTAGTTATCCACGTAGGTGCCTTCGATCTCCGACTTGAAAGTGGTGTTGGAATCCCTGTATTCGAAGGAAATCGGAATACGGGACATATGCGAGGCGAAACGATATCCGTCGGATGAGTCAAGACCAGGAGACGCAAAGGCACCTTGAATACCCAGATCATCCTTGTGCTCCTGCATGCTTTCCACGACGGACTTCAACGTATCGTAATCCGTGATGTCATCGGCAGAGTCGATAACCGCGTAATCTTTCTGCGCATACTCATTCACAATTTTCTTGTTATAAATAATGCCGTACCATTCTGCGGCATACGGAAGAGTATAGGAGTTGCCATCCGCCTGATAGGAGTTGGCCTTGCCCTCATCGGTCAGCAGCTCGTAGGCGGCGGAGTCCTGCACCGGCTCCATGTAGTCCTGCCACTTCACGAAATTGGGGTATCCGGTGATGCTCCACATGGTGGGAGCATCGGACTTGGCCAATTCGGAAGCGAGCGTGTTGTCATAGTTGTTCGCAGCGGAAAGCACCTTGACTTCCACTCCGGTCTCTTCGGTGTACTGCTCGGCAAGATCCTCCAGCTGGTCGACGATTTCGGCCTTGTTATTCACAAAATAGACCTTGCCCTTGCTGGGATCAGCGGCGGTGCTGGAACCGCATGCGGCCAAAGAGCCGAGCGCCAGCGACAGGACGGCCAGAGAGGCCACCGTCTTCATTGTCTTCATAGTTGTTCCTTTCTTATTGTTATGTTGAGTTGCGTTGAGAAGTTGATGAATAATCACGGACGTCAGCCCTTCACCGCGCCCGCAGTGACACCTTTGACGATGTACTTCTGGCAGCACAGATAGAAGATCACGATGGGCAGAATCGCCAGAACCAGAGCCGCCATCAATGCGCCCATGTCCACGGATCCGTACCCGCCACGCAGATACTGGATAGCGATAGACAGCGTCTTATACTCCTGCAGATCAAGCGAGAGATATGGCATCAGGAAGTCATTCCACACCCACATAATCTCAAGAATGCCTACGGAAATCAGACCTGGACGCATCATCGGCAACACAATGGTGAAGAAAGTACGCAAGGATGAGGCTCCGTCAATCATTGCGGCTTCCTCAATCTCCACCGGAATGGATTTAACGATACCGGTGAAGATAAACACCGGCAGTCCCGCACCAAAGCCTAGGTAGATGACCCACATACCCCACGGAGTGTTGAGCCCAAGCATGTCCGTGATCTTCGACAATGGGAACATCACCATCTGGAACGGAACAACGATGCTAAAGATAAACACCAGATACAAGGTTTTCGCGATCCAGTTGCTCACACGCACAATCCACCACGCGCACATCGAGCAGCACAGCAGAATAAGCACGACCGAACCAGACGTAATCACAATGGTCCAGCCAAAGCTTGAGATGATGTCCGTCTTGTCGATGCCCCGCTCATAGTTCTCCAATCCGGCCGCAGCCTTGCCCAACGGCAGGTTGAATACGTTTTTGGAGATGTACGCACGCTTTTTGAACGAGTTGACAAAAACGAGAATAATCGGATAAATCCACGCAAGAGATACCACCGCGAAGATGGCCGTCCACAACCATCCATGCTTGAGTTTATCGGTCATGCTGCCACCTCTTTGGATGTGGTAATGCGATTCTGGATGTAGGCCACAATCGCCACGATAAGGAAGAAGATCACGGCTTTAGCCTGCGAGACGCCCTCAAAACCAGTACGGCTGTACATTGTGCGATAGATGTTCAGCGCCACCAGTTCGGAGGCGTTCGAGGGAGCGCCATTAGTGAGCGCAAGGTTTTGATCGAACATCTTGAAGCCGTTCGCCACAGTCAGGAAACTACACACGGTAATCGAAGGCATCATCAGCGGAATGGTTATCCGGAAAAGAATCTGACGTCCGGTAGCGCCGTCCACCTGCGCGGCCTCAATCAGATCGGAGGGCAAACTCTGCAACCCCGCAATATAGATGACCATCATGTAGCCGATCTGTTGCCAACAAAACAGGATGACCATGCCCCAAAAACCATATACGGCGGAATAGGTCAACGACTTGTCCCACATTGACAGCACACCGTTGAGCAGCAGCTGCCAGATATAACCCAGCACAATACCGCCGATAAGATTCGGCATAAAGAACACCGAGCGGAATATGTTGGCGCCACGCATGGCTTTGGTGAACATGAACGCCACGAAAAAGGCAACGACATTCACGATGACCGTTGTCACCACAGTGAATAGCACGGTGCGCCACAGCGAACTGAGAAACTCTTGGTCGCTAAACGCCGCGACGTAATTGCTGAGTCCAACCCATTGAGCATCGGTCATCGTCCTGAAACTCGTAAAGCTCAGATAGATGCCCATAATCAGCGGAATGAAAAAACCTACGACGAAGGCCGCCGCAGTGGGCAACGCAAACAGCGGCCACCATCGGCGAACCGCCTTCCCAGACATAGTGATCATAAGTGAGTCACCGTCTCCTCTCTGAGATGACAATGTCTACATTTTCCATGAAACCGTGTGCACAGCACAGTTTTCATACATTTGCGAAGAGCTTCATGCTTTCCGTGAGACCACATAGTAACACTCTCTGCACACAGTTGCAAACTGAGTTAAAAAAATATATGATTCAGCACATCAAGAACCCTTTAAAATCAAGGAGTACACCTGTATGCAGTATCTTCATCCATCTATGAATCCGGCCGCCACTATCGCAGGCAAGCACTGGCGCATTGGCATTCTCTCCGACGCTCTGCTGCGCATCGAATGGTCAGACACCGGCGCCTTCGAAGACAACGCGACTCTTTTGGCGATCAACCGAGATTTTGGATACGTGCCGGAATACACCGCAGTCGAGCAGCATGGATTGCTTGTGGTAGAGACCGAATCACTGCGCCTCACCTATGACATGAAGCCATTCAGCAAAGAGGGGCTGAGCATCGTCGTCAAAGGGGTGAAAAACACCAAAACCAACACATGGCACTATGGCGACACACAAGATGGCAATCTTCATGGCACGGCGCGCACGCTCGACTGGGCCGACGGAGAAATCCCGCTCGAGAACGGCGTGGTTTCTCGAGACGGCTGGGCGGTACTGGATGACTCTTCCACGAATATCATCGCGGAAAACAATATGATCAACGAAGAAAGCAATCCGATGGAAACTTGGATTCTGCCCCGGGATCACGCCGAGACAGATATCTATTTCTTCGGCCACGGCCATCGCTACGCCGAAGCGGTGAAGGACTTCTATCGCCTAACCGGCCCCACCCCACTGTTGCCGAAATACGCGCTAGGCAACTGGTGGAGCCGCTTCCACCGTTACACCGCTGACGAATATCTGCAACTGCTCGACCGCTTCGAAGCGGAGCATCTACCGTTCACCACCGCTGTCATCGATATGGATTGGCATCTTGTGGATGACGTCGATCCGAAATACGGTTCCGGCTGGACCGGTTACACATGGAACCGAAAACTCTTCCCCGACCCAGCCGCTTTCCTCGAACAGGTACATCAGCGCGGATACAAAGTCACGCTCAACGTGCACCCACGCGACGGCATACGCGCGTTCGAAGATGGTTATAAGGATGCGGCCCACAGCATGGGCATCGATCCGCAAACCGAAGACCCTGTGGAATTCGACCCCACCGACCCACGCTTCATGCGAACGTATTTCGATTTGCATCACAAATTGGAAGCAGACGGTGTTGATTTCTGGTGGCTGGACTGGCAACAGGGTGGCGTGACCCGTCAACGCGGACTCGACCCCTTGTGGGCCCTGAACCACATGCATTACGAGGATTCGAAGCATGACAGTCGTTGGCCAATGACTTTCAGCCGCTATGCGGGCCCAGGATCGCACCGCTACCCTGTAGGTTTTTCAGGAGACACCATTGTGACGTGGGATTCTTTGAGATTCCAGCCGATGTTCACCGCCTGCGCGTCAAACATCGGATACGGCTGGTGGAGCCACGACATCGGTGGGCACATGTTCGGATACCGAGACGAGGAACTCGAGGCGCGTTGGTACCAACTAGGAGTATTCAGCCCCATCAACCGCCTACATTCCACCGACTCGCCGTTCAACGGCAAAGAGCCTTGGAATTTCCAGCCGCAGATACGCAGCGCGATGAATGATGCGCTGCGACTGCGCCATGCGTTGATTCCTTATCTGCATACTATGAATTGGCGGGCTTCGCAGGAAGGCGAGCCATTGGTCGAGCCCATGTATTGGACAGCACCAGAAAACGACGAGGCATACACCGTGCCCAACGAGTTCATGTTCGGCACTGAATTGCTGGTCTCGCCCATCACGAATCCCGCCGACAAGGAATCCCATCTCTCATCAGCGGACGTCTGGTTCCCTCAAGGAGAATGGTTCGATTTCTTCGACGGCAGGCGATATGTCGCCAAATCGGATTCAGGACGCCGCCTCGCCGTCTGGCGCGGCATCGATCGCACACCCGTCTTCGCCAAGGCGGGAGCCATCATACCTATGCAAGATGACGCCACCGCCATTGGCGATGCACTCAACAGCATCGACAACCCCCGTTCGCTGGCCATCATCGTCTTTCCCGGTGTCGATGGCGCATACACCCTCGTCGAAGACGACGGAACCAATCCAGCCGCGCCGGAAGCCGCCCGCACTCACATGTCATTGGTATGGGGGACCGAAGGCGCGCGATTCGCCATCGAAGCCGCTCATGGCGACACCGACGCAATCCCCTCGCACCGCACATGGAACGTACAGTTACGAGGCATCAAACAATGCGACGCGACAGTCACGGTAAATGACGAGCAGGTCTCCGCTTCATCGCATTATGACCCAGCAACGCTCAGCATGGCAGTGTCCATCGCCGAAGCACCGACGAACGCAACGGTAATCATCGATTTCGAAGGCGCGAGCATTGCGGCGAATCCGTATATCGAAGACTCCTACGAAGTGCTTCACCATGCCAATATGCGATATCTCACCAAAGAAAAAGCGTATGCAGCCATTCGCGAGGACGGAGCACTGGCACTTCCCGCACTCAATTCCCTTGAGCATACGAGTGGCCCCGATATGGAGGACTGCTCCGATTCGCATATGCCCGATTCTGTAATGAAAGCACTAGAGGAGGTACTGCTGCGTAGCTGACCAAACCGTCTCGGACAACAGCGCCTCTGGCCACAACCGCAAGTAACTTTGCGGTGACAGCGGTCAGAGACGCTACCATTTTCGCACACTGGAAGATTCCGTACCATTCCATCGACGTTCGTCGTAATGTTTGAGCGCGAAATTGGATTCCGTTCGTCATAAATAATGAGCGCGAAATCCCGCGCGGCCCGCGTCGTTCGCGGGGATGCTTGCCTTATGGAAG
>NZ_JBKETZ010000008.1:0-133341 GCF_056356295.1 Bifidobacterium sp. LH_558 | reverse complement strand
TAAGGCAAGCATCCCCGCGAACGACGCGGGCCGCGCGGGATTTCG
Source organism: Bifidobacterium sp. LH_558 (assembly GCF_056356295.1). NCBI lineage: Bacteria > Bacillati > Actinomycetota > Actinomycetes > Bifidobacteriales > Bifidobacteriaceae > Bifidobacterium > Bifidobacterium sp. LH_558. The sequence goes on along the minus strand of NZ_JBKETZ010000008.1, from coordinate 133,296 downwards.
CGCTCATTATTTATGACGAACGGAATCCAATTTCGCGCTCAAACATTACGACGAACGTCGATGGCGAAAGCGTCAGGATTGGGCGGCTATGCTGGAGGATATGAGCAAGGACTTCCTCGATCTGCTGGCCGACGGGCCGGATGCCGCCGATGAGCGCGTGCGGCTGACGGCGTTCGAGTGCCTGTTCAACGGTCTTGATGATGCGCGCGTCGCCTCGCTGTTCACTCTGCTGGGCTGGTCCGGCGACTTCATCTGTTATGCGATCGCGGGCACGCCCGCCGTCGCCCCCGCATTGGCCGCCGGTGCCGCTGCGGGTTCCGCCGGTGGTCTAGCCGGATCCGCCGGTGGGCACGCTGGCGCCGCTGCCGGTTCCGCTGGTTCCACCGGTACCGCGGGTGCTGCCGCACCCACGCCCACACCTGCAAGCGGCCCCGCCGTGGCCACGGCAGCCACAGCCGCACGTATGTCGATCACCCGCACCATAGCGGGGCTTGGCGGCGACAGTCTGATTGGGGAACGCGACGGACTGGTCGTCGCATTGGTCCGGCAATCCGGTGCCGCAACCCCCGAGGTAACTTGCACGCACACACTGCCGGCCTTCGCCGCCGACCGACCGGTGTGCCTCGGGCCGTCGCGACAGGGCGTTTCCGGCGCGATGCACACCGTGCGCGCCGTGATGTTCGCGCTCGAAGCCGCACCCGCGGTCTCCCCTCATGACGTGCCGCGCCCGATGCGCGCCGACGACGTGCTGCCCGAACGCGCGCTGATCGGAGACGAGGACGCGCGCCGCGAACTCGTCGCCTCCGTATACGCCAGCCTGACCGCGGGCGGACCCGACGACCCGACCCTGCTGACGGTGTCCACGTTCCTGCAATGCGGCGGCTCGCTGGAAACCGTGGCCAAGGAGCTCAACGTGCACCCCAACACCGTGCGCTACCGCCTCAAGCGCGCCGCCGAATCCACCGGCTGGGACGCCACCGACCCGCGCGAAGCCTACGTCCTCACCACCGCCATAGCATTGGGCCGCATCCACGCCACTCACTGAGCGAAACACGCGCCCCGCCGTCATCCTGTGGAGATGCCTCGACTTCGCTCGGCATGACGAAGGACCATTACCACCGCCATCCCGGAGTTCCTTCTCTCGTCATCCCGAGCCTCTCCCCTCGTCATCCCGAGCGAAGTCGAGGGATCTCGAGATGCTTGCGCCTCGCTCCGCTTCGCTCAGCATGACGAAAGACCGCAGATATGCGAAGACCCCGACACCGGAAGGTATCGGGGTCTTGGCTACGTCATCGATGCGACGCGAACCGCTCTCAGGCGAGGGTGTTCGGATCGACCGGAACGCCCGGGTTCATCGTGGAGGTGATCGTCGCCTTGGTCAGGTAACGGCCCTTCACGGTGGACGGCTTGAGACGCTTGACTTCGTCGGCCACGGCCTTGAAGTTCTCGTCCAGAGCGGACTCATCGAAGCTCAGCTTGCCGATGAGGAAGCTCAGGTTGCCGTTCTTGTCCACGCGGAACTCGATCTTGCCGCCCTTGATGTCGGCGACGGCCTTGGCCACATCCATGGTCACGGTGCCGGTCTTCGGGTTCGGCATGAGGCCACGGGGGCCGAGCACGCGGCCGAGACGGCCGACCTTGCCCATCATGTCCGGGGTGGCGACGACGGCATCGAAGTCGAGGAAGCCGCCGGCGACCTTGGTGATCAGGTCGTCATCGCCGACGATGTCAGCGCCGGCTTCGAGGGCCTCGGTGGCCTTCGGGCCGCGGGCGAACACGAGGACCTTGGCGGTCTTACCGGTGCCGTGAGGCAGGTTGACCGTGCCACGCACCAGCTGATCAGCCTTGCGCGGGTCCACGTTCAGACGGAACACCGCTTCGACGGTCTGGTCGAAGTTGTAGGCGGGCATGCTCTTGATCAGAGCGATGGCCTCAGTGGCGGTGTAGAGGTTGTTGCGATCGATGCGCTCGGCAGCTTCGCGGTACTTCTTGGAACGCTTTACCATCTGTCCTTCTCCTTATCAGTCCGTGACCGTGATGCCCATCGAGCGGGCGGTGCCCTCGATGATCTTCATGCCGGCCTCAACGTCGCGGGCGGACAGGTCGGGCATCTTGATCTCGGCGATCTCGCGGACCTGGGCCTTGGTGACGGAGCCGACCTTGTGGGTCAGCGGGTTCTCGGTGCCCTTCTCAACACCGGCGGCCTTGAGCAGCAGAGCCGCGGCCGGCGGGGTCTTGAGGACGAAGGTGAAGGAGCGGTCTTCGTAGACGGTGATCTCAACCGGCACGACCTGGCCCATCTTGTCCTGCGTGGCGGCGTTGTACGCCTTGCAGAAGTCCATGATGTTCACGCCATGGGAGCCGAGGGCCGGACCCAGCGGCGGGGCCGGATTGGCCTTGCCAGCCTGAATCTGGAGCTTGATCAGCGCCGAGACTTTCTTCTTGGGAGCCATAGTATGGTTCTTCTTTCTATAACGCGGTGCAATCGGTCGCCGACACACGTCTTGCATGCCCAAAGCGACGCTTGACTCGTTTCTCATCGCCGTGGGTTAGCAAGCCGCGGGCGGTCTCCTCCCGCAACTTATATTGCTGTGCTGTGATGGCGGGTCTCCCCTCCAGACACAAGCTTTCCCATTATGCCGATTCCGGTGGACATCCTATACACGCCCACAAACGCGAAAACCCAGCCGGAGGGGCTGGGTTTCGCAAAGGATTGGTGTGGGCTGGTCTCAGGCGAGCTTCTCGACCTGGTTGAAACCCAGCTCCACCGGCGTATCGCGGCCGAAGATGGACACGAGCACGGTAAGCTTCTGGGTGGTCGGCTCCACATCGGAGACGACGGCGGCCATCGTAGCGAAAGGACCGTCGGTGACGGTGACCTGGTCGCCCACGGCGTAGGAGACCTCGACCGCGCGCTTCTTGGCGGCGGCGGGCTTGTCGCCGGCGGCCTTCAGCGCCTCGGAGGCGATCATCGGCGCCATCATGGCCACGACTTCCTTGCGGCTGAGCGGCGCCGGATCCTTGGACGGGCCGACGAAGCCGGTCACGCCTTCGGTTTCGCGCACGATACGGCGGGCGTTCTCGTCCGGCCACATGCGGATGAGCACATAGCCCGGCACGCGCACGCGGGTGATGACCTTCTTGCCCTTGTCGGTGTGCTTCTCGACCTCTTCCATCGGCACCTCGACCTGGAAGATCTGGTCTTCCATGCCGAAGGAGGCGACGCGGGACTCGATATTGGCCTTCACGCGCTTCTCATAGCCGGAGTAGGTGTGCAGCACGTACCACTTGCCGTCCAGGGAGCGCAGGCTCTTGGAGAAATCATCGATGGCCTTCTGGCCGGCGTCGACGGGTTCGTCATCGGCGATCTCGCCGGTTTCCTCGTCGACAACGGGAGCGATGCCTTCATCCGCATCCTCATCGGATTCGGTTTCGGATTCCGCGGATTCGACGGCCACCTCAACCGTCTCGACCTCAGCGGCTTCATCAACGGGAGCTTCGGCGTCAATAGCCTCAAAATTCACGTCGGGAACCTCGACGGACTCCTCCTCGACAACCGGGGGGAGATCCAGATTCTCAAGATTCACTTCATCACTCATGCGTTCTATACACCTTTGATTGGGGTGGGTTCAGGGTTATTCGATCAGCCGAACACCCACAGCACGAGCTTGCCCAGACCGAAGTCCATGCCCGTGACGAGGGCCATCAGCAGCAGCACGAAAATGAACACGGCCAGCGACCAGAAGAACAGCTCCTTGGCGGTCGGAGTCACGACCTTGCGAAGCTCGTCAATGATCTGCTTGATAAACATGCCGACGCGCATGAAGATATTCGGCTTGACTGCTTTTGTGCTGCTCTTGGTCTTAGCCATATCCATCCTTCATGGTGTTCTGGGTTATCAAACTTGGCAGGGAAGGCGGGACTCGAACCCACAACCTACGGTTTTGGAGACCGTTGCGCTACCAATTGCGCCACTTCCCTAGGTGAACTCTGCCCATGCTACACGATGCGTAGAACGTATGCGTTCGCATGGGGCAAAACCGCCAAGGTGTTACCTTAGCAGCACTTCACGATTTCGGCAACCCGTGTGTCGCTACGCCTCGACGTACGCCTTGAAACGGCGCACGCCCTCGGCCAACTGGTCGTCGGCGAGCGCGTAGGAGAAGCGCAGATATCCGGGCGCGCCGAAGGCCTCGCCGGGCACGGCGGCCACATGGGCCTCGTCCAGCAGGACGGCGGCAAAGTCGGCGGAGGTTTCGGACACGGTGCCGTTGGGACCGAGCGGCTTGCCGAGCAGGCCGTGGATGTCGGCGAAGGCGTAGAACGCGCCGGTCGGCGTCGGGCACACCACGCCGGGGATGTCGTTAAGCGCGGCGACGATGGCCTTGCGGCGCACGTCGAAGGCCTCACGCATCGCATACACCGCGTCCAGCGAACCGGAGACGGCGGCCAGGGCGGCGCGCTGAGACACGTTGGCCACGTTGGAGGTCATATGGCCCTGCAGCTTGTTGGCGGCCTTGGCCACCTCGAGCGGGGCGACCATCCAGCCGACGCGCCAGCCGGGCATCGCGTAGGTTTTGGCCACGCCGTTGAGCACCACGAGCTGGTCGCGGCATTCGGGCACGGCCGCGCCGATGTAGGTGGTGCGCGCATCGTCGTAGTTCAGGTGCTCGTAGATTTCGTCGGAGACGATCCAGACGTGGTGTTCGACGGCCCATTCGCCGATGCGCTTGATGGTTTCGGGGCTCCACACGGCACCGGTCGGATTATTGGGCGAGGTGACGATGATCGCCTTGGTGCGTTCGGTGCGCGCCGCCTCCAGCGCGTCCAGATCGGGCTCGAATCCGCGCTCGGATCCGGCGAACACCTCGACGGGTACGCCGCCGGCCAGCTTCACAGCCTCCGGATAGCTGGTCCAGTACGGCGCGGGGATGATCACCTCGTCGCCGTCGTTGAGCAGCACTTGGAAGATGGAATACACGGCCTGTTTGCCGCCGTTGGTCACCACCACCTGGGCGGGGTCCACCTCATAGCCGGAGTCGCGCAGCGTTTTGGCGGCGATCGCCTCACGCAGCTCGGGCAGGCCGGGGGTGGGCGTGTACCGGTAGTTCTTCGGATCGCGCACGGCCTCGGCCGCGGCATCCACCACGTAATCGGGGGTGGGGAAATTCGGCTCTCCCGCGCCGAATCCGACGACGTCGACGCCGGCGGCCTTCATCGCCTTGGCTTTGGAATCGACGGCCAGCGTCGCGCTGGGAGCCACTTGATTGATACGGTCGGAAAGGGTCTGCCACTGAGCCATAGTCATGCGCACCATGCTAACCCCTAACCCCAACACGTGGGAATACCGTGCCCGATATTCGGCACCTCTGTTTGGCCGTACCGCACCGGCGGGTGACGTAATGGATGATGCAATAATGAAAAGCGAGAGAAGAACGCGTCCGAGCGGGATATGAGGGGGAACTGTATGGCCACGCAAGGGTCACATCGCGCATCAAACGGGAATCACACGACAGACGGGCGGCGCGTTACGAGCCTGCGACACGTGTCAAGTGGGAACACCCTAGGCAGGAACCGACATGCCACGGAGCACCGCTATGCGGGCACGCACCGGCAAACACCCGACATGCACGACTACGGCCACGGCGGCCATGTCAGCCGCCGATCAGCACGGGCGGCCGTCAAACAGGCCCGCACTCGTCGACTGGCGGCGCTGGCCATCGTCGCGATGTGTACGCTGGCAGCGTTGGCCCTGGTGATCGCGCCTCTCGCCGCGCCGACGCTGATGCGCGGCCGCAACACGACAACCGGAACCGGCGAGCCGACATCACCGACCGTCACACATGATGCGCTGGAACGCGCGGCGGCTCCGGAACTCAGCCCCGGAAACATCGTCATCGGTGTGAACGGCAGCGCCACCACCATCATGCTTAAAGGGGAACAGTATGTGGAGGGCGGCGCGCATGCCATCGACCCGGATGACGGCGTGCTCACCAGTGCCGTCCAAACCTCCGGCACCGTGGACGCCAACACGGCGGGCGACTACACCGTGACGTATTCCGTGCGCAATTCCAAAGGCAACCTGGCCACCGCGACGCGCACCGTGCGCGTGGTCGACTCGATGGAAACACAGAGCGGCGGAATCCCGGTGCTTATGTATCACTATGTGTACGACGATGCGACCCCGCCCGCGGATCTCAACAACAACTACATCGCCAAAAGCGCGCTGGAACAGCAGTTGCAGTATCTGACCTCCAACGGCTTCTACTATCCCTCGTGGCATGAGGTGCGTGCGTTCATCGACGGCACGCACAGTCTGCCGAAGAAGAGCATCGTGCTCACCTTCGATGACGGCGAGCCCGGATTCATGAGCGTGGGCGGCGCGTTGCTGGCGAGCTACCAGGTGCCGGCCACGTCGTTCATCATCGCCAACGACGGCAATGTGCCGCAGCGCATGAAGGATTACGCCACGCCGTATCTGGAATACCAGTCACATTCCTACGCCATGCATCAGGCCGGCGGCAACGTGGGGCACGGCGGGCGGATCAGCGCGATGACGCGGCAGGAGATCATCGACGATCTTAAGCAGTCCGCAACGGTTACGGGCGCGCTTGACGCGCTGGCCTATCCCTTCGGCGACACCACGCCCGACGCGATTGAGGCCGTGCGCGAAGCCGGCGTGCTGTGCGCGTTCACCACGCAGTATGGCTGGGCAAAGGTCGGTGACGATCCGATGGCGCTCGACCGCGTGCGCATTCAGGGCACCGGATCGTTGGATACGTTTATCGGCGCGATTCAGTAGGGCTTCACAGCACGACGAGATTGTCGCGATGCACCAGCGGGTGCGCGTATTGCTCGCCCAAAAAGCGCTTGAGCTGGGCGGTGTTGCGCCCCAGCATCTGCGGAATCTCCTCGGAATCATATCCGGCTAAGCCACGCGCTAAGTGCGTGCCGGCCTCGTCATCGACCCATACGACATCGCCCGCGGAGAACGCGCCCTTGACCTCCACCGCACCGGCGGCGAGCAGTGAGGCCCGTCCCCCGCGCACAGCCTGGGCCGCGCCAGAATCCACCACAATCGAGCCACGCGGCTCCGCGGCGAAACCAATCCACAACCGCCTGGACGAGCCGCGCTGTTTAACCGGCGCGAACGCGGTGCCCACGGGATCGCCCATCAATGCCGGGCCGGCGTTGGCCGCGCAGGTGAGCACGGCGGGGATGCCGGAGACGGCGGCCACACGCGCGGCCTCGAGTTTGGTGACCATACCGCCGGTGCCCACCTTCGAGCCGGCGCCGGAAACCTGAATGTCGCCCAGCGCGTCGATCACGTTCGGCACATAGGCGATGCGCCGCGAATCCGGTTGCGAGGGCGGGGCGGTGTAGAGCGCGTCCACGTCGGTGAGCAGCACCAGCGCGTCCGCGCGCACCAGATTGGCGATCAGCGCTGAGAGGCGGTCGTTGTCGCCGAAGCGGATCTCGTTGGAGGCCAGCGAATCGTTCTCGTTGACGATCGGCACCACACCGAGGTCGAGCAGCCGCTCCAAGGTGCGCTGCACATTGCGGTATTGGGTGGCGCGGATCGTGTCTTCCGCGGTGATGAGAATCTGCCCCACGCGAATGCCGTAGCGCGCGAACGAAGCTTCGTAACGGGCCATAAGCAGGCCTTGGCCCACGGCCGCGGTGGCCTGCTGCGTGGCCACGTCGGCGGGGCGCGAGTCGAAACCGAGCAGGCCGAAACCGGCGGCGATGGCACCGGACGAGACGAGCACGACGCGCGCGCCCAGCAGTCTCACCTGCGCCAAGGCCGAAACCAGCGCGTCCAAACGCTCCGGATCCAAATGGCCGCTGGGGCCGGTCAGCGAGCTGGATCCGACCTTGACGACCACGGTCTGCGCGGCGGCGATGGCGCGGCGCACGTCGGCCTGCGATGGTGTGGACATTCGTTACTCCTCCGCGTCCTCGCCGCGCCCGAACAGGCTGTTCTCGTCGTGACGGTCGTCGTCGACGGACGGGTCGGCCCAATGGCCGGCCTTGCGTTCGGCCATCATCGCCTCGCGCACGGCGGCGCGCGCGTCCATCATCTCGTGGTATTCGCGGCGGCGTTCCGCGTTGGTGCGGCGGCGGGCGCGCGTGTCCTGCTCCTCAAGACGCAGATCCTTGCCGCGCGCGCCGAGCTGCGTGCCGTCGAGCATCTCAGCGCCGGCGGAAATCGTCGGATCCCAATCGAAGGCGACGGCGCGATTGCCGCGGCCGATGCGCACCTCGTCGCCGGGATGTGCGCCCTTGCGGCGCAGCTCGTCCTCGACGCCGAGCTTGGCGAGCCTGTCGGCCAGATAGCCGACCGCCTCGTCGTTGTCGAAGTTGGTCTGCATCACCCAACGCTCCGGCTTGGCACCCAGCACCTCAAACCAGAATTCGCCGTTGGCGTTCTCCTTGCGTTCCACGGTGAAGTCGAGCGCGTTGCCACCCTCGTCGGAGCGGCGGCGACGGCGGCCCTCCTGCTCGAGCGGCTTGATGACCACGCGGGCCTCCTCTTCGGCCTGCTCGCGCTTGGCGACCTCCTCGCGCATCTTCGTCACCATCTCGGACAGGGCGAAGTTCAATTCCTTCAGGCCCTTGTGGCTGGCGGTGGAGATAACGAACACAGGGAATCCCTTGGCCTCGAACTCGGGCTTGACGAATTCGGCGAGCTCCTCAGCCTCGGGCACGTCGGCCTTGTTGAGGATGATCACGCGCGGGCGTTCGGGAATCGGAATCGCGCCCAGCGGCAGGTCCAGCGAGTCGGCGTATTCGGCGAGCTCGTGTTCCAGCGCCTCGTAATCGCTGATCGGGTCGCGATCGGATTCCAGCGTGGCGCAGTCGATCACGTGGGCGATGATTTCCGTGCGTTCGATATGGCGCAGGAACTCAAGTCCCAGGCCCTTGCCTTGGCTGGCGCCGGGGATCAGACCGGGCACGTCGGCGATGGTGTAGCGACGGTCGCCGGCGATGACCACGCCGAGGTTCGGCACCAGCGTGGTGAAGGGGTAGTCGGCGATCTTCGGCTTGGCGGCGCTGATCGCGGCGATCAGGCTCGACTTGCCTGCGGAGGGGAAGCCCACCAGCGCCACATCGGCGATGGATTTGAGCTCCAGCACCACGTCGCGCTCCTCTCCCAGCTCGCCCAACAACGCGAAGCCGGGAGCGCGGCGGGTGCGGTTGGCTAGGGCGATGTTGCCCAGTCCGCCAGCGCCTCCTGCGGCCACGACGAAACGGTCGCCCTCATGGCGCAGGTCGGCGAGCTGGTCGCCGGGGCGACGTTCGCCGCCCTGCGCGCCCTTCGCGCTGAACACCACGGTGCCGCAGGGCACGGGCAGGATCAGATCCTCGCCTTTGGAGCCGTCTTTGTTGTCGCCCAAGCCCATGGTGCCGTTGCCGGCCACGCGGTGCGGCATGAAACGGTAGTCAAGCAGGCTGGTGGCGTTGCGGTCGGCCACGAAGATCACGGAGCCGCCGTCACCGCCGTTGCCGCCGTTCGGGCCGGCCAGCGGCTTGTACTTCTCGCGGCGAATGCCCGCCGAACCATTGCCGCCGTCGCCGCCCTTGACATGAACGGTCACTCTATCCACAAAATCACTCATAACGCTCTACCTTACATGCCGGGGTTGCCGTGGCCGCCGCGCTACGCCCCGCGCGTGACCCACGCGAGACCCATGAGGCCGAGGACTGGCCGAAGATCATGTCGGCCAGAGTTATCCACAACTCGCCGGCGCCACATTCGCTGGATGCACATTCGCCGTTCGCACTGGACATGGGGCTTTGCGCCTTTCTACCGTTTTGCATAGCGGCCAGCACGCGAAAGGATGATGCCATGCATAAGCACAGTTCGGCGTATGACAATAGTCATACAGACGGTTATACTGAACATGTCGTGGACATTCATCCGCACGCGATGAAAGCCCACGGCATCACCAGACAGCAAATCGAGTCAGCCATCATCAGCCGCATCGGAGTGGCGAAGATTCGCAGCCGCGATGCGGGGGCAGAGCCGCCACGGTGGGCCGCGGTCGGATTCGACGCGCAGCTTCGCCCCATCGAGCTGGTGTATGTGCAGACCTCCGACGCGCCGCCTCTGGTGATACACGCCAATTATCTGACGAAAGGGTTCTACGAGGAATGGAGGAAAGCATGAGCAAGCAATACTTGGCTAAAGACGGCACGCCGATCACCGAAGAGCAGATCGCTGCATGGGCACAGCAGGCCGAAGACGGATTCAGTTCCCCGGACGTCGCCCTGCATCGCGAACCCGACCCTTTCGTCATCCGTCGCAGCGACATGCGCGCGCATACCATCCGCGTTCCCGAAGCGCTTTGGCGGATGGTTGAGCGGGTCGCGCAGGAGCGGAACATCACCGCCAGCGAATTCACCAGGCAGGCGTTGGACCAAAGCCTCGCGCGCACACCGCTCACACGCGACCAGAAAATCGACCTTTACGCCGAGGCGCACGGGCTCTCCCGCGAGGAAGCCATCAACCGCCTGGTCGACGCCGCCTTATCGTAAAGCATTCACCGCGGCCAGCGGGCGGCGTGGTGGATCTGACGCCAGGGGGCGGTGCGCCGGCGGTTGAACACCACGGCGAAAATCAGGCCGGGAACGGCGGCGATCGCCACGGCCCACACCACTAGGGAACGCACGTCGGGCGGCGCGTCCTGCGGGTCCGGAATCGGCATCGGAATCTCCTGCCGTACGCCCGACACAAGCAGCCGCTGCGTGTTCACGCCATATGGCGTGCACGTCATCAGCGTGACGCGGTCCTCCCCCTCCACGATTTTGAGCTGGCTCGTATCGTCGGGCTCGATCACCGTGATACGGTCCACGCGATAGCCCAGCGTCTCCCCCATCACCTCGATGTAGAAGAAATCCCCCACCTCCATCTCGTCAAGCCGCGTGAACATCAGCGCCTCAACCAGGCCGCGATGCCCGGTCAGCACCGCATGCGTGCTCTCGCCACCCACCGGCAAGCTCGAACCGTACAGATGCCCCGCGCCGGACGCCAGCGCGCTTTCCGACGTGCCGTGGTAGATCGGCAGGTCCACGGAGATGCCGGGGATGAGAATAGATCCCATCACCCCGCCGCCTGTATCCAGCAGACCTTGGTATTCCTCGTCTTTCGACGCCTGCGAATCCTCTTCGTTTGACGCCTGCGAGCCGCCCTGCACCTGCGCGAACGGGTCGACGGCCTCGCCCATCACCGGCTGCCCCGACTGGGCGAGCCGCTCGTTGTATGCGTGCGCCGCTTCCAGTGATTCCTCCGCTTGCGGATACGGCCATTCCGCCACGGTTTGCGCCGCCTGCGACGCCGTGGATTCGAGCTGACGGTCGGACCGGTATTGCAAAACCAGCGGATATCCGCCGATGCATAACGCCACCGCCAGCAGCAACGCCACCACCACGCGCATCGCCAGCAGTTGGCGCGCCATACTCCGCCGTCTGCGCATCAGATCCGTGACATCGGTGGCTTCCTCGAATGGGATGGGGGTCCATTGGGAAGTTGGGGAGGATGATGGGGGCGATTGGGGTTGCCGAGATGGCGATTCCGGCAGCTCCGGCTGGGAGGCCGACGTCGGATGGATCGTCTGGCCCGGCTGGGGCGGGAAGGAAGGTAAGGATGATGAGGATGGCAGGCGTTTCATGGGTTCACTGCCGCTGTTGCTGCCGCAGCCCGTCCGCCTCGGCGGTGAGTCGCTTGACGGTTTCGCGCAGCTTCATGTTTTCCTGTTGGAGAACCTGGGTGTAGTTCGACTGCTGCATCAGCAATTGCAGCAACATACGACTGTCGCCGATTGGATCTTGGTGCGTGTTGAAGGTTTCAGCGCTTTCGCCGTTGTTTTCGTTGTCGGACAGATAATCAAGCTGCTTCCAGCGTGCGATGCACCGTTCGATGCGCTTATGGCCGATGATCTGGGGACTTAATCCCGCGTCGCGGAAGATTTTGGAGGGACGCTCCCCTTGCGCGTATCGGCGCATGCATTCTTTTTGGAACTGCGATGAATAGTAGATATGCGAGCCGTTCACACTCCTCACGGCCGGCAGCATGCGAAGGTATTCGAGCTGTTCAGGAGTGAATGAAGTGTCTGTCATGAGCGATGCCCTTCCTGTAATTGCTGATGACGCGGTGTGGGTGTGGAGTGGAGATGCGATGAGATGGCGTGGGCCGCCTTGCACTGTTCGATGGTTTGGGAAGCTCTCCAGATGTGCGAAAAGATTGGGCCCTCCTATGGCGAAGAGCCCAATCTTTATGCGTTACTGACGAAGTGCGTCAGCAATCACGCTCAGGCCATCATGGCCTTGGCGGTCTTGCGGGACTTCGCGTAGACCGTGGCCGCAGCGCCCGCGACGAGCAGCGCGATCACAGTGAACAGCGCCGTGCCGGCCGCACCGGTCAACGGCAGCTGGGTGATGGACTTGACGTTCTTGACGCTGGCAGTCGCAGTCGTCGTATCATTGTTCACCGGGGTAACCTGCTTGAGGGCATCTTGTGTGAAGCTGATCTTGCCATCCGCACCAATAGTCACATCGAAGGTGACTGTGAAGTTCTGAGCATAGTTGTCCGGAGCTTCGGTCTCAACGACCGTATAGGTACCGGATGCAAGACCGTCAATCGAAACACGTCCTGTACTCGCTGCAGAAGTAAACTTCTTAGCATCAGTCACATCATCCACGAGAGACCACTTGCCATCGCCATCTTGAGCGAGGAACTTTTCGCCCTTCTTAACCACAAACTCGGCACCAGCAAGAGCATTCGCATCATCATCAACACCAACCTTGGTGAAGTTGAAGCCGTAGGTCTTCACCGTGACTCCCGAACCCTCACTCTCACCACCACCAGTGGTGATTTTTGCCTCGTTCTCGGCGGTCTTATTGGCCGCCGCCAGAATGTCGGAATTCACCGTGGCAGTATAGGTAACGGAAACCTCCTGACCGGCGTACTGCTTAGCGATAGCCGACTTCAAAGCAATGACAGTAGTCGTACCATCGGTGAGAGCACCATCAGGTGTAACCGTGTAATCAGTATCACGAGTCAGCGTGTTATTACCGATGGTTACCACAATGCTTGTGCTCGAGGTATCGATAGTCAGACCCTTTTCAGCCTTATCGGTAATCGTGTAAGTATAGTCGTCATAACCGGCAGCTGAAGCAGGAATCGTGTGCTTAATCGTGTACTTAAGCTGATCACCAACGCTCACCGTCTGATCATTCACACTGGTTGTCACGTTCTCAACGGTCTTCACCGGGGCCGGCGGCACGTTCTCGCTCTTCGCATTGAACACTCCCAAAGCCTCGATGTTTTGCTGGCCGTTTTCCTTGGCTAAAGTGAACTTCGTGTAAGTGGTACCATCTTTCTCAATCACAGTGGCGACCAAAGCCGTGGCACCGGTCTTCACAGCACCGTCCACGGAATCAGTGACGATATACCATCCTTCGTTCACAGTAACCGTTCCATTAGAAACAACAGCTCCCTGTTCTGCGGCGGGAATCACCAGCGCATCGATAACTTTACGCGCGTCAGAGGCAGTCAAAGTAGCCAGAGCAGCAGCGGGGTTAGTCACATACTCATCAGCCAAGGTCACCTTGCCAGACGTGAAGGCGTTCTTCAAAGCATCAACCCAATTGGATTCAGTGTTGACCTCAACCGATGCCACCGTATCGGACGCAGTAGACTGCACATTGCTGAACTCAGCAATTTTGTACGCCGTGTACGTGTGACCTTCCTGAGCGTTGTTTACAGTAATTGACGCGCTAGTATCCGGCGCGGCATTGGCGGTGGTGACGCCTAGGGCGAGACCACCGAGCATCGTCGCGGCGGCGGCGATACCCGCAAAAAGTTTCCTCATCTTCATGAGAACCCTTCCTTTCATTTTCTTCTTGATACTTTTCTTGCAATCGCGGAGGGGGAGAAGGAAACACATCCTCCGCGATCCGCAAATCTGTGAGTGGTGTTGCGGAGGCGACCATCATCGGCCGCGATCCGCAACACCGTTGAACTCCTTATGGAGCGAGCTACTGCACCACGTGACGGTTGCGCCACCGGTTCACGCTCAGCCAGCTGAGCACACCGATGCCGGCAATGCACAGGGCGAGCCACGTGTAGCTCATCGAGGACGGACCACCAGTCAACGGCAACGAAGACACCGCCACATACTGATTGACGAATGTGGCAACCTTGTCTTCCACGTTTGTCGGGTTAGTGATGTCCCTGCCATTGAAGTCTTTGGTCTTCTGGACCGAAGCCACCGATGCGGACCATGTGCCGTCTGTGTTGGTCAATGTGACTGTCACCGTATATTCAGACTGGTCATACTTCCATCCTGACGGCACCGTGGTAGGAATGGTTTCCTTGACGATAAAGGTGTAGTTCTTTGGCGCGGTCGTACCACTCGGAACCAAGAATTTCAGCGCATTGAAACCCTTAGTCGCCGATTTCTCAGCAGTGTCCAACTCATTCATAGCGAGCGTGACAGAGGTTCCGTGAGTCGTCGCGTTCAAACCACTGATGACATCATTCACATCGCTCTTGGTGGAATCCAACGTCAGAGTGAAGTCAAAGTCCTCAACGGCCGCAGCACCCTTCACGGTCTTACTGACATTGATGGAGTCTGCTGCCAATTCGACGCCCGCACGCTCATTAGTCACCTGCACCAATACGGAGCCTGTGATGACTGAGGACAGCGCGATATTACCGAGCTCCGTATATTCAAGCTCACGTTGATTCTCATCGAGGCTATCCCTGTACGCTTTGTCCTGATATGTGCGCATAATCGGCCAGCCCTCATCACCGACAAACATATACTCTTGGTAAGTGTTTGAGGGTCCGTATTGCAAAGCCGCACCGACTCCGCCGCTGAAACCGCCGTATGTCAGATGAAGAGAATCCGTCGTGGCTTCGGTGGTTGTTTTGATTACACCATCCTCAGCATGAGCCTGGAACAACGCGGCCTGGGAACCTGTTCCTATAAAGGTGCCATCAGTATTAAGATCCAGCTTCATCGGAGTCGAATAGACATATCGAAGGGTGTCGTTGAACGAGCCCGTGGAACCGTATGTCGACAAGGTAGACACCAGCTGGCCGACGCCACGAACAACCTTAATATCGTCATTCGCATCACCAGCACAAGCGAAGATACCCTCATCCTGAACAACTATCTTGCTGGTATCCGTTGTTGCGGTATAGTCGGCAGGCGCAGACTCCTCAATCAGGTAGTACGTGCCACTCTCCAAAGGCGTACCGCTGATGCCTGGAGTGTCCTGGTCCTTACTCCGCACGGCGAACATCGCTGCACCTCTCAGTACAGGAGTAGCCTTATCTTGATCGGTCATCCATCCGCTTTGCGTAGTGACTCGTCCGCCACTAGGCTCCTGACCGTCTATTGGCGTCACCACCCCAGTGGTCTGATCAATGCTGACTTGCGTATCCTTGTATAGACCGAACTGAGCTCCATCAACGGGATCGCCGTTTTCATCCACCTTCTGTACGAACAACTCGTTCTTGATGTTCGGAACATACAGACGAGAGGAGAAGGTGCGTTCGAAATTATCACTAATCAGATCAGTCGGAAGTGCAATACGATAAGTATTACTTTCCTCCACATCTTCAATTGACATTGCGGTGGAATAGTACAAGCCAACTGTATATTTGGTGTCAGTCTTATCGCTCACGATGGAGTAATAATCCTCCAAATATCCCGGCAAATCCGGAATCTCAGCTTCGTACTTTCCATTGGCATTAACCGTCGTGGCAAGCGGGTATTTTGTTGCGGAGATGATATTCGCCATCGTGCTGTCGCTGAGTTTCCACCCGTCGGTGGAATTGCCGCTCATCACCTTCCAAGTATTTTCATCTGCGATGTCTCCATCCCCAAGACGCTTAAGAATGACGGCAAACACCATCTGCCCTTTGCCAATGGTCTCTGAAGCCTTGCAAGCTGTTGTTTTGCAGGGAGAATCGTCAGCTGTTGTAGCAAATGTTGATTCCGGCGCGATGGCGATACTCTCTTTAGCACGGGCAACGCCACCGGTATCCCACACTGAACTCTGATCGCTGTTATCTCGTGGGAAAGACGCCAGCGCGCCACTACTTCCCACTGAGACATACTCCAGCTTCATACTTTTAATCGTCTGGCTGTATCCGGCTGGGGCATCGGTCTCTTTCAATACATAGTATCGGTGCCCGTCGCTGTATCGTTTGGCAAAGTCCAACACAGACCGCTGACCGTTGGCAAGCGTCTCCAGCAACACTAGATTGCCGTTCTCGTCCGTAGTCCCCCTTGCCACAGGCTCAGCGTCTTCGGCAGGCTCTTGCACAGCGCCATTCGCCACCGTACTGTCATATAGCGCGAACTGTGCGCCTTCCAATTCCTCACCACTCTGATCGACCTTGACGATATCGCTTTCAGGAACCGACACTAGATTGGTGGTCAGGCGAAGATTGGAGTCGGAGTTGCCACGTTCCAGATAGAACATGTCAAGCGTGTGATAAGTGCCTGCGGCAAAGGTATCATCGGGAAGATTGAACAGATCTTGCAAACGGGTTGTTTCGCCGCAAACTTCTACTTGTTGCCCGCTCCCGTTCGTTTCATAGCGGCAGGTACCAGTACCACCGTTAACCTTGACTTCCCCCGAAGCGAAGTTGATGGACAAAGTCGACATGTCGTGGATGCCGCCAAGATCGCCGACCAATTTATCGTCGATAAACACCCACACGTCATCGTCACCGGAGAAATCGAAGATCATTGGACTGTCCGTTGACACATTGCCATCTTCTGGCTGCACGACTGTCGCGTTCATATGCAAACCGAACAGATGGTTCATCACAGAGTAATCGGAGGTCGCTTGCTCCTTTTGAATTAGATCTCCGGAGTCAGTATCGAACACTTGAGAAGCGGAGTTGAAGGGGAAAAATTGACCATCCTCACTTCTTCCGGCGGCAGTCACGCCGCCCTGGTCATATAACGTAAACTTTCCATTCTCGTATACGGCATAGTTTTCCCTGCTGTCATACGTGTAATTGCCATTACCGTCCAGCTGCAACAATCCCTCTACGTCACGATAAGACGCTTTGCCATCGGACTGCACATCCGGGTTAAAAAGATATGCCAACGACTCACTGTTCTGTACACTTGAACCTGACAGCACAGGATAACCGTCTTGCAAGCTACTGCTTACTATGCCCGAACGCGGTTGAGTGGTTTCCGTCCATTTATTGGTGCCCGTCACCGGTCCCTCTGGCGCATCCGTCGATGGATTGAACTTCAATGCGTGACCATCGTTAATGCCGGAGTTGTCAGCGTTAACCGGAGAATTCTCCCATTTACCCTCACTCGAGTTCCATGTGCCTTCGGTTCGATCCGCGGCATCCTGGGTATACAACCAATAGTCAAATAAATCAATATTGATGCCTTTGGGAGTCAGACCGGGAACGGTGTGGTCAGATATCGCGGCGGTGCTGATGCCTTCGTCGGCATTTTGGGTTGTGGCATCGTCGGTCTGGTCGTCGGTGGTTTGGGCGTCCGTGTTTTGAGCATCGGCATCCGTGGTTTGCGCAGCATCCGTGTCTTGCGAAGCATCTGCATTCTGCGATGCGTCCGCATCTTGGGTATCGGCATCCGTACCTTGCGAAGCATCCGCGCTTTGCGAGGCGTCCGCGCCTTGCGAAGCATCCGTGGTTTGGGTATCACCGTCCGTGTTTTCCGAAGCATCCGTGTTCTGATCAGAGTCGTCGGTGTTCTGCACCAGTTGCACGCTTTGGGAAGCATCGGTGTTGCCTTGGGAGGAAGGATCGGCGACGGCTGTGCTCGTCACCGCAAGCGACCCCAACGTCGCGACGGCAACCACTGCGGCGATTAGCCTAAATAGGGAAGCCCCCCCCCCGTTTCGGAGTATTCAACATTTTCCACCTCGTTTTTGGCTCTTCGAGTCAGTCAACGGCATAGGATACACCCGTCGTTTCCCAGCTTTCCCCTCCGCTCGGCTTTGACCACTTCGTCATCCGCGGAATCTCAGGGGACACGCCGAAAGCTTCTGCCCCCTTCGTAGAAGGTTTTTAGTTGATTTTCAGCCTATAGCAACGATAATAGCCACTCGTCCTACATGCCCCCTGTCCCCCTTTTGCGTTTTTGGAGCCGTGGGGTTGGGATCCTTCGACTACGCACTTCGTGCTTCGCTCAGGATGACGAAGGAGAGAGCAGATGCGCTCAGGATGACGCTGGAGACGCGGAAACAACAAAAAGACCGCATCGGCGCGGATGCGCACGATGCGGTCTGAAAGCTTGAGTTAAGCTCGGGTGGCTCAGGCGGTGACCACGTCGACGACCTTGCGGTCACGACGCACACCGAACTTCACATTGCCGTCCGCCAGGGCGAACAGGGTGTGGTCCTTGCCGACGCCCACGTTCTGGCCCGGGTGGAACTTGGTGCCACGCTGACGAACGAGGATGTTGCCAGCCACGACGGCCTCGCCGCCGAACTTCTTCACACCAAGGTACTGAGGCGATGAATCGCGACCGTTGCGCGAGCTGGATGCGCCCTTCTTATGTGCCATTTCTGGTCCTTTCGGTTCTGACTAACGTTTATTGAAAGCTCAGGCGATCGCCGTGACCTTGACGGCGGTCAGCGGCTGACGGTGACCCTTGCGGCGGGCAACGCCAGTCTTGTTCTTGTACTTCTGGATGTTGATCTTCGGGCCCTTGGCTTCGTCGTCAACGACTTCGGCCTTGACGGACACCTTCGCCAGATCGGCGGCGGCCATGGTCACCTTGGCGCCATCGACCACGAGCGCGACCGGGAACTCCACGGTCTCACCCTTCTTCGCCTCGAGACGGTTGACGAGGATGACGTCGCCGACCTCGACCTTTTCCTGATGGCCACCGGCCTTCACAATCGCGTACATAATCCTACCTTGCTACTGTTTGGTAAAGCTTTCTCGTCCGGCATGGCAGAACCACGTGTCCAGACACCGACTATCAAAGATACACCCACCCGTGTACTTACGCAACTGCGTGTCAAGCTCGACACGCCATCGCCTACTTTTCCGCCTCTTCCTCATCGTCCGCGTTGTTCGCGGCGATGGCGGCGGCGGCGATTTGCGCAAGCTTGGCCTTCACATCCGGCGAAGAGCCCTGCGGGGCGGATACATCCGACCCACGGCCATGCTTATTCGTCTTGACGAACGGGTCACCGCCGCGCAGCGCGTACGGATCGTCGTAATCGGCAGAGACGGTGGGATGGTCGTGCAGGATGAAGCCGCGGCCCTTACAGGTCGGGCACTCCTCAGAGAACGCCTCGACCAGGCCCTGGCCGATGCGCTTACGCGTCATCTGCACCAGACCCAGCGAGGTGACCTCGGCCACCTGATGCTTGGTACGGTCGCGCGCCAAGCACTCCACCAAGCGGCGCAGCACGAGGTCGCGGTTGGCGGGCATGACCATATCCACATAGTCGATCATCACCATGCCGCCGATGTCGCGCAGACGCAGCTGGCGCGCGATCTCTTCGGAGGCCTCGAGGTTACAGCGGGTGACCGTCTCCTCCAGCGACTTGCCCTTGCCGATGAAACGGCCGGTGTTCACGTCGATGGTGGTCATCGCCTCGGTACGGTCGATCACAATCGAACCGCCCGACGGCAGGTAGACCTGACGTTCCATGCCCTTGCGCAGCTGGGAGTCGATCTGCCAGCGGTCGAACACGTCCTTGCCCTCATGCTCGGCCGGGTCCCAACGCTCCAGCTTGTCCTTCAGATCCGGTGCCATGGTGTCGAGGTATTCCTCGATACGCTCGTACACCTTCGAGCCTTCGACGATGAGCTTGTTGAAATCGTCGTTGAAGATGTCGCGCACCACGCGGATCGCCACATCCGGCTCGCCCTGCAGCAGCTTGGGGCGCTTGCCGTGCCAGAACTCCTCGCGCTTGGCGTTGATGCGCTCCCACTGGCGCACTAGGCTTTCGAGGTCCTTGACGATGGCCTCCTCGGAGGCGCCCTCGGCGGCGGTGCGGATGATCACGCCCATATCCTTCGGCGCGATCTTCGAAACGATGTTCTTGAGGCGGCTGCGCTCACGCTCGCTCAGCTTGCGGCTCACGCCGGTCATGCCGCCGGACGGCACCAGCACGAGGAAGCGGCCGGCCAGCGTGACCTGCGAGGTCAGGCGGGCGCCCTTGTGGCCGATCGGATCCTTGGTGACCTGCACCAGCACCGGGTCGCCGCTCTTGAACGCGAGTTCGATGCGGCGCGGCTGGCCTTCGAGACGCGCGGCGTCCCAGTTCACCTCGCCGGCGTACAGCACGCCGTTGCGCGCCTGACCGATGTCAACGAAGGCGGCCTCCATGCTGGGCAGCACGTTCTGCACGCGGCCCAGATAGATATTGCCCACCGTCTGCACTTCCTGGATGTCGGAGACGTAATGCTCGACGAGCACGTTGTCTTCGACCACGGAGATCTGCGTGTGGCGTTCGCGTTCGCGCACCACCATCAGGCGGTCCACGTTCTCGCGACGCGCGAGGAAATCCTGCTCCATGAGCTGGCTCTGGCGGCTACGCTCGCGGCGGTTGTCGCGGCGGCGCTGCTTCTTGGCCTCAAGTCGGGTCGAGCCTTCGACGTCGGTGATCTCGTCGATGTACTGCTGCTTGCGCGAACGGCGCACCAGCGGCTGCTCCTGATCGTCGGCATCACTCTTGCCGCGGCGGCGACGACGGCGACGGGTGACGGTCTCGCCCTCGTCGTCCGCGTCATCATGGTCATCGCGCTCGTC
Source organism: Bifidobacterium sp. LH_558 (assembly GCF_056356295.1). Classification (NCBI taxonomy): domain Bacteria; kingdom Bacillati; phylum Actinomycetota; class Actinomycetes; order Bifidobacteriales; family Bifidobacteriaceae; genus Bifidobacterium; species Bifidobacterium sp. LH_558. Next base: position 112,513 of record NZ_JBKETZ010000008.1, on the reverse strand, counting down.
ACGGGACTCGCGAGACTCGCGCGATTCGCAGGTTTCCTGCGACTGGTCGGACTTGGAGCGGGAACGGCGGCGACGGCGCGAACGCGAACGCGGCTCGTCGTTTTCCGGCTCTTCCTCGTCGATCGGCGTGTAGGAGATGTCGTCGAGCTCGAGGTCCTCCTCGATCTGCTCGACTTCGGCGGCGGCGCGACGCTCCTGCGCGTTCAGACGGCGGTTGCGGCGCGAACGGGAACGGGAGCCGCCTTCCAGCTGCTCGTCGTCGTCACGCTCGTCGCGTTCATCGCGCTCGTCATGCTCGTCACGCAGATCACGGGCGTCGCGATCATCGCGGTCGTCGCGACGCGAGCCGCGGGAGGCGCGGCCTCCGCGCTCGTCATCGCGGAAGTCCTCGTCGTCGCTCGCCTTGCCGCGGCGGCGGCGCGAACGCGAACGGGTGGAACGATCCTCATCATCCTCGTCATCATCACGCACAGCGCGGCGAGACGGGCGGTCATCGTCGGCGTCATCGAAGGGAATCACCGGCTCCTGGAACAGCAGCGAGGTCATCGGGCGCGAGCGGCGGGGCGTCTCATGGCCCTCCGGCAGCTCGTCGACCACCTCAAGCGCGCGCTCGATGAACGAATCGTCCTCAACACGGGCACGCGAACGCGAACGGGTGCGGCGGGCCGGGCGCTCGTCGGCATCCTCGTCGTCATCACGGGAATCGAAAGTCGGCGGCGCGGGCGGATCCAGCGAATCCAACTCGGCACGCGCGGCAGCCGTGCGACGGCGCGTGCGGCGGGCCGGGCGCTCCTTGGCATCATCCTCAAAAGGCGACGCGGCGGCTTCGACGGACTCAATAGCCTCAGCTGCCTCAGCGACCTCAGCCTCGGCCTTCGCGGCCTTGGTCTGCCTCGTGCGGCCGGAGGTCTTCGCAGCCTTGGGCGCGGGCTCGGGCAGCACCGGCTCCTCGAACAGCGGCGTGGAATGATCCTCCACCTTCAGCTCCACCGAAGCGCCGGCGGCACCGGCCCCACGCACCACGCGGCGGCCGCCACGACGGCGGCGGGGAGCGGGCGCGGCGGGCTGAGCCGAAGCGTCGGCGGGCTCGCTCGAAGCGGAGAGGGATGTTGCGGATACGCTGATTTCAGGGGTTGCGACCTCGTCGGCCGCCCCATCACGATTCACAGTGGGCACAATGCTCCTTACGACACGCTGCATCGCGTCGCATCTCAGGCCTGCGGCGATACTCACACCACGCTCTCACCGTGGCCGCGCAACGATTGCGCTCGCGCAGGAAACTCATCAAAGTCCATGTGTGCAGACGGCGGACACCAGCGCTCGCGTTGTCAAGTCGAAGAACCGCGAGGGGATCGACGCCATCAGGCACGTCGGCGGTTTGCAGAACCACCGTCTCTCAGTATGCCACACTTTTATCGGCAAAGCCACGCTTGCAGCAGGTCGGCCATCAACACGAGGTCACTTTCGGGCACCTGCTCGTCGTGTTTGTGGGCGAGCAGAGGGTCTCCCGCACCGAGATTGACGGCAGGAATTCCCAAAATCGCAAAGCGCGCCACATCGGTCCAGCCGAGTTTGGCCAACGGGTCGCGGCCGGTGCGCTCCTTGACCAGCGAAGCCAGCGAAGCGGCCAGCGGCGAGTTGAGTCCCGGGCGCGCGGAGGGGCTTTCGTCCTTCATCTCGATGCCGTAGCCCTCGAACACACCGCCGGTGGCCGTATGCTCGCCATTGCCGAGCTCCGCGCCCGCGTCCGCGCCCATCATCAGCGCCTTGGCTTGTGGCAGCGTCTTGTCGGGTGCGAAACGGTAGTTCACATGCACGCGGCATTCATCGGGAATCACATTCGTACCCTTGCCGCCGGAAATCAGCGTGGCGTTGAGGCCCTCGCGATAGACCAGGCCGTCCACCTCGATGTCCTGCGGCTCATAGGCGTTCAGGCGGGTCAGGATGTCGGCGGCGGCATGGATGGCGTTCCTGCCCATCCAGGCGCGGGCGGAGTGCGCGGCCACACCGTGCGCCACCACGTCGAAGCGCATCGTGCCGTTGCAGCCGCCCTCGATGCCGCAGTTCGTCGGCTCGCCGATGATGGCGAAATCGCCCTCGATCCAGTCGGGGTGGGCCTCGACCACCTTGCGCAGACCGTTCTTCTCGGCCACGACCTCCTCATGGTCGTAGAACACGTAGGTCAGGTCGACTTTGGCGTTGGCCCCCGTGAGGGTGGCGGCAAAGTAGAGCATCACCGCATCCGAAGCCTTCATATCGGTGGCGCCGCGCCCCCACATCACGCGGGCGCCCGGCTTGGTCTTATCGGCGACGTCATGGCGCACCTTGGCCACACCGGGCGCCACCTCGCCGGACGTTTCGGCCAAATCCGCGGCAGGGTCGAGCCAGCGCGGCGGGAAATTGTCGATCACCGGCACCGTGTCGAGATGCCCGGCGAGGATCACGCGCTGCCCGCAGCCAAAATCGGTGGAGGCCACCAGCGTGTCGCCGTGGCGGCGCACGGTCAGATGCGGCTGCTCGCGCAGGAACGCCTCGACCATATCGGTAAGCGGCTTCTCCTCATCGCTCACCGAATACACGCCCATGATCTGCTCAAGCAGCGCCGCGAGCGCCTCCCCGCGGCTGGCCTTCGGATCGAATCCGATTTCCGCGGTCGCGCTGATTTGAGAAGTCTGGGAAGTCTGCATAGTCATGCAGCCCATCGTAAACCACTAGGTGAGACGCAGCCGCCGCCGCTCTCTCAATGTGACAGACTTGGAATGCGTTGAAGGAGGATTATGCCAGGTTTGGTCAGTGCGATGCAGGGCTTCTGCGTGATCGGCATCGTCATCGCGGTGGGTTATGCGGCCGCGCGTATGCGCATCGGCGGCGCGAGCGCGCAGATGGTGCTCAACCGCTTCTCCTTCTTCGTCTCCAGCCCGTGCCTGATGTTCGCGATCCTCTCCAAGGAGCCGCTGCTCGACATCCTCCATCCGTCGATCGTGGTCGCGTTCCTCTCCGCCATGCTGGTGGGAGTGGTGTTTCTGGTGCTCAACCGCCTGTTCTTCCATCTCAAGGCGGCCGACGCGATCATCGGCTCGCTGAACTCGCTGTATCTCAACTCGAACAACATCGGCCTGCCGATCGCAACCTACATTCTCGGCAATCCCGCTCTGGTCGCGCCGATTCTCGTCATGCAGCAGGCGTTGTTCACGCCGGTGGCCCTCACCGCGCTCGACGTGACCGCCAAAGGCAAGGTCTCGCTGAAGGAGATCGCCAAGCAGCCGCTGCACCAGCCGCTGCTGCTCGCCTCGATCGCGGGCATTCTCGTCTCGCTGGTCTCGCAGCTCACGGGAACGTTCATCATTCCCAATTTCATCTTCGACCCCATCGATATGATCGGCGACTCGGCCGTGCCGATGATTCTCATGGCGTTCGGCATGTCCCTGTACGGCACGCGCCCCATGCAGGAGAAGGGCGACCGCCCGGCTGTGATCACCGTGGCCGTGCTGAAGAACGTGGTGATGCCGGTGATCGCCTTCCTGGTGGCCTACTTCCTGATGGGCTTCCGTGGCGCGGACCTCTATGCCTGTGTGGTGCTCGCCGCCCTGCCCACCGGCCAGAACGTCTACAACTACGCGGCCCGCTACAACGTCGGACTCACCTTCGCCCGCGACGGCATCCTGCTGAGCACTATGACCTCGCCCATCTTCATCGCCATCATCGCCGTCCTACTCGGCTGAGCCCACCGGCCGACTGAGGTCGGTGCCCCACCTCAGTCATCGGCGCGGTAGTCGGTGAGGTTGAGGCTGGCGGCCACGCGGTTCGAGGCGAACGCGCCGATCGCCACCAGCGCGAAGCACAGGGCGATGCCGCCCGCGAAACTGATCAGTGTGGCTGGCGCGGTCATCGACTGGGCGAACAGCGGCATCATCAGCGCGAAGGAGCAGCCCGCGGCCACAACCACCACGACGGTCAACGGAGTGAACACCTCGATGAACCGCGCGCGGTTCAGGGTGCGCACATCCGTGCCCTCCAACACCAGCAGGCGGTATTCGTTCGCCTGATCGTAGACGCTGCCGGCCTGCATCACACCGCAGCTGACCGCCGCGAGCACGGCCGCGAACGCGAGCGTGAGCAGTCCGCCGGTGCCGATATCGCGCATGAACAACAGGCCGGGGTCGCTGGGGTCCACCCCCATCGGCGTCTCCGAACTGCCGAACAGCGAGGCGACCGACGTGATGCCGGCGATGAACACCGCCAATGCGATGCCGCTCACATTGCGCCAGGCACGCTTGGGATTGTCGAGGATGCGGCGCATCGCGATCATCGTGGCCGCGTCCTTCGGCCGACGTGCCTTAACACGGGCGCGAGTGGTGACCACCCATGCGCCGATCAGATTGACCAGTGCGAACGGCAGGGCGATCATCGCGAAAATCATCGCATACACCACGCCGGTGCCCAATCCGGAGAACAGCTGCATATTCCCCAGTACCGCCAGCGCGCCCACGAACACCACAATGAAAATCACCACGCGCCACCCCGTCGGCAGCGGCTGCGACTGGCGGGCGGTCACCCCCAGCGGAGTGATGGCCACGCGGCGCAGGGTGATCAGCGAGGAGACCAACGCGAGCGCGATCACGCCGACGATCACGGCCACCAGCGCAGTCGACCCCACCCACAGCTGTTCGAAGGTGAAATGCTGGTTTTGGAAGTTGAGCAGCATCACCGCCGGCATCAGCGCGAAATAACCGATCACGCCGGCCAACGCGCCGACCAAGGCTTGTCCGGCGGCGTCGAGCGCGGTGAGCCGCATCACCTGCGCTTGCGAGACGCCGATGAGCCGCAGCGCCGCCAACCGCGCGTCACGGCGTGAGGCGGCGAGGCGGGCGGCGGATCCGGCGAGCGCGACGAATGGCACGATCAGCAGGATGCAGGCGAAAATGGCGAGCATCACATAGCTGGAGGCGTATTGGGCGGGGTCAGTCGAATCGGACAGTCGGCTGATCCAAGCCTCATAGGTGCCGGGAGCGCAGGAGGCGGAGTCGAATACGCAGCCGAAGGTGTGGTCGGCGGAGGCGCGCCAGACGAATCCGTGCACGCCGCCGAGCACGGTGAGGAAGATCGCGGTGGCAGCGGCGAAGGCGATGATGGCGAGCATCGAGGTGTGGCCGGACGTGCCGCGGGTGCCGGGGCGGTGGAAGAGACGCCATAGCGCGAAAGTGCTCATCGTGTGCCCTCCTGTGTCATATGCGGTGCGACGGGCGCAGCGGCGGATATGCCCGCGGCCGCGCCAGCCATACCGGCCATGCCGGCCACTCCGGTCATGCCGGTCGCACCAGATGTTCCAACTGCTCCAGTCGCGCCGGCCATACCGGCCATGCCGGCCACGCCTTGTGCCGAAGCCAGCACACCGTCCTGCATGGTCACGGTGCGACCGCAGAAGGCGGCCACATTCGGGTCGTGGGTCACGACTACCACGGACGAACCATTGTCGCGGGCGGCTTGGGTGAGGATGCTCATCACTTCGCGGCCGGTGGTCTGGTCGAGCGCGCCGGTGGGTTCGTCGGCGAACACGACGGCCGGGCGCATGGCGAGCGCGCGGGCGATGGCGATACGCTGCATCTGGCCGCCGCTCATCTCGCCGGGGCGTTGCGTGGCGAGCGCGCGCAGGCCGAGCCGCTCCAGCCAGAGGATCGCCGTGTCGGTGGCTTGGCGGTAGTCGACGCCGCTGAGCATCATCGGCAGCGCGATGTTCTCCACCGCCGGCAGTTCGGGCAGCAGCTGGCCGGATTGGAAGACGAAACCGAAGGCGGTGCGGCGCAGCGCGGTGCGGTCGGCGTCATTCATGCGGGTGATGTCGGCGCCGCGGAACACCACGCTGCCCGAGGTCGGCCGGATGACGCCGGCGAGCGCATGCAGCAGCGTGGATTTGCCGGAGCCGGAGGGACCCATCACAGCCACGGACTCGCCGACGTTCAGCTGGAAGTTCACATGGTTGAGGGCGAGTGTGTGGAAGCTGGGGGCGGGCATGGCGGCGACCGGCTCGCGGTTGGAGGGCGCCGCCGAGGGGCGCGCGGAGTAATCCATCACCAAATCAGTGGCGGTTAATACGGGAATCGTTGTGTTCATACCCGCAAGGCTACGGTTCGCGCGCGGCGGCGGCCATCAGGCATAGGGACGATTCGGCCGGCGGCCGCGTCTCATTCTTACGGAGGACATATCGTCCCAAAGAATACGTAGTCAGTGCCGCGCGAAAAGGGATTCGGCCGTCAGCGGTTTAACGCGCTTGCGCGGCCAACTCGCGCAGACGTGCGGCGAAATTCGGCCAGTCGGTGCGCATGGCGGTCAGCAGCTTGCGGTTGGGCACGTCGTCGATCGGCACCCACTCGATCTCCATGCTCTCGTCGTCGTTGGCCTTGGGCGTCACACAGTGACCGGGCTTCTCGAACGCGAACACCGTGGTGTAGGCCCACGGGCCGTGGTCCTCGCGGTACGCGCCCACCACGTCGATGTCTTCGGGGGTGATGTTCGCCTCTTCGTAGGATTCGCGCAGCGCGCCCTCGATCGGATTCTCCCCATCGGCGGTCGCGCCGCCCGGAATGCCCCAAGTGCCGCCTTCGGCGCTCCACATCGCGCGATGCTGCATCACCACATGAGTCACCTCGCCGCTCGTCTCGTCGCGACGGGCCAGGAGGATGCCGGACGCGCCGTTGGTCCCCCAATGCTTGCGGCCGCACGCGCATTCGATCCACCCGTCGCCGGGCTGGTGCACGTTCTCCTTCGGCGGGATGATGACGGCGTTCTTGGGGGTGCCGCCCAATCCGTTCTGCTGCGCCGGTTCGGCATGGGCGACGCCGCTGGCCTTGTCTTCGGGTTCTTTGACGCCGCGGCCCACATTCCACAAGTCGGTCCAGGCGATGCCGAGTTCGGCGCACAGTCTGCGCGCCAACGGCAGGCTCAGGCCGATGATGCCGTGCGGATCGCCTTCGATGCCGTCGATGAACGCGCCGCCGAAGCCTTCCAGAGTGAACGATCCGGCTACTTCCAACGGCTCGCCGGTGGCGATGTAGCGTTCGATGTCGTCATCCGTGTACTCGCAGAAATGCACTTTCGCATGGCTGGCGCCGCGCGCCACGCGGCCGGTGGCGAAGTCGATCAGGCAGTGGCCGGTCCACAGTTCGCCGACGCCGCCGCGCATCGCGCGCAGGCGTTCGCGGGCCACCTCGACGCTATGCGGTTTGCCGTAGCATTCGCCGTTCATCAGGAACATCGAATCACAGCCGAGGATCAGCGGGCCGACCTCGCTGTGCGACAGTCCGCCCTGCCCGCCGCTGATCACGTTGATGGGCTCGGTTTCGGTGGGGACGTTCACGCCGGAGAAGTCGCGCGTGGTGGCCACGGAGGCGTTCGAGTAGTCAATCTGCGGGCCGGCGGAGACGGCGGAGTCTTCGGCGTTCTTAGAGGCATCGCCACCGGCGGCCGCACCCGTGCTGGTAGCTTCAGTAGCTTCGGCGACTTCGGGAGACCGCAGCGGATAGCCGGTCACACGCACTCCGCTGGCCGCGGCGGCGGTGGCGGCGACGTCCTGATATGCCTGATGTACGGCCTGCGCCTTGGCTTCGGCGAGAATCATCACACGCTGGTCCACGCTCAGATCCGCGACCGCGACGCCCGCCTCGCGCGCGGCTCGCTCCAGCGCGGCCGGCTCGTCGACATGCGAGACTCGGATCGTCGGGCACACGCCGGCCGAGTTGAGCACATTGCGGCGCGGAACGGATTTCGAAGCAAGAATCAGCGGAATACTCATACCCGCCACCTTATCAGCAGCCCGCCGCCCATGGCGGTAACGCCTAAGCGCGCTTCACTTCCACGCCGACGGCGTTGATGGGCAGGTGTAGCACGCGCCAGTGGCCCGACGCGAGCTGTTCGGCGGCCACCTCATCGATGGCCTCACGCGCGTCGCCGTAATGCAGCACCAGCACGCAGGGGCCCGCGCCGGACACGGCGGCCGCATAGCCCTTGGCGCGGAAGTTTTCGATCAATTCCCATGAGGGGGCCATCAGCGGCGCGCGATACGGCTGATGCAGTTTGTCTTGCGTCGCGCTGAACAGCAGCGCGTTCGCCTCACGCGCGGCCTTCTCCAGCGCTTCCGCGCTCTCGCCCTCGCCCGAGGCTTGGGCGAGCACACGCGGATTCATCGCGGCGGGCAAAAGCCCCACGCGCGAGACGTTGTAGATCGCGTCACGGTAGGGCAGCTGCCCGGGCAGCGCCTGACGCGCCTTTTCCGTGGAGAGCTCGTAGTCGGGCACGAACACGGCCGCCGTGACGGCCGCATCCACCGGATAGTTCACGGTGTGGAAGCCGCCATGCAGCGGTTCGCCGCCGGGAATCGGCACGGAACCGACGCCCTCGCCAGTTTCGAAATCCCACGAGACGGTCAGGCCGCCGTACACGGCCGGCGCCACGTTGTCGGGGTGTCCTTCGATATTCGCAGCCAGTTCGAAGATGGCGTCACGGTTGAGTTCGCCGCTTTGCGCGAAGGCGGCGGCCGCCGCGATGCCCGCGACGATCGCCTCGGCGGAGGAACCCATGCCGCGCGCCTGAGGAATGTTGTTGGTCGCCTCCAGCGTGAAGCCGAATCGACCAAGTCCGAACGTGGAGCATGCGCGGCGGAAGGTGGAGACCACCAGATGCGTCTCATCACGCGGCAGCGTGTCCTCGCCCTCGCCGTGGATGACCACATGCGCGCTCGTGTCGGCAGGGTCGGAGCTCAACGTGAACACGAGCTCGTCGTGGTAGTCGAGCGCCAGACCGACCGTGTCGAAGCCGGAGCCGAGGTTGGCGCTGGTGGCGGGCACGCGCACCGTCACACTGGAACACACTGGGGTCATGGGTCTCTCCTGCCGCGTTTGTTGCGTCCTACGCGAGTTCCGTAGGTGGATTTGGGTTCCGTAGGCTGCCGGCCTTCAAATCAGCCTGATGACAACCTACGGAACGTATCTGTTATCGATTTTCGATGACGAACGATCAGTCCATCACGCGCAGGATCGACGGCTCGCCGGTCACGCAGTCGAGCTGGCAGACGGCCTGCACGGTTTCGCGCAGCGTCACCTCGTCGGTCAGATGCGTCACCAGACGCAGCTGCTGGATCTCGCCGTCATAGCCGGGGTCAGTCATGGTGGGCTTCAGATCCTGGTTCACGCCGTTGATGGACACGCCGTGGTCGGCGAATTCCTTGGCGATCGAGGCGAGCACGCCCGGCTTGTCGTGGATGAGGAAGCGCACGGCGAAGGCGGCCTTGGAGGCGTTGATCGGCGCCTTGGGCAGGTCCTTGTACAGCGGGATGGACGGGCCGGTGGTGCCGGCGGCGATATGGCGCGCCACGGTGACCACGTCGCCCACCACGGCGGAGGCGGTGGGGGCGCCGCCCGCGCCGCGGCCGTAGAACATCAGGTCGTCGGCGGCCTCGGCCTTGACGAACACGGCGTTGAACGAGCCGTGCACGGAGGCGAGCGGATGCGATTCGTCAATTAGCGCCGGGTAGACGCGCGCGGAGACGCCGGCCTCGCCATTCTCGACCACGGCGAGCAGCTTGATGACCTTGCCTTCGGCGGTGGCGGCGGCGATGTCGTCGGCGGTGATCTTGGTGATGCCCTCGACGGTCACGTCGTCGATGCCCACATTGGTGTGGAAGCCGAGCGTGGCCATGATGGCGGCCTTGTTGGCGGCGTCATAGCCTTCGATGTCGCCGGTCGGATCGGCTTCGGCGTAGCCCTTGGCCTGGGCGTCCTTGAGCACGTCGTCGAACTGCAGACCCTTGGTGGTCATCTCGTCGAGGATGTAGTTGGTGGTGCCGTTGACGATGCCGAGCATGCTGGTCACCTTGTCGCCCACAAGGGATTCGCGCAGGGGGCGCAGGAACGGGATCGCGCCGCCCACGGAGGCCTCGAAGTAGATGTCGACGCCCTTGGCTTCGGCCGCGGCGTAGATCTCCGGGCCGTACTTGGCGAGCAGCGCCTTGTTGGCGGTCACGACGGACGCGCCGGATTCGATGGCGGCGAGCACGAAGGTGCGGGCCACGTTGGTGCCGCCGATGAGCTCGATGACGATGTCGGAGTTGGTCGCCACATGCATGGTGTCGGTGGTGACGACGGACTTGTCGATCCACGGGAAGGGGTCGGTTTCGGCCGGGTCGAGGCAGGCGACGCCGGTCAGCTCAATCGGGCGTCCGATGCGGGCCGCGAGCTCGTCGCGCTGTTCGACGATAAGGCGGGCTGTCTGCGAGCCGACGGTGCCTGCGCCGAGCAGTCCTACACGGATCGGGGTTTCGTTCTCAAATGCCACGGGGGTCCTTCCTTCGCATCCGGCGATTACCTGGGCCATTCTACGGTCCGAATCCGACACGCCGTATGAATAAGTCCTCTAACAAAAATACCAAACCACCTCATAATCACCTCAAACCCAACTGCCCGTTACCTTAAGCGACTCAACGGGTGGCTTGCACCCCACACAAATTGGAAAGAATCTTAACGAATTGGGTGACACGACCCTTTTGCTGCCGTACCATGGTCAATTGAAGCGGTGCTGCTTGGCACGCCCGTCCGTTGAATCCAAAGGCGGAGGAAACGCGGCGGACAGAGAGAAAGGTCATGCAAGAACAATTCACCGCTCATAACCCTCAAGAGGGAGGATTAGGAATGAAAGCATACGTCCAGCGACTTGGTCGCGCGCTTATGCTGCCCGTTGCGTGTCTGCCTGCGGCTGCACTCTTCCTGGGCATCGGTTACTGGATCGACCCGAGCGGCTGGGGCGGCAATAACGTCGTCGCCGCGTATCTGTGCAAAACGGGCTCCGCCATCCTCGACAACCTCGGCTTGCTGTTCGCCGTCGGCGTCGCCATCGGTATGGCTCGCGATAAGGACGGCGCCTCCGCGCTTTCCGGTCTCGTCGGCTTCATGACCGTCACCACCATCATGGGCTCCGCGAGCATGTTCCTCGGCTTCGACGCCGAAACCATCGCCACCGACCACCCGGCCTTCGCCGCCGGCGCCATCGGCAACAAGAACGTGTTCTTCGGCATCATGGTCGGCTGTGTGGCCGGCGCGCTCTACAACAGGTTCGGAAAAACGAAACTGCCCGACTTCCTGGCGTTCTTCTCCGGCCGCCGCTGCGTGCCGATCCTGACCGCCGCGATTATGTCGGTCATCTCGCTCGTGCTGCTCTTCGTGTGGCCGGTCGTCTACAACGGCCTGGTCTGGTTCGGCGAGTCCCTGATGGGCATGGGTGCCGTGGGCGCCGCCATCTACGCGTTCTTCAACCGTCTGCTTATCCCCACCGGTCTGCACCACGCACTGAACAACGTGTTCTGGTTCAACCTGGCCGGCATCGACGATATCACCAAGTTCTGGAACGGCGTTGGCGGCCTTGACGGCGCCACCCCGGCGGCCCTCGCCACCGGCGGCTTCCATCCGTGGGGCGAGTACGTCACCGGCATGTATCAGGCCGGCTTCTTCCCGATCATGATGTTCGGCCTGCCCGCCGGCGCGTTCGCCATCTACCGTTGCGCCAAGCCCGAGAACAAGAAGGCCGTCGGCTCCCTGATGCTGGCAGGCGGTCTCGCCGCCTTCCTCACCGGTGTGACCGAGCCGCTCGAATTCTCCTTCATGTTCGCCGCCTTCCCGCTGTACGTGGTGCACGCGCTGCTCACCGCCCTGTCGGTGTTCATCGCCGCCTCCTTCCAGTGGATCGCAGGCTTCAACTTCTCCGCGGGCTTCATCGACTGGTTCCTGTCCCTGCGCGTGCCGCAGGCGAACATGCCGTGGATGTTGATTCTGCAGGGTGTGGTCTTCGCGATCATCTACTACTTCCTGTTCACCTTCCTGATCAAGAAGTTCGACATGAAGACCCCGGGCCGTGGCGATGACGATGACGCGGCGACCGCCGCCGTGGCCGGCATCATGGACACCGGCGCCGAAGACAAGAAGGCCGCCGCTCCCGCCGGAGACAAGCATGTCGCTCTCGCCAACACGCTCTACACCGCCCTCGGCGGCAAGGAGAACATCGTGGACATCGAGAACTGCGTGACCCGTCTGCGCATGGGCGTGCACGACACTTCGAAGGTTGATCTCGACGCCATCCGCAAGGCCGGTGTTCCGGGCGTCAAGGTGCTTGACGCGAAGAACATCCAGGTTGTGGTCGGCACCCAGGTGCAGGCCGTGGCCGACGCCATGGAGGAGATCCATCAGAAAGCCTGAGTGAGATAGGTTCAGTCTCCGCGGCCGGGCCGAGCGGATTTCATATCCGATTCGCCCGGCCGCGGAATTATTTTCAATCCATCAATCCACACGAACACAGCCGAAAGGACCTTGATTTATGGCCGGCTTATTCTCTTCCCTGTTTCACCGCGACGACGCGCCCGAAACCCCGGCGACTCCCGCCGGCGAGCCGGTCGTCGCTCCCACCGACGGCGCGCTCAAGCCCGTCACCGAAGTGCCTGACGAGACCTTCGCCGCCAAGATTCTCGGCGATGGTTTCGCCGTCGTGCCCACTTCGGGCACGGTGCTCGCGCCGGTCGCCGGCACGGTGACCACCGTGGCCGATGCCAAGCACGCTGTGGGCATCACCACCCCCAGCGGCGTCGAAGTGCTGGTGCATATCGGCGTCGACACCGTGCAGTTGGGCGGCGCGCCATTCGAGATGCTGGTCACCCAAGGTCAGACCGTCGCCGCGGGCGAGCCCGTCGAAAAAGTCGATCTCGAGGCGGTGAAGGCCGCCGGCAAACCCACCGACGTGATCGTGGTGTTCACCAATCCGGACGCCATCGCCGCCCTCGACCTCACCACTGCCGGCGATACCACCGCCGGCACCGCATTGGGCACGATGACCACCAAGTAGCGAGGTCTTCTTCCCATACGAAACGGGGTCCCTCTCCAATGAGAGAAACCCCGTTTTCTATGTTCCGCGCTTCTATTCGCTGACGTCCAGGGCGAGCAGGTCGTCGACGGTTTGGCGACGCATCATGACATGCGCGTCGGCGTGCGAAACCGCAACGACAGCGGGGATCAGCGCCTGGTTGTAGTTGCTGGCCATCGTGCGCCCGTACGCGCCGGTGACCGGCACGGCGAGGATGTCGCCGCGCGTCACGTCGGCGGGCAGCCGCACCTCATGCACGACGATGTCGCCGGATTCGCAGTGCATGCCGACCACGCGGGCCAGCATCGTCTCGCTCGCGCCGGCACGGTTCGCCAGCCGCGCGGTGTAGTCGGCACCGTACAGGGCCGGGCGGATGTTGTCGCTCATACCGCCGTCGACGGAGACGTACACGCGCTCGTCGATCGGTTCGCCGGCACGGTCCCGCGCGTCGGCCAGATGCACATGCTTGACGGTGCCGACGCGGTACAGCGTCACGCCCGCAGGCGCGACGACCCAACGGCCCGGTTCGAAGCTGACGGCCGGCATGGGCATGCCGAACGCGCGGTTCACGGCCAGCACGGCCTCGGCCAGACGCTTGAGCTCGGCCTCGACGTCCATACGGTCCTCGCCGTCCGTGTAGGCCACGGAGTAGCCGCCGCCGAGGTCCACCTCGGGCAGCGTGTAGGCGTCGGTCGCGTAGAAGGTTTTGCGCAGCAGCATCATGCGCTTGGCGGCCTGGATGAACGCGTCGGCCTCGTGGATATTCGAGCCGATATGCGAATGGATGCCCACCAGCTCCAGATCCTCCTGGCGCGTGAGGATGTCCTTGAGCACGGCGAGCGCCGGCCCGTCGGCCACGGTCTCCATGGCGGCGGCGAGAGCGCGGTCCGCCTCGGAAATCTCCTCATGGCTCAGGTCGTACGGGTATTTCACGTCGTATCGCAGGTCTCGCGCACCGGAATCCGACGCGGCGGAATCATCCACTCCCCCACCAATCGCACCGTTCGCACTCTGCACACTCTGCGCGATCCGCGCGTTGGTGACGGCGGGCGTGACGGAGTCCAGATCGTCGAGCACGTCGAGCACGCTCGCGTCGGCACCGGCGGCCAGCAGCGGCACGCCGAACTTCTGGTCCTCATGGGCGGTGGAGATGTATTCGTGTCCACCCGCGTGGATGCCGGCGGTGACGCGCAGCATCACACGCGCGCGCTTGCCGAGGCCGCGGGCGATGCGGGCGATGCGCTCGGGCTCGTTGGGCTCGTCGACCACGATTTTCGCGAATCCCTCGCTGATGGCGAGCGCGATCTCCTCGTCGGATTTGTTGTTGCCGTGCAGCACGAGGCGGCGGCCGGGCACGCCGGCGGCGAGGGCGATGCGCATCTCGCCCATGGTGCAGGTGTCGACGAGCATGCCCGCTTCGGTGACGATGCGCGCGATCTCCTTGGACAGGAACGCTTTGCCGGCGAAGCTCACATGCGTGGTCGAGGTGGTGAAGGCGTCGGCGGCGGCGCGCACGAAGCGGCGGGCGCGGGCGGCCACCTCATCGGTGTCGATGAGGTAGAGCGGCGAGCCGAATTCGCCGAGCAGGCTGGAGGCGGTGCGGCCATGGAAGGTCAGTTCGCCGTTCTCGTTCTCAGCCGCGGCTTCGGGCCAGATGGGGGTGATGGGCATGTCTTCGTTCCTTCTTGCGTTCTCTTGCGTTCTTCGGCGGGACGATTACGGCATCGCCGCGGACGGTTGGAACCGTTGGCCGCGGCGATGATTTGGAAAGGTTGTGGACGGGCTTAGGCCGCCGTCACATCTTCTCCGGCGCTTCGACGCCGAGCAGGTCGAGGCCCGCGGCGATGACGGTCTGGACCGCATCGTTGAGCTTCAGTCGGGCGGCGGCGCGGGCCGGCTCGGGGTTCTTGGCGATGCGCAATGCCTCGCGCGCGGCGTCGTCCAGGCGTTCCTCGGGTTCGGTCAGGGCCATCGGCACGACGCGCTCGACGTTGTACCACTTGTGGTAGGCGGCGGCCAGATCCTCGAGGTAGTGGGCCACGCGGTGCGGGGCGCGCTTGTCGCCGGCCTCGCGCAGCACGGCGGGCCATTGGGCGAGCGCGGCGAGCACTTCGCCGTCGGCTTCGGTATCGAGCAGGGACAGGTCGGCTGTCTCCGCGTTCACGTTCGCGGCGGCCGCGTTGCGGTCCACATTGCAGGAGCGGGCGTGCGCGTACTGCACGTAGTACACCGGGTTTTCGTTGGTGTGGCTGGCGAGCAGGTTCAGGTCGATGTCGACCGGCGAGTTGTAGTCGGTGCGGGCCAGCGAGTAGCGGGCGGCATCCACGCCGACGGCCTCGACGAGGTCGTCCAGGGTCACGACGTTGCCGGCGCGCTTCGACATGCGCACGGCCTTGCCGTCCTTCATCACGTTGACGAGCTGGCCGATGAGGATCTGCATGTTCTTGCCCGGCTCGTCGCCGAAGGCGGCGCACATGGCCATCATGCGGCCGATGTAGCCGTGGTGGTCGGCACCGAGCATGTAGATCGCCACGTCGGCCGGATCGTTCTCACGCTTGCGCTTGTTGCGGTAGTAGGCGATGTCGGCGGCGAAGTAGGCGTATTCGCCGTTGGACTTCAGGATCACGCGGTCCTTGTCGTCGCCATGCTTGGTGGATTCGAACCAGGTGGCGCCGTCCTTCTCGTAGATGTCGCCGCGCTCGCGCAGGTCGTCGATGGCACGCTCCACCTCGCCGGTCTCGTACAGGCTGTTCTCGTGGAACCACACGTCGAACCGCACACGGAAGTCCTTCATGGACTTGCGGATCTCGTCGAACATCATCGGCACGGCGCGCTTGCGGAACTCCTCACGCAGGGCGGAATCACCCTCGCCGACGGGCAGGCCGTCGTCGTCCAGGCCGCCGTCGCTGTGCTCGAGCGTGGTGAGATCCACGCCGTCGGCCTTGGCTTCGGCCTGCACGCGGGCGGCGATTTCGTTGATATAGGCGCCCTTGTATCCGTCGCCGGGGGTTTCGGTGTTGTAGCCGAGCTCGCTGAGGTTGTTGTCGTGCGCCCAGGCGGCGACCAGCGACTTGGCGAAGCGGTTGATCTGCTCGCCGTGGTCGTTGAAGTAGTATTCGCGCACGACCTTGGCGCCGTTGGCTTCGAGCACGCGGGCCATCGAGTCGCCGACGGCCGCCCAACGGGTGCCGCCGATATGGATCGGGCCGGTGGGGTTGGCGGAGACGAATTCGAGGTTGAGCGTCTCGCCGCCCAGATGGTCGTTTTTGCCGAAGGCCTGGCCGGCTTCGAGCACGGAATCCACCACGGCGGCGGCCGAGGCGGAGTCGAGGGTGATGTTGATGAAGCCGGGGCCGGCCACTTCGACGGACTTGATGCCGGGGTCGGCGGTCAGTTCAGCGGCGAAGAGCTCGGCCAGATCATGGGGCTTCATGCCGGCTTTCTTGGCCAGCTGCATGGCGATGTTGGAGGCCCAGTCGCCGTGCGCGCGATCCTTGGGGCGCATGACGGCGAGCTTGTCGACCGGGGGGATGAGGTCGTCGGTGAGCTGGCCGGCCTGTCCGGCGGCGACCAGTTTGTGGGCAATCGTGGAAATCAGTGCACTTAACGCTTCAGGACTCATTCTCCCCAGTCTACTGAGACAAGCGACACCGCCGCTCCACTGGACTTCAACATGGACAGATTGGCGGTTTCGCGAGACGCACGATATACATACCGACCGGCGGTATGTATACTGGATATCAACCGCCATCGCCATCAGCGGCGAACGCATTCACAGGAGACGAGGCACATGGCACGCAACGCGCATCCGGAAGTCACCCGCCGCCGCATTCTCGATGCCGCGCAGAAACTGTTCTTCACCAAGGGATACGAGCGCACCACCATGCGCGACATCATCGACGAGCTCGGCGACCTCTCCAAAGGCGCGATCTACCACCACTTCGCCTCCAAACAGGCGATTCTCGACGCTCTGTGCGACGAGGACAGCCAGCGCATGAAAGCCTCCCCCATCCGCAACGACGACTCGCTGGACGGACTGCACGCCA
Source organism: Bifidobacterium sp. LH_558 (assembly GCF_056356295.1). Lineage (NCBI taxonomy): Bacteria > Bacillati > Actinomycetota > Actinomycetes > Bifidobacteriales > Bifidobacteriaceae > Bifidobacterium > Bifidobacterium sp. LH_558. The sequence continues at coordinate 95,573 of NZ_JBKETZ010000008.1, read as the reverse complement.
TGCGGGCGTTGTTCGCCGGATCGGTGTCGGACGCGCCGCATATGCGGCTGATGGGCGAGGCCTACCCCACCATGGAGGACCCCACCACACTGGCCGCCAATCTCAAGGCATGGCGCACCTATGTGGCCGACAGGTTCCTCGAGCTGATCGACGCGGGCATCGACGACGGCTCGATCACCACCGACTACCCGCGCGAAGCCGCGCAGATTCTCGCACTGCTCACCAACTACTGGCTGGCGCCGACCTTCTACCCCGCCACCCAGCCCGAGCTGCGGCATCGCGTCGAAGCGCTTGCCCGAATCTGCGATTCGCTTGACGTTCCGGTATTCACCGACGAACTCATCGACCAACTCACCGAAGGCTACGCGGCATACCTCGGCCCAGGCGAAGCACCGGCCGACGAAGCGTAGGCCGAACTGACAGCGCAGTAAGAGTCCCCACCACAGCACGTCCCGACAACCGATAAACCAACATCAACACATTTATTCATACCGCCGGTCGGTATGTAAGGAGGATCCGATGCTTCGCAACCGCCCACGTACAGACACCACCGGTACCGATACCGCCCACCCACTGCGATCGCGCGACTTTGTTCTGCTGGTCGCAGGCCAAGGCATCTCGCTGTTCGGCAATATGATGCTGCGCTTCGCCATGTCGATGTGGGTGCTTGACGAAACCGGCTCCGCAACCATATTTGCCACCATCCTCGCCATGTCCATCGTGCCGACGATCCTGCTCTCCCCGTTCGGCGGCGTGCTCGCCGACCGCGTGAACCGCCGCACCATCATGGTGGCGCTCGACGCCGCATCCGGCGCGCTGGTGCTGGCGTGCGCCCTCGTGTTCGCGGGAATCGGATTCAACATCGCAGCCGTGGCCACCATGCAGGTGTTGCTCGCCGTGCTCGGCGCGTTCGAAACCCCCACCGTGCAAGCCGCGCTCCCCCAGCTGCTGCGCAATCACGGCTCCAACGTGCTGCGCCAAGGCATGGCCGTCGTCAACCAGGTGCAGCAGCTCAGCGCATTGCTGCCCAGCTTCCTCGGCGGCGTGCTGTACGCGTTCTTCGGCATCCACCTGATGATGGGCGTCACCGTCGCGAGCTTCGCGCTCGCCGCCGCGCTCGAATGCTTCATCCGCCTCGGCGACCCGCGCGGCGACGCCACCGCCGAGCCGGCCTGCGAGCAACCCTCACCGTTCGACGATCTCAAAGCCGGCATCCGCTTCCTCACACGCGAGCGCCCGAACATCTTCAAACTCATGCTGTTTGCCGCCATACTCAACTTCGTCGTCAACGGCTATTCGTCAGTCGGCTTCCCCTACATCATCCGCACCGCGCTTGGCTTCGACGCCACCGTCTACGGCTTCAGCGACGGGCTGCTCGGCGTGGCCGGCGTGGCGGGCGCGTTCATCGCCGGCATGGTCGCCAGCAGACTCAGCATCAAGCATATGGCGCCGTCACTGTACGCGCTGGCGTTCGCCCTTATCCCGCAGGGCATCGCGTTCTTGCTGCCGATCGGCAATTGGGCAAAACTCGTGGCTCTGATCGTGTTCAGTTGCGCCGTGGTGATCGCCTGCAGCTTCACCAATCTCATCGCCATGCCCGCCATCCAGCTGCGCACGCCGCAGGAGATGACCGGCAAGGTGATGTCGCTGGTCAGCGCGCTGTCCATGTGCGCGCAACCGCTCGGTCAACTGGTGTACGGCTGGTCCTACGACCACTTCCCCGTCGCGGCCGTGTTGCTTGCCTCCGGCTTGGCCATGATTCTGCTCACCATCGTCGGCACCCCGATCTTCCGCCATTTCGACGACTGAGTCAGTTGGACGACTGAGTCGGACAGCCGCCCAGCTTAGCCACACCACCTCGCGTAAAACCCTTCGCTGACGCACACTCAGCGAAGGGTTTTACGCGGCAAACAGCGGACCTCCGTAAAAAACGCCGCTGACTCGCGCTCAGCGGCGTTTTTATGGAGGTCAGGCGTTTCCCGCGTAATTTGCGTCACTGACTGAAACTCGTTGCCGCCGCGTCGATATAAGAAACCGCCGCCGACCATTCATGTGGTCAACGACGGTTTCTCGTTAGCGGCTTCAACGTCCAAAAATCAGTCGACGTCGGCACCGAGGGCGGCGAGCTTGCCGCGGAAGTCGGCGTAGCCACGGTCAATCAGCGAGATACCGCGCACATTCGACGGGCCGGAGGCCGTCAGCGCCGCGATCAGGTGGCTGAAGCCGCCGCGCAGATCCGGCACTTCGATATCGCGGCCGGTCAGCGGCGTGGGGCCGAAGATCACCGCGGAATGCTTGTAGTTGCGCTGCTGGAAGCGGCACGGCAGGGAGCCCAGGCATTCGCGATACAGCTGAATCGTCGCGCCCATCTGCACCAGCGGCTTGGTGAATCCGAAACGGTTCTCATACACGGTTTCGTGCACGATCGACAGGCCGTTCGCCTGGGTAAGCGCCACCACCAGCGGCTGCTGCCAGTCGGTCATGAAGCCGGGGTGCACATCGGTTTCGATGGCCACGGGCTTCAGATCGCCGCCCGGATGCCAGAAGCGGATGCCCTTGTCCGTAATGTCGAATTCGCCGCCGATTTTACGGAACACGTTCAGGAAGGTCATCATCTCGGGCTGCGTGGCGCCCTTGACGAAAATGTCGCCGTGCGTGGCCAGCGCCGCCGAAGCCCAGGACGCGGCCTCGATGCGGTCGGTGAGCGCGGTGTGCGTGTAGCCCTTGAGTTCCTTGACGCCTTCGATGCGGAAGGTGCGGTCCACATCCACGGAGATGATCGCGCCCATCTTCTGCAGCACAGCCACCAGATCCATGATCTCCGGCTCGGTCGCGGCACCGGACAGTTCGGTCTTTCCCTTGGCGAGCACCGCGGCGAGCAACGTCTGCTCGGTCGCGCCCACGGAGGGGTACGGCAGGTGGATCTTCGCGCCGGTCAAGCCGTTCGGCGCGGTGATGTGGATGCCGTCCTTATGTTCCTTATCCACATTCGCGCCCAGCTTGCGCAGCGTCTCCAGATGGAAGTCGATCGGTCGACCGCCGATGTTGCAGCCGCCCAGCGCCGGAATGAACGCCTCGCCCAAACGGTGCAGCAGCGGTCCGGAGAACAGGATCGGAATGCGCGAGGAGCCGGAAAGCGTGTCCACATCGGCCACGTCGGCCAGCTGCACGTTCGTCGCGTTGATGGTGACGATGCCCTTGTCGCCGTTCACATCCACATCCACGCCGTGCAGACGCAGCAGATCCGACACCACATGCACATCGCGGATCTCCGGCACATTCTTCAGCACCGACGTGCCCGGCGCCAGCAGCGCGGCAACCATCGCCTTGCTCACGAAATTCTTCGCGCCGCGCACTTTGATGGTGCCGTTCAGAGGCTTTCCGCCCACCACATGCAGCACGTCATTTTCGTTCTCGACCACAGCTACCTCTTTCGACTCTCGGGCTTTCGCGAAAACACTATTTCTCAGTCTGCCATATCGCTTGTGTTCGGCCCGTGAAATGCGCCATCGGATGAACCTTTTGGGGAACGGGTGTGAGCCGCGGCTAGCGGGCGGCTTTGATGCGGCGGGCGAGCGTCGCGTCCCACATGGCGCCGGTCGCGGACATGACCGCGTCCGCGCCGACCTTCCGATAGGCGCTGTAATCCTCGGGTTCGATGACGCCGCCCACGCCGATGATCGCGAAATCCAGCCCCAGCCGTTCGCGGATCGCGGCGAGACGGCCCACCATGTCGAGTCCCGCGCCGCGGATCGCGTTGCCGCACACGCCGGAACGCTCACGCCCCGCGCCGGGCAGCGCCTGGTTGCCCTCGGCGTCAACCAGTCGCGCGGAGATCGTGTTGATCGTCGAGAACGCCTGCACGCGGCCAAGCGCCGCGGTTTCGCGCACCATAGTTTCCAAGGCGTCGTCGTCGGGAATGTAGGCGAGTTTGATGATCAGAGGCCGCTCGCCGATTTCGTTCTTCACGGCTTCGGTGATGCGCCCGACCAGTTGAGGATCGTGGCATAGCAGCCGGTTGTGCCCTTCGTTCGGGCAGCTCGTGTTCATTTCCATCAGCTCCGCGCCGGTTTCGCACACCAATCGGGCGGTGGTGACGTGGTCGGCGATGTACGCGGCCTCATCCATCCCCTCGACGCGCGATCCCTGGAAGCTCGGCACGAGCAGCTGCCCCGCTCCGGCGGCGGCGATGGCCTCGCGCATATCAGGCTGCCACACGTCGGGATCGCGGCTGGGCACGCCGAAGGAGTTCGAGATGGAGATCGGCAGCTCGTAGTTGGTGTCGGCGAGCACGCCTTCATCCAATTCCGCCGACCCCGGCGTCAGAGAGCCGTCCGCGGAGCGCGGATGCACGGCCAGCACATTCGGAAAGGCGTTGCAGCCCCACGCGCGCGAACGCACGGTTTTGTAGACGGCCAAGTCGAATCCCATGCGGAACGCGGCCGTGGTGTATCGTTCGTTGAGCAGCGGACCGGCGGGGATGCCGAACGGCAGGTTCACGGGGAATCCGAGGAATGATTCGGCGGGAGTATCGGCTGCATCGCCCGTCTCGGCGAGCGCCCCGGCGAACGCTCCGAACGGGCCTTGCGCGTAATTGTCCTCATAGGTCAGATTCACATCGTAGAACGGTTCGAAATCACTCATCTTGGGGAGCCTTCGTTCGATCCGGGGCACGGCTGGCGCACGCTCGGAATGTCGGTTTGATGCTGATTCCTCCACGATAAGGCATCCGTTCAACATTGGCCGCCGCCGTATCGCATCGCAACCGCCGCACCGCCGTTACACTGGAGCGTATGAGTGAATCGAAGGGGACAATGCCGCTGCCGGTGCCGGTGGCGGCGGTGGATAACGACCGTATGGCTCTGCTCGCGATCAAGGGGATTCTGCCGCAATTGTTGCCGGGCGCGCAGTGGATGTGGGGCGCGAGCGGCGCGCAGGAGGCCATCGCCAAGGCGCTTAATCCCGACACCCGCCCCCGTCTACTTATGGTGGACATGTCGTTGGGCGAGTCGACCGGCGTGAGCGTGTGCCGCAAGATTCGCACCCGTACCGATCGCGTGCGCTTGTTGGCGATCACCGCTTTCGCGACGGGCACCTACGCCGAGCAGGCCGCCGAGGCCGGGGCGCAAGGCATCGTGTCCAAAGCGGATGTGCCGCAGCTCGCCCAAGCATTGCGCGCGATCGCCTCAGGCGGCGTGTTCAATCCGGATCCCACTTCATCGACCGTGTTCCTCACCGCCGAGCGCGCGCACGAACGGCTGACGCTCAGCTCCACAGCCGGGCGGCCCGATTCGTCGGATGCCGGATTGTTCGACGATGAGCAGACTTCCGCGCCCAAGTTGGGGGCGAAGGAGGCGGAGACGCTGCATCTGTTGTCGCGCGGTATGTCCTACGAGCAGATCGCCACGCAGTGGGGCGTCGCCACGTCGACCGTGCGCACGCACGCGCACCGCGCGGTGGATAAGTTGGGAGCGAACTCGCTCGCCCACGCGATTGCTATCTGGTTGGAATCCGGGCGTTGAGAATCCACACGCCATCCTGAACGCTGGCGGCGAGCATGCCGCCCAGCGATTCGACGGCCGTGCGGTGCAGCGACAGTCCGCGCCCGTGGCGTAGGCCGCGCAATACCGCGGGTTCGCGTGAGATTGGATTGGTCGCGGTGATGCGGATCACGTCGCCGTCGAGGTCGACGACCATGCTGTAGCCGGCCTCACCTTCGGACGGCGCGCAGTGGCGCACGGTATTCGCATAGGATTCCTCAAGCAGCGCCATCACCATCTCGCGCAACGAATCGTCCACCTTTGCGTCCGAATGCAAGTCACCTTCGATATGCGACGAGCCGACGAAACCCAGCATATGCAGCAGCCTGTCCTGCTCCTCCATGAGATTCTCGATGGCGACGTCCAACGCGGGCGTTTCGGCGGCGGGGTTCGGCGGATCCAGCTCGCGTTTGCCATTGAGGATGTCGACGACCTCGTGCACGCGGTTGAGCGCGTGATACGAGCGTTCGTAGATCGCGTCGAGAATCTGCGTGTCGTCCTCGACACCTTTGGCACGCCAGGTGAGCATCGCGATGGTGGACATGTCGTTGGCCACCGAATCGTGGATCATATGGGCGATCTCCTGTTCGCGGGTGATGCGTCCCAGCATCGCCTCCGCGCGGGCGAGCCGAGCGTTGGCCGCCGCGTCCGAACTAAACGAATAGCCCAGAATCACGGCGAATCCGCTGACGATCATGGAGATAATCGTTCCGCTGACCAGCAGCGCCAGCGGTCCGGGCTGATCTGCCGCGTTCGGCGGCGGCGCCGCGCCCATCTCGCGCCCCGCGTCGATCCACCCTTGCACAAAGCCGCGCACACCGGTCACCGCCGCGCCATGCGCGCCGAAATACACGGAACAGACGGTTTCCGCCAACGCATACACGACCACCACCGCGGCACTGACCCAGCCGGGAAGCGCATAGCCGATCGCAATGAACAGGCAGAACGAAACGATCACCACGCCGACGTCCATCGGCGATGTGGCGCTCATCCAAGTTCCGGCGAGGCACAGCGGCAGACCGGCCGGCCCCAGCACCTGCGGCATATACGGCAGCGCCACAAGCAGCGCGATGCCGGCTAGCATTCCCAACATGTCACCCGGGGTTTTCGGCGGCGCGAGCACCATCAGCGGCAACATCGCCACGATGCCGACCGCACACGCATTGGAGAGGAATCCCGTCTCGCGCCACCATTGTTTCAGCCGTCGCCAGCCATCCGCCACACGCACATCCATGTCTGGTCTCCCGTTCCTGCGGACCATCCGCCCGTTTCTCACCCCACCTTATCTGCTGGATCGGCCACAGCCCCGCGCTGTCCACGCACGTGTACAACCGGGCGGACGGACCGCCGGACGCACATACAGTGAAGCGTATGGAATACCAGCAGCAAGCCGATAACCGCATCGCCCAGGGAGGAGCCATGCACGACCCGCTATCCGAATCGCAGACGCATCCGCAGATTCAACCGCAGAAATGGCCGGATATGTCCGATTCGCCAGAAACGGATGGGACTGGCACGGAGGGTTCCGCGGGGGAACAGTCGCGTCAGTGGCGCACGCTGCCGCCCCGCGTGAAGCGGGTGTGGATGCTCAACCAGGCGATTGCGACGGTTGTGCTGCTGGCGTGCTGCGTCGTGGCCGTCGTGGTCTGCTTGGTCAACGATTGGTGGGGATTCTGGCCGGGGCTGATCATCGGCGGCATCGCCGCGCTGGATATCGCATCTCTGGCCGTGCAGCCGCTGCAGACGGCCTACCAGTATGCGTTCAACCGGTTCGCCATCGGCGAGCGCGAGCTGGTGCTCAAGAAGGGCTGGCTGATGCGTTCGACCACCACGGTGCCGTTCAACCGCGTGCAGCATGTGGATACCAAGCAGGGGCCGGTGCTGCGCGCCTTCGACCTGATGGCGGTCACCGTGCACACCGCGGTGGGCGAGCACACCATCGAGGCGTTGGATGTCGACGAGGCGCAGCGGGTGGTGGAGACCATCACCGCGCGCGTGCTCGCCGCGAAGGAGGATCTGTGATGAGCGGGCAGAGCGAACCCGTATGGCGGCGTCTGCATCCGACCGCGCTGGTTGTGGAATTGGTCGACTCCGTGACCACGATGGTGAGTCTGACGCTGTCGCTGCTTGTGACGATTCGGCTTATTCTGCAGGATTTCGGCCCGTGGGTGTGGGCGCTACTTGTGTTGGCCGCGGTGGTGATACTCATCCGCCCGGTGACCATCTGGCTGAACACACGCTATCGGCTGGATGCCGACGGTCTGTCGTTCCGGTCCGGACTGTTCTTCCGCAAACGCCGCGCGATCGGCTACGACCGAATCCATGCAATCACCGCGACGACTCCGTGGTATATGCGGCCGTTCAACGTGGTGCGCATCACCGTCGCGTCCGGAGGCATGGCTGACGTCGACATCACTCTGGACGCGGTTCCTGTGGAACTGCCATTCGAGCTGGAACGGTTGCGGAAGGCGGCAAACGGGGAGATTGCGACCAATACGGCCAATGCCGGAACGCAGGCCGCTGTGCAGATCGGCGCTCCGACCATCTACGGCGGCATGACTAGTGATGTGTCCGCTGGCGCGAACGGTGATGCACCCACCGGTTTGGCTGGCAGTATGTTCAACGGCGCTCCTGACAGGAACACCGGCAGCACATCGTCCGCCGCAAACGGTGCCGATCTCCATGCGGCTGATTCTCGTGCGACCAATCGGCCGGTGTTTCGCGCGTCGGTGCGCGACATCATCCTGTTCGCGACCACCGATATCGGCATTTTCGCCGCTGCATTGGTCATCTTGGGTTTTGTGCAGCAACTGGAGGATCTTGTGCCGTCGCAGTGGGTCGACGTGGCCACGGATTCCGTCGGAGGCTTCGTCGCGCACGGCGTGCTCGCCATCGTGGCGTTGGCGTTGACGGTGGTCGTGGTCTTGCTGGCGGTCAGCGTCGTCACCGCGATGCTGCGCTTCTACGGGTTTGAAGTATGGCGGCGCGGCAACGATCTGGTGGTGACGCGAGGCCTGTTCACCCGCCGGACCATGACCATCCCCGTCGACCGCATCCAGACCATCACCATCAAGCAATCACTGCCGCGCAAAGCGCTGCACCTCTGCTCGGCGGAGGTGGGGCTCAGCACCAACACCGCGACGTCCGGCGACGCCGAAGCCATGATGGGAACGAACGTGTTGCCCGTCATCAGTGATACGCGGGTATGGGACGCCCTGCGGGATATGCTGCCCGAATGGGATGTGCGAAAGCCGAACGTCATCCGCACCGGCCGGGGATTGGAGGGTTACTATCTGGCCACGCCGACTGTGGTCGGCACGCTGGTCACGATGGTGTTCCTCGCCGCCGCGCTGACTACGTTCCCGGACCGGCCCGCGTACGGCAATCCGTGGCGGTGGGCGACGGCCGCCGGTGTGATCGCGACCGTCTTGTGGATCGCCTGCCGTTGGCTCAAAGCACGAACGGAAGGTTATGAACTGCCGTCCGGCACTGATCGGCGCATTGCGGTCACCGGCGCGAGCGCGCTCAGCGAACGCACGATGTTCACCCGGAGGTCACGCGTGCAAAGCGTGAGCCGCACCACCACGCCGTGGCGCAGTAAGAAAAACGTCGAACGGGTGCTCATGCCACTGTTCGTGATGAACGGACAAAGCGAATTGCGATTCCACGCCATCCGCGGCGAGCACGCCGATGAGTTGGCCGAATGGGCGGCACCGGAATCCTAAACGGACAAAGAGTTCACCCTACGCGTCATCCTGAGCGAGCCCTCTTCGTCATCCTGAGCGAAGCGCAGCGGAATCGAAGGATCTCTGAACGACTCATACTACGGGATCTTTCGACTCCGCACTTCGTGCTCCGCTCAAGATGACGAGGAAAATCACCGTCATCCTGAGCGGAGTGAGTACCGCCCCTCCCGCTACGTCATCCTGAGCGGAGGCGCAGCCGGAGTCGAAGGATCTCTCAGAACCTCCGCCGCAGAACGGCTCCAGCCAGACCAAGGACCATCAGGACGCCCACGGCCATGAGAGGTGCGGCCACGCCGACACCGCTTTCGGACAGGCTCTCCTGCTTCTCGTCGGAGTCGTTCTTCTTATCGTCCGAACCGTCGTCCTTCTTGTCCTCGTCGTTCTTATCTCCCGAATCGTCATTGTCGTCCGAATCATCGGAATCGTCCGGGCCCTCCGGGTCATCAGAATCGGGAGCCCACACGGTAGCGCCATCCGCGTCGACCACGGTCCCATCCGGATGGATAGTGCCGCCCGCGGGAACCACGACCTCCACGCCGCTCTCGCCGCCGGTGATGTCGGCAGACGGCGTGAACACGCCGCCCTCAGGCAGAGTGACCGAACCATCCGGATTCACCACGGCCGGAGCGTCTCCGCCAGGCACGACCACGCCCTTACCGTCGGGCATACTCGCCGAACCGTCCGGATTCACGACCACACCGGCATCCGTCGACACGGACTCGACCGCAACCGTCGCCATGCCGGTCGCTGTGCCCGTATAGTTCGCGGCATCCACGCTCGGGGTGAATGTCCACCACAGGGATATCGGAGAACCGTCCGTGGAACGCAGCGCGTGCGTGGCATCCAACGGCGTCGTATGCTCGGCGTCCGCGTACCAGGCGATCACGCCCGGCACCGCCTCCGTCGTACCATCCGGCAGAGTCACACCCACGCCAGAATCGGATACGGCCATGTCGGCGAGGGTCGAGCCCGCCTTCACGGTCTGGTCCTCGACCGTGTACGAGAACGCGGCCGGCGCGATCGAGAAGCCCTGGGTCAGGCTCGACGCGCCCTCGAGCGTGTAGTTCACGTTGGACACGCCCGTCACCGTGGCGGTATGGGAGCCGACGTTGGTCTGCGCGCCCGAAACCGTCAACACGCACTCATCGCCCTCCACGAGATTCGAGACACGGGCCGCGGGAACCTGGGAGACGCCGTTGTAGGTCAGCGAGACGGCATCCCACTCCACGACCACGGGACGCGGAGCCACAGTCAACGAGATTTCCACGCTCTTCGCCTCGAAATCATCACTCTCCGCGGAACTCACAGTCAAGGTCGTCTCGCCCACGCCCACAATCGACACATTGCCGGACCCGTCAACGGAGGCAACGGCCTCATCGGAGCTGGAATACGTGATCGCACCAGCGCCAATGGACGCGAGCGGCGCGAGCGTGAAGCCCTCGTCACCGTATGTCTTGGAGATGGCGGCCGTATCCAACCGGAACGCGTCACCGCTCTTGGACACCGTAAGAGACACCGATGCCTCCGCCCCCTTGTAGTTCGCGGTCTCGTCCAGCGTGGCGGTGATCGTCACCTCGCCCGCGCCCACGATCGACACCTTGCCGTCCGCGTCCACCGTCGCGACCGACTCGTCATCCGACGCGAACGACACCACGCCACCGCTGTTCGACACGGCCGTCAGCTTGAAGCCGGAGTCGCCATAAACCGCGGACTGGCCGCCATCAGGAGACAAGGTCAACACGCCCTGGGCCTTGGCGATGCCGGTAACCGTGCCGGCCGCTTCCGTGGACTCCAACGCATACCAGTCGGCACCCGCCGGACAGGGCCACCTTGGACGCCTTCACCGTCGTACAGCCCGCGCCGGCGGACTCGAAAGCGTACTCCGCTGAGGCCGACACGTCGTCGCCCCCAAGCACGCCGGACAGGTCGACCTTCAACGAATGACCCGCAGGCACCGTGGACGTCCCGTCATAAGTCTTGGACGCGTCACCCCGAACGCTCGCCTTCAACGTAAGTTTCTTGAGCGTGACCTCCACGGAAGCCTCCACGTCCGACAGGTTGCCGTCCTGGGAGAAGCGCATCGTCAACGACTGGGTACCGGTGGGCACGACCCTGCGCGACGTGTCATACGACAGTTCGACCGAATACGTACCGTCGCCGTTGTCCTTCGGATTCACATCCTCGGTCAGCTTCGTCTCACCGTAGTACAGGGCCGCCATGCCCGGCGCAGGATCGTCCGACAATCCCACCAGACCCGACAAGCGCGACAACAGGGACGCCGCAGACGATTCGGACTTCCCGCCCGTCGCCGTCACCTTGGCCTTCACGGTGACGGTGTCGCCGTACGTGAACGACGAGGACGACTTGTCGTCGGCATCGTAGGAGGCGATGTCCCCTTCCGCCACCACACCGGTGGAACGCGACACCGTCAACACGCCCGAAGCGAACTCCACCGCATAGTTCGACAACTCCTTGGGAGAGCCGTCGGAAGCCCACTTCGGCGTGACCTTGTAGCCCTGCTCGGAGACAGACGAACCCTTCGTGTAACCGCACTCATAGGCCAACGCCTTGAACAACACGGCGGACAACGAAGACTCCTCGCCGTTGACCCAACCGGACACAGTGGCCGAATACGCGGGAGCGTCCGACCCGTACGCCACCTCGACGCTATCGGCCGTCACGACCAGCTTGGCGAGCGTGATGCCGGTCACCTCATGCGACGACGGCAGTTCAGACGGCAGCGCATACCAGCCGGACAGATCGCCCGACAACGCGATATCCGACACCTTGACCGTCTTGGTGTTCGCGGCCGCGGACTCGAACGCATACTTCGCCGTGGCGGACACCTTCGCCTTGTCCTCGTCGAGCACACCGGACACGACATCGACCTTCAACGAATGGCCCTCAGGCACGTCGGCCGAACCGTCATACGTCTTGGACGCATCACCCGACACACTCACGCCCACGGGCCTCGCCTTGAGATCGACCGTCACGGACTTCTCGCAAGCCGCGACGTTGGCGTTGCCGGAGAACCGCACCGTCAACTCCCGGCCATCCCCGACGGAGATCTCCCTGCCCGACGTGTCGTACGACAGCACGACCGAATACGAGCCGTTCTGCTTGTCCGTGACCTCCACATTATCGGTCAGCTTCTTATCTCCCAGATACAGGGCCGCCGTGCCCGGAGAGGACGAACCCGACAGACCGAACGAGCCCGAACCATCCGACAAACCGGACAGACCGAACCCCGAACCATCTGACAGTCCACGCGGAGCGGAGAACACCACGGAACCAGACTTCACGCCAGACGCCTCCACCGTGGCCTCCACAGTGATTGTGTCGCCATACGTGAACGAAGACTGCTTGTCATCGCCCTTATAGGAGTCGGCCGTCACCGTGCCGGCGGACTTCACCACCGTCACCTTGCCCGACACGAACTCAACCTTATAGTTCGACAACCCGGCGGGAGCGTCCGTCTTCCACTTTGGCGTGACCGCGTAACCGCCGTCCACGACGGGCGAACCCTTCTTGTATCCGCAGTCATAGGCCAACGCGGCCGACAATGTCGAAGGCAAGGTCTTCTCATCCTCGGCATTGGCCCATTCCGACACGGAGAACGTGTACATGGGAGCATCGGCGTTATAGACGACCGCCTTGTCGTCCGCCGTCACCTTCAACGTCTTCTGATTGATGGTAAACTTGCCGGTCTTCGTCACGGCCGCCCAACGCGCGCCATCCGAACCGGCCGCGTAGTCCGCGCTCTTGACCGACGCCTCGACCACATACGAACCCGCGTCCGACGGGGCCTCATCAGTCCAATCGTCCTCCTCGTCCCCATTGGCGGGACTATAGCGAAGCGATACCTCGACACCATCAGCGGACGCGACCTTAGACACGGATGCCGAAACGGACACCGCTGAACCGTCATATTCCTTCGACTCAACAGGCCCGAACGTTAACTCCGGATCATGCCCCACCGCCAACGGATACGCCGAACTCGAATCCTTATCATCGTTCGCATACACCAGATAACCCTTAACGGGTGTCTGTTTGTACACCTGCTGATTCTTCACGGCGTCCGCCGTCTCATCCGCGAACACACCACCCGTGATGGAAACACTAGCTTCAGAAACGCCCTGCTGCCTCTCGGCACCGTCACCTATAGCGGCATCGACACCCGTACCCGCCTGGGCCGTGATCCGGCCGCCGGTAATCTCGACATTGACCTCAGCTTCAGCAAGGAATCCGCCGCCAACACCAGCACCATTAGCGCCGCCTGTCGCGACGACCGTACCACCCGAAATCACAACATCGACCGGAGCGGAAGCCCCGTATCCGCCGCCGATACCGGCAGCCCAGCCGCCGCCCTGCGCGGTGACCGTACCCCTCGAAATCTCGACGTTAACCGCAGCTTGAGCATTGTCTCCACCACCGACACCAGCAGAATCGCCCGTCGCGACGACCGTACCACCCGAAATCTCAACATCGACCGGAGCGGAAGCCCTGGCTCCGCCGCCAACACCAGCAGCATGGGCAACGCTCGTCGCAACGACCGTACCACCCGAAATCACAACATCGACCGGAGCGGAAGCCCCGTATCCGCCGCCAACACCAGCAGCATGGGCAACGCTCGTCGCAACGACCGTACCACCCGAAATCACAACATTGACCGCAGCGCGAGTCCCGGCTCCGCCGCCAACACCAGCAGACCAGGAGCCGCCCGTCACGCTGAGGAAACCATCACCGGAAATGAACAACGATTGCCCCTCAGTTTGCAACCCAGCACAAAACCCGCCGCTCTTGAGCACGCTATCGCCCTTAAGCGTGAGATCCAACGAACCCGACTGCACCAACACGGCGGCCGCCCTGTCGACGGCGCTCAGATCGATCGCCACGCCGTCGAAGGTCACGTTCGCGGTCTTGTCGTTGCCCGGGTTCACGACGATCCTGTCCGTCGTGGTGCCGTTGTCGACCGACTTGGAGTTGCCCTTGTCATCCGTGTAACCGATTTGCGCCTTCGCCTGGGACGACATGCTCACCGTCAACGTCTTATCCGACAGAATGGTCAGTGTGTTGCTCTCGTACTTGTAGTCGGCATCATGTTGGCCGCCCGACACATAGAAATCACCGGCCTTGCCCACTACCTGCACGGGATACTTCTGGCTGGTCTGCCCATCCGTGTTCTTCGCGACCGCATACCTACTATCCGCATCGGCCACAGGGATGCCATACACCGTCTGAGCGTCGGCATCCCAGTCTCCAAAGAAACCACCCGTAATGGCAACAACAGCCGCGCTGCCGTCCACCCTACTGGCGCCGTCACCTATAACGGCAACCCCAGCCGAACCCGCAGCAGCCGTGATCTTACCACCCGAAACCTTGACATCGACCGAACCGAAAGCACTCCTTCCGCCGCCGATACCAGCAGCATCCTCGCCGCCAACCGCATCGACCACACCACCTGAAATCACAACACTCGTCGAGCCCGAACGCCCGACGGCGTATCCGCCGCCAACACCAGCAGCAAGAAGGCCCCCCTTCGCGGTGACCACACCACCAGACACCACAATATCGACCGAACCGTAAGGAAAATTTCCGCCGCCGATACCAGCAGCCCGGCTGCCGCCAGTCGCGACGACTACACCACCCGAAATCTTAACGCTGACAGGAGCGGAAGTATCGGCTCCACTGCCAACACCAGCACCAGCACCCTTTGAGCTCTCGTCATTACCACCGATTGCGACGACCGTACCACCCGAAATCTCGACACTGACCGCAGCGGTAGCATCGGATCCGCCGCCAACACCAGCAGCATGGCGGCCGCCCTCCGCACTGAGAAAACCATCACCGGAAATGGACAACAACTGCCCCTCAGTCTGCAAACCGGCACAAGCCATACCGCTCTTGAGCACGCTATCACCCTTGAGCGTGAGATCCAACGAACCAGAAGACACCAGCACGGCGGCCGAATAGTCAATCTGGCTTCGGTCGATCGCCACGCCGTCGAAGGTCACGTTCGCGGTCTTGTCGTTGCCCGGGTTCACGACGATATTGTCCGCCGTGGTGCCGTTGGGGACCGACTTGGAGTTGCCCTTGTCGTCTGTGTAGTCGATTGGTGTCGTCGCCGCGTCGGACATGCCCACCGTCACGGGCTTCTCGGTTTTGATGGTCAGCGTGTTGCCGGCATACGTGTAGTCGGTGTCCTCGACCAAACCGCTCTCGTCGGTGGTGGACAGCGTGAACGCGCCCTCGGTCACGAACTGCTCCTGCGCTTGGGCCTGGGTCGGGAACATACCCACAACGAACGCCACGGCGAGGGTGGCGAACATCATCAGCAACGTGAGCAGCACGGCCTTCGCGGCGGACCTTCGCAACGCTTCCATCATCATCAATCCTCTGTTCTCTCCGGCACGCACAACGTCATGCAGCATAATCCGGTTTTCAACGTAACAAGCCCTCCCCCCGAACAGGGTTTGACGGCGCGCCAGAAGGAGGGGATAGGGCATGAATCAGGGACCGACGGACACAGGTCAATCCCCTCATGACGCGGCGGTCCACGACATAAGGGCTGGCGGCTTGGCTTTGGCTTTGGCCGCAGGCGGAGTGGGATCCTTCGACTACGGGCTCCGACCTCCGCTCAGGATGACGGGACAGAGGGACGCGCACTCAAAACAACAAAAACGCGCCGAAACCGGAATTAAGCACGGGGTTCAAGGATACCCCGGCTAGGCTATGAGCCGCAGCAGCTGGTAGAGCTGCCGTAGGCTTCGCAAGGTCAGCTCGCCATGCACCGTGATAGTATTCGTCCGTACCCTTTTGAGTTGGGGCGAAAGCCGATAACCAACCAAGGCCCGACCTGTAGGTCGGGCCTTTTGCATTCGGCGGCTACGCCGAAACGGAGCCGGTCCGGCAATTGTGGCCACGGTCCCGGTCCTGCAATTAGGGACGGCCTGCGGCCGGCTCAATATTGGCTGGGACACCCGTTATCACGGGTGCCCCAGCTCAGGACCTGCTGACAGCACACTGTGCTGTCAGCTAGCTCATCGCAACGCTAGTTGCGATGAGCTAAAGGTCCTGACCATTCATATTCAACATCCCGAGCCGATTCGATGCGTTGTTCGGGCAGGTGCTTGGCGGGCAGCGTCTTGGGCTTGAAGGGGAACTTTTCGGCGCGCATCGCCTCATAGGCGGCGATGGCGTCTTCGTGCTGCAGCGTCAGATCGATGTCGTCGTAGCCGTTCATCAAGCGCCAGCGGGTGTAGTCGTTGACTTCGAACGGCAGGGTCACGTCGCCGCAGGTCACCGTGCGCTGTTCCAGATCCACGGTCATCTCACGGCCCGGCTCCTCTTCGAGGAGCTTCCACAGCAGCTCAACCGATTCCTGCGGCATGATGGCCGCCAGTACGCCGTTCTTAGCGGTGTTGCCGTAGAAGATATCGGCGAAGCTCGGAGCGATCACCACGCGGAATCCATAATCGTGCAGCGCCCATACCGCGTGCTCGCGGGAGGAGCCGATGCCGAATTCCGGGCCGGCCACCAGAATCTGGCCTTTGGCGAATTCGTTCTGGTTAAGCACGAATTCCGGATCGCGGCGCCATGCGTAGAACAGAGCGTCATCGAAGCCCGTCTTGGTCACGCGCTTAAGGAACACGGCGGGGATGATCTGGTCGGTATCGACGTTCGAACGGCGCAGCGGCACGCCCACACCCGTCAACGTAGTCAGTTTTTCCATAGGTTTGTCCTTGCTTTCGATCGGGGTGTCACAGGTCGGCGGGGCTGCAGATCGTGCCGCGGATGGCGGTCGCGGCGGCTACCTGCGGCGAGGCGAGGTGCGTGCGCGAGCCCTTGCCCTGACGTCCCTCGAAGTTGCGGTTCGAGGTGGAGATGGAACGTTCGCCCGGCACCATCTTGTCCGGATTCATGCCCAGGCACATCGAGCAGCCGGCGTTGCGCCATTCCGCGCCGAAATCCTTGAACACCTGGTCGAGACCTTCCTCCTCCGCCTGCAGGCGCACGCGGCCGGAGGCGGGCACCACGAGCACGCGGTGGATCGACTCGGCCTTGTGATGGCCTTTCATAATCGCGGCGGCGGCACGCAGATCCTCGATGCGGCCGTTGGTGCACGAACCGATGAACACGGTGTCCACGGCGATGTCCTTGATGGCCATGCCGGGCTCCAGACCCATGTAGGCGATGGCGCGTTCGGCGGCGGCACGCTTGGTGGCGTCGGCGATCTGCTCAGGCACCGGCACGCTCGCCGTGATCGGCAGGCCCTGGCCGGGGTTGGTGCCCCAGGTCACGTACGGCTGCAGGTCGGCGGCGTTCAACGTCACCTCGGCGTCGAACACGGCGTCGTCATCCGTGCGCAGCGTCTTCCAGTATTCGACGGCCTTGTCCCACATCTCGCCTTCGGGAGCGTGCGGGCGGCCCTTCAGGTATTCGAAGGTGATCTCGTCGGGGGCGATCATGCCGGCGCGCGCGCCCGCCTCGATCGACATGTTGCAAATGGTCATGCGCGCGTCCATCGACAGCTGACGGATCGCCTCGCCACGGTATTCGAGCACGTAGCCCTGGCCACCGCCGGTGCCGATCTTCGCGATGATCGCCAAAATGATATCCTTGGCGGTCACGCCTTCGGGCAGCGAGCCCTCCACGTTGATCGCCATAGTTTTGAACGGCTTCAGGCTCAGCGTCTGGGTGGCCATCACATGCTCGACCTCGGAGGTGCCGATGCCGAACGCGAGCGCGCCGAACGCGCCGTGCGTGGAGGTGTGCGAGTCGCCGCACACGATGGTCATGCCAGGCTGGGTGAGGCCCAGAATCGGGGCGAAGGCATGCACGATGCCCTGATCGGCGTCGCCCAGCGGATGCAGACGCACGCCGAATTCCTTGCAGTTCTTCTCCAGCGTGGTCAGCTGCAGTGCGCTGGTCTCGTCCGGATTCGGGCGGTCGATGTCGACCGTGGGGGTGTTGTGGTCTTCGGTGGCGATGAGCTGGTCCACGTGGCGCGGCGTGCGGCCGGCCAGACGCAGTCCTTCGAACGCCTGCGGGCTGGTGACCTCATGCATGAGCATCAGGTCGATGTACAGCAGATCGGGCGCTCCGTCGCTGCCCTTGCGTACCAGATGATCGGCCCAGACCTTCTCGGCCAGTGTCGTTCCCATACGGGTTCCTCCTCGATTTCTCGCGCGAGGTCTTGTGCTCGCGCCTTGTTCGTGGTAACCAGCGTATTGGGCCGAACCGGAAACTTCATGCCGGGGCCGGTATATGAGATAGTGTTGGCGCGCACTTCGCCGTTTCGTTGGAATCACACCGTTTTGCCTCCCTAAGGCACCCCTGTGGGCATCTCGGCCATCGGATTCTCACCCTGTGGACATCAGCACGATTTGGTATTTCACAATGTGAGATGGCATAATCGACGATTATGACTTCCCCCACCGAACTTGAGAATACGGACGATATGCCGCTCGATGACACCCTCCCCTCCACCGAAGCCCACGACATCCCCGCCCCCGAGGACGATGGCGAGATCCATTCCGGCGTCGGCGTGCTTGACAAAACCGTGAAAATCCTCGACGCGCTCGAGTCCGGCCCGTCCACGCTTGGACAGATGGTCGCGGCCACCGGACTCGCGCGCCCCACCGCGCACCGCCTGGCCATCGCGCTCGAACGCCATCGTTTCGTGCTGCGCGACCAGCACGGCCGTTTCGTGCTCGGCTCGCGCTTCGCCGAACTGGCCGCGGCCGCCGGTGAGGATCGCCTGCTCACCGCCGCGGGCCCGATTCTGCAGACGCTGCTCGACCGCACCGGCGAATCCGCGCAGATCTACCGCCGTCAGGGCGACCAGCGCGTGTGCATCGCCGCCGTGGAACGCGCCTCAGGCCTGCGCGACTCGATTCCCGTGGGCGCGATGCTTTCGATGGAGGCCGGCTCCGCCGCGCAGATTCTGTTGGCATGGGAGGATTCCGAACGTCTGCATCAGGGACTGCGCCGCGCGAAGTTCACGGCCGCGAAGCTCACCCAGGTGCGCAAGCGCGGTTGGGCCGAATCGATCAACGAACGCGAAGAGGGCGTGTGTTCGATTTCCGCGCCGATCCGCAACGCTTCCGGCCAGGTGATCGCCGCGATCTCCATCTCCGGCCCCACCGGACGCATGTCCACGTCGCCGGGCCGCCGCTACGCGCCGCTGGTGATGGCCGCCGGCAAATACCTGACCGACGCTCTGATCAAGGCCTCATCCGGCCGCTGATCCCGCGCTTTATAGACTCTTTCCGAAACCCGCCTCGCATCCCGCGTCAGGCGGGTTTTCCATACCGTAAGCACCCGCCGTTCCGGACACCTTTCGTCATTCCGAGCGAAGTCGAGGAATCCCCGCTATCATCCCATGTAGATTCTTCGACTCCGGCTTACGTCTCCGCTCAAGATGACGGCAAACAACACATCGGGCACGCACGGCAAATACCACACGCACCGGAGGACGTCTACGACTGGCGGCGGGAGACGAAGCCCCGTATTCGGCTCCACAGACTGGGTTTGCGCAGCAGATCGTCGCCCTCGCCATCCTGCGGGGCTTTTTGGTTCAATGCGTAGGTGTAGGCCTTCTTCGAGCTGGGCTTGCCGACGATTTCACCAAACTCCAAAAGCTGCGTGCGCGGCTGGTACGGGTGGCGGATGTCGAATTCGATCAGCCGGGTGGCGCGTTTCGCCGGTGCCGGACCATAAGTGTTGAATCCGCAGGTCGGCGTGGCGATAAGCAGCTGTCCGTCCAGTTCGCCCACGAATCCGTTGCGGTGGTCATGCGCGGCGGAGATGCCGATGAAGCCGTCGTGGTCGCCGCGCAGAATATCGAATTCGCCGCAGTCCTCATCCGGGCAACTCACACCCTCGCCAAGATAGCCTCCGGGCTGCGTTTTTTCTCCATCCAAAACGAAGTAGGCGTAATCGTGCGTGCGATACCCCTGCATGGCGAAGGCGGCCGTAGAGGGCACTTCGGTGAGCACGTCGTAGTACTGAGGCAGCGGCATATGCTGGAACACCAGCGAGGGAGCGCCGATTTTCGCCGGCACTTCGCGCAGGAACGCCAACGCCTCGTCCGAGGGCGCGGCGAATCCGCCGCCGTGCACGTAGTCGCCGGAATCGACCAGCACCACACCGAGCACGTTGCCGGCGGCGCGGTCGGTGGAGGCCACCGGCAGGGCGAGGGTGCCGGGAGCGCAGGTATGCACGGTTTGTTCGGGCATGAGATGGTCCGGTGAGGGAGGCTCGTTCAAGCAGCCGGGGAATTCGCGGTAGATGGCGTCGAGTTCGGCGTTGTCGAGACCGCATTGGAAATCATGGTTGCCGTAGGTCACAGCGAAGGGCACGCCACGTGAGACCAGCGGTTCCAGGAATTGCGACGCGGCGGCGCGCACCAGCTCGCGCGTGCGTTCCAGCGTCGCTTCGCTCGGCCCGTGCGCTTCAACCGAACCATTGGCACCGCCGACGGCGTTCACGCCGCTCCAGCGCCGTTTACGGAAGGTTTCGGCGAAGGCCGGGTCGTATCCGGCAATCTGATTGCCGGTGAAGATCACCAAATCGGGGCGCACGGTGTCGAGCGAGGCTTCGATCAGTGCGATGGTGTCTTTGGCGATTTTGGGCCCGTCCTGAATGTCAGAGATTTGCAGAACGCGGAATTTGCCGGAATTGTGGAATTGCAGCCGTCCCAGCCTCGCCGACACCGACACCGGCCGGGTGTCGCCCGCGTCGGCGGGTTTGATGCGGGGCTTGGTCGATAGGCCTTCAGGCGCGCGCTGTGATTCCGTCATAGGCTCCACCTTAATGCAGAAGCAAGCCAACGCGCGATTCCGCCGAGCTGCCACGCAGCTGAGCTCACGCAGACACTGGTGATGCGAGCCGGAAAGAACTGATATGAACACGATGGCGAAAACTGCTGAAATCAGCGTGGGATTGTTCGCCGGTGACTCTGAAGCGAGTGATATGAAAAATCCCTGCGGCATCTGCCGTAGGGATTCATTCGCTGGGGTGCCTGGACTCGAACCAAGAATGGCTGAACCAGAATCAGCTGTGTTGCCAATTACACCACACCCCAATTGGCATGGCGAATAACTTCTAAGAAGTCGTTTCGTCGTACCCCCAACCGGATTTGAACCGGTGTTGGCGCCGTGAGAGGGCGTAGTCCTAGGCCGCTAGACGATGGGGGCGTATTCAGTTTTCACTGTGCTGCTTGGCTGTGTGCCGCGCAACGAGTGATTAATCTACGCGACTTCATCAACAAGCGCAACCCATCGGCGTGTCGCGCGCCGTCTTTCCCTTCAGGAAAGACATAAGCGCGCGACACAAGGAGGTGACAGCCCAGTGGGCTGTCACCTGACAAACTCATCACTCCACGTCATCCTGAGCGGAGGCGGAGCCGGAGTCGAAGGATCTCACGCCCGCCAGCTCGTCAACAGCCATAAGATCCTTCGACTCCGCCTGACGGCTCCGCTCAGGATGACGAGGACCTCCGCAAAAGAAAGGAGGAGACCCGCAAGGGTCTCCTCCGACACAACAATCCCACACCGCTTCAGCGTCACAGATGCTCGCGCAGTCCCTTCAGACGCGCGACGGTGATCTCCTTGCCCAGGATCTCCATGGACTCGAACAGCGGCGGGCTCACGCGGCGTCCGGACACGGCCACGCGCACCGGGCCGAAGGCCAGGCGCGGCTTGTAGCCGCCTTCGTCGATCAGCGCCACGTTAAGCAGCTCGTGCAGCGGCTCAGCCTTCCAGTTCGCCTCGCCCGCGCCTTCGAGCGCGGCGATGGCCTTGTCGAGCACGTCGGCGGCGGAGTCCTTCAACGTCTTGCGTGCGTCGTCCTCCGGCTCGATATAGCCTTCCTCGCTAAGCAGCGAGCCGACCATGCCAGCCACCTCGCCCAGCAGGCGCACGCGCGGCTGCACAAGTTCGGCGGAGGCGGTCAGAATCTCGCGTTCGCGATCGGTGAGCGCCTCCCACGTTTCTGCGGAGACCACGCCGTCGCGATGCAGGTACGGCACCGCGCGGCTCAGGAAGTCGGCCGGTTCGAGCATGCGGATATGCTCGGCGTTGATGGAAATCGCCTTGTCGATGTCGAAGCGCGCCGGGTTGGCCTTCACGTCGCGCACATCGAACTTCGCGACCATCTCGTCCATGGAGAACACGTCGTTGTCGGGCGCGATCGACCATCCGAGCAGCGCCAGATAGTTGAGCAGGCCTTCGCGGATGAAGCCATTGTCGCGGTGGTTGAACAGGTTCGATTCGGGGTCGCGCTTGGAGAGCTTCTTGTTGCCCTGGCCCATCACGTACGGCATGTGGCCGAACACGGGCATCTGCTTGGCGATGCCGAGTTCCATGAGGTAGCGGTAGAGCACAATCTGGCGCGGGGTGGAGCTGAGCAGGTCCTCGCCGCGCAGCACGACGTTGATCTCCATCAGCGCGTCGTCCACCGGGTTGGTGAGCGTGTACAGCGGGTCGCCATTCGGGCGCACGATCACATAGTCCGGCACGCTTCCGGCCTTGAATTCGATGGTGCCGCGGATCAGGTCGTCGAAAACCACATCCTCGTCGGGCATGCGCAGACGCAGCGCGGGCTGGCGGCCCTCGGCGCGGAACGCGGCCTTCTGCTCGTCGCTCAGGTTCCGGTCGTAGCCGTCGTAACCAAAAGCCTCAGGGCGTCCGGCTGCGAGGTTGCGTTCCTTAATCTCGTCCGGAGTGGAGAAGGATTCGTAGGCGTAGCCGGCCTCAAGCAGTTTCGCGGCGACGTCTTTGTACAGGTCGGAGCGCTGGGACTGACGGTAGGGGCCGTGCGGGCCACCCACGTCAATGCCTTCATCCCAGTCGATGCCCAGCCAGCGCAGGGATTCGATGATCTGGTTGTAGCTGTCCTCGCTGTCGCGTTCGGCGTCGGTGTCTTCGATGCGGAAGACCATGGTGCCGCCGGTGGCGCGCGCCTCGGCCCAGTTGAACAGGGCGGTGCGGATCATGCCGACGTGCGGGGTGCCGGTCGGCGAGGGGCAGAAGCGAACACGGACGTTCGCGGGCAGTTCGGGTTTGGTGTTTTCAGCTTCACTCATAAGGCATATTGTGCCCCGTAGTTCGGACGCGCGCACCAAAGGCCAGACCTTCCCTATAATGGGTTGCGTTCGCGCGGTTGGTGGCAGCAGCCGTGCCACACATCAGTAGATATTCATGTGCGGAACTCCGTCGCCGCATGGCGACGTTCCGTGGGCAAGACAGCCGTACCGGGCGGAACGTCCGCGAACGGCGGCTGGACGCATGGGCTCCGGCCCGCGTCGGAATGATTCGCCCACGGAAGTAAGTCCGCCACACGATGGTCTGATGCGCGCGCGGGCTCCTCACCTTCCCGTCGCTTCCGCTTCAGGCCTGTTGAGCGCGCGGCAACGCGCGGAAAGCAAGGTGATTAGATGAAGAAGATGGAATTGCGTAAGGTCGCGGCCGTGGTTGGAGCCGCCTGCCTGATCGCCTCTCTCGCCGCCTGCGGCGGCGATGACACCGCCGGCTCGGCCGACTCCTCCACCCCCTCCCTGTCGTTCATGTTGGATTGGACGCCGAATACGAACCATATCGGCCTGTATGTGGCGCAGGAACTGGGCTATTACGATGAGGCCGGCGTGGACGTGACGATTCTGCCGACCGCCCAGGCCGGCGCCGAGGTCAGTGTGGAGAACGGCGTGGCGAACGTCGGCTTCACCACGTTGAGTAATGTGGCGGCGTTCAACGCGCAGGGTTCCGACCTGAAGTTCGTGTTCGATCTGACGCAGAAGCAGGTGGCCCGCTGGTGTTCGCTGGCCTCCCGCACCGACATCACTTCGCCGAAGGATTTCGACGGCAAAACCTTCGTGAGCTTCGGCTCGGCCGAGCAGACCGCGGTCATCCAGCAGATGATCAAGAACGCGGGCGGCACCGGCGAGTTCGAAACCGCCACGGCCGGCACCAGCACTTTCGAAACGCTCACCTCGGGTCAGGGTGATTTCGGCGGATTCTACGCCACGTGGGAGAACGTGGAGTCCGAACTCAACGGCCCGGCGCTGAACTGCTTCGTGGCAGGCGACTGGGGTGTGCCCGGCAATCCGGACCAGCTTGGTTTCGCGGTGAAATCCTCCTGGTTGGATGACGCTGGCAACAAGGAGGCGCTGGGCAAGTTCGTCGAGGCGACCAAGCGCGGCTACGACTACGCGCTCGCCCACCCGGACGAGGCCGCGGAGATTCTGGTGGAGGCCGCCTCCACCGCGCAGCTTGACGAGACGCTGACCAAGGCTTCGATGCAGGAGATCATCAATGGCGCGTATTGGACCGACGGCGACGCCACATCATTGCCCGGCACCGTGAACTTCGACGACGCCCAGGCCTACCTCGACTTCCAGTACGAGGCCGGCACCTACACGGATTCCGACGGTAACACCCTCGGCCAGGCCCCGCAAGCCGAGGATCTCGCCACCAACGAATTCGCGCAATAATCCGCCCTGCATCGAAAACACACGCCCGTAAGGAGAGACGTATGACCGCCCGCGCATCGCTTGCCGCCCGTATCGCCCCGCCGACGATCACCGTCGCCGCGCTGCTCGGCGTATGGGAGGCGGCGGTGCGGCTCGGCCACGTCTCCGAACGGGTGCTCGCCGCCCCCAGCCAAATCGCGGCTTCCATGGCAGGCACGTGGCCGGAGCTGATGGAGGCCACCGTCATCACCGCCTACGAGGCGCTGACCGGTTTTCTGATCGCCGTGGTGGCAGGATTGGCGATCGGTATCGGGCTGCATCTGTGGCGCACCTTCGACCGCGCGTGTACACCGCTTCTGGTGGGCGCGCAGACGATTCCGCTGATCACCATCGCACCGCTGTTCATGATTTGGTTCGGCTTCGCGCCCTTCGGCAAAATCGTGATCGTCGCCGTGTTCGGCGTGTTTCCCGTGGCCGTGCAGACCGCCCGCGGGCTCAACGCGGTGCCGCGCTTCTATGAGGATGTGGCGCTCACCTGCGGCGCGACCCGCGGTTGGACGCTGATTCATGTGAAACTGGTGGTCGCCGCGCGCCAGATTTTCGGCGGCGTGCGCATCACCGCGGCATACGTGTTCGGCACCGCCGTCACCGCGGAATATCTCGGCGCGATGAATGGCTTGGGCATCTGGCTACAGGCCGCGTTCAATTCCTTCCGCACCCCCTTGATTTTCTCCGCCACAGTGGCCGTGGTGGCGATGACGGGCCTGCTGATCGGCGCGATTTCGCTTCTCGAGCGCGTCCTGCTCGGCCCGGACGACACCATCGCCTTCAACGAGTCCGGCGACTGAATATTCCTCCCTCATGCAACACCCGCGAAAACCCGCGGTTCTCGGGCGGACTGTGCGAGAATGATACGGACGCCATCCGTCTTGAGAAAGGGGAATCAATGACTGATCCCAACCAGAACCCGCAGCCGCAGGATCCCACGCTCGGCACCGACGCCCAGACGCCTCAGGTCCCGCAGACGCCGCAAGTGCCCCAGGTACCGCAGGTGCCGCCGCTGCCGCAATACGGCCAGACCGCACCGCAAACGCCGCAGACCCCTCAGTACACGCAATCGTCCGTTCAGTACGCGGGCCAGGCCGATCCCACCGCACAACAGGCAGCTCCGGCCGCGCAGGTGCCGCAATATCAGGCGGCCGCGCCTCAGACTGATCCGTACGCACAGCCCGATCCGTACGGCCAGGCTAATCCTTACACGCAGCCCAATGCGTACACGCAGCCTAATTCGTATGCGCAGTCCAATCCGTATGAGCAGCCCGCGCAACCGTATGGAGCTCCCTCCGGCGCATATGCCGGCGCGCCGTACGCGGCCACGGCCGGGGACGTGCCGCCGCTGAACAAACCGTATTACGGCTGCCCCTTCCCCGAGGCGTTCCTGCGCTTCTGGAAGAAGTACGCGGTGTTCAAAGGCCGCGCCTCCCGCAGCGAGTTCTGGTGGTGGTTCCTGGCGTCGCTCGCCGTCAGCTTTGTGCTGAACCTGCTCATCAGCATGAATGACGACCTGTCGTTCCTGGACACCCTGTGGGGACTGGCCACGTTCATTCCGACACTCGCCCTGTCGGTGCGGCGCCTGCACGACGCGAACAAGCCCGGCTGGATACTGGCCATTATCTATACCTCGATAATCATCGGCACGTTTATTGTGATGGCTTGCGGCGGCGCGTTCGTCCTCGGCGCGGTGGCCAGCTATGGCGGAGGGGACTACTCCGGCCTCGCCGCGGGAAGCCTCGTAGGAATCTTCCTCGGCGGACTGCTCGTCTTGGTCCCGTTCGTCGCCTATATCGTGTTTATGGCGGCGGCGAGCAAGCCCGAGGGCGCGCGCTATGACGACGACTACATGCCGTATCAGCCGATGCCCCAGCAGCCCATGCCGGGAATGCCCGTGCCAGGAGCTCCCGCCCAGCCGATGGACTACGCCCAGCAGAATCCCTACGGCAGCTATCCTCAGCAGCCCCAGTCCGCGCCGTACGGCCAGGCCGACCCGTCGGCCCAGTACGGCCAGCCGCAGGGCGACGCCAATAACGGCCAGTCCCCGTACGGTCAAAACCAGTACGGACGGTAGTCTCCGACTTATGTGAAGACCCCTGTTGGGCTGTGGTCCAACAGGGGTCTTTTCGTTGATTAAAGCTCCACGTGGGGCTTGTTCGGATCATCCTTGACGTGCGCGAACTTGGCGGCGAGCGCTTCTTTGTTGCGTCGCTCGTCCTCTTCTTTGGCGCGTTTTTTCGCCTCATCCGGATCCCACAGCACATCCTCGCGATGCTTGGTCCATTCCTCACCGGCCAGCGGGGCGACGAATTCCACCAAGGCATCCAGCGATTCGCGCGTGCCGACCAGAGCGCGGATATGCTCGGCGGTCAGGCAGATGCGCGGAATCCCATAGCGTTCGCGCAGCTCGTTGACGAACAACAGCACCGGCAGCACACGTCGGGCGGCAGCAGCGTCGTCGGCGTCCGCAGCGTCACAAGGCCCAGCGACGGCGTTCACCAGCTGATGGCACGCGCACAACGCCACCGCGAAACGTCGGGTCAGCGACGTCGCATCATCAGCCAGCGATCCCCCATCCAGCGCCGCCTGCGCCTCGGCGATGACGCGACCCACCGCATCCCGCACCGACGCGTCCCATTCCACGCCCAGCAGATGCGCCGCCTCGTACAGCAGCTCCACATCCCCGCTGTACGTGAATTCACCCATCGTGTCGTAGGCGTCGTTGGCGTCCAGCAGCGCGTCCACAATCTCCTGCGGGCGGCCCGGAATCTCGTCCGCGCCCTCATAGACGAATTCCGCGTCGGGCATGGTCACATCCAGCCCGGTCATCACCGCGGCGAACGCGCGCGTGATGCGCACCTGCAGTTCCTCCGCGTATTTCGCGTCGTTGTCCATCTGCCGAGCGTCGGTCAGCGGCCACAGGCCCACCAGCGCGGCACCGGCCTCGGCGGCCTCACGCACCGCGGGACATTCCGCCACATGCTCGATGACTGCGGTTTCCATATCAGCTCCTTCGACACGTCCATTCTCGCGCTATTCCACGTCGGCCGCAGGGTCGACATAGGTGATTGACATCACACGCCCGGTCTCATTGTCGTAGGTCACGCTCGTCACGGAGGCGAGGGCCGTGCGCCGCAGGAACATCCAATGCTCGGGGTGACCGGTCTCCAGCATGTGCCGGTAGCTCCAGATGGGAGACTCATGGCTGACGACGACGATCTGCTGGCCCGGGTATTGCGCCACCTTCTCGCGCGCGAACGCATCCATACGCTCGGCGATATGCCGGTACGACTCGCCCCAGCTGGGCTTGTACAGGTTGCGCACCAGCCGCCAATTGCCGTTCTTCCACAGCGCGCCCTCGCCGTGGCCGATGCGCTTGCCGCGGAATTCGTTCTCCGCCTCGATCACGCGCTCATCGGTGATGAGTTCGAGTTCGTCCTCCCCGCGTTCGGCGCGCACCCGGTTGAGCGCCTCGAGAATCGCGCCCGCGGTCTCGCGCGTGCGGTCGAGCGGCGAGGAGTAGACGGCCGCCACCGTGTTCATCTGCGGATTCGCGGCGATGTAGGCGCCGGTGGCCTCCGCCATGCGCCGGCCCCGGTTCGACAGGTGGAAATCGGGCAGCCGCTCGTACAGCAGATGGTCGGGGTTGTACACCTTGCCGTGACGGACGAAATGTATGGTGGTTGCGCTCATCTGCCGGCCTTCCTCGCAGCGCCCCATATGGGGAAAATCCTTGTATCGATATACCAATGTACCGCGTGTCGTGGCCGGGGCTGCTATTAGAGTTGCCTCGACGCAAATATGCGCAGAAGGGGATCTCTCGCTCACGCAAACTTTGCGCGACCATGGACACAACACATCAGTATCGATGAGGGCTCCGGTGCGACGCCAAGCGCCGGGGAACATCCAATCGGGAGCGGAAAGGAGCGTGGTTTTGTCATGTCACATGGTTCAGTAAACGTCATCAGGGATCTGGGGCGCCGCCTGTTCGGCGGGTACGCGGAGCTGCTGCGTATCCCGCATACCGCGCGATTCTCCGTGGGTTCCGTGATCGCGTGCATGCCGTTCCCGATGGTCGGCATGACCATCACCATTTCGGTGCAGCATTTCTACGGCAACTATTCGCTGGCCGGCGCGCTGACCGCCGTGCAGGCGATCGCGCTGGCCGTGGTCAGCCCGGTGCTCGGCAAGCTCGTCGACAAGTTCGGCCAGCGCCGCGTCTCCATTCCCACGATTGTCGTGTGGATGATCGCCGCGACCGCGATGATCTCGTGCATCAACGCGCATGCGCCCGAGTGGGTGCTGTTCTGCATCACGCCGTTCCTCGCGGCGATTCCGCCGTGGGGCGCGATGAGCCGCGCCCGTTGGACCCGCCTGTTGAAAGGTGATTCCGAACGCACGAACCGCGCGCTGAGCCTGTCGGGCGTGTTCGACGAATGCATGTGGGTGATCGGCAATCCGCTCGCCTCCACGCTGGCCGTGATCTCCGGCCTGCTCGCGTTCTCGTTCACCGGCATGTGCGTGGTGGTCGGCGCGCTGATGGTGCTCACCGAATTGAGCACCGAGCCGCCGAGTCAAAGCGATCTGGCGCGTGAGGCAGGCATGTCCCGCAAGGAATACCGCGAGCATGTGGCGGCCAAGGCGGCCGCGCTCAAGACGGAGACCATCGCCGAAACCGTGCGTCGCGAGAAGCGCGCGCAGGGCGCTTCGGAGGAGGAGATTCGCGCCGCGATCGAGGTGACGATGGCCGAGCAGGCGACCGCCACCAAGGAGTCCATCTGGGGTCCGGGTCTGATCGCCGTGTGCGTCACCTGGTTCTCGCTGGGCGCGTTCCAGTCGGCCACCGGCATTTCGATCATCGCCTTCGCCACCGAGCAGGATATGAAGCAGTACACGGGTTTCGTGTTCGCCTGCTTCTCCTTCAGCTCGCTGGTGGGCGCGCTGCTGTACGGCGCGAAGAACTGGACGATTCCGCTGTGGAAGCGCTTCTACTTCTGCCTGGCCGTGGTGAACATCGGCATCGGCACGTTCATGTTCGCCCAGCATCTGTGGGTGATCATGCTCATCTATCTGGTGATCGGCGTGTGTCAGGCCCCCACCTGGATCAACGGCAACCAGCTGATGCTGCATCTTGTGCCGCCGACCCGCTTCACCGAGGGCGTGGCGTGGATGGGCGCGATGAACTCCATCGGTTCGTCGGCCGGTTCCGCGATCGCGGGCCAGTTCATCGACCGTTACGGCTCGCACGGCGGATTCACGGTGGTGACCGTGCTGGCGTTGGCCTCGCTGGTGATCGCGTTCATCGGCTTCAAGCAGATCAAGTCCAGCACCGAACAGCCCACCCTCACCGAAGTCGCCGTATAGCCTCTTTGTGGTGAGCATATGAAAAGCCCGTTGGATTTCTCCAACGGGCTTTTCGTATGTGTTTAACGCCTACTTTGGCCAGCCTTGGGGCGTATGCTCCAGCGACCACAGGCCAAGCCTGTGCGAGAAGCTGTTCTCCCACTTGGCTTCGAGCTGTTCGGGAGTCAATCGGTTGTCGGCGGACTTCAGACGGTTCATCGCATTGGTGTGCGTGTCGTCGAGCAGCCACTTGCGGATCAGGAAGTTCCACACCATCACCACGGCGGTGGCGACGAGCTTGCCGATATTGGTGCGGATCATGTATTCGGTATGCTGCGTGATCATGGCGTCATGGTTCATGCCGAATGTGGAGATGTAGATGATGAGCTCGTTGATGAACAGGCCGACCACCGAAGCCGACGCGAAGATGAGAATCTCCATCCATCGGGCCATATCGGGGCGATGCTTGAACACGAACTTCATGCTCGCCAGATAGTTGAAGATCAACGACACCAGGAACGAGATGGTGCTGGCAAGGATGTTGTGCAAATGGAACGCCAACAGCAGATTCATCAGACCATAGTCGATGACGAAGGCGATCACGCCAACGATGCCGAACTTCATAAGCTGCGCAATCAGTTTTTTCACAATCGTCCATTAAACACGCCTCTTGCGACGCATGCGACCGATACTCCCCCATCCACACAGAGAATCCTTACCGCGAGCGGCCAACAAGCGGCCTATGATGAATGCGGAAGATTGTCCGCGATCAAGGAGGCATCATGCCCGTCATCCACACCCATGTGTCCGTCGCCACCACGCCCGAGCAGCGCGAGGCGCTCAAATCCGCCTATGGCAAGGCGATCACCGCCGTGCCCGGTAAGTCCGAAGGCTGGCTGATGTGCCCGTTCGAGGATAATATGCCGATTTATTTCGGCGGCGACGACAGCGCGCCGGCCGCCTATGTGGAGGTCAATCTGCTCGGCCGCTCCGCCGTGCCGGGCTCCGTGTGGGAGGAGCTCACCCACCAGATCATGACCGCGCTCGAATCCACGCTCGGCGTTCCGCAGGACCGCACCTACATCCGCTACACCGCCACCTCCGACTGGGGTTGGAACGGCGGCAATTTCTAAGTCTCGCACCCACGCAAGAGGCCTGTTTCCTCGTCACCCTGTGGAGATGCTTCGACTTCGTTGCACTCCGCTCAGCATGACGAACAACCATTACCAACGCCACTCCTGAGGAGACACGCAACCCCTCTTCGTCATCCTGAGCGTAGCGCAGCAGAGTCGAAGGATCTCATTCGTTACGAGATTCTTCGACTCCGCTCAGGATGACGAGGAGAAATGCGTCAGACGATCTTGGGCATGGGGGTGGTCAGGCTAGTGGTGAGGTTCACATGCACCAGACCGGCACCCGCATGCACTTCGACCTTCTTCAAGGTCACCGTGCGCTCATCCTCGCCGGCGCGGTCGTTGTCGGTCATCGTCGCAGGCGACTTGACCGCGACCACCGCCATATCATCCGGCGACACACCGATGCTCGCGCACAGCTCGTTCGCCTCGGCCAGCGAAGCCGCGAAACCATCCTTAAGCACCACGCGCTCGGCCGGCACGCCATAGGCCTGCTCGGCGATCCACTTGACGTTCTCCACCAGCGGCATGCCCTTGTGGCTGTGCGGCTCGGCAGGCATCGCACCGCCGACCAGCGCATCCACGAACTGGTCGAGCTGCGGGGCTAGCGCCTCGCCGCCGTCGCGGTACAGGTTGCCGATAATCGGATCGCGGAATTCCAGCTCCTTGGCCGTGGCCTGCAGCGCCGGAATCTGGTCGTCCTCGCCATCCCACAGATTGACCAGCGGGAAGGTGGGGATGTCCAGCTTCTCCAAACGGTCCACGTGGAACGGGTAGCGCCACGCGAGTTCCGGATCGTCGCGCCAGGTGGAGGCGCGAGTCACGACGATCGCGGCGGACGGCCACTGCGCGCCATACTCGCGGCAGGCGATGTCCAGCCACTTCTGCGCGCCCGCGTCGGCACCGTATCCGGCTTCGACGATCACCACATCATGCAGCGCGCAGGCCATCTGCACCGAAGCGAGGGTCGGAATACCGATGGACACGTTGGCGAAGGGACCGCCGTGCACGTAGACGGGTGAGCCGTTGACGGTTTCCGTCTTGGCCGGCATCACAGCGCTGGCAAGCATATCGGTGATGCGCCACAGGTCGATGAATTCGCCGAAGGTCACGGCCTTGCCGTCCTTGGTGCCGGCGATCATCGCGGCCACGCGGCGGCCGATCTCGTCCATCGAACGCGACAGGCACACGATCTGCATAAGCTCGCAGGTCGGCGTGAGCACGACCTTCTCGGCCACATTGTTCTTGCCCGCATCCACGGTGATCGAGCGCAGGGAACGGCTCGGCACCTCGGAGACGCGCGGCACAAGAATATCGTCGAGCTTGCCTTCGTCAATGGCCTTCTCCGCGAAGGAGACCAGCAGGTTCTGCGCGGCGGCGATGGCGGCCATCTCACCGGTCAGGCCCCAGTCGATGAGTTCGGGATGGGTCAGGGAGGCCTTGCCGCCGCCCGACGCGCCGCCTTTGGAACCGGCGGCGGTGATGCCCATGCTCGGCTGGCGCAGCACGGCGGCCGCATCTAGCCCACGCTTGTTGAGCGCGTCGATTAGGGCGATGGTGGTGGTGGTTTTGCCTTCGCCGCGGGAGGCCATCAGCGGGGTGTCGGCCGTGACCAGCACGATTTTGCCGTGCTTGCGCGGGGCGTCCGGATTGGCTTTCAACGCGTCGAGATAGCCGAAGGCGTCGATTTTCTCAACCAGTCCGTACTGGCTGGTGAAGTCCTTGATATCGGTCATATCGGGTCCTTTCTGGTGTGGTTTGAAAGAAGCGCAAGGATCTAGAAATCGGAAAGATGGAAGCCGTTGTTCATGGCCATGCTGCGGGTGTACAGCACGGAGTCAAGCAGCTTGTCGGTGTCGGCTTTGAGCTTGTCAGCCAGCTCCTGATTGGCGGCGGCGAGGATGCCGCGCGCGTCCACGCCGGCCCGGATCGCCTCGATAATCTCCTCAGGCTCCATCGGCTGCACATCGCCGTCCGTCTCGTCGGCGTCGAATTCGGCGTCGAGCGAGATGCCGGTGAGGTCCGCGATCTTCTCGTCCGTGGCGGCGAGCATCGCATGCCCGTACGCGCCGGTCTTCTCCTGATAGCGCTCCACCGCATTGGAGGTGTCGGCGAACGCGCCGTCGCACAGGGCGGCGATCACGCGGTTGGCCCAGTAGAAGTTCTCGGTGGTCACGCGCGTGGTGGTGTCCGCGAGATATTCCGGAGTCACCTCCACATTCGCATAGAACGGCACCAGCGTGTTGAACGGGTTGGAGCCGTACGCCATCCACTGGATCGCGCGCGAAACCTGCGGGCGGTACGGGCGGATCTGCAGCACGGCGAGCTGGCTCTGGCGGTTGATGCCGATCGGACGGTACATGTGGCGGGTGTGTTCGTCGCCAAGCTTGCCGTACGGATCATACGGCGTGCCCTGATAGTGGCCCGACAGCACGTATTTGATGTCTTCGATCGTCACCTTGCGTTCGGGCTGGCGCGCCCACGGAATGTCGTTGCTTTCCGGCTTGTGCTCCGCGTCGGGGCCATCCCACACCTCGTCATAGGGGTTGAGGAAGCGCTGCATCCACCACGCGCGGGGCGTGTTGTACACATGGTCGGAGTCGGAGTGCGAGCCGAAAGCGTCGCGCGGATTGAACGGCGAGGCGGGTTCGACCGACAGGTCCAGATGGTTGCGTTCGATCCATTCGCCCAAGTCCGCGGAGCACATATGCTCTTCCTGCTCGCCCAGCGCGTCGTCCAGATCGAATTCGTCGATGCCCAGCTGGTTGGGCATGGTCACATACGCCTCGTCGGGCACGCGCTTGGCGATCCAATGGTGGCCACCCACGGTTTCCATCCACCAGATCTCATCCACGTCGCTGAAGGCGACGCCGTTCATCTCGTAGGTGCCGTATTCCTCAAGCAATGCGCCGAGACGTTCCACGCCTTCGCGGGCGGTGGTCACGTACGGCAGCACGAGGGTGAGGAAGTCTTCCTCGCCGATGCCGCCGGGAATCTCCGGATTCTCGCCTTCGGCGGGCACAAGCTGCACGAAGGGGTCGGCGCCGAGCACGCGCTCGTTGGTGGTGAGGGTTTCGGTGGCGCTCATCGCCACATTCGCCTCGTTCACGCCGGCCTCGCCCCAGATGCCTTCCTTGAGGTCGGCGTTCGGCACGGCGGTATAGCGCATGGGATTGTCCGGCAGGTCGATTTCCACGTGGGAGATCACCGCACGATAGCGCCGAGGCTGCTCCTCGGGCGTGACGACGACGAAGCGCTTGGGGCAGAATTCGCCGTTTGCGGAATCCTCATTGCGGGCGATGATGGTGGAGCCGTCATAACTCGCGTCCTTGCCGACCAGAATCGTGGTGCAGGCCATGAAATGCACGTCCTTTCTGACGAAAACAAACCTCTACGAGTGTATCGTGGCGGCGGGAATAGCGGGCATGTCGGCATGCATAGTGGGCGGGGAGCCTCGGATCCGCATCCAAGACTCCCCTCCCATCGTTTTTGGCGACGCGCTACCACCCCGCGGCCGCATGCCGGTTAGGATCGACGCCGCAGCGTGATCATGGCGCCGCTCACGATCAGCAGGTCGTTGGCGAGCAACGCCGCCGGAAGAACGCCGACGTCGACTAGCACGCGCCGGTCAGCACGCGCCGGTCAGCACGCGCCGGTCAGCACGCGCCGGTCAGCACGCGCCAGTCAGGAAGATACCGGTCTGGTCGGGGATTTCGTCGAGGCCGCGCAGCGCGTGGTGCATCTCGTTGAGCCAGAAGCCCTGGTTGAGTCCGGGCAATGGCTTCTTGGTGGCCCACACATGCAGGTAGTATTCGTGGTCCTTGTCGGGCGGCTGCGGGCCGTTGTAGCGCATGATCACGGCCGGATCGTTCTCACGACCCACGAATTTCGAGGCGGAGGAGTTGCGCCCCTGCACGGCTTCGGGGATCATCGCGGGCATCTGGCGGGAGAAGTCCGGCGGGATGGCGAGCGCGTGCGAATCGTTGAAGTCGAACATCAGCGCCTCGATTGGCAGGTTCGCCACGGACCAGTGGATCCATTCGAACCCGCAGACGGGAATCGAGTCGGGGTCAGTGAATTCCCAATGCAGGTAGCGGGCCTCGGAGGCCACATCGTCGATGTAGAACGGGAAGGAGATGACGGGCACGCCGCCCGTACGGTATTCCGGTGCCGCCGCCTTGGCGAAATCGTCTGGAATCACGGTGAAATCGGCTGAGATCTTCATTGGTGGCCTTCTTTCCTATGCCTGCCGCCCATCCGCAGGTTCCGTTCCATCATACGTCGCACATGTGACAGCATTCTGCTAGCATTATTGATATATGGTTGAGCGAAGGCACTTGGCATGTAAGGAGGCACCATGGCGACATTCACGCTGCGCAAACTGGATGATGAGGTGGCCGAACAGTTCAAACAGATGGCCAAGGACCACGGCCGCTCCGCCGAGGCCGAACTGCGTTCCGTGGTCGAGGAGGTCACGCGCAAGTACATCGAAGAGAAGGATCGGACCGCCCCCACCGGCGCGGACTGGCTCGCCGACATCCGCAGCATCATGAGCAACAACGGGATCACCGAAGACGATGAGCCGTTCCCCTTGCCACAACGGGATTTCAGTCCTGCCCGACCTCCGTTCGCGGATACGGTCACAACAAGCGGAGGTGAGGAATCATGAAGCGTCCCGTCATTCTCGACACCAACGTCGTTTCCGAGGCCATGAGTCCGAACCCGAACTCCAATGTGGTGGACTGGCTGATTTCGACTCCGGTCGACCGGTTGCATCTGACCACAATCACCGTGGGAGAGCTGTTGTTCGGCGTCGCGCTGCTGCCGGAGGGGCATCGCAAGCGGGCGTACTGCGAAACCATCGCGCGCACGATGGAGTACTACCAGAACCGTACTTTTGCCTTCGACGCCTCGGCCGCCATAGCCTATGCCGACGTCAGGGCGAAACGACAGCGCGCAGGGCGGCCCGTCAGCACGCAGGATGCGCAAATCGCCGCCATCGCACGCGCCAACGGATGCGCGGTGGCCACCCGCAACGTCAAGGATTTCGAAGACGCGGGCATCCCCCTAATCAATCCCTGGGAAACACCCGCATCTTCTTGAGAAGCATCGTCTACTGGGCGGGCTGGTAGTTGTCGCCGTTGAGCGCGGCGGCGGCTTTGGCGCGGGCTTCGTCGATGGTCACATCGGCGAGCGCGGCACGCACGTCGTCCAACGCCACCGGGGTCATCGACAGCGAGTTGACGCCCAGTCCGGCCAGTACGACGGCCAGATCGGGGTCGGCCGCGGCCTCGCCGCATACGCCCACCGGCATGCCGTGCGCGTTGCCCGCGTCGCAGATCAGTTTGATCGCGCGCAGCACCGCTGGATGCCAAGCGGTCTGGTAGCCGGCGACAGATCCGAGCGTACGGTCGGCGGCCATCGTGTATTGGGTCAGGTCGTTGGTACCGATGGAGACGAAATCCGCCACTTCAGCGACCTTATCGGCCATCAACGCGATCGACGGCACTTCGGCCATCGCACCGACCTTCTTCAGTCCGAAGCTTTTGCCCAGCTTCACGAAGTAGTCGGATTCCCACTGGTCGGCGACCATCGGGGCCATCACCCACAGGTCGGCGTCGGTTTGCGCGTCGGCCGCGGCCAAGGCGCGCAGCTGTCCTTCGAGCACGTCCTTATGTGCGCGCAGGGTGCGCAGGCCGCGCAAGCCGAGCGCCGGATTCGGCTCGTCCTCGGGGGTGAGGAACGGCAGCGGCTTGTCGGCACCGGCGTCAAGCAGGCGGATGACCACTTTTTGGCCGGGGAACTGCGCCAACAGTTCGGCGTAGGCTTTGGTCTGCTCCTCCACGCTCGGCGGCTCGCTGTTGCCGATGAACAGGAACTCCGTACGGAACAGGCCCACGCCTTCGGCACCGTATTCCAAAGCCTGGGCGGCGTCGGCGGGCTTGCCCACGTTGGCGAGCAGCGGAATATGCGTGCCGTCCTTGGTGCCGCCCGGCTGTCCGCGCAGCTCCTTGGCTTTGGCGGCCTGCGCCTTGGCGGCTTCGGCGGCGGAGATCTGTTCATCAGTCGGATCGCAGATGATCTCGCCGTGAGCGGCGTCCACGATCACGGTGACGCCGTCGGTCAGCTCGACGGCTTCGGCGGCGGAGACGACGGAGACGATGCCGAGGGCGCGAGCGAGGATCGCGGTATGCGAGGTGGGGCCGCCCTGCGAGGTGACGATGGCAAGTGTTTTGTCCATGTCAAGTCCGGCGGTGTCGGCGGGAGAGAGATCCTCAGCCACCAGCACGAACGGCGTATCGCTCACCGGCACGCCGGGCGCGGCCACGCCCATCAGATCGGCGATCACACGCTGGCCGACGTCATGCAGGTCGGCGGCGCGTTCGGCCTGATATCCGCCGATCATGCGGAACATCTCTTCGACTTGGCCGAAACCTTCGAACACCGCGCGCTCGGCGGTTTTACCGCCGGAAATCAATCCTTCGATGGAGGTTGCCAGGGCGGGATCGGAGGCGAACATGGCGATCGCCTCAAGAATCGGAGCCGCCTGCTTGGCACCTTCGTCGCCTTGGGCCGCTTCGGCCGCACGACGGTTCAAATCGGCGTTCACACGGGCCAGCGACTCGCGCACGCGCGCGATCTCCCCTTCGGCCGCGACGCTCTCGGCGCGAGGCACATCCGCAGGCTCCGCCAACGGCGGTGCCATACGAATCACCGGACCTGCCGCAATACCACGTCCAATACCAACACCCTTGATTTTCATAAGGGGGCTCCTTTTTATCACAGCCGATGCAATTCGGCCAATTTCAACGGGTATCCACTCCTTCGCCGATACCTCGTCATGCGCGCACACGCAATTTGTTAATAGTATATACTTAAAAACGTTGAACGCCAGCCAACGCGATCGCCGCGTTGCGCTTCCACGGCGACGCCAACGCCGGTGCCGCATTCAGACCCAAGGAGGTCACTCATGGCAACAACAACCCGCACCACCACCATCAACGATCCCGTGGGCATCCACGCCCGTCCGGCCGCGGAATTCTCACGCGCCGCCACGGCCTCCGGCTGCACGGTCACCATCGCCAAGCAGGGTGGAGCGCCGGTTCCCGCAGGTTCGATTCTGTCGGTGATGGGCCTGGGTATCAAGCAGGGCGACTCCGTCGAGCTGACCGTTGAAGGCGACAACGCCGAATCCGTGGCCGATGAGCTCATCGCCACACTCACCAAAGCCGAATAGGCCGAATTAACCCCACCGCCCGGTACCAATTTCAGACCGATTTCAAGTTTGGTGTGTCGGGCCGTCCGGACTCGCTCGAGTAAAACGATTGATTTACGAGTTTGGTGTGGAAAATCGGCCATCTTCGGAGAATCCGACACACCAAACTCAACCTCCTCTCTTGGTGAGGCGTGCGCGTGAGGACACTCGACTAGTTTCAGTGGTTTCGGTTTCGTTGAAAATCAGGGCATCAGCGCACAGAAGAGGGCTTCGAACACCAGCGTGGGATTGCCATTGCCGGCGAGCCGCTTGCGCGCGGTGGACACCTCATCGAGGCGCGATACCACCGCCGAACGGCTCAACCGCGCCGACAATTCGGTGATCGCAGTGCGATTCTCCAGATTGACCAGTCCGACGGAGTCCTCGGCGTTGTTCTGCAACACGGCCACATCGCGGTAGACCGAGGCGATGGAATTAAGCGCCCGGTCGAGAACGTCGCGAGTGCGCCGCGTGACGAACCGCTTCGTATCATCTTTTTTGCCGACGGCGTCGTTGTAGGCGACGCGCAGTTTCGGCGGAATGCGGTCTTTCTCCCCCAAACCGTTCACACGGCGGAACTCCGCCTCCGCCCGTTCCGATCGACGCTCGGCATCCGCCTCGGCCTGCGCCTTGGCGTTGTCGATAAGGTCACCGGCCAGCAGCACGGCGTCCGAGGCGCGCGACAACCGCAGCACACCAGAAACCAATTCGTCGCGGTCCGACATGGCCCGCTCATCGGTGGCGTACATGCGCGCGATGCCGATATGCCCCTCGGCCAGTCTCGCCGCGCGACGGGCGATATGCACGTCCACGCCGGCGTCCGATTCCAGAAACTCCGCGACGGCCTGCGCGCTGGGCACCGCAAGATTCACGATGCGCGTGCGCGAGCGGATGGTCGGCAGCACATCCTGCGCGCTGGGAGCGCACAACAGCCAGATGCAATGCTCGGCCGGCTCCTCGATCTCCTTGAGCAGCACGTTGGTGGTGCGTTCCAGCATGCGGTCGACGTCTTCGATGATGATGATGCGCCACGGTGCCGTGCTGGGCATCTGCTCGGAAATGGTGATCAGGTCGCGCACCTCGTCGATGCCGATGGTCACCTTATCGGTGGCGAGCACGGTCACGTCGGGATGGGTGCCGGCCAGCACCTGGCTGGACACGCGCGTCATCTCCTCGCTCATGCCGTGGTCCGGGCTTTCCAACGCGGCCGCGAACGCGCGTGCCATATTGGACCGCCCCGATCCGGGAGGTCCGCAGATCAGCCAGGATTGGGTGATCTGCTTGGGATCGCCGGATGCGATATGGCTGAGCATATCGACCACCGGCCGTTGCCCGATAATGGAATCCCACACGCTCATCGCACGCCGCCGTTCTCCGTTTGGTTCAACAGGCCGCTGCAATCCTTGCGGATCGACTCCCACACCTCGTCGATGGTCCGGCTCGCGTCCACCACGCGGAAGCGCTCCGGCTGGTCGGCGGCCAGATCGAGGAACGCCTGCCTTGTGCGCGACTGGAAGCCGCTGCCGGCGGATTCCATACGATCCTCATCATGCTGCAGTCGGGCATGCGATGCGGCCGGATCCATATCCAGCAGGTAGGTGCGCGTAGGCAGCAGATCACATGTGGCCCACATGCTCAGCCCGCGGATCTCCTCCGCCGTCAGTTCACGCCCGCCCGCCTGATAGGCCAGTGATGAGTCGAGATACCGGTCGGTGATCACCACCGCGCCGCGATTCAGGGCGGGGCGGATCACCTCGGCGACGTGCTGCGCGCGGTCGGCGGCGAACAGCAAGGCCTCGGCACGCGGGGAGATGTCCGCGGCCGCACCGTCGACGCCATGCAGCAGCATGCGGCGGATGGCCGCGCCAAGCGCGGTGCCGCCCGGCTCGCGCGTCACCACAACCTCACGGCCCAAGGACTCGGCGAAGGCGCGCAGGCGCTCGACTTGCGTGGACTTGCCTACGCCGTCGATGCCCTCCATCGAGATGAACAGTCCTTGCATCTTTACCTCATTACTCTTAACGATCTAGGGTCTGGCGGTCAACGCTCGCTACGCTATCGCGGCTCGCTGTCACGAACAGCCCACTGGACTGTTCGTCCTCTCATATTGGCCTCGCAATCTTTAGCGGTCAGAGGTTTGGCGATCAGCAGTTTGGCGATCTACGCTCACGACGCTATCGCTGTTCGCTATCACGAACAGCCCACTGGGCTGTTCGTCATTTATTACTTCTTATTACTCGAAGTTTTGGCGACCACGGCGGGGCGCGTGTAGCCTTCGTTCGAGGTCAGCCAATCGATGTCGCCTTTCACGGTAGCCGCGGTGGAGCCGATCTTTTCGGCGATGCGCGTATTGGCCCATCCCTTGTCGGCCAGCTTCTTCACCTCGGCGCGACGCTCGGCGCGCTTCGCCTCCGCGGCGTTCACCTTCGGCGCGGCTTTCGCACCCTTCGCACCCTTCGCCGAGGCGGCGCGACCGCCACGTCCACGCCCGCGGGTCGAGGGACCCGCCGCGCGCTTCTCCGCCAGCAGACGGAACGCGTCGGCCGGATCGATCGTCTCGGGCGCATACTGGCGCGGCAGCGTGCGGTTCGTCTCACCGTCGGTGATGTACGCGCCGAATCGCCCGTCCTTGATGGTCACGGGCTTGCCTGTCTCCGGATCCGCACCCAACTCGCGCAGCGGCGGCTTAGCCGCGCCGCGCCCGCGTCCCCGACCGTACTTCGGCTGGGAGAACAGCTCCTTGGCCTTGTCGACGTCCACGGTGAAGATCTCATCCTCCGACCCCAGCGAGCGCGTCTCGGACTTGCCGTCGGGCGTGGTTTTCGTCAGATACGGGCCGTAGCGGCCGTTGTTGGCGGCGACGGTCACCTGGCTCACCTCGCCGGTTTCGGCGTTGGCCTCCTCATACGTGCCGACCTCGCGCGGCAGGCTGAGCAGACGCAGCGCATCCTCCAAGGTGAGCGATTCGGGACTCATCGTCTTGAACAGGCTCGCCATCTTCGGGCGCGGCGCGGCATCGGCCTTCTTCGAGCCTTTCTTCGCACCCGCAGCACCAGCGGTTCCAGCAGCCGCGGCACCCTCGCCTTCGCCGGCGGGCATCACCAGCGCCACATACGGGCCGAACCGCCCGTTGCGCACTTCGACCGTGCCACCGGTGGCCGGATCCACGCCCAGCTCGCGCGGGCCTCCGGAATGGTTCTCGATCAGATCATGCCCCACCTCAACGGTGAGCTCGTCGGGCGCGAGGGTGTCGGGCAGGGAGGCGCGCTTGGGGTTGCCTTCGGCGTCCGTATGCTCCATATCCTCCAGATACGGCCCGTACCGGCCCACGCGCACATGCAGTCCGTCGCCGATATCGATGGTGTTGATGGCGCGGGCGTCGATGTCACCCAGCTGCGCGACCTGCTGCTGCAGGCCCTCATGTGCCTCGTCGGAGTTCGCGGCCGCGCCCTCTCCGGAGCCGAAGTAGAAGCGGGTGAGCCATTCGCGGCCGGTTTCCTTGCCGTGCGCAATCTGGTCGAGCCCGTTCTCCATATCCGCAGTGAACTGGTAGTCCACCAACTTGGGGAAGTTGGTCTCGAGCAGTTTGGTCACGGAGAACGCGAGCCAGCTGGGGATCAGCGCCCTGCCGCGTTCGTACACGTATCCGCGGTCCATAATCGTCGAGATGATGCTCGCGTAGGTGGAGGGGCGGCCGATCTCCTTGGCTTCCAGCGTTTTGACCAGCGAGGCTTCGGTGTAGCGCGCGGGCGGCTGGGTCTCATGCCCGTCGGCCGTGACCTCGGAGGCGGCGAGCTGCTGCCCGGTGGTCATCGGCGGCAGCGAGGCGTTGTCATCGGCGTTCTTCCCGCCCGATTTGGGCCTAGCGGCCGAATCCGCGCCTTCGGCGGAGGCGGCGTCGGTGTTGTTCGCGGAGGATTTCGCCGCGTTGGACGCGCCCGTTCCGCCGGTGGCCTTCATGAAGCCGGGGAATTCGATCACGGTGCCGGAGGCTTGGAAAATCGCCTCGCCCGTCTCGCCTGTGGGGGCGGAGAGTTTCACGGTGGCGGTCGAACCGGTGGCGTCGGCCATCTGCGAGGCGAGCGTGCGCTGCCAGATCAGCGTGTACAGGCGCAGTTGGTCGACCGGCAGTTTCGACGCGAGCTCG
Organism: Bifidobacterium sp. LH_558; assembly: GCF_056356295.1. NCBI lineage: Bacteria > Bacillati > Actinomycetota > Actinomycetes > Bifidobacteriales > Bifidobacteriaceae > Bifidobacterium > Bifidobacterium sp. LH_558. The sequence goes on along the minus strand of NZ_JBKETZ010000008.1, from coordinate 52,886 downwards.
GCCGGATCATGGAAGCGCGAGCCCGCGGGGCGGATGCATTCGTGGGCTTCCTGCGCACCGGCGGTTTTGGTCGCGTACTGCTTGGGCGCGTCGGACAGGAAGGCCTTGCCGTAGTGGTATTCCACGCTGGCGCGGGCGGCGGCGATGGCCTCCTGGCTGAGCGTCACCGAATCGGTACGCATGTAGGTGATGTAGCCGTTCTCGTATAGGCCCTGCGCGGCGCGCATGGTGGCGCGCGAGCTCATGCCCAGACGGTTGCCCGCGGTCTGCTGCAGGGTGGATGTGGTGAACGGCGGCTGCGGACGACGGCGGTACGGCTTGGTCTCCATCGACATCACCGTGAACGCGGCCGACTTGAGCGCGTTGGCCGCGGCGGTGGCGCCGGCCTCGTCAAGCTGCAGCACATTGTCGGAGAAGCCCGCGGGAGTCAGCTGCCCGTCGGGGCCGAAATCCTTGGAGACGGCGAGGCGCTTGCCTCCCAGCGAGACCATACGCGCGTTGAATTCGGTCTGCTCCCCCAGCGCGTCGGGCGCGCCGAGCGTGGCGACCACATCCCAGTAGGGCGCGCGGCGGAAGGCCATGCGTTCGCGTTCGCGTTCCACGATCAGGCGCGTGGCCACCGACTGCACGCGTCCCGCGGACAGGCCCGGACCCACCTTGCGCCACAGCACCGGCGACAGCTCGTAGCCGTACAGGCGGTCGAGCACACGTCGGGTCTCCTGCGCGTCGACCATATGGCCGTCCACGTCGCGCGTCTGGCTCAGCGAGGTATTGATCGCATCCTTGGTGATCTCGTGGAACACCATGCGCTTGACGGGAACCTTGGGTTTGAGGGTCTGCACCAAATGCCATGCGATGGCCTCGCCCTCGCGGTCCTCATCAGTGGCGAGGTACAGCTCGTCGGCGTCTTTCAGCGCGGCCTTCAATTCGGAGACGGTGCGCTTCTTATCGGCACCCACCATGTAGTACGGACGGAACCCGTCGTTGACGTCCACGCCGAACTTGCCGAACTTCGCCTTCTCCTCGGCCGGGACCTGGCTGGGCTGCGCGAGATCGCGAATATGACCCACCGACGCCATGACGGTGTACCCCTCGCCCAAGTAGCCGCCGATCTTACGGGCCTTGGTCGGGGACTCCACTATAACGAGCTTGGTGCCGGTTGCCATGCTTGCTCCTTCATTCTCCCCACGGATGCGGGGTTCTTGGCGTCATCTTACTCATGCGATACGGTCAAGCGCCAAATTGGGGCCTGTTGCGCCCAGTCCGCGCCCTATCCGTGAGGCGGGTCGCAGCACGCCCGTCCGTCTCAGAACGAGGGCGGCACGGGAGGCGCAGGAGGCGCGGGTGGCGCTCCGATCAGGCCGATGCGGGTCAGCGGCGAGGCGGTGATCTGCCGCATCGCCAACGCGGAGGAGAACACCACGGACGCGACGGCCGCGATCAGCACCATCGAGGAGACCACCGCGCCGGACAGCGACCACGACGCGCTCACCGACAGACCCGGCAGCACCTGCCACACGATATACGCGGCATACGCCACGGCCAGCAGACCAGCGGTGAGCAGCACACTGCCCACAATCTGCACGCTGACCGACGAGGCGCGCGTTCCCACCGCGTCCATGCCGGAACGCCGGGTGAACGCCATCGTCAGCATGGCGGCGGCGCCCACGAGCAGCAGCGCCATCACCACATCGCAGGGGCGGTGCCAATGGGCCACAACCACGGATGCGCCCACCAGCGACGACCATACGGCGGCGATCACTGCGGCCAGCGCGCGGCAGACGCGCGGGGCCGCCAACACCAGCAGCATGCCGGCCGCGGCGGCCAGAATGGTATGTCCCGAAGGTGCGGAATTCAACGCTCGCGATTCGGTGTTGATCAGGAACGGCCGGGGAAGCACCCCTTTGAGCAGTTCGGACGCGCCGCACAACGCGCCGAAAACCACCATCTGCCCCAACAGCCACCAGCGGCGACGCACGGCGGCGGAAACCAGCGCCAGCACGCCCAGCACGCAGCTGACCGCGATCACCACCCAGGATTGCCCCACCACGGACAGCAGTCCGCCGAGCCAGCCGGGCACGGGATCGTCGAAGAACGTCCAGATCATATCCTCATAGGACTGGCCTTCCGCCGTGCATACGCCCAGCCACCACACGCCGAACGCCGCGGCCAGAAACACCACGGCCAGCACGAGGCAGGCCACGCGGCTGGAGAGTCGCGGCCGTATGGCGAGGGGATCGAGCCGGGCGAGCCCGCGGTCGAGTTCTTGTTCGTCATTCATACCCACGACTCTACGGCCGCACCCCAGACAGCCGCCGCGGCCGCGCCCGCTCACGGCAAAACCCGCACAACCCGCACTGCGGAGTCCCGACGCCTTCGTCGGCGTATAGAAAAACCTCCACGCACCCGTCAGAGGCCACTTACCCTTGCTGCATTCCTGCCCTGGGGGAGTTGGGTGACATAGCGCCGCGTGGAGGCTCTCACTAGTGTACAGCACCCCTGGTCATCGCCGTGTCGCGCGACGCCAGCCCGCACGTCCCGCCTCATCAAGCGGGGCTCGGGCGGGTCCGGAACGCTTGCGGGTACTATGAGGAGCGAAACGAACATCGGTGATGAAAGGTTGCGTTCCATGGCTGTGGATTATCCGGATTTGGTGGTTGTCGGCGCAGGATTGTTTGGTTTGACGGTGGCGCAGCAGGCCGCGGAGCTGGCGGGCGCTCGTGTCGAGGTGATTGATATCCGCGGTCATATCGGGGGCAACGCGTACAGCTATGTGGACGAGGAGACGGGCGCTGAGATCCATAAGTACGGCGCGCACTTGTTCCATACGTCGAGCGCTCGGGTGTGGGAGTATGTGAACAGGTTCACGGAGTTCACGGATTACGTGCACCGCGTGTGGGCGACGCACGGGGGCGAGGTGTATCCGTTGCCGACGAATCTGGGCACGATCAACCAGTTCTTCCGCGCGCATTACACGCCGGACGAGGCGAGGGCTTTGATCGCCGAGCAGGCGGGCGAGCTGGCGGGCCAGGATCCGCGGAACCTGAACGACAAGGGCATCTCGCTGATCGGCCGGCCGTTGTATGAGGCGTTCATCAAGAACTACACGGCCAAGCAGTGGCAGACCGATCCGGCGGAGTTGCCGGCGGGGATCATCAACCGTCTGCCGGTGCGGTTCAACTACGACAACCGGTATTTCAAGGACACGTGGGAGGGCCTGCCGAGGGACGGCTACACGGCCTGGATGGAGCGCATGGCCGCCGACGAGAGGATCCATGTGAGCCTGGGTGTGGATTTCTTCGACGAATCGCAGCCGTACAACAAGACCGCGCTCAAAGAGGCGGGCGTGCCGGTGGTGTACACGGGTCCGGTGGACCGCTACTTCGACTATTCGCTCGGGGACCTCAAGTGGCGGACGGTGGACTTCAAGGAGGTGCGCTACGACGAGGGCGACCATTTCGGCTGCCCGGTGATGAACTTCTCGGACGCGGACGTGCCGTACACGCGCGCGATCGAGTTCAAGAACTTCAATCCCGAACGCCGCGAGAGCCAGAATCCGGACAGGACGGTGGTGTGGGAGGAGTACAGCCGGTTCGCCGAGCGGGGCGACGAGCCGTACTATCCGGTGAACACGGACGCGGACAGGGAGCTGTACGCGAAATACGAGGAGCTCGCGGCCAAGGAGGAGAACACGGTGTTCGGTGGCCGGTTGGGCACGTACAAGTACTACGACATGCACCAGGTCATCGCCACCGCGCTCGACGCGTACGAGAACAAGATCGCACCCATGCTCGCCAAGTAACACACGCGCCAATAGAGCAGGCGAAACCGACGTGAGGCATCGGCTTGAAGCCAAGCGGATATCCAGACGGTTTCCAGACAAGGGCGGGAAAACCGTCTAATTGTGAGGGTTCGGGGAAAATCAACGCCCCGAACCCTTGTTTTTCGCTCTCATCGAGCGCCTTGTTCATGGGCAGCGGTTACGGTGGAATGCATGGCTTCATATACACGTCGCGCCCGCAACACCGCCGGCGCCGCCGAGTCGAGCTCCTCGACCCGCGGCCCCCGCACCGCACGCACCGCCACGTCCCACCGGAGGGGCAATGGCGGCGTGAAGAAAACGGGCGCACCTCAATCGCATAAAAAAGGCCGGAACGGCAAATCCGCCAACGGCAAGCGCCGCGTGCTCAAATGGGTGCTCGGCATCATCGGCGGCCTGATCGGCGCCATGCTGCTCGCCGGCATCGGTTTGTTCGCCTACCTATACGCCACCACGGAGATCCCCCAGCCTGAGAAATTCGCGCTGGCGGAGAAAACCACCGTCTACTATGCCGACGGCACCACGGAGATCGGCTCCTACGCCGAGCAGAACCGCGAGATCATCAGCTGCGAGTCCCTGCCCGACTACGTGGGCCAGGCCATCGTCGCCTCGGAGGACCGCACCTTCTACAGCAACTCCGGCATCGACCTGAAGGGCATCGCCCGCGCCTTCATCACCAACGTGACCACAGGCACGCGCCAGGGTGGCTCCACCATCACCCAGCAGTACGCGGAACGCTACTACATGGGCGAAACCACCTCGTATATCGGCAAGGCGCGCGAGGCGGTCCTCGCCATCAAAATCGCCCAGTCCGAAAGCAAGGACGAGGTGCTGTGCAACTACATGAACACCATCTACCTGGGCCGCAACTCATACGGCATCCAGGCGGCGTCGCAGGCGTACTTCAATAAGAACGCCGCCGACCTGACGCTGTCGGAGGCCGCGATGCTGGCGGGCATCATCCCCGCGCCCTCGACCTGGGATCCCGCGGTGAACGAGGAGATGGCCCAGCAGCGCTTCGAACGCGTGCTCAGCATCATGCAGGAGGACGGCTACATCACCGCCGCCGAGGAGAGCGAGGCCGCCTTCCCCACCGTCACCGACGGCACCCAGCAGAACGTCTACCAAGGGTCCAACGGATACCTGCTCACCATGGTGCAACGCGAGCTCGTCGGCGCCGAGGCCTTCACCCAGGAGGATCTCGACACCGGCGGCTATAAGATCGTCACCACCATCGACAAAGCCAAGCAAGACATCATGCAGTCCGTGGGCGACACCCGCCCCGAAGACATGCCCGAATCCATCCAGGTGGGCGGCATCGCGGTCGATCCCGACACCGGAGCGGTGGTCTCCATCTACGCGGGATCGGATTATCTGACGCATCAGCTCAACAACTGCGACCAGGCGGTGTTCGAGCCCGGCTCGACCATGAAACCCTTCGCCCTATTGGGCGCGGCGCAGGAGGGCGTGAACTTCAGCACGCTGTTCAACGGCAACTCCCACCAGCATTTCTCCGGCATCACCGCCGAGGTGAACAACGCGCTGGAGAACGATTGGGGCAACATCGACCTGTACCAGGCCACCGCCAACTCGGTGAACACGGTGTTCATGGCCGTCAACGAGAAGCTCACGCCGCAGCGCACCGCAGAAATCGCGCACGAGGCCGGCATCACCGGTGAGATCGACGAGGATTCCCCGTACAACGTGCTGGGCATCAACGCGATCACCGTGTGGGATCTGGCGCAGGGACACACCACCATCGCCAACGACGGTGTGAAGAACACGCTGCATATGGTCGCCTCCGTGCAGGATTCCGACGGCAACGACCTGTACAACGCGCCCGCCGAGAACGAGCAGGTGTTCGACGCCAACGATTGCGCGCTGGTGCAGAAGGCCATGCAGGGCACCACCTCGTACGGCACGGCCGCCGGCGTCTCCTCGCTGCTGGGCCGCCCGGTGGCGGGCAAGTCCGGCACCGCGAACGACGAGAACGCCGCATCCTTCGTGGGATACACGCCGAATCTGCTCAACGTGTGGGCCATCTGGAATCCGGATGAGGAAGGCAACCCGCAGGTGGTGCCGGAATTCGCCGGCTACGGCGTCTCCTCCACCGGCTATCCCTCGCATTTGTTCAGCGAATACATGAGCCAGGCCTTGGTCGGCATGGAGGTCGAGCAGTTCACCACGGCCACGGATGACGGCAAGATCGGCGGTTCCGACGGCACGTGGGGCTTGGGCACCTCCCTGGCGCAGCAGCAGCAGGAGGCCGAGGAGAAAAAGAAGGCCGAAGAGGAGGCCCAGAAGAAGGCTGAGGAGGAAGCGAAGCAGAAGGCCGAGGAAGAGGCTCAGAAACAGGCCGAGGAACTCGCCGCGCAGTGCGCCGCCAACCCCAGCTATTCCACCGAATGCCCGAACTATCCCACCACGGGCGACGGCGGGGATGGCGATGACGGTTCCGGCGATGATTCCGGCACCACCTCCACCACTCCCGACAACAGTTCCAGCACCGGCGGCTCTTCCTCCAGCACCACCAACTGAGGCTGGAGGGACCCGCTACCGCGCCAAGCGGTCGTATTCCTCCCGGGTGAGCGAGACGACGCCGCCGTGCTTGGTGTGCTCGGCGAGGCTGAATTCGGAATCGTCCATCAGACGCCAGCCCGCGTCCAGATCGTTCGTGACCATCGGACGGTAGCCGATCGAGGGGATCACGTCCACCAGCAGATACCATTCGTCATCCGCTCCCCCATCGTTGTGATGGTTGGCGAACACGGCCGGGCCTTCCACACCGCCGGGCTCGCCGCCGGCGTATTCGGCGCCGATGCGCGTTTGGATCTCGGTCCATTCCACGCCCGGCTCCCACCAGCGCTTCGCATCGGTGCTCTCCATCCAGATGCCGTTGCCATGGCTATTGTCTTTGGTGATGCGGTAGGTGCGCGTACCGCCATCCGGCAGAGGCCGCTGGACCATGGTGGTGTCGATGGAGTTGCCGCCCGTGTCGATGAACACGCCGCCGTATTCGTACGTTTCGTTGGTGAAGTCGCGGGTCGCGCCCCACAGCACGGTGTCGTGGGATTCCGCGGTATGTTCGGGGTCATCGTCGGCGAAGGGACGGGACGACCAGTACATCACAAACGCGCCACGACCGCCGCCATGGCCGGCCGCGCGCTCCTCGTCGTAATAGTCCGGCACCCACAGGCATTCGCAGGCCCAGGCCATGCCGAGCTCCATGTGCGAACCGTCGGCCCTGCGCGACACGTCGAGCGTGCGTGGGCCGCGCCAATGCAGCAGATCGTCGGATTCCCAGATGATGAGGTCGTTGCTGCCATGGTGGCTCCAATAGCCCCAGTTGTCGTTGCCCTCCTCGGCGTCGCGTCCGCCGAACACGCGCAGGTCGGTGGCGATGATGTACCACACGCCGGTTTCCGGGTTGCGGATGATATGCGGGTCGCGCACGCCCGTGGTGCCGATATCCGAGGTGAGCACGGGCTCGCCGCCGTTGAGCGGAATCCATCGGCGCGGATCGTCGCCGTCGGAGAGGTCCAGATAGATGCGTTCGGCGTAGCCCTGCGGGTCCTCGCGGAAGTGGACCATCAGGTAGCCGTACCGCTCGTTGTCTGCTGCGCCCATAATCGTTCCTTTCGTAGTATGCGTTGTGTTGCGCGTCATATCGCGCGTCGTATTATGCGGTGCCGCACGCCCGGTCGAGCCAGACTGGAGCTCAGCGCGGCTCCAAAACATGCACGTCCATTCCCGGCAACCGGCCGAAGGAGTAGATCGCGCCCATCGCGGCGAAGGCCGGCGCCGCGACGCCGAAGGCCATCATCAGCCCCGGCCACGTGTAATACGCCCACACCACCAGCAGAAACAGCAGCGCGAGCATCAGCGAGCACAGGGGGCGGGCCACCACCATCTGGAAGGAGGTGCGCACCTGCCACCACAGCCCCTCGTCGAAGTTCACATGCACCGCCCACGACATCATCATGAACAGTCCATAGACGATGTTGAGCACCAGCAGCGCTCCGGAAACCCCGTAGCCGATCGGGCCGAAGTCGTTCCAATTCATCAGCCAGTACTCCCAGATCAGCACCAGCCAGACGGCGAACTGCGGGTAGCCCAGCGCGTTGGCCGGCTTCAGCTCCGCCTTCCAAGCCTGATGGAACACGCTCCATGTCTGCTTCACCGTCCACGAACGGTCGTCGACATCCAGCAGCCACGTGCGATAGGTGGCGTATGAGGCGGCGATCGAGGGGAAGAATCCCGCCACGACCAAGCCCATCAGCATATGCACGATGAAGGCGACGTGAACGACCACGATCATCATGATCATGCGGCAGATGAATTCATAACCAACGGCGAACCGTTTCATCGGGACCTCTTTCGTCGGGGATCGTCATACCTGTACACAACAGTTATAGGCGATTGTTTGGAGCTTGGTGCGGATATGAACCGGCGCTGCCGCCGTATGGAGTACGGTCGTCAGCGCCGGTCGGAGTACACACAAGAGACGATGGTTGTCGATCAGCCCTTCACGGCGCCGATCATGACGCCCTTGGTGAAGTACTTCTGGATGAAGGGGTAGATGACCAGCAGCGGCAGGGTGGAGACGATGATGATGCCGTACTTGATCGAATCGGCCAGCTGCTGGCGTTCGATCATCGACTGGCCGTTGCTGCTGCCGCCACCGGACGTGGTGACCTGGTTGGCGAGCAGGATGTTCTGCAGAATCACCTGCAGCGGCTGCTTGTTCTGGTTCCTGATGTAGATAAGACCCGTGAAGTAGTCGTTCCAGTGGCCCACGAAGTAGTACAGCGCGATCACGCCGATGATGGCGCTGGACAGCGGCAGCACGATCTTCATGAAGTAGCCGAAGTATCCCAGACCATCGATCTGCGCGGCGTCATGCAGCTCCTCGGGAATCGAGGATTCGAAGAAGGAACGCACGATGATCACGTTGAACACGGAGACGGCGCCCGGCAGGATGAACACCCACATGGTGTCGAGGATGTTCAGGTCCTTCATCAGCAAGTAGCCGGGGATCAGACCGCCGGAGAAGAACATGGTGAAGGTGAACAGGAACAGGATGACGCGGCGGGGCTTGAACTCCGCGCGGGACAGCGCGAAGCCCACCGGCAGCGTGACCAGCATGTTGACCAGCGTGCCGACCACGGAGTAGAGGATGGTGTTGCGGTAGCCGATCCAGATGCGCGGCTCCTGCATCACCTTGAGATAGCCGTTGAAGTTGATGCCCTTCGGGAAGAGCACCACCTCGCCCTGGGAGACGAGTCCGGCGTTCGAGAAGCTGGCGATCACCACGAACCACAGCGGGTAGATGGTCACGAACACCACGGCCACGATGATGGCCGCGATCAGGATGTCAACGACCCAATCGCCGGGCGTCTTGTGCTGGCGGACCTTGGGGTTCCACGGGATATCTGCGCTGGAGGCCTTGGCGGCGAGCGTGGGGGCGGATGCACTCATGGCTGATGATCCTTTCTTGACGTTTCGGTTCCGCATCAGAAGATGCTGGTGTTGGATGCTCGCTTGGCAACCTGGTTCGCGATGATCAGGAACAGGAAGTTGATGACCGTGTTGAAGAGGTTGATGGCCGTCGAATAGCTGTACTGGTTGGAGACCAGACCCATCTTGTAGACGAAGGTCGAAAGCACCTCGGAACCGGAGAGGTTCAGCGAGTTCTGCATAAGGTAGACCTTTTCGAAGCCGACGCCGAGCACGGAGCCCATGTTCAGGATCAGCAGGATGCCGCAGGTGGGCAGGATGGTGGGGATGTCAACGTAGCGGATCAGCTGGAGGCGGCCCGCGCCGTCCATCTTGGCGGCTTCGTACAGCGAGGTGTCCACGCCGGCGAGGGCGGCCAGGTAGATGATGGAGTTCCAGCCGCAGTGCTGCCAGACTTCGGTGATCCAGTAGATCGGAGCGAAGGCGTCCGGGTTGCCCAGAATGTTCGTCTCACCGAGGAAGCGGCCGATCATGCCGGAGTTCGGCGCCAGGAAGATGTTGATCATCGAGACGATGACCACGGTGGAGATGAAGTGCGGCATGTAGGTGATCGTCTGCACGAAGGACTTGGTGCGCTTGCCGGCGATCTGGTTGATAAGCAGCGCCAGGATGATCGGCGCGATGAAGCCCAGCACCAGCGTTCCCAGGGAGACGCGGATCGTGTTGATGATCAGGTCGTCGAACTGCGGGGACTTGAAGAACTGGGTGAAGTATTTGAAGCCGACGAATTTGCCGCCGGACAGGCCCGCGCCGGGCACGAACTCGCGGAAGGCGAGCTGGATGCCGTACATGGGCACGTAGGCGAACAGGCCGACGAAGATCATCGCGGGCAGGGACATCAGCCACAGCTGCCAGTAGCGTGACATGTGGGAGCCGATGCGGGACATCAGAGACGGACGCTTTGCCGTGCCGTCGCCCGCCTGCCGCGATGCGGAGGACATATCTTTGGCGCTGTGCGCGCCACGTGTTGCGGAAGCCATGGATACCTTCCCCTCAATGAAGTGCGATCTACAGGATTGCGACAAGTGCGTCGCGCGATGCCGCGCGATGCGACGGCGTCGATTGCCCAAGCCGGGTGGCACAGGGCCCGATTGCCGTTCGCGCGTCTGTGATGGCGAGGGAATCGGGCCCTGTTGTGTTGGTTTTCGGTTATGTGCGGGATGGGGTCATCTCGCGTTCACGCTCGGCTCAGGAGGCGGCGATGGTGTCGTCGTAGGCCTTCTGCCACAGCTCGATGTTCTGGTCGAGACCGCTGCTCTTGAGCGTTTCGATGTACTCGTTCCAGGTCTCGTCGGTCAGACCGCCGTCCTGGATCCAGGTGGAGATGAGCGGCAGGGCGTAGTTCCAGATGGTCGAGTTGTTGTTGGAGACGGTGGTGTTGTCTTCGGCGCTCAGTCGGGTGTACATCGGGATCAGGTCGTTCTCGCCGATGTGGGACTGCTGGGTGGCGTACACGGTGCCGTCCTCCTCGGCCAGGACCTTGTCCTGATCGCCGGTGACGGACATGTCCTCGCGGACCCAGGTCAGGCCGCGGTCGGCCAGACCGAAGGTGGACAGGTCGTCCTGGAACTGGATCACGTTGTAGACGCCGTCGCCGGTGTTCTCGATGTAGGTGTCGAGGTCGCCGTAGTAGGACTCCATGGAGATGTCCGGATCAAGGAAGGTGTCGATGATCTTGAGGGCGGCGGCCTTGTGGGTCTCGTCCAGGCCGGCCGCGACTGCGGCGCCGTTGTAGATGTCCTGGAACTCCGGCTCCCAAGTGGTCTCCTCATAGGAGACGCCCGGGGCGGCAGGCACTTCGATGGAGACGTATTCGTCGGACAGGTCGCCGAAGTTGCCGGTGTTCCAGCCGAAGATCATGCCGACCTTGGCAGTCACGCCGTCGGAGGAGATGTCGGCGGTGTTCAGCGAGGCGTCGCGGGTGAGCACGTCGGCGGGCATCAGGCCGGCTTCGATCAGGGAGTGGTAGTACTCGATGACGGAGCGGAAGTTGTCGGTGAGCATCCAGTTGTTCACCACGCCGTCCTCAACGTACATACCCTGGGAACCGGCGGAGGTGATCACCTGGGTGTTGATGCCGGTGCCGTTGAGCAGCAGGAACGGGCTCCACCAACCGAATCCGGCGGTGCCGAGCTGGTTGATCAGCATCGGGACCTCATCGGCCTCGCCGTTGCCGTTCGGATCCTGATCCTTGAAGGCGGTGAGCACGGTGGTCAGCTCGTCCCAAGTGGTCGGCACTTCCAGGCCGAGCTTGTCGAGCCAAGCCTTGTTGATCATGAGGTTCTGGCCGGAGGACCACTTGGCGCCGGAGGCGTTGCCGTAGTCGGAGGGCACCTGCCACACATGGCCCTCGAGGTCGGAGCCGAACATCTTGGCTTCCGGCACGGCTTCGAAGTATTCCTGCACGTTCGGCATGGAGTCGAGATCGTCGGAGAGGTCCTCCCAGTAGTTGTACTGGGCGAAGTTGTCGGCATTGTAGCCCCAGATGGTGATGTCGGCGACGTCGCCGCTGGCCAGCACGGTGGAGGCCTGCTGCGCCCACTGGCTGTCGAGGATCTCCTCCCACTCGATCTCGCAGTCGCAGGCGGCTTCCAGATCCTGGGTGAGCTTCATGTCCTTGGCTTCGATCTGGGTGCTGCGCTTGATCAGGCTGATCTTGATGATCGGCTTGCCTTCGGCGTTCGTGGCGTTGCCGTCGCTGCCGCAGGCGGTCAGGCTGACGGTGCCCATCAGAGCCAGCGCGATGCCGGCCGCAAGGCTCTTCTTGATCTTCATGGTTTCTCCTTACTTTCTTTGGCAGTCAACCAAAAATTCTTCGTTGAACAACCGAGGTCTGCCCAAGGACTTCCTTGTCGGCGATTGTGTCGCCACAGCTTCGGTTTCTAACGTTGTAATTAAGATCATACAACGATTTCCATCGTTGTACAAATTCGTGACACGCCTTGTGATTATTGGGTTTTCTCGGTTTTCATAGCTTGGGGATGGAGCCGGTCGGCGAAGTTTTCCTCGCCGACCGACCCTACCAGGGCTCAGGCCGCCAGCGTCGAACCGGCCTTCGGGCCGCCGTCCGCGGGCAGCACATCAGTGGTGGCAGGGGTCCATACCACATCCGGTTCGGGAACGCCGAAGTCGGGGCCGGATTCGGTCCAGCCCACCACGCCGACGCGGGCGTGACGGTTCGGATCGAACAGCGGATCGCCCTTGATGTCGGTGTAGTTGCGGCAGTGGTAGATCATCAGATCGGTCTCGCCGTCCTCCGCCTTGACGAAGGAGTTGTGGCCGGGGCCGTACTGGCCGTTCTCGGCGCAGGTCTTGAACACCGGCACCGGGCTCTTGGTCCAGCTGGCCGCGTCGAGCAGGTCGGCGTCGCGGTCGGCGGTGAGCAGACCCACGGCATACGGCACGCCGGTGCCGGAGGCCGAGTAGGTGATGTAGATCTTGTCGCCGTGGAAGAGGAAGGCCGGCCCCTCGTTGACGAGGAAGTCGATGCACTCCCAGTCGTATTCGGGCTTGGTGAGCATCACCGGCTCGCTTTCCAGCGTCCACGGATTGGCCATCTTGGCGATGTACAGGTTGGAGTTGCCGGGGATGTCGTAGTCCTTCTGCGCCCAGACGAGGTACTGCACGCCGTCGATCACCTCGGTGGTGGCGTCCAGCGAGAACGAGTCCATCGGCGTGATGATCCGGCCCTTCTCCACCCAGTTGTCGGTGGTGGGATCGGCGTCGGTGTTCTCCAGCACATACATGCGGTGCGTGGGCATGCCGCTGGCCTCGAACTCGCGCTCGGCGGCCGCGAAGTAGATGTACCACGCGCCGTTCACGCGGTGAAGCTCGGGAGCCCAGATGTACTTGCTCATCGGACCGGCCTCATGCTTGCGCCACACCACGGTCTCGGGCGCGGACTGCAGCCCGTTGATCGTCGACGCGTGACGAATCGCGATGCAGTTGTATTCGGGGTCGGAGCCGGTGAAATAGTACTCGCCGTCCACCTTGATCACCCAGGGGTCGGCACGTTGCAGCACTACCGGATTGTTGTAAACAGCCATGTTCTCCTCAATCCTTAGCGTTTCAGTGTTTACAACGATGAATATACCAGATTTACAACGTTGGAACAAATCGGTGAGTTGACATATCAAAGGGGCCGATGCGCGATGCGCATCGGCCCCTCCAATACAAAACATATCCGGCTTTATACCACCGGCGATCCCGTCAGTATTGCACGGCCTTGTCCGGCAACGGCTTGGTCGACTGGCGCACCACCAGACTCGAGGTCACCTTGCGGAACACGGAGGTGCCCTGCTCGGCACCGAACGGCGCGACGCCGTCGATACGGTCCTTGAGCACCTTCACCGCCAGCCTTGCCACCGCCTCCAAGCCGGGCGAGATCGAGGTCAACGCGGGCGTGAGGTACTGGGAGTCGTCGGAATTGTCGAAGCCAATCACCGAGATGTCGTCGGGGACCTTCAGCCCATGCAGCTGGATCGACTGCATCACGCCGGAGGCGAGCATGTCGTTCAACGCCACCACGCCGTCGGGCCGAATTCCGCTGTCCAGCAACTCGTCCATCGCGCGCACGCCGTTGGCGCGATGCCACATGCCGGCGGGAACCACCAGACTTTCGTCAAAGGGGACCCCAGCTTCGTCAAGCGCCTCCTTATATCCCCGGAAGCGCAGCGACGCGGAGCCGATCTCCTCGCCGGGATGTATGCCGACCACGGCGATGCGCCGGCATCCGGTCTGCAGCAGGTACGCCGTGGCGCGTTTCGCGCCTTCGGTGTTCTCCGTGGCGATGTGGTCCACCATATCGGTGAAGATGCGTTCGCCGAGCAGCACCAGCGGGTAGTCCACATCAAGCTGGTCGATGTCGTCCGGCCCCAGCTCCAACGGGCTGAAGATCAGCCCGTCCATCATGGCCTGCTGCGAGCCGTGCAGCGCGTCGATCTCGCCTTCGCGCGAATACAGCGTCGACTCCACGATCACGCGCATGCCCAGCTTTTTTGCCTCATCGATCACCAACGAGCTGAGCTGCGCGAAATACGGCATGGCCAGATCGGGAATCGCGAGCGCGATGATGCCGGTCTGCCCGGTGCGCAGATTGCGCGCGGAGACGTTCACGGTGTAGCCGAGCTCGGCGATGGCCTTGTTGACCTTGTCGCGGGTGGCGTCGGAGACGAACTCGTAGTCGTTGACCACGTTGGACACGGTTTTAATCGATACTCCGGCCGCTTTGGCGACCTCGCGCATCGTCACCACGTGCTGTTCGCCGGAATTGGATCTTCTCGGCATCTCTCGTCTCCTTTAACGTCTCTTCACTTATGACAAGGTGATGTTCATCGTTATACAAGCATAGTCCGGATGCAGCTCCTCGGTGGACTGCAGGTCGAGGACGGGCATCCCTTCCGCGGACCAATGCACGCGGCGCACCTGGGCGTCGCGGCCGCCGTAGCGACCTTCGTTGTATTCGGCGTTGTGGAACACGTAGATGAGGTTGCCGTCCTCATCGTGCGACCACATGCCATGCCCGGTGCCGAGCTGCCATTCGCCGTTGTACACGCCGGACTTCTGCAGCGGATAGGCGAGCTTGGTCCAGGTGGCGGGGTCGAGCAGGTCGGCGTTCTCACCGGCCGGAGCGGTCACCAGACCGGTGGTGTAGTCGATGCCGACCAGCGAGCCCGAGTAGATCAGGAAGATGCGGCCGTCATGCACCACGGCGTTCGGCCCTTCGGCGATTGCGTTGTCCCACGCGTATTCCGGCACGATGATCTGGCGCGGCTTAGAGGTCAGGCGGTTCGGCTTCTTGGGGTCGAAACTCGCGATCCACACGCTGCCCACCTGCTGCCAGGCGTAGTACCAGCGGCCCGAATCGGCGATCACCGTCATATCGAGCGATATGCGCTGCACGGGGTTGAGCGTCTCGCCATCGGGATCAAGAATCGGTTCGGGAACCGTCCAGTTGGCAGGCTCGCGCGGGTCCAAATCACGGCCTTCAGCATCCTGCTTGAGCTGCATGATATGGCAGCTGCCCGTCCACATATCCGGCTTGCCGGCGCGGTCGTTGGCCGAACCGTCGGGATTAGTGCTTGGCCCGTCGAAGCAGGGCATGAACAGGATGGACAGGCGTCCGTCAATCACATGCAGCTCCGGCGCCCAGAAGCAGCCGGTCATCGCGCGGCCTTCGCTGTTGAGGTCGCCGCAGGTGAGCAGATCGATCTCATGCTCACGGCCGCCCGCCGCGTCGGAAAGTCCCGCAATGGACGAGGCGACGCGCAGCGGCATGTGGGTGCGGCCGCCGCGCGGGTCGATGCAGTTGCCATCCTCGTCTTCGGTGGCGATGAAGAGGAACAGCGGCTCGCCGTTCCAATTCCAGGCGAACACCGACGGATCGGCGCGCTCCACCGCGAAGGGCACGGGGTAGACGGTCTGGCGGATACGGCCGTGGATGGCGCGCTTCTCCCCCGCGTTCAGTCGGCCCGCGGCGAGATCGTCGCCCAGGCGGTCGATTTCGTCGGCATCCCAGTCCACGGCGCGTATGGCCATGGAACCGTCGGAATACTTGAGTTCCGCGCACACGTTGCGCAGGCTCGCCACCGCGTCGCGGGCCTCCTCGCCGCGCAGTGCGGCGGGCATCGAGTACGGGCGCACGGACGCGCCGGTGTTGTAGATGCGGCCGAAGCGCGAAATCAGCGTGCGCGCCTCCTTCTCCGTGATGGCGATGCTGTTGCCGGGCACCACGTCGGCGATGCCGTACACGTCGCCGGCCGCGTCGTCCGCGGCGGCGGCCAGGCGGGGCGCGCCCTGCGGATCGAGGCTGGCGGTCAGCGTGCGGCCGACGGCCTTGGTGATGTCGTCCACAACGGCGAGGTATGCCGCTCCATCATCGGAATACCAGCGGATGCGGTACTCCCCGTTGGTCTGGTCGAATTCCACGCTCGGTTTGTTCACGCCGGCGTCGGTGTCGAGCACCACCTGGCCCAGCTGGTCGAAATCGGTCAGATCGCGGCTGACGGCCAGCAGGAAGGACGAACGCTCGGATCCGTCCGATTCGCCGCCACGTGCGGTGCGCGTCGCCGCGATGCCGAAGCCGCCGTCAGACAGGCGGAACAGGTAGGGATCGCGCAGGCTTTTGAGCACAATGTCGACTTCGGGCATCACCGCGCCATAGGCGACCGCGGGACTGGCCTCACGGCCGTCATCGTAGGGGTCGGCGCCGAGGTGGGCGGCGGCGGTGCAGGCGGCGCGCGACCCAGCGCAGGCCGCGCTCGGCACGCCTGCCGCGAAGAAAATGCCGTAATTCTCGTTCAACGGCATCCAGTCACCGCTGACGCGCGAACGCAGCGCGAGATGCATGCTCAGGGCGATATCGGCGTTGTTCGCCTCTTCGCGCTTGGTGGGCTTGCGGGTGTAGCACAGCAGGGAGGTGGTGCCCAACATCGTGACATCCTTCCGGATTGACCTTTTTCTTTACAACGTTGTACACTATAGCGTGAATTACATCGTTGTACAAATTTGACAACACGCAGAACGACTCGCTCCAACGAAGGGGAGAACAAACATATGACGCCAATCGCAGCGCTTCGCCGCACCATCACCGTCACCCTCACAACCGCCCTGATGGCCGGCACACTCGCCGGCTGCGCGCAAGGCATCGGCGGATCCGCATCAGGCGGCATCGGAGAGGCGGCCAACCAGGCCAACACGGCCACCAGCCGCGCCACCGTCACCGAACCGTCCAGCATCTCCCGCGTCTCCGTGCACGACCCGTCAGTCGTCAAAGCCAACGGCGTCTACTATGTGTTCGGATCCCACCGCGCATGGGCCAAAAGCGACGATCTGGTCAACTGGACCACATTCGAGAACAACCTGAGCACCGATTACGACGACATCCTCGGCGGAATCTGGGAGGAATGGTCCAAACAAACCGCCAATCCCGAACTCACCGGCAATATGTGGGCCCCGGATGTGTTGTGGAACGACACCATGAACAAGTGGTGCATGTACATGTCGGTCAACGGCATCAACTACCGCTCCACCATCGTGCTGCTCACCGCCGACGACATCGAAGGCGACTGGACCTACGTGGGCCCGGTCGTCTATTCGGGATTCAACAACAACACCGTCGAACGCACCGACGTGGGCCAGGTGCTCGGCGACGACGCGGACATCACCCGGTACCTCTCCCCCACCGACACGGAGATCAACGCCATCGACCCGTGCGTGAAAACCGACGACAACGGCGACATGTGGATGACCTTCGGATCGTGGTTCGGCGGCATGTGGATGCTCAAGCTCGACCCCGCCACCGGCCTGCGCGACTACGAAACCACCTACGAGACCATCACCGACCAGTCCGACGCCTACTACGGCATCAAATTGGCCGGCGGCTACGGCAATTCCGGCGAAGGCTCCTACCTGTTGCACACCAACGGCTACTGGTATCTCTTCGCCTCCTACGGCGCCCTGCAGCAGAAGGGCGGCTACCAGGTGCGCGTGTTCCGCTCCAAAGACATCACCGGCCCCTACGTCGATGAGCACGGCAACACCGCGGTCTCCACCGCGGAGGTCAACGGCAATTGGACCGGAGACACCGGCATCCGCCTGATGGGCTCGCTCCAGTGGAGCGGCAACGACAACGCGAATATCGAAGTCGCCCAGGGCCACAATTCCGCCATGGTGGACGACGACGGCAACGCCTACATCGTCTACCACACGCGATTCTCCGGGCGCGGCGAGGAGCATGAGGTGCGCGTGCGCCAACTGCTGCCGACCTCCGACGGATGGCTGGTGGCCGCGCCGTACGAATTCACCGGCGCCACCGCCGACACGTCCGGCTACACGCGCGACGAGATCATCGGCGACTACGAGCTGGTCACGATATCCCAACACACCTATTTCAAGGGGCAAACGAATCAGGCCGATATGGACAGCACCGAATACAACGGCGTGGACCAGCCCGTGAACATCACACTGAACGCCGACGGCACCGTCTCGGGCGAGCAGTCCGGCACGTGGGAGGCCTCCAACGATTCGAACCAGGTGACCCTCACCCTCGGCGACGTGACCTACACCGGCGACTTCGCCAAACTGCCGCGCGATGTGGACGGCAAGGAGGTCATGACCTTCTCCGCCCTCGGCAACAACGTCACCATCTGGGCCTCCCAGCTCTAATCACCCCCGCATACAAGGAAAACCATGTCTGAGAACACCGACGAGCGACCGACCGAATACCCGCTGGCCGACGGCCGCGTCGCCATCCACGATCCCGCCATCGTCGAAGAGAACGGCATCTACTACATCTTCGGCACGCACCGCCGCTTCGCGAAAAGCCACGACCTTGTGCACTGGGAGCGGTTCGACAACAATCTGAGCCGCGACCCGCACGCCCTGCTCGACGAAATCTGGCGCGACTGGCCCAGCCAGCCCGAAAATCCCGAACTCGAAGGCAACACGTGGGCGCCGGACGTGATCTGGAACGAAACCATGCGCCGGTGGTGCATGTATCTGTCGGTGAACGGCGCGAATTTCCGCTCCGTCATCGTGCTGCTCACCGCCGACCATCTGGACGGCGACTGGACCTACGTGGGCCCGGTCGTCTACTCCGGCTTCACGCCCGACAACGTGCGCCTCACCGACGTGCCGCGCGTGTTGGGAGACGAGGCGTATGGCGATCTGGCGCGATACCAGTCGCTTAAGGACACGCATATCAACGCGATCGACGCGACGCCGATTCAGTGCGAGCACGGCGAGATCTGGATGAGCGTCGGCTCGTGGTTCGGCGGCATCTGGATGTTCAGGCTCGACCCCACCACCGGCCTGCGCGACTACACGACGCGCTACCCGCTCGTCAAAGACGCCGCCGACCCGTACTACGGCGTGAAGGTGGCCGGCGGCTACTGGAATTCCGGCGAAGGCTCGTATTTTGTGCGCGAGAACGGGTGGTGGTATCTGTTCATGGCGTACGGCTGGCTCGGACGCGAAGGTGGATATCAGATCCGTCTGTTCCGCTCGAAAAACCTCGTTGGGCCGTATTTCGACCAGAACGGCAATCCCGCGATCTCCTCCGGCGAAACCCCCGACAACCACACCCGAGGCACCGGAATCCGCCTCACCTCGTCGGTCAAATGGAGCGGCGGCCCAGCGCGCGATGAGGAGGTCGAAGTCTCGCAGGGGCACAATTCCGCCCTGCGCCGCAGCTCGGACGGCAGGCTGTTCCTCGTCTACCACACGCGCTTCATCGCCCGCGCCGAGGAGGATTACGAGACGCATATCCGCGAGCTGCTGCCCACGCCCGATGGATGGCTCGCCGCCGCACCTTACGAATACCAGGGAGATGCGGCCATGGCACCGTCGGCACAGGAGCGGCTGGCCGGCGAGTATGAGATCGTGCTGCATGATCCGCATACGTTTTTCAATGGCAAGCGGCGCGAGGACGGCTCGTGGGAGGGCGTCAACACGCCGCGCACCGTCACGCTGCACGAGGACGGTCGCGTGACCGAAGGCGGTGTGGTGTCGTTCTACGACACGCCCGCCGCGAATCTGCCGCGCGAGACGGACGGCCCGGCCACCTGCGGCTCATGGCGTCCGCTCGGCGCATTCGAGTCCATGTCGGGCGTGACCTGCTGCCGTGCGGAAATGGCGATCATCTTGGACGACGTGACCTACACGGGCGTGTTCGCCATGCTCCCCCGCGAAACTGACGGCCGCCCCACGCTTACCTTCACCGCCATCGGCAACAACCAAGCGATCTGGGGCGCCAA
Source organism: Bifidobacterium sp. LH_558 (assembly GCF_056356295.1). Lineage (NCBI taxonomy): Bacteria > Bacillati > Actinomycetota > Actinomycetes > Bifidobacteriales > Bifidobacteriaceae > Bifidobacterium > Bifidobacterium sp. LH_558. The sequence goes on along the minus strand of NZ_JBKETZ010000008.1, from coordinate 32,795 downwards.
AGTCTGACCACCAACCCATATCACCGCATGGCAATTCCATCGCCTTCAATTCGCACGATCGGGTTTTTGAGCTCGCATATCCACGCTGACCTGCACCTATCTTGTCTTCCTACAAGACAAGATTGGTGGTCATCTTGTCTTCCTAAACGACAAGATGGTGACCAAACTTGTCTTCTTAAACGACAAGGCCCTGAACCTCATCAGGGTTCAGGGCCTCGCTACCGACTTCTGACTACGCGAATCAGCGCTCGGAACGGTTGATCGCGGAGATGATCGCCTTCAGCGAGCTGGTGATGATCGACGAATCGATGCCCACGCCCCAGATGATCTCGCTTTCCGGCTCCTCGCCGATCTGGCATTCCACGTAGGAGGCGGCCATGGCGTCGGTGCTCGCGGTCATCGTATGCTCCACGTAGTCCATCACGGACACGTTGATGCCCAGGTTGCTCACCGCGTTGATGAACGCGGCGATCGGGCCGTTGCCGATGCCGGAGAGCTCGCGCACGACGTCATCCGAGTCGTCGTTCATATTCACGCCGCGGTCGAGCAGCTTCACCTTGAGCACGGTGTCGGAACCGTCCTCGCCGGACGAGACGGACACCTTGAGCAGCTTGAGGCGGCCCCACTGTTCCAGCGTCTCGTCGGCCGCGTCGCCCACCACGGCGCCGGCGGCCGTCTTGCCGCCCTCCTCGACCGGAAGGTACTCGTCCTTGAAGAGGCGCCAGATGTCCTCGTCCTTGACTTCCTTCTTGGTCTCGTCGGCGTACTTCTGCACGATACGGTCGAATTCGATCTGCAGGCGCTTCGGCAGGTCGAGGTTGTGGTTGGTTTTGAGCAGGTAGGCCATGCCGCCCTTGCCGGACTGCGAGTTGACGCGGATGATCGCCTCGTAGGTGCGGCCGATATCCTTCGGATCGATCGGCAGGTAGGGCACGAGCCACACGAAGCTGTCCAGATCGGCGCCGGCGCGTTCGGCGGCCATCTGACGGGCTTCGAGGCCCTTCTTGATGGCGTCCTGATGCGAGCCGGAGAACGCGGTGAACACGAAGTTGCCCGCGTAAGGGTGGCGCTCGGAGATCTTGATCTGGTTGCAGTATTCCACCGTCTTGCGGATCTCGGGCACATTCGACAGGTCGATCTGCGGATCGATGCCCTGCGTGAACATGTTCAGGCCCAGCGTCACCAAGTCCACGTTGCCGGTGCGCTCTCCGTTGCCCAGCAGGCAGCCTTCGACGCGGTCCGCGCCGGCGAGCAGCGCCAGTTCGGTGGCGGCCACGCCCATGCCCTCATCGTTGTGCGGGTGGAGCGAAAGCACCACGGAATCACGGTCGACGAGATTGTTCGAGACGTATTCCACCTGGTCGGCGAACACGTTCGGCGTGGTCATCTCCACCGTGGCCGGCAGGTTGATGATCATCGGATGCTCGGGCGTCGGCTTGATCACGTCGATCACCGCGTTGCACACCTCGACCGCGTATTCCGGCTCGGTGCCGGTGAAGGATTCCGGCGAATACTCGTAGTACAGGTCGATGCCCTTGGCGTCGCCCTCCAGCTCCTTGCACAGCGTGGCCGCGTCGGTGGCCAGCTTCTTGATGCCGGCCTTGTCGAGGCGGAACACCACTTCGCGCTGCAGCACGGAGACGGAGTTGTAGAAGTGCACCACCGCGCGCTTGGCGCCCTTGAGGCACTCGTAGGTTTTGCGGATCAGGTGCTCGCGCGCCTGGGTAAGCACCACAATCGTCACATCGTCGGGGATGAGCTCACGCTCGATCAGCATGCGGATGAAGTCGTAATCCGTCTCGGAAGCGGACGGGAAGCCCACCTCGATCTCCTTGTATCCCATGGAGACGAGCAGGTTCCAGAAACGCAGCTTACGCTCGGAATCCATCGGATTGACCAGCGCCTGGTTGCCGTCGCGCAGGTCGACGGAGCACCAGCGCGGCGCGCGTTCCAGCCTCTTGCCCGGCCAGGTGCGCTCGGGATAGTCGAACGGAATCTGCTGGCTGTAGGACGCGTACTTGTTGTACGGCATCCTGCTGGGCTTCTGCGGCTCACCGATGAATCGCGCCGGAGGCAGCAGCGGGTCGTTGTTCCCTCCGTTGGACGTCGCGGCGACCGCCGCGAGATCAAACACCGACGATTGATCCTGACCCATCGTTCCTCCTTTGCTTGAGTGTCGTGCCGGTCTTCCAAACCCGGCTCATAGTCGTTTACACGCATGAAACATGCGTGACTCCCCATCGTACAGCCCATCGGCCCCAAACAACACCAAGCGTCTCACCGCACGCCCGACCGTTCAACGGCGGCGCAGAACGGCGCGGACCACGGCGGCGAATCCCACGGACAGCACGCCGGCCACGGCGGCGAACACCTGCGGGCGGCGCAGTTCGTTGCGCAATCCGATCGCGTCGGTGACGCAATGGTCCTCGAACCACACGCGCAGTTCATCGCTCGAATAACGGCCGACCAGCTCGCCCCATGTGAGCATGCGCGTCTCGTAGGCGGCCGGATCGTTCTCATGGAATTCGAACAGACGCACGCCGCGATAGCGCGACTTCGGCCCATAGCATTCGAATCCGCAGGTGGGCGCGTAACCCAAATCGAGCCCATGCACATGGCCGACGAACGAGTTTTTGTGGTCGTGCCCGCAGAACAGTGCGAAATAGCCGCCCGCCTCGCGCAACGCGGCGACTTCGCCCACGTTCTCGTCCGCGCAGCCGATGGCCTCACCCAGTCGCGAACCGGGGCGGCACACGTCCCTGTTGAGCACATAGCAGCGCCCGGCGAAGGCGCGGGCGCCTTCCACGGCGTTCGGCGTCCACGCAGGCACCTGGGTCAGGCAGTCGTAGAACTCCTGCGGCGGAATGTGCTGGAATGCGATGGCGGGCACCGGCCGCCCGTCGCCGTTGCGCTCCCCCAGCGCGCGCTGCACGCTGCCGAGCCATGCGATCGCTTCAGGCGAGGGTGTGCCGTAGCCGTCGGAATCGGCCAGATCGAGGCCGCGCGGGTTGACCACATAAGCGGGGTATTGCGCGTCGTTCTCGTCGGGGTCGCCCGCGTAATCGCCTGAGTTGACCATCATCACGCTCATCGCCACACGACCAGATCCATCTGAGGATTCGATGGGCACGGCGAAGGTACCCGGCTCCAGCGCCAACGCGTCGTATGCCTCGCCGTCTTGAGGAAGAACGGGGTTGAGGCAGCCGGGGAATTCGCGGTAGATGCCGTCCTGTTCGGCGGGCAGGATGCCGCACTGGAAGTCGTGGTTGCCGTAGGTGGCGGCGAACGGCACGCCCGCCTCGACCACGGGTCCGAGGAATCCGGCGAAGGTGCGGCGCACCTTGTCGTGCGCCTCATCCATGAGCTCGCCGAGTGTGGCGGCGCTGTGCGCGGGGGCGGCGACCGGAATCGCCTCATGCGCGTCCGCGGGCAACGCCTCGCCCGCGGCCTCGAGGTTCGCGTTCAACGCATTGCGCTGGCGGATGCCGCGCAGTTTCGCCTCGACCAGAGTGACCGCGCGCACGCGGGCGCCGGGCGTTTCGCTGCGGCGGCGCAGGAAGGTGTCGATATAGGCGGGGTCGTATCCGCGGATCTGATCGCCGGTGAACACCACCAAGTCGGGGTCGGCGGCGCGGATGGCCTCGCGGATCATGCGAATCGTGTCGGGCAGCACATCGGGACCGTCCTGCACGTCGGCCATCTGCAGCACGCGGAACACGCCATTGTCTCGAAATCGCAAAGTCATAGTCCCACTCTAGACACCAAACGCAGCCGGCGCTAGCCGAAAAGGCTGACGCCGCGGCGGGCCATGCAGAAGGCGTTGCCCAGCCACGTATGGCGCGAATTGGGCCACACGGCACCGAGGCGAGGCGCGTTCTGGCTCATCCAAATGCTCGGCACACGGCCGTCGGCCGAACGCGATCCCAGCAGATTGAATCCGTTCTTGACCTCCAGCCAGTCGGGATGCTGGGTGGCGATGGCCAAGCCCTCCTCCAACGTCAGTGGCAGCCGCTCGTCGGAGTCGATGAGTTTGCGCGCCACATCCGGCTCGCGGTTCACATAGCAGGTGCCGGTGTGGGGCTCGACCACCAGATAGAACGGCCCCTCCGGAGGCTCGAATCCGTCCTGCGGCAGGAAGCTGGCGATGTCGCGCGGAGGCATGGTGGTGAAGCCGGCCATGCGGTTGATGGAGGTTCGCGCGATCAACGATTCGGGCGAGACCAGCTCGCGCGTGGGCACCAGAAGGATATTCGATCCCAGATCGGTGTGTTCCAGCGCGTTGATCAGGGGCATGGCGAGGGCTCGGAACGCGGCCTCGCTCATATCCGCCACATCCGGGTAGCCCAACGCCACGATGCGGTCCAACTGCTTGCGCGCTTCTGCTGATGCCTTTGACATGCCTCCAGCTTAACCGCATTCCGCCGACCCCGCAGGCAGGCATGGCCAATGTCAGGCGGAAGCGAATCCGCAGGTACCACCGGAACAGCCGAGATGAGGCTTTTCGGTCGTCGACCGCATACCGGCCGCCGCGCACCCGTCGCTGGTGACGGGCGAATGCTCTTTGCGCACAATATGAGCCATTTTCTGCGACACACCCGCATAGAGAGACTATTGTGGATATAAGAGTTAACAACGGTTACATTACCTGCGTCGGCAACCGACGCAGAGCCTGAGATCTCCGCGACAGCGTTGTGCAGATCATCGGAAAGGAACATAACGATGGCAGCCAGCCCCACCCCCGCATCGGCGTCGACCCACGAGTCGCTCACCCAAACGGAGCTGGCCATGATGTCGCGGCTGGCGACGCTCACGCAACAGCAGCCGGTACCGACCAACCAGCGCAGCCGCTGCGACGAAACGATGGACGCCATCCGCGCCTTCATCCTGCAGGAGCACCTCCAGCCGGGCGATGTTCTACCCACGGAGACGATGCTGTGCGAGAAGATCGGCGCGTCCCGCTCCTCGGTGCGCGAGGCCATCCGCAAGCTCGAGGCGTTGAACATCGTCAAGGTGGAGCATGGCAAGGGCACGTTCGTCGGTTCGCTTTCGCTTGATCCGATGATGGAGACGCTTACGTTCCGCTCGCTGGTGTCGGTGGGCAAGAACTTCTCCGACCTCAACGATGTGGTGCAGATGCGCCGCTTCCTCGACATGGGTTGCGCCGACGAGGTGGTGGCCAGCCTCAAGGGTACCGAGCAGCCCAAATTGGAGCAGCTGGCGCGCGACATGTCGACCAAGGCGGACCAAGGCGAGACCTTCCTGTCCCAGGACATCGAATTCCACATGGGCGTTCTGGACGCGTTGGACAATTCCATCGCCAAACAGCTCGTGCGGGGACTGTGGGTGGTGCATATGGCCGTGCTGCCGCAACTTGGATTACCGATCAGCCATCAGCTCGGCAAAACCGCGGACGCGCACATTCGGATGCTCCATACCGCCATCGCCGGCGATGTGGAGGGCTATCGCCAGGCCGTGATCGACCATTACGAGCCCATCGAGTCGATTCTGAAAACCGAACTGCAGAAGTAACAAGCAAGAAGCAGGAATCAATCGCGCATATCAACACGTGGGGCGGAACCGAAAGAACGGTTCCGCCCCACGTGCGCAATGAATAACGAGAAATGGATCCGTTGTTCGGCGTGTGATCGATCACACGCCGAACAACGGAAGATGTTCAGGCATAGTCTTGCGACTACGCCTCGGTGGAGGCGCTCACCTCTTCGGGAGTGCGCACCGGATCGAGTCCGCATTCCTTGAGCACGGCGGCGATGGCTTCGACGTTCCCGCCCTTGAGCGGCAGCACCGGATCGGGCATCTGGTTCGTGGCGAACACGCCCAGCAGCGCCATGGCGGTTTTGAACGCGCCGACGCCCGCGCCGAATCCGGACACGCCCGAGGTGCTGGTGACGATGCGCATCAGCGCGGCGAGCTTGTCCTGCTCGGCGCGAACGGCGTTCCAGTCGCCCGCCTCGCACGCCTTCCACATGCGCACGTATCCGGTGGCCTCAACATTGGCCAAGCCGGGCACGGAGCCGTCGGCACCGGCCATATAGGCGCCGTCGACGACGACCTCCTGACCGGTGAGCAGCGTGAGCGGGTGGCCGGCCTTGTTGTTGTCGTCCACCAGGAAGCGGAACGCCACGTCGTCGTTCGACGAGTCCTTCACGCCGGCGAGCACGCCGTCGAGTCCCAGACGCACGAGCATGTCGCCCGGTAGTTTGGTGTGCACGCATACGGGGATGTCGTAGGCGAACAGCGGCAGGTCCGGCACGGCCTCGTGGATCAGGCGGAAGTGGCGCTCCACCTCGGCCATGCCGCCGAGCGCGTAGAACGGGGCGGTGGCGACGATCGCGTCGGCGCCGAGCTCCTTGGCGACCTTCGCGTGTTCGATCACGCGGTTGGTTTCGGTGTCGATGCAGCCGACGAGCACGGGCACACGGCCGTCGACGACGCGCAGCACCGTCTCGATGATTTCGCGGCGGCGGGCGTCGGTGCTGAACGCCACCTCGCCGGATGAGCCGAGTGTGAACAGGCCGTCCACGCCCGCGTCGATCATGCGGTTGAGCGAGCGCTCGAAGCTGGCCGCGTCGATGTCGCCGGCGGCGGTGAGCGGGGTTACGACGGGAGGGATCACTCCGCGCAATGGTGTGGTCATAATAGTCATTCCTTCACTGGTTGGTTCGTATGGGTTTGGCTGGGGCCGGGCCGCTCAGGCGACCGGCCGGCATTCCGCGGCGGTGGGGCGCAGCAGCGAAGGCGCGGCGCCGAGCAGCGTCTTCGTGTAGTCGTCCTGCGGATTGGTGAGCACGTCGTGCGCGTTGCCGTGTTCGACGATGGTGCCGTGGTTCATCACGATGATCGTGTCGGAGACGTACCGCACGGTCTGGATGTCATGACTGATGAACACCATGGACAGGCCGAGCGATTTCTTCAGGTCGGCCAGCAGGTTGAGGATCTGCGCGCGCACCGACACGTCCAGGGCCGATGTGGGTTCGTCGGCGATGATCGCGTCCGGGTTGAGCGAGAGCGCGCGGGCGATGGCCACGCGTTGGCGCTGACCGCCGGAGAGCTGCCCGGGCAGCGCGTCGAGCGCGGAGCCCGGCAGGCCCACCATGCGGATCAGCTCGTGGGCGCGCTTGTCGCGTTCCGCCTTGTTGCCGATTTTGTGCACGGCCAGCGGATCGATCAGCTGGTCGATCACGCGCATGCGGGCGTTGAGCGCCGTCGCCGGATCCTGGAACACCACGGACACCACGCGGCCGATCTCCATGCGTTCGTTGGCGGTGCGGTGGGTCACATCGCGCCCCTTGAACATCACGGTGCCGCTGGTGGCCTGCTGCAGACCGCACATGATGTTGGCGGTGGTGGATTTGCCGCAGCCGGACTCGCCCACGATGCCGATGGTTTCGCCGGGCATAAGTCTGAGGTTCACCTTGTTGACCGCGGTAATCCTGTTCTTGTGGAACAGGCCGGAGCCGGCACGGGTGGTGAACACCACCTCCACGTCCTTAAGCTCGATGATGGGGGTTTGCTGGTCGCTCATCGTGCACCTCCTTCGGCGGTTGCGAGCGGCGTCACGTCCGCGTCGGCTGGCAGCGCGGCATAGAAGTGGAAGGTTCCGGGCACCTGCGTCATCACCGGGTGGGTGTTGAGGCCCACGTTCGGATGGCTGGAGCGCGGCGCGAAGCGGTCGCCCTTGGGGAAGTCCTTCGGGCTGGGCACCGTGCCTGGCACTTGGTGCAGTCGGCCCATGCCCGCTTCGATCGAGGTGACCGAGCCGAGCAGGCCGCGGGTGTACTCGTGGCGGGGGTCGGTGAGGATCTCCTTGGTGGAGCCCTGTTCAACGACCTGGCCGGCGTACATCACGGTGATCGAATGCGCCACCTTGGCGACGAGCGCCAGATCATGGCTGACGAACACCATCGCGAAGCCGAGCTTCTCGCGCAGTTCGTTGAGCAGGTCGATGACCTGCTTCTGCACGGTCACGTCGAGCGCCGTGGTCGGCTCGTCGGCGATGATGAGCTTCGGATCGCGGGTCAGGGCCATGGCGATGAGCACGCGCTGGCGCTGGCCGCCCGAGAGTTCGTGCGGATAGGATTCCAGCGTGCGCTTGGGATCGAGACCCACCAGTTCGAGCAGCTCCTCGGCGGTGCGGGTGCCTCCGCGCTTGGTGAGCTGCTTCATCTGCGCCTTGATGAGCATGGAGGGGTTGAGCGAGGAGAGCGCGTCCTGGTAGACCATGGCGATTTCATGGCCGCGCAGGGCGTTGTGCTCCTTGGCGCTCATGCCCACGAGGTTCTTGCCGTCGAAGAGGATTTCGCCGGTGATCTCGGCCTTCGGGTCGAGCAGGCCCATAATGGCCAGCGAGGTGATCGACTTGCCGCAGCCGGATTCGCCGACCAGACCCATCGTCTCGCCGGGACGCACGGAGAAGGACAGGTGGTCCACCACGTTCACGTCGCCGTGGCGCGGGAACTTGATGCACAGGTCCTTGACCTCGATAACCGGCGCCGCATCGGAATACGGGTTCGGCTCGAAACGGTCGGTGCGCTTGAGTTCCGCCTCGCGCAGTTTGGCCAGTGATGCGGCCAGGGAGTCGGCCTGCTCGCGGTAGGCGGCAACCGGATCGGTGAGGATCAGGTCCTCCTTGCGGTCGGCCGCGGCCTGGGTGTCGTCCTTCTCGATCGGAGCGGAGGGTGCCGCCACCATCGCGTCGGTGATGCCTTCGGAGAGGATGTTGAGGCACAGCACGGTGAACATGATCGCCAGACCGGGGAACATCGCCTGCCACCAGTAACCGAAGATGACGCCGGCCTTGGCGGAGGAGAGGATGTTGCCCCAGGTGGGGGTGGGTTCGGGGATGCCTGCGTTGATGAAGCTCAGGGATGCCTCGAACACAATCGCGTCGGCCACGGACAGGGTGGTGAACACCATGACGGGGGCGGCGATGTTGCGCGTGACGTGCTTGAGCAGGATCCAAGGAGCGCGGGCGCCGGAGACGATCACCGCACGCACGTAGTCCTTGCCGTACTCGCTGATGATGTTCGCCCTTACGATGCGGGCGATCTGCGGCACGTAAAGCACGCCGATGGAGATGATGATGCCGATCATCGACTGGCCGAGGATCGAGACGAACACGGCGGCCAGGGCGATGCCCGGCACGGACATCACGATGTCGATAAGACGCATGATGAGTTCGGAGATCCAGGTGCGGGTCACCGCGGCGAGCGCGCCGATCAGCGAGCCGACGATCAGCGCGAAGGCGATCGAAGACAGGCCGATGACCAGCGAGTAGCGAGCGCCGTAAAGCACGCGGGAGAGCACGTCGCGGCCGAGGTTGTCGGTGCCGAACCAGTGCTCGCCGTTGGGCGCCTGGTAGCTCATCGTGATTTCCAGCGGATCATGCGGCGCCAGCACGGACGCGAAGATCGCGCAGAACACCAGCAGCGCGATGACCACGAAGGAGATGCGCGAGCCGATCGTCATTTTGCTGAATCGGTTGAATTTGACGCCCGGTTTGGACGAGGCGTCCACAACTTTGTTTTTGCCGAAAAGCATCGTCACACCGTCCTGATTCTGGGGTTGATGAGCACATAGAGCAGATCAACGATGATGTTGATGATGATGAACGCGAGCGCCACCACCAGCACCACGCCCTGCACCAACATCGGCTGGTTGCCGTTGATGCCGTCGAACATCGCGGTGCCCATGCCGGGCAGCGCGAAGATGACCTCGATGACGATGGCGCCGCCCATGAGGTAACCGATCTTCATACCGAGGGTGGTGACCGGGGTGATGAGCGCGTTGTGGAACACATTGCGCGCCACGACCACGGGCTTGGGAATGCCGGCGCCGATGGCGGTGCGCACGTAGTCCTTGTCGAGCTCCTCGACCATCGAGGTGCGGATGATGCGGGTGAGCTGGCCGGCGACCGGCAGACCGAGCGCGAACGACGGCATCGCCATGCGTTCGAGATAGGCGCCGGGGTTTTGGAAGAATGGCACCAGATCGCCCGATCCTGGCAGCCACGCGAGTTTGATCTGCAGCACGTAGATCAGCAGCACGCCCAGCCAGAACGACGGGGTGGCGATCGCGATGATGGAGACGACGCGGATGGCCTGGTCTACCCAAGTGTCGCGGTAGAGCGCGGCGAGCACGCCGAAGATCACGGCGAAGATGATGGCGATGATCAGACCGATGAAGGTCAGCTGCAGGGTGATGGGGAAGGCGGTGGCCACGCGGGCGGCCACGGAGTCCTTGTTGACGCCGTACACGCCCATGTCTCCATGGAAGAGTCCGACGATGTAGTTCCAGAACTGTTGCCACCAGGGCAGGTCGTAGCCCATGTCGTGGCGGAAGGCGGCGAGCGCTTCGGGAGAGGAGTTCTCACCCAGCGCGGCGACGGCGGGATCGTATTGGGAGAAGGACATCAGGAAGAACACCAGAAGGGTGACTCCGAATGCCATGAATGGTAGGGCTATCAATCGTCTGCCCAGAAGACGCAGCAGGTTGCTCATAACACTCCGATGTTGGAATCGTTCGATGGCGTGGCCGACCCGCCCTCACCGCGTCGTAGGCGATGGTGGCGGGGGCGGGCCGGAGGATGGAGAGTCGGCGGAGCCGGTGGGCTATTCGGCCAGCTTGGCGTTCACCAGGTTGATGCCGGTGGAGCCGATGGCATCCCAGGACGAGAACACGCCCTTCTTGACGGCGGTGGTCGTCATGCGGTGGAACAGCGGGTAGAGCGGCACTTCCTCGCTGAGCAGATCGAAGCACTGGTTCCAGTAGTCCTGGCGTTCGTCGTCGCTGGTGGCGGCGATGGCCTTGTTCATCAGCTCATGCAGCTGCGTGTAGCCTTCGGAATCCTTCCAGAAGGAGCGCTGGTTGGTCCAGGCGTTGTCGCCGTACCACCAGTTCATCAGCAGGTCGGGGTCGTTGCCGAACACGGAGGGATCGCCGGGGGCGAGCACCATGGAGTAGTCGGCGTCGTCCTTGTCGGTGATGGAGGGGTAGAGCGCGGAGGACTTCATGGACTGGATGTCCACGTTGAAGCCGATGGCGGCCAGATCGTTCTTGATCTGCGGTGCCAGCTGGGTGATCCACGAGTGGTCGGTGGTGTAGAGCGTGAAGCTCACCTCGCCGGTGACGCCGGCTTCCTCGAGCAGGGACTTGGCCTTGTCCACATCATGGGTGAACACGTTCTTCGCCTTGTGGTAGTTGGGGAAGTTCTCGGGCAGGAAGCTCGTGGCGGCGGAGGCCTGGCCGCTCATCTGGTTGTTGATGAGCTTTTCGGTGTCGATCGCGTAGAACACGGCCTGGCGCACCTTGGCGTTGTCGAACGGCGCCTTCTTGGTGTTGAACATCAGGAACGGCAGGTTGAAGCCCTGCACCGTCTTGAGTTCGGAGCCGGAGGATTCGAGCGTCTGGAAGGACTGGGCCGGCACGAGTTCCATCACGTCGGTTTTGCCGCCTTGCATGGCGGTGACGCGGGCGGTGTCGTCGACGGTCACGTTCCACACCATATTCTTGGTCTGGGCGGGGGTGTCGCCGTTGTACAGGTCGTTCTTCTCGAACTTGACCTGGCTGTCGGTGATTTCGGTGTACTTCCACGGGCCGGAGCCGATGGGCATGTTCTTGAGGTCCTCGTCGCTCATGGCGGTGGGGACGATTTGGATGAGCGCGAGGCGCTGCTTGAACATGGGGAAGGCCTTGGTGAGCTTGAAGGTCACCTGGTTGGCGCTTTTGGCCTCGACGGAGTCGATGAAGTCGAGCATGGAGATGTACAGGCTGCCTTCGACGGTGGTGCGCTTGAAGGAGCTGACCACATCGTCCGCGGTCACGTCGCTGCCGTCGGAGAATTTCGCGCCTTCGCGCAAGGTCACGACGTATTCCGTGTCGGAGACCTGCTCGGGCTCGCCTTGGGCCAACGCGTTGTGCACGGAGAAGTCGCTGTAGTCGAGCGCGTAAAGCGGCTCGGTGACATGCCAGTTCGCGGCCATCGGCAGCGCTCCGGAGGTGGTGGACGGCGCGAAGTCGCGGCTTGCGTACGCCACTTGGGCGGTGATGGTGTCGGCCACCGCGGTGCCGGTGGAGCCGGCCGCGTCGCCGCCTCCCGCGCCTCCGCCGCATCCGGCCAGGCACAGCAGGCCCGCCACGGTCGCGGCGAACGCCGCCTTGAACTTTCCGTTCCTTCTAATCATGGTGTGATCTCCTCGTCGTTGAGTAAAACATGGTCCTGAGTGTCACACGGTGATGAGCAACGCGTTCATAACCCGTCAGGCCCGGTTTAATCATAAGATGTCTGATGTCTGATTTCAAATTTGTCTAAGCACCCGCGCGTGTCTCACCGCATCCGCCTTGGCGGCAGATGTCGTCAGGACGGATGCGGCCCGTCGTTTCAGCCGAGTTTGTCTGCGAACCAACGCGTGATGGTCGTCGGATGGGTGATCGCGGTGCCGACCACGGCCGCCCATGCGCCCATCGCCATCACCTGCGCCAGATGGTCGGGGGTGTGGATGCGCCCTTCGCACAGCACTGGAACGTCAGGGAACGTCTCGATCATCTGCTTCAGCAGTTCGAAATCCGGTCCGTCGGTTTTCTCCCGCTCGCCCGTGTATCCGGAGAGTGTGGTGGAGATGATGTCGGTGCCGGCCTCGACCGCCTGCTCGGCGTCGGCGAAGCTGCCGCAGTCGGCCATCACCACAATGCCCTCGTCATGCAGCGCACGCACGGTTTCGGCGTAGCTCAGTCCGTCGGGCCGGGGGCGGCGCGTGGCGTCGATGGCCATGATATCCGCGCCTGCGGCCGCGCAGCAGCGCGCATGCCGCAGCGTCGGCGTGATGAACACGCCCTCATGCCCGTCCTTCCAAATGCCGATCACCGGCACCTCGACCTGCCCCTTGATGGCTTGGATATCCGCTAGCCCTTGGCAGCGGATGCCCACGGCACCGCCCTCCACGGCCGCCATAGCCATCTGTGCCATCGTTTCCGGATGGCGCAACGGCTCGCCCGGATAGGCTTGGCAGCTGACCACCAGCCCTCCGCGGATCTGTTCGATTGCAGGATACATACCTGCCCCTTTCTGGTTGTGTTGTGTTCTTACGATTGAAAAAACGACCGGCTCACTCGCCGCGAAGCGCTTCGCTTGCGGCGTGGGCGGCGCCGATCAGGGGCGCGGCGCCGCCGAGTTCGCCCTCGACCAACGGCGTCGCCCGCACCAGTTCCAGCGCGGCGTCCATGAATCCCGCGCGCAGCGCGTCCCACCACACGGCCCCCGCCTGCACCACGGACCCTGACAGCACGATGACGTGAGGGTCGAGCAGGTTGGCCATGCCGGCCACGCATTCGCCGAGGGCTCTGGCGCTGTTCTCCAACGTCCGCCTGGCGTAGTCCTCGCCTCGCAGGGCACGGTCGCACACCTCGCGCCCGTCCGCCGCCTCGGGCACCTTATCGGGGCGGTTGTGGTTGTAGAGCGTGGCCAGGCCGCTACCGGAGGCCACCGGCTCGATATGGCCGCTGGTCGTGCCACATGAGCATAGGAATCCTTCGCCCAGACCGGCGGCGACATGGCCCGCGTGACCGGCGACGCCGTGCGCGCCCGTGACCAGCCGCCCGTCGACGATGTACGCGCCGCCGATGCCGGTGCCGATGCCAAGCGACAGGACGGTCGCGTACCCGCGTCCAGCCCCGTAGATCGCCTCCCCCAGGCCATGCGCGCCCACATCTCCCACCATCGCCACCGGCAGATCGGTGACGGCGGCGAAGGCTTCGGTGATGCGCTGGCCCTTCCAGCCGGGCAGGATGTCGGTGGCGGCGGCGATCACGCCATGCTCGGAGTCGACCACTCCCGCCGCGGCGATGCCGATGCCGTCGATACGGCGGCCTTCGTCCGCGCATTCGCGCAAGCGTTGTTCGGCGAATTCCACCAGCCTGCGGCGGATCTCATCGCCACCCGACCGCGCTTCGGTGGGGATTTCGCAACGGTCGTCCACTTGCGGGGGCATGCCGCCCGCCGCAGGGAGTGTGACGACTCCCGAGGCGATTTTCGTGCCTCCGATATCGAATGTCAGATAGGTGCCCGGCATATTGGGATATTCCTTTCTTTGGGCATTTCGCCATGATCGGGATAGGTGAATGGTTGGGATTGGCGAGATGGGTTGGCTGAACGGACGGACGAGCTGAGCGGACGGGTTGCCGCATAACTGCATTCCTGCGGCACGTCCGAGACCCAGGCCAGTCGTCGAGGCCTGGGTCAGGCGGTTGCGGCTTGGTGGATGTGTTCGAGGAAGTCGAGTCGTTCGGCAAGCGCGCTGGATGCGGGCACACAGACCTTGGTGCCGAGATAGGCCAGTTCGCTCGCCTCTCGGGCGGCGTCGGCGCAGGTGCGCACCGCGGCGGCGTCCATCAGCGACGTGGGTTCGTCGGGGTTCATCGGCAGATGGCCGTCGATCCATCCGTATCCGTATTGCGTTTCGGCGGGTCCCGCGCCCGAGAACATCACGCCCGCGAGCACGCCCGCTTGGGCGGCCGCGCGGATATGGTCGAGCGCCACGCTCGGATCGCGACCCTCCACCACGCTGCGCCCCCAGTTCACGGTGATGCCGATACCGGCATCACGGGCCAGCGCGATCTCATCCTCGATGGGAAGGAATCCCTTTTCGGGAGATTGTCCTTCGATATACCGGTCGCAATGTTCAATCACCAGCTTCGCGCCGCACCAATCCCAGCGCAGCAGTTCCTCCAGCGAGGCCGCCATCGCGTCGCGGTCGGCCGTGCGGGTCGGCGCGGTGTGGATCTCCACATGGCTCACGTCCCAGCTCCCCCGGCAGTCGTTGAAGTCGGCGAGGGCGTCGCGCAACGCGGCGAGGAAGCGCAGTGCGGATTGGCGCCCGCCCTCGTCCGCGCTGGCGAGGCCGAAGGTGGGGTCGGCGCCGATGGAACGCATGGTGCCAGGAATGGCCGTGATGGTGTTGCCATGCCAGTGGGCGGGCACATGTGCGGCGAGCCAGGCGCGGGATTCGGCATCGGCGAGGTCGCCCGGGTACGGCAGTTCGGTGCCGGCGATCCAGTCCTGGCCGCCAAGCAGGGCGTAATACGCCTCCTGGTCGGCTTTCTCAGGCGGCAGCGACGCATAGGCACCTACAACGAATGGGACTGACGGCATAGTTCCTCCTTGAACACCAAATCACAACATCGCCATCATCTCATATCAGACATCTGATGTCTAATCGACACACAAACAAAGAGGCCTCCGCTCAACAAAATGAGCGGAGGCCTCAATAACGTCTGTCGCGATCAGGCGAGCTGATCCGCACTGTGCCGTCCGTCGGCAATCAGGCAAGCTGATCTGCGAAGTGCTTCTTGGCGACGAGTTCGGCGAGCTCCACGGCGTTGAGGGCGGCGCCCTTGCGCAGGTTGTCGTTGGTCACGAAGAACGCGAGCCCCTTCTTGCCGTCCACGGCCTGATCCTGGCGGATGCGGCCCACAAAGCTCGGGGTCTTGCCGGCGGCCAGTTGGGCGGTGGGGATATCCACCAGCTCCACGGCCGGGGCGTCGGCGAGCACCTCGCGCGCCTGATCCGGGGTCACATCACGCTCGAATTCGGCGTTCACGCTCATGCCGTGCGAGGTGAACACGCCCACACGCACGCAGGTGCAGGAGGCCTTGAGCTCCGGCAGGTGCAGAATCTTGCGGCTTTCGTTGCGCAGCTTCTGCTCCTCGTCGGTTTCCTCACTGCCGTCGTCCACGATGTCGCCGATCATCGGCACTTCGTTGAAGGCGATGGTACGCACGATTTTGGAGGGCTCGGGGAATTCGACGGCGTCGCCGCCGAACACAAGCTTGTCGGCGCCCTGCTCGATGGCGGCCTTCGCCTCGTTCATCAGCTGCTCGACGCCCGCGCGGCCCGCGCCGGACACGGCCTGATAGGAGCTGACGATGAGTCGCTTCAGGCCGAACGCGTCGGCGAGCGGCTTCATCACCGGCATAATGGCCATAGTGGTGCAGTTCGGGTTGGCGATGATGCGGTCCGGCACATCGTCCAAATCGTCCGGGTTCACTTCGGCGACCACCAGCGGCACGTTGTCATGCATGCGCCACTGCGAGGAGTTGTCGATCACATACGCCCCGGCTTCGGCGAATTTCGGCGCCCACTGCTTCGAGGTGCCGCCACCCGCGGAGAAGATGGCGATGTCGATGCCGCTCAGATCGGCGGTCGCCACATCCTCGACGACCACATCGTGGCCACGCCAGGAGATCGTCTGTCCGGCGGAGCGCGCCGAGGCGAGGAAACGCAGGTCCTTGACGGGGAAGTCGCGCTCGTCGAGCACGCAGCGCATCACCATGCCCACCTGTCCGGTGGCGCCCAGAACGGCGACGTTCACGCCCTTATCGTTGATCTGTACCATGATTCAAGTCCTTTCTCAGCGGCCGGTTCCGCCGTAGATCACGGCCTCCACCTGCGCGGCGTCCAAACCGTACGCGGTATGCAGCGCCCTGACGGCGTCGTTCAGCTCCTCGAGGGGAACCAGCGCGGCGATGCGGATCTCCGAGGTGGAGATCATCAGCACGTTGATGCCATGCTCGCTGAGCGCGGTGAAGAACTTCGCGGCCAGGCCGGAATGCGTCTTCATGCCGACGCCAACCACGGCCACCTTGCCCACGTTGGTGTCCACGTCGAATTCCTTGTAGCCCAGCTCCTCATGCTTCTCCAGCAGCGCGTCCTGCACCTGGCGCACGCAGGATTCGGGCACGGTGAACGAGATGTCCGCGGTGCCCGCGGAGGAACCGGCCTGCACGATCATGTCCACATTGATGCCGGCCGTGGCCAGCTCGGTGAACACCTTCGCCGCCATGCCGGGCTCGTTTGGCACGCCGCGCACGGTGGCCAGCGCCTCGCTGTTGTCGTGCGCCACACCGGAGATGACCGGCGCCTCGGGGCCCAGATCGGGGAACAGATCGCCCATGGATTCTTGTGTTTCGCTCATGATGCTGCTTTCGGTCGGAGATTGGCGGGGGTTATCTGAAGTTATCAAGTCGTTAGTCGAGATTCGGCAGGGTGCGCGGGTCGACCTCGTCAGGCACGATCAGCGTGCCGGGGCGGTGCGAGAAGGAGGAGCGCACATGCAGCGGCATGTTGAAACGCTGCGCGTATTCGACGCATCGCAGGGCCAGCACCTTGGATCCGCAGGACGCCATTTCGAGAATCGCGTCGTAGCCGATGGAGGGGATGCGGCGGGCGGTGGGCACGATGCGCGGATCGGCGGTGAACACGCCGTCCACGTCGGTGTAGATCTCGCACACGTCCGCGCCCAGCGCCACGGCGAGCGCGACGGCGGAGGTGTCGGAGCCGCCGCGTCCGAGCGTGGTGGCGTCGCCCTTCGCGTTGATGCCTTGGAAGCCGGCCACGATGGCCACCGCGCCGCTTTCGAGCGCGGTTTTGACACGGTCGGGCTTGACGGCCTTGATATGGGCCGCGCCATAACGCGCGTCGGTGAAGAAGCCAGCCTGCTGCCCGGTGAAGGAGTGGGCGCGTTCGCCTTCGGCGTGGATGGCCATGGCGAGCAGACTCATGGAGATGCGTTCGCCGGCGGTCATCAGCATGTCCATCTCGCGCTCGGGCGGATTGGAGTCGATGCTGAGCGCCTGGTCGATGAGGTCGTCGGTGGTGTCGCCCATGGCGGAGACCACCACGGCCACGGAGTTGCCCTTCTTCTTGGTCTCGACCACACGGCGCGCCACACGCTTGATGGATTCCGCATCAGCCACGGAGGAGCCGCCGTACTTCTGTACGATGAGAGCCACTGGAGGTCCTATCTTCTCGAAGGTTTTCGCCTGCCGACAATTCTACGCAAGCGGCACGATTATAAAGATTGCCGCCATTGGCTGGGCGAATGCTGCCCACAATCCGAAACACTTCCCCTTTATGCGTCGTGGCGGCCGGTGAGGGCGCGGCCGAGCGTGATTTCGTCGGCGTATTCGAGGTCGCTGCCCATGGGCAGACCGCTGGCCAGGCGCGTGACCTTCAGGCCAAGCGGCCCGAGCAGACGGCTCAGATACGTGGTGGTGGCCTCGCCTTCGATATTCGGGTCGAGCGCGAGGATCACCTCCTTCACGTCGTCGCCGTTCAGTCGGCCGAGCAGTTGGGGGATTTTCAGATCGTTCGGCCCGACGTTGGCCATCGGGTTGATCGCTCCTCCGAGCACATGGTAGAGGCCGCGGTATTCGCGCGTGCGTTCGATGCTCATCACATCCTTGGGCTCCTCGACCACGCAGATCAGGGAGCGGTCGCGACGCGGGTCCGCGCAGATCGGGCACGGGCTGGCCTCGCACACGTTGCCGCAGACGTCGCAGAACCGCACCTTCGCTTTGACTTCGACGATGGCGTCGGCCAAGTCGGCGGCCTCCTGCTCGTCGGCCGACAGCAGATGGAAGGCGATGCGCTGCGCGCCTTTCGGACCGATGCCGGGCAAGCGCCCGAACGCGTCGATCAGTCGCTGAATCGCGCCGTCATACGCCAATGCCATGCCATATCCTTTCCTAGTTTTCGCGGGGTTCGTTTGCCTCCGATGAGGCTATCCGTCCGACATACGTGCCGTCGGCCGTCGCCCATCGGCCGTTGCCTATCAGTCGCCGGCGCGCTTTTTGTTGTGTTGCGCGTTGCGGGGATTGTTCGGGTCGTCGGCGGCGAATTCCTCGACTTTCTTCACTTCGAACAGTTTGCGTAGGTCGTCCATGCTCATCGCCGTGGCCTCGCCCAGCGATTCGTCGTTCATCGAATACTCGTCATCTTCGGCGGCGACCTGCGGCTGGGGCCGTTCGTCCGATTGCGCGAACGCCATGGACTGCGGAGCATTCCATGGATCGTCGGCTTGCGCCGCGGCGGCGTGCGGCCCGGCGTCCCGGGGCTGCTGATGTTGGGCGAAGCCCGTGCGCTGCATGCCTGGCCCGCCATACGCCGGGTCGCCACCAGCCGGGTCACCATCTATATCCGAGGGGAGCGGCTCGCTGGGTGGAGGCACGGCCAGCCATGGATCTTCGGCGTCAGTGGGATCGGGGACCGCCACGTTGGCATGGTGGTTCGACTCCCCCTGCGCGGATGGTTTCACAGGCTGTTTCACACTTTGGGGAGCGCCCCAGCCGTCCGGTTCGGCATCATCCTGTGAAACAGGTTGTGAAACATCGCCTGCCGTGGTGGCCGATTGCGTAGGCTGCGCCCACGGGTCATCGTTTGGTGTGGATGGCGTTGGTCGCGTCGCGCTTGGCACAGGCTGCGCCCATGGATCATCATCCAAGGAAGCGGTCTGCGTGGCCGGCGCGGGTTGCGCCCACGGGTCCTCGTCGGTCGACGGGCCTCGATGAACTTCGTCATCATCGGCGGCCGAGTCGCCGGCGGATTGTTCCGTCGAAGCAGTCTGAGCATCGGCGCCGAGCGTTCTACCCGCCACTTCACCGGATTGCTGTGCCAGCGCGGAGGCCGCGCCTAGATTCGCCTGCAGCAGCCGGGCTTTGATTTTCCGCTGCTCCTCGGGCGGCAGTTTGCTCAACGGCGGTGCGATCTCGTTGTTCGCCATCTTCTTGGTGGGGGCGAGCGCCACGTCGGGGCCGAATACCTTACGCACTTCGGCGCGAAGAATATCCTGGACTTTGGCTGATCCCTCCACCGGTTCGGAGGCCATGCCCATCGCGAACGCGTATTTGCTCAGCGGCACATCGAATTTGATCCACAGCTGCATACGCCCATTGGTGGGATTCGGCGCAAGCTGCACGCGCGGCACCTTGGTGCGATCCACATAAGCGCGCACGTCCTCGGGCAGCCCCGCCACCAGCGCGTCCCATTTCTCGTCCGGCGTGCGCGAATCCGACGTCTGGGAGTCTTGCGCGATGCCATCGTTCGGCTTCGACGCTTCCGAATCGGGCGCACCGGCCTGTTCCGTCTTGTTCTCTTCAGCGGCAAAGCCGTAGCTATCACTGGAATTCTGCGGTTTTGATGATTGGCCGGATTGAGCGAAACCGTCGGCGTGCTCAGTCTGATCACCGCGGGATTCCTTCTCGTTGTGCGAGGGGGTTTCGTCGGAAGGTGCGGAAACGCTGTTCCCGCGACCAGCAAAACCACCGCCGTTGCCGACGAAGCCTGAGCGCTCAGCAGGTTGGGCCTGTTGCGTGGCACCGGCGAAACGAGCGCCGGAGGTCGTGGCTCCCGGAACACCTGCATTACCGCCTGCATTGCTGCCGCCGGCATTGACCGCATCGCCGGCGATGCCGGCCGGCATTCCCGATGACGTGGATTGCGGGGTCAGCGCGCCTTCGCGCGTGGCGAGCAGACGCGCCGCAAGCAGTTCGAGACGCATGCGCGGTGATATCGCGCCGGTCATCGAGCCGAGGGTGGTGTTGATGGTGTCCGCCATCACGGTGAGGGCCGCCAATCCCAAGGCCTGGGCTTGGCGGTGCAGGTCGTCCATATTCTCGCCTTCGGCGGAGTCGGACAGCACGGATTCGGCCCGTTCCCCGGCCAGGGTGAGCACCAGCAGGTCGCGCACGCGCGCGAGCAGATCCTCCACGAAGCGGCGAGGATCGAAACCGCCGACCACAACGCTTTGAATCACGCCGTACAGTGCCTCGCCGTTGCGGTCGATCACCGCGTCCACGGCCTCGCCGATCAGGCTTTCGGGTGTGAAGCCCAGCAACGCGACGGAGGCGTCGTGGGTGATCACGCCATCGACGGCGCCGACCATCAGCTGATCGAGCACGCTCAACGTGTCTCGCATGGAGCCGCCGCCGGCACGCATGGCGAGTTTGAGCACGCCCGGTTCGGCCGAGATGCCTTCCTTCTCGCAGATCTGCTCGAGGTACGGCCCCATCACTTCGGTGGGCACCAGGCGGAACGGATAATGGTGGGTGCGCGAGCGGATGGTGCCGATCACTTTGTCTGGTTCCGTGGTGGCAAAGATGAACATCACATGCTCGGGCGGCTCCTCGACGATTTTCAGCAGCGCGTTGAAGCCCTGCTGCGTAACCATGTGCGCCTCATCGAGGATGAAAATCTTGTAGCGGTCACGGGCGGGGGCGAATCCGGCGCGTTCGCGCAGTTCACGCGCATCGTCCACGCCGTTGTGGCTGGCCGCGTCGATCTCCACCACGTCGATGGATCCGGGGCCGCCGGTGGCGAGGTCCTTGCAGCTTTCGCATTCGCCGCACGGATGCGAGGTGGGGCCCTGCGCGCAGTTGACGCAGCGGGCGAGGATGCGCGCGAAGCTGGTTTTGCCGCAGCCGCGCGGACCGGAGAACAGATAGGCGTGGGTGAGCTTGCCTTCGTCGAGGGCGCGCATCAGGGGAACGGTCACCTGATCCTGCCCGATCACCCCTTCGAACGCGTCGGGACGATACCGTCGATACAACGCCAAAGCCATCTGAACCACACTCATTTCATTCGCCGTTGCGGCCTACCCGGCCACGAGCCTGCTTCGTCCACCTTATCGTGCCGCCACTACCCTACGCCATCAGACCATGTACAACATGCCGGCGCTGGGCATGTCATATGATTGACATAGCGTCAACACATGGCGGAGGCATGCGCATTGAGCCACCGTCATGTTGGTGACACCAGTTAACATAATGTCAACCCGCATCAGAGAAGAACGATCCAAGGGAGAGGGCCATGGCAACGAACACCGAAGAACGCCGTTCCCAACGCGGCGACAGCAAGCGTCAAGCCATCGTCAGCGCCGCACGCGGCATCTGCCTGGAGAAGGGATTCTCCAAAATCACCGTCTCCGACATCGCCGGCCGCGTGGGAATGACCCGCTCGCTGTTCTACCACTACTTCGAAGACAAGGACGCCGTGGCCGACGCGGTGCTCGACGATGTGATCGACGAGATTCTGGAACGCCTCGACCAGTGGAACCTCAACCGTGAGCCCGGCAATGTGAGCAAGGCCCTTGACGATATGATCCGTCTGCTGCGCGCGCTGATCGCCGATGAAAGCCCGTTCTCCCGCCGCATGGTGGCGGACGGCAACGCCGAGCTGTACATCAAATTCATCGACCGTGCGGCGGACCGCATCGCGGATTACATCGGAGACACCACCGTGCGTGATTTCGAGGCCAAGCACGGACTGCCAATCGACCATGTGCATGAGACTTTCTTCACGCTGACCGTCGGTCTGATCTCGCTGATCCGCTCACATCCCGACATCGGCGACGACACCTTGCGCGCCGTGATCGCGCAGACCTTGCACATCGAGTCGTATATCCAGTAGCGCGCCACGCCTTCGCGGCCCATATCCCCATAGCCAGCCCATCCGTCAAGCGGAGGCGCTGTAAGACGGGGATACTCAGGCGAAGCGGCCGCTCATCGGATCGCGCCCGTCACGCAGGATCATATCCAGCACATCGGCGTTGCTCTGCGATTCCTCGCTCGCTTTCACGGCGGGAGGCACCAGCACGCGCAGCGCGCGATCGCGCACCTCAACCCGGACGGGCAGACGGCCGACATACTCGCCATCAGCCATCAGTACCGGAGGTTCGTCGCCTTCGCCAGCACGTGTGATTTCCACATCGCGCACCCGCTCCCATCCGAACACCTTCGACGACAGCAGCTTTCCGTTGTAGGCGTTGGAAATGGCGACCACGCATTCCTTGAAATTGGGAACATGGTCCATCCACACCAGGTCGAGCATGCCGTCCGAGAACCGCGAATACGGCGAAACCTCGATGCCGCCGCCGATATGTCGTGAATTGGCGACCGTCAGCAAAGGCGTGACGATATCCCGCTCATCCACCGAACCGTCGGCCAGCGTGGCCTTGATGTGGTATCCGTATTGCTTCATACGCGTGAGTTCCACCAGCACCGCGACGAAATACCGTACGGAGCCGTTGGGCAGGCGTGAATGATTCGCGCGGTCGTTGATGCTCGCATCCAGTCCGCAAGACAGCATGCCCGCGTAGAAACGGTCCACAAGTCCATCAGCCGTGCCAGCCTCGTCCACCATGCCAGGTTCGCCCGTGGTGCCGGATTCACCCGCAGTGCCAGATTCGTCCGCCATGCCAAGTGCGGTGCCGGACTCGCCTGCCATGCCGAGCACATGCCCCATATCCACGTCGATGGCGCATCCGCGCACGATTGCGCCGACGATGCCTTCGACTGCGGTTTCGATACGGTTGACCGGCAGTTTGAGTCCTCGTGCGAAATCGTTGCCCGATCCCATGGCCACAATGCCCAACGGTTTGCCGCTGTCGCCGACGGCATTGGCGCCCAAGGCGATCATGCCGTCGCCGCCGACCACCACCAGCGAATCGTATTCGTCGGCGCGTTCGCGTGCGTTGGCCAGCGAAGCGTCAAAACTGTCGCCAGTCAGTTCGATGCAGCTGAACCCATGTTCGGCTCCGGCTTGGGTCAGCAGTTCGAGCACCTGCTCGGTCGCTTTCGCGCCGCGCCCTTTGGCGGAGGTGGGGTTGCCCACCAGACCGACGACATGACTTCGATTCCGTACTTCGCTCATACCGCAACGATAGCCAATATCAGGCCTATTGCGCCAGAGGCACAACGGCGTCGTTCACGATTCCCCGCATTCCACCGGCCCGGCACGGGACTCGCGCTCCACTTGGGGAGCCAACGGCACCATGGTGGAAACGGCGACGCCGAGTTCCACATCATCGCCGTCCACAGCGCACCGAACGATGCTGCCACCGTTGGAAGCGGCCACCTCGACGGCGAGCGCGCACGGATCATCCGTTCCGCCCCGATGCCATGCGACCGCCGCCTGTATGGCGGCCAGATCCGCTATGGAACGTGCATGCGTTTGGCAGACCAGCAGATTGCCTGCGGCGGCCGCCACCGTCAACATCAGCGCGGCCACCATAATGAGCATGACGCCGGCCATGGTGCCGGAGCCGCCGTCGCAGCCAAGCATGCCCGCGAAATCCCGAAGGAATCGCCTCTTGTCCACGAATCGCCGTGTCGTATTCAACGTGTTCACGGCAGGACTCCCGTCGCCTCTCCGGTGACGCGCACCGGCAGCAGGTTCATCGGCCCGGGCAATACCGGGCAACTGACGGCGACCTCCACATACCGCTCACGCCGCACGATGGAGATCGAGCTGTCAGCACCAGCCACTTGGGCGGCAGCCTGTTCCGCCTGCGCCTCGCTTCCGCCGACCACCATCTCGCGGGCGGCAACCGCTGCGGCATCCCGACAGTCCATCGAAGTGACGACCGCTTGGGTCAGCGAAAGCAGCAGCGCCGCCATCACCACCACGCACGGCAGCACCACCGCGAATTCAGCGGTGGCAGCGCCACAATCGGGCGGCAACCGCGCCTTGCGCAGCCGTCGTCGTATCGTCGCACCCATCGTCATCACCCAACATTCAACGCTTTTTTGACGATGCCGGTAAGCAGCGTCTTAATCGCGTCGGATTTGAGGATGGTGACCAGCAACGCCGCGAAGCCCGTGGCGGCGACCAGCACCACAGCGTATTCGGCGGTGGCCGCGCCTTCCTCCGGCTCCGCGGTCAGCGTCCGCAACCGAGCGTCCATCAGGCACAGCCGCTCGCGCGCCTGCATGTTCAGGGCGAGCATCCGTTCCCTGGCTCGTATGTAAAAACCCGCGTGCCCATCGACATTGATGGGAATGGTCGTGTTCATGGCGTTCCTTTCTCCATGCCGGCCGACGCGATGGCCTCGGCGGCTTCCAATAGTGCGCTGCGACTTGATAGGAGCAGCGATTTCCACTGTGCGCCATAACGGTCCGCTCTCGCATCCTGTGCGGGGGTATGTGGTTCCAGCCTCACTGTTATCCACCATTCGGCGTGTTATCCACCACTTTTGAGGCGTGCGACTACCGAAATTCCGTAAACGGCACGTCATATGGCGAAGGAGATGATGGACGGCACAATGCCCACGAATACGAACGCCGGCAGAAAACACAGTCCCGAGGGCATCAGCAGCCGTACCGACAAGCGTGAGGCGGCCTGCTCGATGGCCGAACGCTCATCGGCGTCCAATCTCTCGACGGCGGCTTCCAAACGCACCGAAGGCATGTCGCCATGCGCCCATGAAGGCTCCAAAGCCTCGCAGATCAGCGCGAACGCCTCCCCTGCCGATTCGCTCGCGCGCTGCACCACCCACGCGTCACGCCACGACGAGCCCCGCAGCAATGCGGATCCCGCTTGAGCCATACCGCGTCCGATCTCGCCGCCGCTCACCTGACCGACCACGGCGAGCGCGTGCGGAATCGAAGCGCCTTGCTTGAGCGCCACGTCCAGCATCGAGACGATCAACGTCAGCCACGGCACCGCCTCACCCTCGGCGGGCGTTCCCTCCGTGCCGCGGTTGCGTATTGCGATATTCTCCGTCATGCCGCGCAGCAACGCCCGGTTCCACAGCAATCCGACAGCGTAGCAGCATCCGCCCAATGCCAGGCAGGTGAAGCCTCGGCTGTCTGAGAACAGGAACGACAACGGCCGTAGTCCCATCAGTTCCCCCAACAGCACCGTTCCCACCGGCAGCACGCTCAGCAGTCCGGAGGTGGCTTGGGGCACGGCGAAGGCCTGTTGTTTGCGGGCTTCGGCCAATCGCACACGGCGATATGCTTCGGAAACCGCTTGCAGACATCGGGCCGTCGCGCATCCAAGTTCCTCGCTGAGCCTGCAGGCTGCGGCAATGCCTATGGCGACGTTTCTCGCCATCTGTCGGCTTTCCTCAGGCGAGCGCCACTGCTGCGCGACCGCAGACAATCGAGCGGCCGTCACGCGCGTGCCGTCGATTCCGAACGCCTGCGCCGGAGTGCCGCCGGAACGCACATGGGCGATGGCCTGAGCCAGCATCCCCGTCAATCCTTGCGAGCCGAGCCGCGTCTCGCCTTCCTGCCGTATCTCCATGCCAGATTGCTTTCCGTCTCGCATCAGGTTGGTGCGATCATCGACGAACGGCATCCCCATGCCCGTCCGGTTCCCTCCGTCATGCCGGAGCCGTCTCCCTGCACCGGTTCGGGCGCGCCCGGAGGATGCGCCCGTCTCATGCCGCCGCATCGCTTCCAACCGTCGCCTCGCCTGCTCCCCTCGCGCAGGCCAGAGCAGCATCGCCGCCATCACGGCCAGCGCGGCGACCACCATCATGTCCACATCTCGCAAAATCGCCGCCAGCCGGCGCATTCCACGGGCTCGGCGGTTCCGTTCCACGCAACCAACGGCATACCAACCAATCCCAATCCTTCAGTGATGCGCAGCACGCCGATCTGCGCGATGCGTCGCCGTCCGGCCGCGCGTTCCAGATGCAGCACCGCATCGAACGCGTCCCCGGCCAGCATCGCCATCGCACGCGGTTCCACACCGGCCAACAGTCCGAGCGTGACCAACCGAGACGGAACCCTCCCCACCGAATCGGCATGGAGGGTGGTCATGCCACCGCGGTGGCCGGAGTTGAACGAGCGCAGCAGATCCACGATCTCCTCGCCGCGGGCCTCGCCCAACACCACACGGTCGGGGCGCATGCGCAGCGTGGCCTTCACCAATTGAGGCAGTCCGATGGCGCCCGCGCCCTCCACATTGGCTTCGCGGGCGACCAATGACACGTGGTCACCCCGCCCTAACATGCCCAGTTCCCGCACCTCCTCCACGGTGACGATGCGCTCGTGCTCCGCGCACCGCGCCAGCAGGGCCTTCAACAATGTGGTTTTACCCACGCCGGTGCCGCCGGTGATCATCAATGTGGCCCGATTGCGCACCAGGCCGGCCAGCACCTGCCGCCATGCGCGGGGGAACAGTCCGTCCTGTTCCAGCCATTCCAGACTCGGCATCGCCTTGCGTGGGAACCGGATGGTGATGGCCGCCCCTTGCGGCACCAGAGGCGCGATCACCGCATGCACGCGCACGCCCTCCACGCTGGAGGCGTCCGCGATGGGGCAGGCGTCGTCCAACCGTCTGCCCAGCTGCGCGCATAATCGCACGGCGTATTCACGCACCACCGGCGGCGAACGGAACGGCACACGCGGCAGATATTCGCGCATGCCGCCGCCGGCGTCCACCCATACGCGGCCATCGCAGGTAACCGCCGCATCGGTGACGCGCGCGTCATCGGCCAGGTCCTGCAATGGGCCGAGATCAAGCAAAGTCATCGACGCATCACCCCGCCTCTCGTATCATCCTCGTATGCGGTATGCGCGCGCCGGGGCCTGCAGACGCTGTGGGAGCCGGCGTCATCGGCATCGCGCCCGAACGCCAGCAGGTCCTCGATTCTGTCGGCCAGCAGATTCAGCGTGCCGCGTGCGTTGCGTGGAATTTTGCGGACGCCCAGGCCGTCAAGCATCTCGCCGCAGAGTTTGGGCGTATGGGTGATGCCTCCGACAAACGAATGAGACAGATAATCCTCCGCCTCGTCCAATCCCACGGCTTTACCGGATTTCGGCAATCCTCGCGGGGAGACGCCGACCAGTTCCGGCCGAGGGCAGTCCCATGCCACCAATCGCGCGAGATGGGCTTTCGCCCGGGCCAGTCCCAGCACGGATAATTCCACCGCCATCACCTGCGCCGCCGCGGCGAGTTCCGGTACGTCCGCGAGCAGGCTTCCCTGCCCCACGTCGACGATGACGAGATGGTTCACGTCGGCGAGCGCCCGTATGGCCGCCTGCACCTCCCACCATTCGGGTTGTTTGGCCTCCCAGGGATTGCATGCGAGGACTCGCACGCCTTCCCATCGGGGAAGCTCGTGGTTCAACGCGTCGGATTCCAACCGTCCCAATGGTGCGTCGATCTGGTTGAAGCGAAGGCCCGGCTCGCCTTCAATGCCGAGCAGCACGTCGAGTCCTCCGGTGGCGAGGTCGGCGTCGACCAATGCGCAATCGAGGTCCCGTTCCTGCAAGGTCCAGGCGAGCATGGCCGCCATCGTACTCAATCCGATGCCGGCATGCGCGGCCGACAGCGTGACCACATTATCCAAGGCGACCACGGTGCCGCCTGCGGGGACCAGTATTCCCGCATCACCATCCAGCATGCTTCCGCCATACGAGGATTTGGGTGGCCCGATCGCGCGTTCGGCGCCTCGCGCGGGCTGCCGCTCGCATGAGGCGAGTTGACGTGGCGGCGTGTAGTAACGCTGCCGGGTTGTTGGAATGCAAGGTTGTGTGTTCATGGCCCGATTGAACCGTGCGCGATCGTACGCAGGCAAGCCGAACCGACCCTTGTGGTTCCAGCCTTGCGGTTATCCACAAGTCGGCGTGTTATCCACCGCTTTTCGCACGCTGCACTACATCTTTTGAGCGCAATCCGATGACGAAGGCGCGCATAACATGCATAACAGGCTTTGGGCCCTACACTTGGAAGAGGCCGTGACCGGCATCCCGCGATGTCGCGCACGCAATGGCGCACGAGGACCTGCCGTTCACGGAACCGCACTTATGTCAAGCAGAAGGGACACGCACCGGTGAGCAAATATCGCATGGGAAGGCGTTTGGGCGCATTGCTCGCCTGCATCGCGTTGACCGGATCACTGACGCCGATGGCTTTGGCCAATCCCACCAATGGGAACGACGACGATCCGATCTCACCGTATCTTGAGACCGAAGGCACCACCACCGCATTCATCGAAACCGATGCGCCCACCGGACTCGAGCAATACGACCGCATGCAGGCGCGAGGGCGCTCCCAAGAGGCCGCAACCGCCGCCGCCAATGAGACCGCCGAACAATCCGAGGAACTCTCCGGCACAGTGCTCGACCGTCTCAAGGAGCTCGATCCCGACGCGCAGGTGATCTACACCGCCAGCTATACGCTTTCGGGCTTCGCCGTCCACGCCGACGTCCAAGCGCTGGCCGAGCTCGCCGAGGAAAACGATCAGATCGTCTCCGTCGTTCCCGTCGCCACGTATGTGCCGTTGACCACGGACACCGACACCGTCACCGCCATGGAGGGCAACGCCACACCCGCCAACGTCAACAGCGACACCCTTATCGGAGCGATCGACACATGGACGCAAACCCATAACACCGGCGAAGACGTGAACATCGCCATCATCGACACCGGTTTCGACTACACGCATGCCGACTTCGGCGGCAGCGGCAGCATCGACGATTATCAGACCGCTTTGTCCAGCACCTCCGATCCGTTGGAGGACGAGACCTTGCGCGCCATGCTGGACGATACCAAATATCTCGGCGGCTACGACTTCGCCGGCACCGACTATGCGGGCGAGATCACGGAGCTGCCCACACCCGACGCGAATCCCATCGAGGGAGGTCTCTCGGGCCACGGCACCCATGTGGCCGGCACCGCCGCAGGTTACGGCGTCACCGCCGATGGGGAAACCTTTAAGGGCGATTACTCCACGCTCAACGAAGCCGACGTGCACGCCATGAGCATCGCACCGGGCTCCGCACCGGAGGCGGGCATCTACGCGCTGAAGATTTTCGGAGACACCGCGACAAGCAGTCAACTCGTCACCCCGGCGTTGGACTGGGTGGGCAAGCAGATCGCCAACGGCGAGCGCATCGACATCGTATCCATGTCGCTCGGCACGTCGGCCACCGCTCCGGATACCGCGGACGCAAGAGCCGTGGATGCGCTCACCGAGCAAGGTGTGCTGTCGGTGATCGCAGCCGGCAACGACGGTGATATCGTCGACGTCTCCGGTGACCCGGCCTCGGCCACCAGCGCGCTCACCGTGGCGGCGAGCCAGTCGGGAGGCGCGCTGATGGACGGTGCTCTCGTGAACGCTCCGGACGACCTTGCCGGAGAACTTCTCGCCGGAGCATACTCGTTGGATTTGGAACAGGACTTCGAAGCCACCGGCGACGTCGTCGCGATTTCGCAAGACAATGTCGGAGGCTGCTCCGCGTATTCCGACGAGGACAAGCAGGCCGTGGCGGGCAATATCGCCTGGACGAGTTGGGACGATGCCAGCGTGCCGTGTGCCACGGCGACCGTCGCCAACAACGCGGCCGAGGCCGGCGCCATAGCCGTGATGGTCTCGTCACGCGAAGATCTTCCAACCGTCGGCATCGGCGGTAACGACATCATCCCCATGTTCGAGGTGAACGCCTCCAGCCTTGAAATGATTCAGTCGGCGCTGGATGAGGGCACGCTTAACGTGACGTTGTCGTCGGATTTGAAAATGAGCGTTCTGGCGGATTATTCCGATTCGCTCTCCGATATCATCGCCAGTTTCACCAGCCGCGGCATCCACGGTTCCGTGGACGGCATCGTCAAACCCGACGTGTCCGCGCCCGGCGTGGGCGTCATCTCCGCCTCCTCCGCAACGGGCAGCGAAGCCGCGGTGATGAGCGGCACGTCCATGGCCACTCCGCTGGTCTCCGGCGTCGCGGCGTTGGTCATCCAAGCGCACCGAGACGAGGAGGGCTGGACTCCGGAGCGGGTGAAGGCCACGATTATGAACACCGCGGATCATGACGTCACCACTGCGGACCGCTCCACCGCACACGGTCCGCTGCGTGTGGGCACCGGCCGCATCGACGCACTGCGCGCGGTAGCGAGCGAGGCGACGGTGTTCGCTGCAGACAACGAGGCTGCGGTGACGGGAAGTTTCGGCGTGGTGCAGGTCACGCAAGACGGCTACCAGCAAGCCATGCAGTTCACCGTCTCGAACACCGCGGACACCCCAGTCACCTACGACATGGAGTATCTACCGCGTGTGGAGACGCCCGGCGTGAGCTATACGCTCAGCGCCAGTAGCGTCACGGTTCCGGCGAACGGCACCGCCACGTTCGAGGTCACGCTCACCGCCGTGCAATCCGAGATGCGGCACACCATCGATCCGACGCAGGAGACGGTCGATTCGCTTACCGGATTCAGCAGCAACTACGTCACCGACGCCAGCGGCATCGTCCGTCTGGTTCCGCAAACAACTGTTGACACGTCCGAAGAGGATGTGTTCTTCCCGCTTCGTGTGGCCGTGGTGTCGGTGCCGCGTCCGGTGTCGGAAACCAGCACGAATATCTCGGTGGATTCCGCGACCGCAGGCACGCTGTCCGTCACCGGTCATGGTCTGAACCAAGGCGAGGGCGGCGAGGCGTACGCTTCGCAGATCATTCCCATGCGGCTGGTGGCCGAGGATCCGCAGGGTGATCATTACACGAATGAGATTTCCGCGGATACGCTTGCTTCCGGCGATATTCGCGCGGTGGGTGTTGCGTCCACCGCTTCGCAGTTGGAGGATCCCTCGCAGGGGTATCTCATTGTGGGTGTGGTGACGAATCGGGCGTGGAGTCGGCTTGGTTCGACTATGTCGCCGATGATTCTTCTTGATTTGGACAGCGATGGTGAGCCGGAGATTCTCGTCCAAATCACCTACGGTCAGCAGGTGGATGACACGTTCGTATATTCGACATGTTCCATGGTCACAGTGTCTCGCCTTACCGATGACGGCGCTGAAATCATCGACGTCCAGCCTCTACCGGATGGCATGGCGCTTGATTCCAATATCGTGTCCATTCCCATCAGCCTGAGCGCTTTGGGATACACCGCCGACAGCGAGGACGCGACGATGACCATGTCGCTGTATACGTCTGCGAATATGGCTATGCGTGCCGAAACGGTCGAGGGCGAGGCATTGCTCATCGATTCCGTCGATTCAATCGACAGCGTGCGATTCGATGCCTTCAACACCGGCGTATGGTTCGGCGACGGTGGCCAGACCGGCAACGGAACATGGCAGTGGGCCGACAATGACGGCACCCAGGTCCCAGTGCATATCACCGACGCTCAAATCGACACTCAGATCAACGCTTCCGGCGATGCCTCCGAAGAAACCCCTGTTGATGAGGACAGCAGCCAATCCGATGAGACGGAATTGCTGATTCTGCATACAAACGGCGAGATGCCCCTCAGTTTGGATGACGAACCAATCCTCGACATCCATACCGTCGTCACTTCGGATCCTGATCCCACGCCGACCCCCGATCCCGATCCGAGTCCCGATCCCGATCCGAGTCCCGATCCCGATCCCGAACCTGAGCCCACTCCCGACCCCGACCCCGAACCGGAGCCGGAGCCCAGTCCCGATCCCAACCCCAGTCCAAGCACACCGTCCGGCGGACAGCCTTCCGCGGATGGCGGCAGCCAATCCAAACCGCTGTCGGTCTCTGGCGTCGCGATTGGCGCGGTGGTGATCGTGGCCGTGCTGTTGGTGGGCGCAGGCGTTGTGATTCTGGTGATTCGCAAGCACACCCCATCGTCTCGCTAGTCCAACCGCCAGTTCACCGAAATAGAAAAGCCCTCCGCGCGGAACCTCACCTGTTAATCAGGGGTTCCGTACGGAGGGCTTTCTGTGTTGTATGTCTGTTTTATGCTTTGCGTAGTCTTACGGCACAGTCGTTACAGCACTGCCGTTATGACATCGTTCATCGCCGCCTGGGCTTATATCCTTTCTTGCGGCTATGCGGCTTAAGTTGCTGATTGAATGGCACATGAGCGTATGAGGCGCGAGGATCGCGATGCGTCAGATGCCAGGTTCCGCAGTATTCGCACCGGTACACCCACAGTTCCGCTCCACGTTCCACAAAGCTCTGGTCGGCCGCTCGCAGCGCCTGCGCCTTGTCGTGGTACATGATTTTGTTGGTCTCACCGCAACGTTTGGGTGTGAAGTAATGCATAACGATTACATATCGTAATAGATGGGATTGGGTTTTTGTGTTTGGTGTTCTGATATGGGAAAGGCCTCCGGGGAGCGTCGCTCGACCTGGAGGCCTTTCTTCTCGTGTAATGCGGCGGCGTGCTACTCTCCCACACCCTGTCGGGTGCAGTACCATCGCCGTGCTGGGCCTTAGCTTCCGGGTTCGGAATGGGACCGGGC
>NZ_JBKETZ010000007.1:0-149402 GCF_056356295.1 Bifidobacterium sp. LH_558 | reverse complement strand
GCCGACGCCGGACAAAACGACAAATAGATCGCAGGCACCGTTTCGCGCTCACCCATTACGACAAACGAACAACGATTACGCGCTCACTTATTAATGACGAACCTCGCCATCAGTGTCGAATTCGGTGTCCAAAGCAATCCGGAAGTCCGCAGGATGCTCATGGCCTGTTATGGAGCGCGGCCGCTAGGGTGAATCCGTCGGCCGTCGATGAATTGCGGTTGTTGTGGCAGTCAACAGTTCTTAACCGTGAAAATTGTAGATATCGCATGTTCTTAATCGTGAAAACTGTAGAAATCTATGTTTCTTAATCGTGAAAATTGCTAAAAAACACGTTTCTTAACAGTGAAAACTGTAATATGGGCAGATATACGTGCAGTCGAACCGCTGTGGAGGTGCTGTACGCTTGGATTCCGACAAACATATGAGAGCAGGCGGCAATGGACTTCAAACGTAACGTGTATGACGAACTGCTTGCATGGCGAAACTCGCCTCATCGCAAACCCTTGCTGCTTCGTGGCGCGAGGCAGGTCGGCAAAACCCATATGCTGCGTGCTTTGGGCGCTCAGGAGTATCAGTCGCTTTCATATGTCACCTTGTTCAATCAGGACGCCAAAGAGGCGATGGAGCGGGTCAAATCGCCTTCCATGCTGCTCGACAACTTGGAGGCGTACACCGGTGTGCGCGCGGAACCCGGAAACACGCTGCTTGTTATCGATGAGGTTCAGGAAGTTCCCGCTTTGTACGAACAGATCAAAACGTTCAGCGAGACGTATCCGGACATGCATCTTGCTTTGGCGGGGTCGTATCTTGGATTGGCGATGCACAGTGGCGTGTCATTCCCCGTGGGCAATGTGGATATCGTCACTATGACTCCGATGACCTACGCCGAGTTCCTTCGTGCCGTTGGCGACGGTATATTGACGGACGCTCTCGAATCGCAGGACATCGAGACGCTGACGGCCCTCGCCTCTCGTTTGGAGCAACGGTTCCGCCAATATTGCGTGGTTGGCGGTATGCCGGCGGTCGTCGAAGGCTTTATCGAATCGGGATACGCGCAGGCACGGCGAATCCAAAACGTGCTGCTTTCGAATTACGACATGGATTTCTCGAAGCATCCGTCCAAAGGCGTGGATGTCGAACGTATCCGTCTGGTGTTTTCACAGGCCATTCCCTCGCATCTGGCGCAGGAGAACAATCATAAATTCATGTTCAGCCACATAGGCAAGGGGGCGCGTGCCTCGCAGTATGAGTCGGCTGTGCAGACGATCGTCGATTCCGGCCTTGCGCTGCGCGTGCACAAGGTGAAAGTGCCGCGTAAACCGTTGCGGTTGTATGAGGATCAGTCGTCGTTCAAGTTGTATATGCATGATGTGGGATTGCTGGGCGCCGCTCTTGCTGTAAGCCCGGCGGACATCGTCACTAACGATATGGGCTTGGTTGAATATAAAGGAGTGATGACGGAACAATTCGTCTGTCAGGAATTGGTGGCTGCCGGGTTCGCGCCGTCGTATTGGAGCAATGACAATTCCACCGCTGAAGTCGACTTCGTGTTCTCCAGCAGTCGCGGTGTGACTCCTTTGGAAGTGAAAGCCGGAGAAGGGCGTACCAAGCGTAGTTTGCAGGGGCTGTGCGCCGAGTATGGACTGCATGGGTGGCGCGCTTCCATGCGAGGGTACAAGGAGCAGGATTGGCTGACCAATATTCCTTTGTGGATGGTCGGTACGATGTTCCGTCCCTCCGGTGAGGAGGATTTCGCTCCTGATGCAGGCGCGGATTTGGGGGCGATCGAGGAACCGGCGAGAGCTGAGACACGCGGCGAGTAGGCGAATAAGAGAGTCGCCGTACAACGACTATCTGATGCGCCGATTATTTGGCGTCCATATGGCTGGTTGTGCGCGCAGGTTATGCGATGGCTAGTTGCCGGCGAGGCGGCGTTCTTCTTTGGCGTCGCGCCAGAAGGTGAGGCATACGAAGCCGAAGACGAAGGCGACGGGCAGCATATGCCGCTCGAAATTATTCGCCGGCGCGGTGACCATCACACCCATGAGCAGCAGCAGCGGGAAATGCGTGACCAGCGTGAGCCAGCGACGCCGAATCACCTCGACCGCGCCGATCAGCAGCGTGCACACCACATACAGATTGCCGTGCGTGAACCAGCCCAGCACGGGAATCGCGCCCCAATCCTTGGCGAACTGCGCCACCTGGTCGCGCCAATCATGGTTGTAGTACTTGATCCAGGTGGAGTTCTCCTGCACGTACGCGCTGTTCACGTAATAATCCATGGACACGTACGGCGAGGCGGCCACATCGAAGTATCCGTAGCATTTCGCGAGGAACGCGTCGAGCGCGATCACCGGATTGTCCAGCACGATCTCCAGCCACGCCTTATTGAATCCCTCCATATCCTCTTCGCTTACGGAACGCCACTTGTAGCTCACCTTCTTCGACTGGATGCCGGAGGATTTGACCGGGTCTGCGTCGTTCTGCGAGTAGGCTTCGGCCATTTGGTCGAGGTTGAACACGGGGGAGAGGTTGTCTTTCGCCTCCTGCGAGATGCCGTCCGGGTTGAGTTTGGCGACGCGCGCGATCTGCTGCAGTTGGATGCCGCGGCTTTCGATCGGATCGCCGCCGATGATTGCCCCCGCGTTGATGGCCATGGCGATGCCGCCGTGGATGATCACGGTGGGCAGCAGCAGCGCGGCCACATAGGTGGCCCAGCGCCGCCGGTCGGCGATGATGGCCAGCACGATCTGCACCGCGACGATATACCACGCGTATTTCGCGGCCACCAGCATCACGCAGGTGGAGAGGATGAACGCGACGATGGTGCGGCGCGGCAGATGCACGACGGCCCGCGCCCCCTCGCGCGCCGGCCGATGCGTGGCGCGCAGCTCATACCAGATGCCGAACCACCAGACGAATGCGAACGCGAACAGCGGCGACTTGGTCAGCGAAATCGTCGCGAACACAGGTAGGGGGCAGATCAGGAAGAACACGAGAATCGCGAAGCGTGCGGGCGCGTGGGCCGCGGCCGGGGAGAGCATCACGCGCATGCCGAGTTCGGGCCGGTCGAAGCGACGCGCCTCGAATCGCGCGCCCTGCTCGGGCCGTGCGTAGTCGATGGCGCAGCGTGGCGTGAACGGGAAGGTGCGGCGCGCGTTCAGCCATGGCATGTTGAGGAAGCGGTGCGCGGCGGCGGTGCAGCATCCCACGGCGAACAGCATCTGCCCCGCGGCGAGCGCGACAAGACCCGCGTCGTTCGAGCCGGTGACCGCGCGCGAGAAGGTGGCCACCGCGCCGTAGAGCAACGTGAGCACGATATTGTGCTGGTCGGTCAGATAGGTGGGGTTCTCCGGCCACATGTAGTGCGCGGTGGGGTAGATGTCCATCGGCACAAAGGAGAAGAAGCCGATATACGGCTGTTCCAGGCCTGTCCACTGGTTCCAAGCCCAGCTGAATTCGCGGATCTGCGAGCGCACGTCCGCGCCGAAGGCCGCGAGCAGGGTGGTGGGAACCCACAGCCAGCCGATGAACAGAATCAGTGCGATTTTCCAGCGCCGGTCGGTGGCGCGCATGATCCAGCGTGAGCAGGTGGCCGCGGCTCGGCGTGCGGTGCGTCCGAACGCGCTGTGCCGGAGCGTGGCGAGTTGTGCGGCGACGCGGGCGCGTGAGGATGCGGGGATGAGATGGCGCAGCCGTCGCGGGTGACGTCGGCCGTTGGGGTCGGCGGGGTCGGCTGTGATGCCGAATACCGGTTTGTGGGCGGACCATCGCGCGAGTGTGACGATGATGCCGAGCGTTACGGCGAAGGTGATGATGAAGTACAGTCCGTTCACCCAGGTGGCGTCCGCAATCGAGCCTTCCTGCCAGTACAGCGGGCCCACCGCGGTGCATAGCGACAGCCACAGGCAGGCCGCCACCGCCAGGGTCCAGCGTGCGATGCCGCCCACACGCGCGAGCATCGGGTGACGCGGGCCGCGCGCGCCGGCGATGCTGGCCGAGGCGGTGGCGCCGGATGGGGCGACTGCTTTGAGGCTGGGTTGTAAGGGCATAATGGTCGATTCTACCGTGGAAGGCTTGGTTTGGTGCGGGTCGTGCCGGAACATCCATATATCGGTACGTAAGCGGCATTTATAGCATTGTGACGCTTGAAAATAACGATATGGCGGCGGATATGGCTCTGAGGCGTTAAGGGGTGCCCCCGTGTAGGATGGCTTGCAGAGTGTTTCCGGATGCGTGCGGCGAAGCGCGCCTGAGAAGTGTGGAAGCAACCCGATGATGGGTTGGGATACAAAGGGGTATAGGAATGCCGTTCTTTAACAGAATCCGACAGGATGGTGGGCCCCGCGATGCGGCCGATGGATCCAAGTGCGCCGCGGAGGTTCCCGTGAAGAATTGTGTGAAGCGGCTGTGGGCGATCATCGCCTCGGCGGCGATGGTGCTGACCGTAGGCGTGGCGACCGGCACCGCGGCGGCTGTGGACGGAGATGACGGCATAAGCACCGCCGCGCTCTCGGACCACGCAATCGATACGGTCTCCCCGTCAGGTACCACCATCGACATGTTCGATTACTGGCTGACCTCCCGGGATGACAGCGATTCCAGCAATCCAAGCAATTTCGCAAGTGCCGGCATCAACCAGGACCATTACTTGAAGTTCACCAAAGACTCGTATGGCAAAACTCTTGACAGCATTAACGCCGGGACCGGCGACAGCGGTGGTCCGTTCGAAGGTATCGTCGAAAACCGATTGGGCAGCGATGGGTATCCCGTACTCAAATCAGGTTTGACATACAGTGATAGCGAAAAGACCTCTAGGCAGTCCCTCGCGTACCTGTTTGACGACTCTCGGGTTTCAGGCAAGGCCGCCTATACCGATGCCACCGGTCTGCTCTCGCTTACCGACAGCGGCTACTATTCGTATGACAGCACCCAGAACTTCGCTGCGTTTGACACGAACACCAAGAAGTTCACGGTGTATGAGGAGCCTGCGGTGACTTCCGATGATACCGTGGCGGATAAGCAGGATGGGCAGTTCTTCCCCTTTGATGCCGCCGACGAGGTGTTCACCGAGCATAACGGTAGTCTTGTGTCTAGGAACGTCACTTCGTCGGACAGCGGTTTGAACCATTATCTGGGCATGCATATGACGTCGTATTTCATGCAGCCTGAAAACGGTGAGACCAATGGCAATTCCATGGTGTTCAATTACGCCGGCGATGATGACGTGTGGGTGTACATCGACGGTGTGCTCGTGGGAGATGTGGGCGGTCTGCATGATCGGCTGACGCTGTCCATTGATTTCGAGTCAGGCGAGATTGAGATCCTCAATGGCGCAAGCTATGTGAGCGGCAATCCCCGGCCCTTCACTGGCACCTCTATCGCTCAGATGTTTCGGAATGCAGGGGCATACGATTCCAATGATTTCGATGGCAACACGTTCCGTGAGGGTACCTACCACACGCTCGAGTTCTACTATCTGGAACGCGGCAACGGCAACTCGAATATGGAACTCGAGTTCAACCTCGCTTCCATTCCCCAAAGCGAGATCGTCAAGGTCGATCAGAACGCCGAAAGCGTTTCTGGTGCCACCTTCGCGCTTTATGACGCGACCCAAAACGCTGACGGCACCTATACTTATGATCCCAAAGATCTTGTTGCAACTTCCACCACCGGCCTCAACGGTGAAGTCATATTCGAGGACACGCAGAACCGTCCCATTAATTTCGGTGCACGGGCGGTGGATAAGCATATGGATTATGTGCTTGTGGAAACCAGTGTTCCGGACGGATATAGAAAAATCAATGACGCGTATCTAACGTATACACAATACGATTCTGCGACTTCCTCCGGTGTGTTGGAATGCCAGAATCAATGGGAAACAGGCGTGCATTCCGGCACCAAGGCGATGATCACCGCGCCGCTCACATTAGAGGGTGCCAATGGTCAGAATTATTCGATGGACGATGGCGGGGAGATTTTCGACGTCATCTTTGCTCGTACTAAGAATATCGGGCAAAGTCCCGATTTGTCGGAGGCTGGCGACGGTTGGAAGGCCGTGCTTGGCAATCAGACGGATGGTTGGACGCTGTCCGAAGGCGAGATTACTGGAATCGAGAGCATTGCGGCACTGCCGGATGCGAGCAAGCATACATTCTCGCTTGACGCCAACGGCAAGTACTCCGTCAATCTGGATGAGATGCCAGGATCCCTCAGTGAGTATGTCACACGAGCCGGCGCGAATATAGACAACGCAAGATACTCGGTGGGCTACTACTACAAGCCGGCCGGTGCGAGCAGCGTGCCCGTTCGTTTAGATGCCAGCGCCTTTACGATGGCGTTCTCCACCCGACTGTATGTGACCGATATGCGGAACCGTTTCGCGGTGCAAAAGGACGATGGTCGGGGCAATTACCTCGAAGGAGCCACCTTCTCGCTGTATCGTGCCGATGATACGCGTGTGAACAACGATGGCGACCGCGTTCCCAATGTCGGTGCCGGTGCGGTGCTGATGAACACCACGAAAAACCTCACTAAAGAGGCGGATGGCATCGACCTTCAAGGCGGTGCTCTGTTCCAGATGGGAGATATATCCCTGAAAGAAGGAACCTACTACCTATTCGAAACCGAAGCTCCGGCGGGGTATGAGAAGAACGACGCCGCGGTGATGGTCATCGTCGACGCGAACGGTGTGCATGTTGACGCCGGCGGCGCAGATGACGGCGTCTCCACCACCGTGGGCGTCGGCCGTGTCGCCAAGTCGATGCTGGGGTATGCCTCCAACAAGGATATCGACAAGACCTTGACGGATATCATCGCCACCAAGAAGACGGGTGAGCTGTCTGCCGAAGGCAATCTGACATGGTCCAGCAATGATGAGAGCCCCACAGTGCAGCTGACCTATGGCACCGGTGTCGCGACTGCGGAATACGGCGTGACTCCCGGGCAAACCACAACCAGCGGCCCTGAATTCACAAGCGAAACAGGTTGGACCTGGTTTGGGGTGACACAGAACAACACCGCGTCCGCATCCGCGGGAGTGGGCGCCAAAACGGATTTGGAAGACGACGATCTCACCGCGCTGTTCTCCGGCAGCATGCTCGTGCAGGTGAGCGGCGAGCGCTTGCCCAGCCTCGAAGTCACCAAGACGGTGAAGGCGTCCGACCAGTCCTACACTCCGAATAAGGACACCTCGTTTGAGTTCCAGTTCACGTTGCCTGACTCCGCTGACAGTGACAAAAAGTACGACGCCGCCGTGTACAACGCGGCAGGCGAACTGCAGGGCGATGTCTTCCGCATCGGCAATGGAGACACGCATTCCATCAAGAACGGCGACACCATCCGCATCTACGGACTGGCCGATGGCGCAGAGTATACCGTCGCCGAGCTGACCGAAGGCGATAACGCTCCCAAAGGATACACGCTGACCAGCCGACTGGTCGGTGGCGCTGAATATGGGCAGGGCACTCCCGGCGATTCCATCAGCGGCAAAGTCGCCCTGACCACCGACGGTGTGGTGTCATCCACCAACCAGCTTGAGTTCGTGAACACCTACGCGGCCACTCCGGCCATGCTTGGTGGC
This sequence comes from Bifidobacterium sp. LH_558, assembly GCF_056356295.1. NCBI lineage: Bacteria > Bacillati > Actinomycetota > Actinomycetes > Bifidobacteriales > Bifidobacteriaceae > Bifidobacterium > Bifidobacterium sp. LH_558. Next base: position 141,820 of record NZ_JBKETZ010000007.1, on the reverse strand, counting down.
GATGGAGCGGTGAAGATCAATGCCACCATAAGCTTGGCAAACCGCCTGATGGCCGACGGCGAATTCAAGTTCACCGTGGAGAACCTGAAGGATGAGAACGCCGACACCAAGGTGGTGGCCACCGGTACCAACGACGCGGACGGCAATGTGAGCTTCAGCGGCATCAAATACACCACCGAAAAGCTGGAAGCGGACCGCGTGAACGGTCTCGCCACCCTCACCAAGGCGGATGACGGCAGCTATGCCTACGAGTACCAGTACCTCGTCTCCGAAGGCGGCGGGTCTCCGGAAGACGGTGTGAGCGGTGTGGTCACCGAACTCGCCGTCACGGTCGCCGTGAGGGATGACGGCGCAGGCAACCTCGCCGTCGAGGTGGGGTATCCGGAAGGTTCCGGCGGCACACTGTCGTTCTCCAGCGTGTATGGGGCGGAAGCCGCGGCCGACCTCGCAGTCGGTGGCATGACGGTGCTTGAGCTCGACGATCCGAGTCTGGCGCTCACGCTGGGCGACATCGCCGGCAAACACACCTTCACGCTCTCCGGATCCGACGGCGCGCCCATGCCCGCCGAAACGACGGCCAAAAGTGATGCTGCCGGCAACGTGAGCTTCGGCATCGTCACCTACACGATGGAGAACGTCTTCGGCGATACCGGCAGCTCGGCGAGCGAAAGCGCCGACGCCGAGGCCGACGACGAGGGCGATGATGGGATTGACGCCGCCAGCGCCCAGCGCACCAAGACCTTTGTCTACACGGTGAACGAGTCCGGCGAGGTGGCGGGCGTGACCAACGACGCCGCCGAGAAGACTTTCGCCGTCACGGTGGCGGACAACGGCGACGGCACGATCAGCGTGGCCTCCGATCCGGCCCAAGGCGCGAAGTTCACCTTCACCAACACCTATGGTGTGGATGAGCAGTCCAGCGCCATCACCGATCAGATCGCGGTGAACGCGACGCTGGATGGCCGTGATCTGACCGAAGGCGAGTTCGTCTTCGAACTCGTCGAGGGTACGGGCGATGACGCGAAGGTTGTGGCCACCGGCACGAACGCGGCCGACGGCACGGTGACCTTCGATGCGATCGCCTACACCAAGGCCGGCGAGCGCAACTACGTCATTCGCGAGGCCGCAGGCGATGCGGACGGCGTGACCTACGACGCCACCACCTATCAGGTGCGCACCAGCGTCACGGACGCGAAGGACGGCACTCTGAAAGTGACCCACACGCTGGTCGGTGCCGAGCTGGCGACGTTCGCGAACGTCTACACGGCGCCGGAAGCGCCTGAGCCTGAGCCTGAGCCTGAGCCTGAGCCGTCTGAACCGTCTGAGCCGTCTGAACCGGCGAATCCGTCTGGCCCGTCCGAGTCGTCCAAGCCGTCCGAGTCATCTAAGCCGGCGAACCCCATCTCGAAGACGGGTTCCAGCGTGGCGCTGATCGGATTGGCGGCGATGCTGCTACTCGCCGTGGGCGGTGTGTTCCTCGCGGTTCGCAAGCGGCGTTAGTGACGACTGCGACGACGGGCTCAGGCGCGGACGATGCCGTGCCCGAGCCCTGACCATCCATCAGCTGGAGCGAGCCATCATCGCGCTGAAGGATGAGCGACGGGTCAGCGGCGCATCAGGCCCGCGGCGAATGCGGCGGCGACGCTTGCCTTGATGGCATCGCCGACGATGAAGCCCATGGAGGCGAGCGCGACGGCGAGGGGATCCACGTCGGTGAGTAGCGACTGCACGCCGATGCCGAAGGCGTAGACCACCACGACGCAGCCGATCACAGCGGCGAGCAGGTAGCGGCCGGCGGTGAGGATGGCCGAAAGCGGCGAGTCGGTGCGGGCCTGGCCGCGCAGCAGCGCGGTGATGATTACGCCCGGCAGGAATCCGATGAGGAAGCCAGCGCTCGGGCCGACCAGCGCCATCGTGGAGGCGCCGCCCGCGAACACGGGTAGGCCGAGCGCGCCGGCGGTCAGATAGGTGGCCACGGCGGCGCCGGCCTGCCGCCACGGCAGCATCAGGCCGGCGAGCATGACCACGAAGGTCTGCAGGGTGATCGGCACCGGCGTGCCGGGGACGGGAACCTCGCCGGCGGCGGTGGCCATCCACAGCAGCGCGGCGAACAGCGCGGGCTTCCAAGCGGCGGCGAGGCCGCGGCGGGCGAATGCGAACAGTGCGGCGAAGCGGGCTGAAGTCAGATGCATGATGATGTCTTCTCCTTGGGGTTTGGGGGATTTTTCCTTGAGATCCTTGGATTTCTTTTGGGTTCTTTGGATGCGGTCGATTGATATCGGACGATGCCGAAACGAGCGTTCCCCTCGCCCGCAATCCTAAGGAGTTCGCCTTACGGTGACGTTTGTGGAACCCCACAAAACAATTTCATGCGTTTTGTGTGATTCGGATGTTCCATAGCGTGCGAAATCCGAGGATGATTTGACGTTATGGCTCAAATTGTCAAAAAACTTTTGGTCGCGAACCGCGGCGAGATCGCGCTGCGCGTGGTGCGCACCGCCAAGGAGATGGGCATCTCCACCGTGGCCGTCTACGCCGAACAGGACCGCGACAGCCAGTATGTGGACATGGCCGACGAGGCGTACCTGCTCTCCGGCGACACCTACAAAGACACCTACCTCAACGAGGACCTGCTCATCGACATCCTGGCACGCACCGGCGCGGACGCCGTGCACCCGGGCTACGGGTTCCTCTCCGAAACCCCCAGCTTCGCCTCCAAAGTGACCGCCGCGGGCGCGGTCTGGGTTGGTCCGCGCAGCAGCGCCCTGACTGAACTGGGTGACAAAATCACCGCCCGTCGCGTGGCCGTGCGCGCCAAAGTGCCGCCCGTGCCGGGCATCTCCGACGCCGTGCGCGACATCCGCGCGCTGCTCGACTTCGCCCATACGCACGGCTATCCGATCATGATGAAACGCACCGACGGCGGCGGCGGGCACGGCATCACCGTCGTGCGTTCGGACGAGGAGCTGCGCCGCTTCTTCATGAACCACGATGCGCTGCAGGGCGGCGACCTCGACAGCTACTTCATCGAGAAATTCGTGGACCAGGCCCGCCATGTCGAAACGCAGGCCGGCCGCGACTCCCACGGCAACTTCACCGTCTACTCCACGCGCGACTGCTCGCTGCAGCGACGCAACCAGAAACTCGTCGAAGAGGCCCCCGCGCCCTTCCTGCCCGAGGATGTGACGGCCACGCTCAAAGAATACTCGCGCCGCCTGTTCGAAACGGTCGGCTATGTGGGCCTAGGCACCTGCGAGTTCATGGTCACGCCCAACGGCAAGGTGTACTTCCTCGAAGTCAACCCGCGCCTGCAGGTCGAGCACACGGTCAGCGAAGAGGTGTGCGGACTCGACCTGGTGCGCGAACAGCTCACCATCGCCGCCGGCGGCGAAATCACCGACGCGCCCGAACCGCGCGGGCACAGCTTCGAACTGCGCATCACCAGCGAGGATCCGGCCACCAACCTGACCCCCGGCTCCGGCACGCTGGAGCGCATCGTCTGGCCCTCCGGCGCGGGCGTGCGCATCGACACCGGCGTGGTGGAAGGCGACACCGTCTCGCCGAAATTCGACTCCATGATGGGCAAGGTCATCGTCACCGCGCAGAACCGCGAGGCCGCCGTGGCCCGCGTGCGCCGCGTGCTCGACGAACTGGTGATCGAAGGCGTGCCCACGCCGATCTCCCTGTTCAAGGAGATCTTCCGCAACGATGAATTCACCGCCGAACACGGCCATGACTTCGACGTGAGCACCAAATGGCTCGAACGCACGTACCTCAACCGCGAACCCGACGCGGCCCGCTCCGGACAGCCTGCGTCGCTGGCCGCCGGCGGGGCGGGGGAGACGGCCTCCACGCCGACCGAAACCTTCGTGATCGAAGTGAACGATCGTCGCGTGAAACTCACCGTGCCACTCGACATCGTCGAGAACGTCACCGGCTCCGCACGCGCCCGCGGCAGCAAGCGCCCCACCCAGCCGCTGCGCGGACAGGGATTGCACAACGTGGCCGCGGCCGCCGAGCGACGCGACGACGGTGCGCGCTCCGGCGTGATCGCCTCGCCCATGCAGGCGGTCGTCACGCGCATCGCCGTGGCCGAAGGGCAGCGGGTGGGCAAGGGCGACCTGCTGGTGGTGCTCGAATCCATGAAGATGGAGAACTACGTGTACGCGCCCGCCGCCGGCGAAGTGACCAAGATCTTCGTCGGCCCGGCCGACGGCGTCGAAGCCGGCGACACCCTCGTCACATTGGACGTGACCGGAGGCGCGCAATCCGGCGCGGCGGACCAATCCGACCAATCCGACCAGTCAGACCATACCGAAGGAGGCGAGCGATGACCGACATCATGGATATGCCCGCCGTGCAGGGCGCGGTGGCGCAGGGCGACTCCCCGGCCGGTAGCGAAAGCCGGCCCGGCGCGGGTGAGCGGCAGCCGCTGCGCACGGCCGTCGTCAAAGCCGCCGAACTCGCGCGCGACGCCGAAGCCAACGCCCGCACACGCCAGCACGCCAAAAACAAGAAAACCGCGCGCGAACGCCTCGACCTGCTGTTCGACACCGGCTCCTTCGAGGAGATCGGCCGTTTCCAAGGCGGCGACATCAACGACGGCAAGGCCGGCGCGGCCGTCATCACCGGCTTCGGGCAGGTCTACGGGCGCAAAGTCGCCGTCTACGCGCAGGACTTCTCCGTGCGCGGCGGCACGCTCGGCACCGCGGAAGGCGAGAAGATCTGCCATCTCATGGATATGGCGCTCGACCTGCGCGTGCCCGTCGTGGCCCTGATCGACTCGGGCGGCGCGCGCATCCAGGAAGGCGTCGCCGCGCTCAACCAGTACGGACGCATCTTCAAGAAAACCTGCGAAGCCAGCGGATACATCCCCCAGATCTCGCTGATCCTCGGGCCTTGCGCGGGCGGTGCCGTCTACTGCCCGGCCCTGACCGACCTCATCATCATGACCCGCGAGAACTCGAATATGTTCGTCACCGGGCCCGACGTGGTCAAGGCCGCCACCGGAGAGACCATCTCCATGGCCGACCTCGGCGGCGGACTCGTGCACAACACCGTCTCCGGCGTGGCCCACTACCTCGGCGAGGACGAATCCGACGCCATCGACTACGCGCGCACCGTGCTCGCCTACCTGCCCGGCTGCGCCGACGAGAAACCGCCCGTCTACGCCTACGCCGCCACCCGCGCCGAACGCGACACCGCCAAACGCTTGGCCGGCATCGTGCCCGACAACGAACGCCAGCCCTACGACATGCTCGACGTGGTGCGCTGCATCACCGACTACGGCGAATTCGTGCAGGTGCAGGAGATGTTCGGCGCATCCGCGCTCGTCGGCTTCGCCTGCATCGAAGGCCGGCCGGTCGGCATCGTGGCGAACCAGCCCAACGTGCGCGCCGGCATCCTCGACGTGGACAGCTCCGAAAAAGTGGCCCGATTCGTGCGCCTGAGCGATGCGTTCAACCTGCCCGTCGTCACCCTCGTGGACGTGCCCGGCTACAAGCCCGGCTCCGACCAGGAGCATGCGGGCATCATCCGCCGCGGCGCGAAAGTCATCTACGCCTACGCCAACGCGCAGGTGCCCATGGTCACCGTGGTGCTGCGCAAGGCCTTCGGCGGCGCGTACATCGTCATGGGATCCAAAGCCATCGGCGCCGACATGAACTTCGCCTGGCCCAGCTCGCAGATCGCGGTGCTCGGCGCGGCCGGCGCGGTGAACATCATCCACCGCCACGACCTGGCCAAAGCGCGCGACCAAGGGCGCGACGTGGAGGCCCTGCGCGCCAAGTACATCGCCGAATACGAGGAGAGCACCGTCAACGCGAACCTCTCCCTCGAACTCGGCGCCATCGACGCGATGATCGACCCCGAACAGACGCGCGAGGCCATCGCTGAATCGCTGCGCACCCTCGCCAGCAAACGACGGCGCAAACGCACCACCAAACACCACGGAAATCAACCTTTATGACCCGCATCTTCCTGCAAGGAAGATTGCAGGTCATGGAGCGAGGCGGGCGAAGAGGAAGCCCAGTGGGCTTCCGCCCCGCCGGAGCCATCCGCATAACCAGACCCCATACGTAGACAACCGCACACAACTAGCAAGGACAAGCAATGACTGACACCTTCTTCCTTAGCCGTCTCGCCGCCGAGCCGCACGCGCTCGCCTTCGCCGGCCAATCCACGCCGTGGACCGCCGCGCTCGCCGACCTGGCGTCCGACCCCACGCTCGACGAGACGCTGCGCTACCACGCCGCCGCCGCGGACCGTCTGCTCGCTCCCGTGGCCGCCGACCTGCTCGCCACCACGGGCCGTCAGGTCGACCTATTCGGCTTCGCGTCCAACACCGCGCGTCTCGGCGCTGCCGCCGACGCCAGCGTTTCGGTCGAGGGCATCGCCCTGACCCAGCTGGGCGCGCTGGCCGACGCCGCCAACCTCGGCTACGACGTCGCCACCGCCCGCCCGGTGGCCGTGCTCGGACATTCGCAGGGCATCCTCGCCGTGCATATCGTCGACGCGATTCGTGCGGCCGGTTCGATCGCCGCCGCGCGTGACGAAATCGTCTCCATCCTCGCCATCGCCCGACTGATCGGCGTGGCCGGCACCCGTCAGGCCCGCGCGCTGGGACTGGCCGCCAAGCGCGGCGAAGCCACCCCGATGCTGTCGGTCAAGGGTGCGAACCGCGAACAGGCCGAAACGCTGATCGCCCGCGTGACCCGCGCCCGCGGCCCGATTTCCGTGGCCGTGGCCAACGCCGCCGACCACATGGTGCTTTCCGGCTACCCCGAAGACCTCGCCGCCTTCGCCGTCGAAGCCGAGAAGGAACACAAGCACCAGGCCAAGCTGCGCGACGAGAAGGTGCGCGGCGGCTCCGTGTTCGACCCCGTGCTCGAATACCTCGACGTGACCCTGCCGTTCCACTCGCCTCTGATGGCCGACGCCGTCGAACAGGCCGTCGCCTGGGCCGGTGCCGCCGGACTCGACGCCTCCCGCGCCCGCACCCTCGCCGAAGAGGTGCTCGTCAACCATGTGGATTGGGCCGGCCGCGTGCGCGCGCTGCTCGAATCCACCGACCCGGCCTCGCTGTGGATCGTGGACATGGGGCCGGGCGTCACGCTCGGCAAGCTCGTCTCCAACCTGGTGCAGGGCACCGGCGTGGGCGTGGTCGAAGCCGACACCATCGCCGCGCGCGCCGGCCTCGCCACACTGGACGGCGAACCCGAACGCACCCAGAACTGGCGCGATTTCGCCCCGCGTGTGCTCAGCACGCCCGCCGGCGATAAAATCCTCACCAAATTCTCCGAGCTGACCGGCAAGCCGCCGGTGCTGCTGCCCGGCATGACGCCCACCACCGTCGATCCCGAACTCGTCGCGGCCGCGGCGAACGCCGGCTATTGGGCCGAACTCGCTGGCGGCGGCCAGGTGACCGCCGAAGTGTTCGACCGCCATGTAACCCGTCTCGAGGAACTGCTCGAAGAGGGGCGCACGGTGGAATTCAACGCGATGTTCATGGACCGCTACCTGTGGAACCTGCAATTCGGCTCATCGCACATCGTCACCAAGAAGCGCGCCTCGGGCGCTCCGATCGACGGCGTGGTCGTCTCCGCCGGCATCCCCGAATTGGATGAGGCCGTGGAGCTCGTCAGGTCCCTGCAGGCGGACGGCCTGCCCTACGTGAGCTTCAAGCCCGGCACCGTCGACCAGATCCGCCAGGTGGTGCGCATCGCCAAGGCCGTGGTCCCCACCACCATCCTCGTGCAGGTCGAAGGCGGTTCCGCCGGCGGCCACCACAGCTGGGAGTCTCTCGACGACCTGCTCATCAACACCTACGCCGAAGTACGCGCCTGCGAGAATCTCGTGCTCGTGGCCGGCGGCGGCATCGGCACGCCGGAACGCGCCGCCGATTACATCTCCGGCCAGTGGGCCCGCGCCTACGATCTGCCCGACATGCCCGTGGACGGCGTGCTCGTCGGCACCGCCGTGATGACCGCCAAAGAGGCGCACACCAGCCCGCAGGTCAAGGAGCTGCTTGTCAACACGCCGGGCATCACCTCCTTCGAGAAGAACCCCGACCCGTTCGCGCCCCGCGGCGAACAGTGGGTGCCGGCCGGCGGTTCCGTCGGCGGTGTGGCCTCGGGCCTGAGCCATCTGCACGCCGACATCTACGAGGTGGAGAACGCCTCCGCCGCGTGCGGACGCCTGCTCGTGCACGTCATGAAGCATCCCGAAGAGCTGGAATCGCGCCGCGCTGAAATCATCGAAGCGCTGAACGCCACCGCCAAGCCGTATTTCGGCGACCTTGAGACCATGACCTATCTGGCGTGGGCGCGCCGCTTCGCCGAACTGTCGTTCCCGTGGGCCGACGAGACCTACGCCGACCGCTTCCTGCACCTGCTGCAGCGCATCGAAGCCCGCGTGAGCGCGCAGGACAGCGGCGAATTCGCCTCGCTGTTCGCCTCGCGCGCCGACGTGGAGTCCGACCCCACCGCCGCCATCGAACGTCTCGCCGCCGCCTATCCGCAGGCCGGCGACATCACCGTGACCGCCGCCGATGTGGCCTGGTTCCCGGTGCTCGTGCGCGAATACCCCAAGCCCATGCCCTTCGTGCCGGTTATCGACAACGACCTGCTGCGTTGGTGGGGTCAGGACCAGCTGTGGCAGTCCGAGGATCCGCGCTACTCCGCCGACTCCGTGCGCATCATCCCCGGCCCGATTGCCGTGGCCGGTATCACCACCAAAGACGAGCCCGTCGCCGATATTCTCGGCCGGTTCGAGACGGCCGCGCTGGAACGCGTGCGCGCCGCCTATGGTGAGGCCGCGCCGGCCGAATCCGAGCTGGGGGCCGCCGCAAGCGTCGAAGAGTTCATCCGCAAGGCCCCGAACATCTCCTGGGTGGGCCACCTGACCTCCAACCCCGCCTTCGGCACCGAAGCGGGCGACGAGCATTACGAGATTCGCGCCGTCGACGCGGCGGCCGGTGAATACGACCTCGACATCCACCTCGACACCTTCTGGGACGGCGATCCGGACGGCGGCGCATCCAAGCACGCCGTGCGCGACATCGTCATCCCCTTAACCGTGCGCTCCACCGAAACCGGCCTGCTGCCGGTCGTCAACCGCGACCGCCTCGTCGGTCACGTGTACAGCATGCTCGCCGCCACCGCCGGCATCGGCAACATCGCCATCACCGGCGACAAGCTCGAAGCCATGCCTGTGATTGAAGGGGTGGGTGCCGACGCGCCATTTGGAGTCGCGCACGCCTCTTACACCCTTTCTGCCAACCTCGGCTTCGACCATGAGGCCGCCACCGCCGGCACCCTGCCGGGACTCGTCACCTCCCGCATCGCCCCCGACGCGCTGGTCGGTCCCGCCTGGCCGGCGATCTACGCGGCGCTCGGCTCCGTGTACGTCAAGGGCTATCCGGTGATCGAAGGCCTGCTCAACGCGGTGCACCTCGACCACCTCATCGAACTCGAGGTGAGCGAAGACGAACTGCTGGAGCATGTGGGCGAAACCATCGCGCTGACCTCCTGGGCCGAGGACTACTTCGAATCCGCCTCCGGACGCGTCGTCACCATCCACGTGACCCACACCTCCTCCGACGGCACCGTGCTCGCGCGCGAAACCGAACGCTTCGCCATCCGCGGCCGCGTCTTCTCCGACGCGCTGCCGAGTGATGCAACTGAGTATGGCGATGCGCTGCGTCATATGAATGGGCGTGACGCTTCGCAACAGTTGGGTCAAGAGGATGGCTCCGTCGCCGGACAGTCCACTGGACTGTCCGACTCCTCGCGCGGCGTGCAGGTCGAAGGCACGCCGCGACGTATGCTGCGCCGCGTCAAGGTGAAGGCACCGCACGAGATGACCGCGTTCGCGCGCACCTCGGGCGACTTCAACCCGATCCACACCTCCGTGCGCGGCTCGCGCATCTCCGGCCTCGTGGCCCCGCTCGTGCACGGTATGTGGCTTTCCGCCACCGCCCAGCATGTGGCCCAGGCCGTGGATGAGAAGGGCGCGCACTATGAAATCGCCGGCTGGACCTACAACATGTACGGCATGGTCCAGCTCGATGACGAAGTGGAGATCAGCGTCGAACGCGTCGGCAAGGTGCGCCACGGCGGCCTCGCCCTCGAGGTGACCTGCCGCATCGACGGACAGCTCGTCTCGCGAGCCACCGCCATCGCCCGCGCCCCCAAGTCCGCCTTCGTCTACCCCGGACAGGGCATCCAGTCGCAGGGCATGGTGCTTGACGAACGCGCCAAGTCCCCGGCCGCACGCGACGTGTGGGAGCGTGCCGACCAGCTCACCCGCACCCGTCTCGGATTCTCGATCCTCGGCCTCGTGCGCGACAATCCCAAGGAACTGACCGCCAACGGCGTCACCTACCGTCACCCCGAAGGCCTGCTCAACCTCACCCAGTTCACGCAGGTGGCGCTCGCCACCGTGGCCTTCGCCCAGACCGCGCGTCTGCGCGAAGCCGGCGCCGACATCTGGCCCGCCTACTTCGCCGGCCACTCGCTGGGCGAATACAACGCGCTGAGCTCCTTCGCCGATGTGATTCCGCTGGAGACCGTGCTGGAACTCGTGTTCCACCGCGGCTCCACCATGCACCACCTCATCGAACGCGACGCGCAGGGCCGCTCCAACTACCGCATGGGTGCGCTGCGACCCAACCAGTTCGGTGTGGACGACGCGCACGTCAAGGAATACGTCGCCTCCGTGGCCGAATCCAGCGGCGAATTCCTCGAGATCGTGAACTACAACCTCGCCGGACAGCAGTACGCGGTGGCGGGCACCATCGCCGGACTCAAGGCGCTGCAGGCCGACTCCGCGCGCCGCGTGGCCGAATACGGTGGCAAGAAGGCGTTCATGCTGGTGCCCGGCATCGACGTGCCGTTCCACTCCACACTGCTGCGCAAGGGCGTGCCGGAATTCCGCGACAAGCTCGACGCGCTGCTGCCGGCCCATATCGACTACCGCGGCCGCCTCGAGGGGCGTTATATTCCGAACCTCGTGGCCGCGCCGTTCGAGATGACCCGCGAATTCGCCGCGAAGATCCTCGAAGTCGTGCCCTCCGAGCGCATCCAGGCCGCGCTGGCCGACCCGGCCGTGTGGGACTCCTACGCCGCCGACGACCAGAAGCTCGGCCGTTTGCTGCTCACCGAACTGCTCTCCTGGCAGTTCGCCTCCCCGGTGCGCTGGATCGAAACCCAGGCGCTGCTGTTCGGCGACGAGACGCAGGGCGGACTGGGCGTCGAGGAATACGTCGAGGTCGGCCTCGGCAACTCGCCGACGCTCGCCAACCTCGCCTCCAAGACGCTGGGGCTGCCCGAATTCGCAGGCCGTGACGTTGCCGTGTACAACGTGGGTCGCGACGAGGGCCGCGTGTACATGACCGACACCGATTCGCTGGCCGCCGAGGTGGATGATGAGGTCGAGGAGGTCGCTCCGGTTGAGACTTCAGCTTCGGCTGCTGAGGCCCCGACTTCTGCGGCTACCGCCGCTCCGGCTCCGCTGGTTTCGGCCGCCCCTGAGACTGCCGCTCCAGCCGTTGCGGTCGATCAGACCTCTGGCGCTGTCTCCGGTTCGGCTGTTGCTGATCTCCCCTTCAAGGCCTCCGACGCCATCGCCACGCTGCTGGCCTACTCGGCCAAGGTGCGCCCCGACCAGATCGGCGGCAACGACACCACCGACACCCTGACCAACGGCGTCTCCAGCCGCCGCAACCAGCTGCTTATGGACATCAGCTCCGAGCTGGGCGTGGCCAGCGTCGACGGTGCCGCCGAAGCGAGCATCGACGCGCTGAGCGCGCTGGTCAACAAGGTGGCCCCCAACTACAAGGCCTTCGGACCGGTGCTCAGCGACATCGTGCGCGACCGCGTCCGCGGACTCTTCGGCGCGGCCGGCGTGAAGCTGGCCGGCGTGGAGCAGCGCGTCACCGACACCTGGCAGTTGGGCGCGGGCTGGGCCTCCCATGTGGTCGCCGCCCTGGTGCTCGAAACCCGCGAGGGCGCGAGCTCGCGCGGCGGGGAACTGGCCGGTCTGCCCACCTCGGGCGTGTCCAGCGCCTCCGCTGCGAACGAGCTGATCGACGCGGCCGTGCAGAAAGTCGCCGCCGCCAACGGCGTGAACGTGGCCCTGCCGAGCGCTTCCGGCGCGGCGGGCGGCGCCGTGGTCGACTCCGCGGCCCTGAACGCCTTCGCCGAACAGGTCACCGGCCCCAACGGCGTGCTCGCCTCCACCGCCCGCTTCATTCTGGGCGAGCTCGGCGTGAGCGCTCCCGTGGCCGAAACCGAGGACGACGAGAACGCCGCCGTGGTGGCCGCCGTCGAAGCCGAGCTCGGCTCCGACTGGCCCAAGCAGGTCGAACCCCGTTTCGACGCCAACAAGGCCATCCTCTTCGACGACCGTTGGGCCTCCGCCCGCGAGGACCTCGCCCGCGCGTTCTACAACAACGACGCCTCCGCGCTGTCCGGCAGCTTCGCCGGACTCGGCAAGGCCATCGTCGACGAAGCCAAGTGGTTCGCCGGCAAGGCGCAGTCCGCTGATAATCGCGAGCTGGCCGACGCCTTCGATCGCGTGGCCAACGAGGCGCTTGCCCCGCTGCGCTCCGCCGAGGGCCCGCAGACGCGGTTCTCCGGCGACATCGCCGTGGTCACCGGCGTGGCCCCGAACTCGATCGCCGCGCAGGTGGTCGTTGGACTGCTGGCCGGCGGCGCGACCGTCATCGCCACCTCGCACAGCTTCAAGCCGAGCGTCAAGGCGTGGGCCAAGCAGGCCTACCGCGAGCACGCCACCGGCGAGGCCAAGCTGTGGCTCGTGCCCGCGAACCTCTCGAGCTACCGGGATGTGGACGCCCTCGTAAGCTGGGTGGGCAACGTGCAGAAGAAGACCTCCGGCGCGACCACCACCATCCTCAAGGAAGCCTACGAGCCGAGCCTGTTCTTCCCGTTCGCGGCCCCGCCGGTGCGCGGCACCCTGGCCGATTCGGGCGAACTGTTCGAATCGCAGGCGCGTCTGATGCTGTGGGGCGTGGAACGCGCGATCGCCGGATTCTCGGCCATCGGCGCCGATATCAACGTGCAGCACAAGCTGCATGTGATCCTGCCCGGCTCCCCGAACCGCGGCATCTTCGGCGGCGACGGCGCGTACGGCGAGGTCAAGAGCGCGTTCGACGCGATCGTCAACCGTGCCCGCGCCGAAAAGGTGTGGAGCGACCGCGTGACCTTCGCTCACCCGCGTATCGGTTGGGTGCGCGGCACCGGACTTATGGGCGGCAACGACCCGCTGGTCGAGGTGGTGGAGCGTCACGGCCTGAAGACCTACTCCACCGAGGAGATCTCGGTGAAGCTGCTCGACCTGGCCTCCCGCGAATCCCGCGAACAGGCGGTAATCGCCCCGCTCGACGCCGACCTGACCGGCGGACTGGGCGGCGAGCCGATCGACATCAAGGCGCTGCGCGCCGAAGCGATGGCGGACGCGGCAGCGAAGGAGCAAGAACAGTCGGATAAGGCTGGCTCCGTCGTTGGACAGTCCACTGGACTGTCCGCCTTCTCGCGTGGGCAGCTGATCAAGGCGCTGCCCACCCCGCACACTCCGACCCAACCGAAGGTCGACCTGGCCGACTGGCAGGGTGTGACCGCGCGTCCCGAGGATCAGATCGTCATCGTCTCCGTGGGCGAGCTGGGACCGTGGGGCTCCGGCCGCACGCGCTTCGAAGCGGAACTCGGCATCCACTCCGACGGCACGGTCGACCTGTCCGCGGGAGCGGTGCTGGAACTCGCGTGGAATATGGGCCTGCTCTCCTGGCAGGATTCGCCCACTCCCGGCTGGTACGACGCCGACGGCACCCTCGTGCCCGAAGAGGACATCCACGAGCGCTACCATGACGAGGTCGTGGCGCGCTCCGGCATCCGCCCCTTCGAGGAGGGCATGGGCGCTGACTACAAGGATGGTGCCGACGAGGAGGAGGCCGAGGTCCTCCTCGACCACGACATCACCTTCTCCGTGCCCACCGAGGCCATCGCCAAGGAATACGCCAAGCTGGACGAGGCGCACACCACCATCGCCCCGGACGCGGAATCCGGCGAATGGAGCGTGACCCGCCACGCCGGTTCGATGATCCGCGTGCCGCGCCGCGCCACCATGACCCGCACGGTCGGCGGCCAGTTCCCGACCGGATTCGACCCGGTCAAGTGGGGCATCCCCGCCTCCATGGTCGGTGCAGTGGATCCGATCGCGCTGTGGAACATCGTCACCACCGTGGACGCCTACCTCTCCGCGGGCTTCGCGCCCACCGAGGTGCTGCAGGCCGTGCACCCGTCGATGGTCGCCAGCACGCAGGGCACCGGTTTCGGCGGCATGCACTCCATGCGTAAGCTCTACCTCGACCGGTTCCTCAACCATGAGATTCCGACCGACATCCTGCAGGAGGCCCTGCCGAACGTCGTGGCCGCGCATGTGATGCAAAGCTACATCGGCGGCTACGGCAACATGATCCAGCCGGTCTCCGCCTGCGCCACCGCCGCGGTTTCGCTGGAGGAGGGCTTCGACAAGATCGCCCTCGGCAAGGCCGACTTCGTGGTCACCGGCGCGATCGACGACATCGGCGTGGAATCCGTAATCGGCTTCGGCAACATGAACGCCACCGCCAACTCCGCCGAAATGTACGGCAAGGGCATCGACGCGCGCTTCTTCTCGCGTGCGAACGACCGTCGCCGCGGCGGCTTCCTGGAATCCCAGGGCGGCGGCACCGTGCTGCTCACACGCGGCGACATCGCCCTGAAGATGGGTCTGCCGGTGGCCGGTGTGGTCGGATACATCCACTCCTTCGCGGACGGCGCGCACACCTCCATCCCGGCTCCGGGACTGGGCGCTCTGGCCGCGGGCCTTGGCGGACGCGACTCCAAGCTGGCGCGCGACCTGGCCAAGCTCGGCGTCACCCCGGACGACATCGCCGTGGTATCCAAGCACGACACCTCCACCAATGCGAACGATCCGAACGAATCCGAGCTGCACAACACGCTCGCCCACGCCATCGGGCGCACGGAAGGCAACCCGCTGTTCGTCATCTCGCAGAAGACGCTCACGGGCCATGCGAAGGGCGGTGCCTGCATCTTCCAGGTCAACGGCCTGACCCAGCTGTTCGGTTCCGGCGTGGTTCCGGCCAACGCGGCGCTCGACTGCGTCGATCCGAAGCTGGAACGCGACGACCATATGGTGTGGGTCACCAAGCCGCTCAACATCGGTGCCGCCGGCCCGGTCAAGGCCGGTCTGGCGACCTCCCTCGGCTTCGGACACGTGAGCGGTTTCGCCGCGATCGTGAACCCGGGCGCCTTCGAGGCCGCCGTGGCCAACACCGCCGGCCTTGAGGCCCTGAACGAGTGGCGCGGGCGTGCGAACGCGCGTCTCGCCGCCGGCCAGCGCCGTCTCGAGGAAGGCATGATGGGGCACGCCGCGCTTTACGAGGCGATCGACAACCGTCGCTTCCGCGAGAACGGTCGCGGCTACGATGCGCACGAAGTGGAGAAGGCCATGCTGCTGAATCCCGACGCTCGTTTGGGCGAGAGCGGCTATTTCGAGGCCTGATTGGTAGGTTGCTGACAACGATTTAACCATCAGCGAGTTTCGGCTCCCGATTTTCCGCGGAAAACCGGGAGCCTTCTCGTTGCGGTGGCTAAATCGTTGTTTTCCAGCATCGCTTATTTCTTCTATACAAGAAGAAATCTCCATTTCAGCACCGAATTTCTTCTATACAAGAAGAATGTATCGAAATACGCTACAATTTCTTGTATGGAAGAAATTCTGATTGACAGGCCTTTGTATATCGACCGCATCGAACCGTTCATGGAAGCCGATGTGGTCAAGGTCTTGGTGGGGCTGCGCCGTAGCGGCAAGTCGGATTTGCTTAAGCTGATCCAACGCCGTTTGGTCGCACGCGGGTGTGAAGAACGGCAATTTATCACCATGAATTTCGAAGACTACGCGTTGTCGCAATACAACGATCCCGATGTGCTGTATCCGTATCTTCTTGAGCGAATCAACGCCGTCGAGGGGCGGCCATACGTGTTCCTCGACGAGATCCAGGAGGTTCGGTCTTTTGAGAAGGTCGTCAACTCGTTGAGAGCCGCCACCAAGGCGGACGTGTATATCACCGGATCGAATTCGAAACTGATGTCCGGGGAATTGGCCACATATCTCGGCGGTCGCTATGTGCAGTTCGAAGTATATCCGTTTGGATATGCGGAATACCGCGAGGCCCGTAAACAAGCGGGGGTCGAGGGCTCGTTTGCGGATTATCTGTTGTCGGGAGGGATGCCGTTCCTCACCACGCAGCAATGGGACGAGCAGAGCCGACGCACCTATCTGACCGACATCTACCGTTCCGTGGTGCTTAAAGACATCGTGCAGAGGCATGGCATCCGCGACGTGACGTTGCTGGAGCGGGTGGTGAACTATGTGATGGCCAATGTCGGCAACATCATATCGGCCAATTCCATCGCGGCGTACCTGAAAAACGAGCGTATGGAAATCGGCGTGCAGACGGTGATCAACTATTTGGAATACTGCGTTGATTCGTTTTTGCTGGAACGTATGAACCGCGTCGGTGTGGTGGGGAAGAAGCTGTTGAAAACGCAGCAGAAATACTATGTCGCCGACCAAGGCTTGCGCAATGCGATCGTGAACGACGGCATGACCAATATTCAAGGTCTGCTGGAGAACGTGGTGGCCTTGGAGGCGCGTCGCCGCGGATACGACGTATCCGTGGGCGTGGGAGATGACGCCGAGGTCGACTTCGTGCTCGATAAGGGAGCGGAGCGTCGCTATATCCAAGTGACGTATCTTATGGCCCAAGAACGGACCGTGGAACGCGAGTTCGGCGCGTTCCGGGGAATCGAGGACAACTATCCCAAAACCGTAGTGTCGATGGATCCGGTGCTTCGTCCGCGCGACGGCATCGAACATAGAAGTGTGGAGGAATTCCTTCTGGCTGAGGATTGGTAGAACGTGTTGCGGCGAGGGGAGCGCGACACGTCTCGAACCGGTTTGAATGTCGCTTGTGAGGCGAGTTACACTATCCCTCAGATCGCATACGTCGACGTATGCGCCGCACCACACCGCATACAACAAAGGAGTTATCGCATGCAGCCGTCCGCCACCGCAGTCGCAACCGCCGACGAGACCTTCCGCGCCCGACTCGCCCGCCATCACGACGAGCTTGAGCAGCTGTTCATGGAACTGTACGACGACCCCACCGCCCTCGACGACCTCGAAACCATGATGGCGACCACCTACGCCGCCCGCCCGGCCGACCTCAAAGCGCTGGACGAAGCCCGCGAAGCCGACCCCGAATGGTACAAGCGTGGCGACATGTTCGGCATGACCCTCTACACCGACCTCTTCGCCGGAGACCTGAAAAAACTCGCCGACAAAATCGACTATCTCGAAGAGCAGAAACTCACCTACCTGCACTTGATGCCGCTGCTGCAGATGCCCCATCCCGCCAACGACGGCGGCTACGCGGTGGAGGACTTCAACAACGTCGACCCCACGCTCGGCACCAATGAGGACCTTGCCAACCTCACCGCGAAGCTGCGCAAAGCCGGCATCAGCCTGTGTCTTGACTTCGTGATGAACCACACCGCTTCATCCCACCGCTGGGCGGAAGCCGCGCAGAACGGCGATCCGGAATACCAGGACTACTACTTCTGCTACGACGACCGCACCATCCCCGACCAGTACGACGCGGTCGTCCCGCAAGTCTTCCCCAACTCCGCGCCCGGCAACTTCACGTGGAACGAACGCATGAACAAGTGGGTGATGACCCAGTTCTACCCCTTCCAGTGGGACCTCAACTACCGCAACCCCAAGGTGCTCGTCGCCATGCTCGCCAGCGCGCTGAACCTCGCCAACCTCGGCGTGGAGGTGCTGCGCATCGACGCCGTGCCCTACATCTGGAAGCAGCTCGGCACCAACAGCCGCAACCTACCGCAGGTGCACACCATCGTGCGCATGCTGCGCATCGCACTCGAATGCGTCTGCCCGGCCGTGGTGCTCAAAGGCGAGGTGGTGATGGCGCCCAAGGAGCTCGCCGCCTACTTCGGCACCCCCGAACACCCCGAATGCCACATGCTCTACAACGTCTCCATCATGGTGAACCTGTGGAGCGCGCTCGCCAACGGCGACACCCGCCTGCTCAAAACGCAGGTCGACAAACTCAACGCCCTGCCCGAAAACTGCTGGTTCGTCAACTATCTGCGCTGCCACGACGACATCGGCTGGGGCTTGGACGAACCCGAAGAGGAACGCCTCGGCATCGACCCGCTCAAGCACAAGAAATTCCTCTACCACTTCTACGAAGGCGCGGTGCCCGGCAGCTGGGCCATGGGCGAACTGTACAACTACGACGAAGCCAGCGGCGACGCGCGCAGCTGCGGCACCACGGCCAGCCTGTGCGGCATCGAGCGCGCTCTAATCACGCACGACAAGCCCGCGCTCGACGTGGCCGTGAACCGCGACCTGCTCATGCACAAGGCGATGGCGTTCCTGCGTGGCTTCCCGATGCTCAGCTGCGGCGACGAAATCGCCCAGCTCAACGGATGGGACTACAAGGAGGACCCCGACCGCATCGAAGACAGCCGCAATCTGCACCGCACCGCGTTCGACTGGGAGAAAGCCGCGTTGCGCTCGCAGCCCGGAACCTTGCAGAACCGGTTGTGGGAGGGTATGGCCGACCTGCGTGCGATGCGCGGCGATCCCTGCTTCGCGGCCGACGCGTGGGTGACCACATGGGACGCGCATAACGATTCCGTGCTGGCCGTGGTGCGCAAGACGGACTCCGGCACGCTGCTGGGCCTGTTCAACTTCTCGAACGCGCCCCAGACCGCGTGGCTCGACAGCGCCGCCGGTGTGGTGCTGCAGCCCAGCGCCGACCTGGCACCTTACGAGGCGCTGATTCTGCGCCAGTAAGTGGGGCGGCGGTTTCCGCCCGCTCTGCGACCTGAGGCCATACTTCCGTAAAAACCATCGCTGACTCAACGTCAGCGGCAGAATTTACGGAAGTATGGCCTCAGGTCGCGTAAAAACTGTCGCTGAGCTAATGTCGGCGATTGTTTTTACGGAAGTGTGCGTTTCCTGCCGCTATCCGGCGGCTAGGTCGAGGCACGGGTCTGGCAGTTTTTATGGAAGTGTGCGTTTCCTGCCGCTATGCTTAGTCGCATGACGTCAAATTGCATGGGACTTGGGTACGACGTGGTGGATGTCACGGCGTTGGACGAGCAGCTGTCCGAACCCGGCACCCGCATGCTCAAGCTGTTTTCCGCGCGCGAGATGCATCAGGCGTTGCGTCTTGCGTCGGTCAAAGGCGATGGCGCGACCGTGCATCTCGCCGCCAAGTGGGCAGGCAAGGAGGCGGTGCTCAAAGCGTGGGAGGAGGCGCTGGGGGAGCGGCCCAGCCCATACACGCTCGATAATTTTCCGTGGAAGAGCATCGAAATCCTCGATGATCAGCGCGGCCGCCCCCGTGTGGTGTTGGATGAGGACGTGGAGGAGACGCTGCGCGCGTCATTGGCATGGGGCAGCGGTGAGCCCGACTGGCTGATCTCCCTAAGCCACGACGGCCTCATCGCCGGTGCTGTGGTGATTCTGATACAAAAGCCTATTTCTATGTGAATTTCTCGCCAAGTCACTTGGCATCATAGCGGCGGCCGGTGTTTGGCCGTATCGCAAAGTGCGGTGGAATAAAAATCCAATGATTTGACAAAGTGGGCGGCGCGCTATATTCTACCTATTACCTACAGGGTTGTAGGTAATAGGTAGTAGTTAACTACCTATGCCGACAATGCACACCTCGCTGATGAGGCGAGAAAGGAAATGGTATGCAAGAAACAAAGGCGTATGAGGTTGCGGTCAAGGCTGTTCGTGCAGGCGCTGACCCGCAAGAAGAAGCTGTCAAGTTGTACGAGTCTTTGACCGATGACGAACGTCTTGGGTTGCTCGATGGCGACGAAGAGTTCTGGAAAGGCCAAAGCGAGATGATGATTGAGGGGTATAACACCAAGCCGATTCATCATGGCACGGTCGACCGCGTTGGTATTCCGGGATATCGTTTTACGGATGGTCCTCGTGGTGTCGTGGTCGGACATTCCACGGCTTTCCCCGTGTCGATGGCTCGTGGCGCCACATTCGATACCGAACTGGAGGAGAGGATCGGCGAAGCCATCGGCGAGGAAGCTCGAGCTCAAGGCGCCAATTTCTTCGCGGGCGTATGTATCAATCTGCTGCGCCATCCTGCATGGGGTCGTGCGCAGGAAACCTACTCCGACGATCCTGTGGTTCTGGGAGAGATGGGGGCGGCTCTGACCCGTGGCGTGCGTAACCACGTTATGGCGTGCGTGAAGCACTATGCATTGAACTCCATGGAGAACGCTCGCTTCACCGTCGATGTGAGCTGCGATGAGCGCACACTTCATGAAGTGTATCTGCCTCATTTCAAGCGCGTCATCGATGAAGGTGTTGACGCGGTCATGACTTCATACAATTCCGTAAACGGCGAATGGGCGGGGCAGAATCCGCAGCTTCTGGACGATATTTTGCGCCAGGAATGGGGATTTACGGGCGTCACTGTGTCGGATTTCGGATTTGGAATTCGTGACGCGGCGAAGTCGTTGGTCGCCGGTCTGGATATTGAGGAACCATTCCGTCAGCAACGAGCGGAACATCTGCCCGGCGAATTGGCGGATGGCAAAGCAAGCTGGGAGGACGTGAAGCGATCCGGCGTGCGCGCGATCGCAACGCAGCTTCGTTTCGACGCGGGCCTTACTCAACCCGCTCCGGAGAATGGCGTGGTGGCGTCGCCGGAGCATGTGGCGCTTGCACGTGAGGCTTCCGCCCGTTCTATGGTGCTTCTCAATAACGAAGTGCCTGCTGGCGATCAGGATGCGCTGCTGCCGCTGAATCCCGACTCCGTCAACTCCATCGCGGTGATTGGCCGTCTCGCGGATATGCCCAATACGGGTGACCATGGATCCTCCAATGTGCGCGCGCCCCACGTCGTCACCCCTTATGCGGGTATCAGCGCGGCGGTGCCGGAAGCTCGCGTCATCTCGGAATTCGCGGATGACCCGGAAGCTGCGGCCAAGGCTGCCAAAGAAGCGGATGTCGCCGTTGTGGTGGTGGGATATACCTATCGAGACGAAGGCGAATACTGCGACGCCTCTTCTCTCTCCGAACTGTCATACATGTATCCGCCTGCTCCTGAAGGCGTGAGCATCGAAAAGCTGACGGCGGCTGGCGGTGACTCTCTGGCATACGGCGGCGACCGCGCAAGTCTGCGACTCCGCCCCGTCGACGTGGACATCATCAAAGCCGTCTCCCAGGCCAATCCTCGTACGGTTGTCGCAATTATCGCTGCGGGAGCGGTACTTACCGAAGACTGGCGAGAAGACGTTCCGGCCATCCTGCTGTCGTGGTACTCAGGCATGGAGGGCGGGCACGCGCTCGCCGATGTGCTGTTCGGCAAGGCTGAGCCGACTGGACGTTTGCCGTTCGCCATTCCCACCAAGGAAGAGCATTTGCCGTATTTCGATAGCGGTGCTACGGAAATCACGTATGACCGTTATCACGGGCAGCGTCTGCTGGATAAACTCGGCGTTGGAGCCGCTTACCCGTTCGGGTATGGCCTCGGCTATACGACATACCGTATGAGCGGGATGGAGGCGACTCGCGAGGGGTTGATGTCCGCCGGCGTGGATATTGACGTCTCGAACACATCCGATCGTGACGGACATTGTGTGGTGCAGATCTATGGTGTGAGTGCCGACTCTGAACATGTTGAGGACCGTATTCGTGCCGGCGAGCGTCATCTGGTTGGTTTCGCCAGTGTCCAAGTGCCTCGGAACCAGACGGTGCGGGCCCATGTGAATGTGGATCTTACGCCTTTGAGCGTTTGGGACACGAAAAGCAAGCATTTCATTGCTCCCCCTGTAGTGACATTGATGGCTGCTTCCTATGCGGGAGCTGATGACGTCGTGACTGCGACGGTGTGATGTAGGAGATTGTTCGCGGGCTCTTCGCCGCTGTGTTCGGAGAGCCCCCTGGTTCGTTGTGATGCGGGCGAGCTCCGCAGGCTCTTTTCTTTGGGTCGCTCGCCCGTCCACGTGCGTACATGGCGCAGCAGCATTCCATGTGATTCCATTCAATGAGGAAAGGTTTTTATTATGAGCGAAGTAAATGAATCATCGTCACAGCAGTCGCTGAATAACGATTCTTCGCAGAAACCCAAGATGTCCATTCGTCTCGCGGTCGCGTTGATCGTGGCAGGTATATTGTGGATGACCCCGTATATCGGTTCAGTCGCTGTGGTCATGCCTGCGCTGTTTGATCAGATAGCGCCTGATCAAAAAGTGGCGTTGGTCGCTTCGATGTCTATTACTGGATCGATCGTCGCGTTGATCGCGAATATTCTCTTTGGTGCGTTCTCTGACTTGACGAGATCTCGCTTTGGAGCTCGAGCGCCATGGCTGATTCTGGGATCGGTGGTGACCGCAGTTATGCTGTTCGCCATCACCAAAACGGCCAATGTCGGCCTTATCTTATTCATGTGGTGCGTGTTCCAGTTCTTCCTGAACGCAATCGTGGCCCCGCTGGTGGCGGTTATTCCTGATCGAGCTCCCGAATCGCTGCGTGGCACATATTCCGCCGTGTACGGCGTCGGTAGCATGGTGGGCAGTGGTCTGGCTTCCATCGTCGCGTCGCGCTTCATCTCAAACCCGCAGCTTGGACTTGTGGTGTTCGCCGTGACCATTGCTTTGTGCGGCCCACTGTTTGTGATTCTTGCGCCGGACAAGTCCAACAAGGATAAGCCGCGTGCGCCCTTCTCCTTCGACGTGATTAAAACGAATTTCTCGTTCCCCACGAAGCATTGCCGTGATTTTTATCTTGCGCTGGTAGGCAAGCTGATTTTTGTGCTCGCCTTCTATGCGATTACGGGATATCAGCTGTATATTGTGCAGGACTACATTGGGCTGGACGCCACTTCGGCCGGTAATCTCATTGCGGGCATGGCTACGGCGCAGCTGGTGTTTGGTCTGATTTTCAGCGCCATCGCCGGCCCGATCTCAGACAAGGTTGGACGTCGAAAGATCTTCGTTGTCGGATGCTGTCTGGTGTCGGCTGTGGTGTTCCTTGTTCCCGCGTTCTGGGTGGCGCCGGCTGCGATGATGCTAATGGCGGTGGTGAATTCAGGCGCGATTATGGGAGCTTACATGTCCGTCGATCAGGCGTTGAACTACGACGTGCTGCCTAACCCCAACACCGCAGCGAAAGATCTCGGCCTGCTGAATATGGCGAACACCGGCGGGCAGATTTTCGGCCCGATGGTCACGTCGTTTGTGGTCATGTCGTTCGGAGGATATCGTCCGGTGTTCTTCGTGTCCGCTGTGCTCTTGGTGATTTCCGCGGCGACGATTCAGCTCATCCGCAATTCGAAGTAGCCGGCAGTCCACAGATCAATGGGAATTTTGCGCGGATACCATTGAAGCGATTGTGGGGGTGGCGGCAACCAACCGTCGCCATTCCCGCGCGAAATCCATAGATTGCGGATCCCGAAGCCATTGCAGCTGCAGCCCGTCCATCATGGACAGCAGCAGGCGCGCAACGGCTTCGGGATTTTCCGTCTCATGCCGAGCGAATGATGTGAATACACGCAAGGTTTTCTCCTCCCGTGCCTTCAGTAACGCATATGCCGGATGCTCCGAATCGAGGGCTTCCGCGTTAAGGATGCAATACAACCGGACTTTTTCGGGATTCCTGGCGTTATAGTCGACGATTGCGTTGCACATGGTCAGCAGTGGGAAGGGGACGTTTTGCTCCTCCAGATCGGCCGCTGTGATTCCCAAGGCTGAGGACACCTCATTGATGGAGTCTTGGTCTTCCTGCTCCAGAATCATCATAAGCAGACCGGTTTTTGACTGCACGTGGTGCACCAGCCCGGCGACGGTAAGATCACATTCATCCGCCACATCCTGTAGTGACGTGCCCCAGTACCCACGTTCCGCAATCAGCTGTGTGGCAACGTCAATAATCTGTTTGCGCCGTTCATTGACGTCCATGCGTTCGCGACCGCGACGTCTGACCATGGGAAATTCCTCCATCGTATGATTAATCTCCTCCCATCGTAGTGGGACATCGTCCAATAGGGTCATTATTGGCGAGTGGTAGTCGGGTTTCGGGAAGTATTGGTTTCGATTCTTAGAGTGATTGGGCACGATCCGAACGACAAAGGTTCTGCCGACGAATCGCCGCTCGAGCGGATGGCGAGCTAGGCATCCAGACGGTGAGACACCGCCGCAAATCTCGTAAAATTTGGCGGCATCGACTAGTGTGTCAACCATGATGACAATGTTGAAGGCAACGACGCCCCGCATGCCCCGAACCGAACATGTGGCCGACCGCATGGTGGCGGTGGCGCAGACGGAATCAACGAACGCGTTGGCGCGGAATCTCATCGACGACGGCACGTTCGACCTGACAGGCGATGGGCACGGTGGAAACGACGAACATAACGGGCGCAGCGGAGTACCGGTGGCCGTGGTGGCCGCCGATATGCAAACCGCCGGGCGGGGTCGGCTTAACCACACTTGGGTGAGCCGCCCGGGAGAATCCTTCACCGTCTCCTTTGCCACCGTCGTGCCGCGCGCAATCGCCACGGACGAATCGGTGAACGGCTGGCTGCAGATGATCGCCGGTCTGGCCGTGCTCGACGGTCTGGATAAGGCGATCAGCCAATCCGGCGCGCGGCCGAACCAATCCGACTGCTCCCGCATGCTCAAATGGCCGAACGACATCTTCGTGCACGGACTCAAGTTGGGCGGCGTCCTCGCCGAGCTGGTGCCGTTGCCGGGCGCGACTGCGCATGTTAAGCCGAATGACGTGGATGGCGGCGAACTCGTCGCGATCATCTTCGGGATCGGGCTCAATCTCAACCTTTCGGCATCCAACCTGCCCACACCGCAATCCACCTCGCTGCAGCTGCATGTGGCGGGTCTGCCCGATGGGGCGACGATGCGGGATATGGTCGCCGCGGGCATCGTTTCGTCGCTCAAACGCCGCATCACCATGTTCGTCGACGATCCGCAGGGCCAAAGCGCCGAACTGCACGACGAGGCCGTCTCGAAATGCTGGACGCTGGACCGCAGGGTCGAGGCGCATTTCGTCGACGGCGGCATGATGGAGGGCGAGGCGGTCGCGCTGAATGCCGACGCGTCGCTCACCGTACGCACCGATGACGGCGCGGAACATGTGGTGCGCACCGCGGACGTAGGCGTGCTGCCCCAGTGACGTCCCGGTGGTCGTGCTGCTCAATCGTGCTGATGCATGTTGATTCGTCAAACCGTTGCACGCTGGCGGCGCTGCCACGCCCCGTGGTTGCAGCCGACACGCGTCTGGACGATATGCGGGCGCGTCGGTTGCGCGGCGTCCGGACTTATGTATAATAGCCAAGTCGCCAAAAGCGACACCTTGCGGATGTAGCTCAATGGTAGAGCCTCAGTCTTCCAAACTGATTACGCGGGTTCGATTCCCGTCATCCGCTCCACTTCTTTTCGTTGAAATTTCAACGTTTTCAAGGGTTTTTGAGGGCCTCAAAAACCCTTCCGTGGACACACCGTGGCCACATTTTTTCCATGTGAACCAAAATGCGAAGAGCCGCCAAGCCATCGGAATCAGTGTCAGGGACGCAACCGCTCCGGCGCTCGCGGACGAGCGGCCGGGGCGGCCTCGTATTGACTTCGCTGATTGCGTGTTAATCGGCTGTCGCCTTGCATATGAACGTCGCCTTCCCCCGCCCCTCCGATAGGCTTTCCCCATCGCATAACGCCTGGAGGGCGCGAACGACCGCATCCTCGCCGCAGAACGGACTGTCTCCTTCGACTCTGACGATGTTCCCGATAGTTCCTAGCATCACCAGTTCCGTGTGCCATCCCTGGTCCGTCTCGACGCATTCTTCGTAAAGGGCTTGGATGGCCTGTTCCTCGACTCCATACATGGATTCCAGCAGCTTGCGATCCGAATAAGAGAACATGAGATCTCCTTGCATTCTTGCGGGGTCACTGCTTGGCGCAGGCGCCGCAGCTGGACGGTCTTTCATTGAAGCTTAGCTCCAATGACTAAACAAAACCACCCCGGTCCTCGCGGACGAGCGTCCCCGGGTCCTTTTGCGGCAAAAAGAACAATAGAAGAAGGTATTGTTTGTTGTTCAGGGGCTCTCATGTTCCGAAGGACAATGGGGCTCCTCGTACGCTTCCTACGAGGGGGCGACGATGGGATGCGATTGGGGCGGCGCGACTCATCCTGTGGGGCGATTGATTTTCCCGATGGGCGGGGTATCGTAGTCACAGCACAACGAACGGAATACGCGGCAAGGGGTTTCCATGGTGGACGGCATGCACGAGACCACGAATGCGAACACGGCGGCATCGGCTACCGAAACGACGGCCGACGCCATAAACAACACCGCCACGACAACCGCCGGAGCGAAGCCCATCACGGCGAAGGTCGGCGCGTCCTCGATTCCCGAATCCGACCTGTCCCTGGCGGACATCGGCCGCCGCAGCTCGCATCCCGCGCGCTGGGCGGCCTACATTCTGACGGTGCTGGTCGCCATCATCGGCCCCTACTGGCTGGGCCGCACGCTCGCCGTGAACAACACCGCCTGGCTGGTGGCGCATCTGAGCGGCATCGACCCGCGCGGCATCGCCCTGGTGAGCTGGGCCGTCACCGTGGTGACCTTCGTGGGATTGGCGATGGCGGTGGTCGTCTCGCCCTCCTGGCCATGGCTGATCGTGTTCGTGGTGGGACTCGCATGCGAGCAGTTCGTGGCAGGCCTATGCATTCTCAAAACCAACTTCTGGTATTCCACCTACGTGGTCTACGGCGAGCACGCGAATATCGCGAACGCCGCCAATCTGGGCATCCTCGCCGCCGGAGTGGGGGTGGCCGTATTCGCGGTCCTATGGGTGGGCCTGCTGGTGGTGATCAAGAAGGATTCGCCGTTCAACGTGCTCACGCGCAGCTGGTCGTCGTTCATCCTCTTCTTCGTGCTGGAATTCGCGGCGTTGCTGATCGTGCTGTTCGGCGGCCTGCTCAACACGGTGTGATTGCGGTGTGAGCGCGATGCAGGCCGCGCCGCACCATCCACTCCAAGTCCCGCCCCCCGCGTATAGTCTCCCTTTGGCGTAATTTCGCCCGCGGACAGAGAGCGCTGCGAGCACCGTGCTCGGAGCACCGCGCAACGACCATAAGGAGGATGCCGTGGCACTGACGGCTGAGGAAAAGAACGAAATCATCACCAAGTACGCGACGCACGAAGGCGACACCGGCTCCCCGGAGGTCCAGGTCGCGCTGCTGTCCAAGCGAATCTCCGACCTGACCGAGCACCTGAAGGAGCACAAGCACGACCACCACTCCCGTCGTGGCATGCAGCTCATGATCGGTTCCCGCCGTCGTCTGCTCGACTACCTCAAGAAGAACGACATCGAGCGTTACCGTGCGCTCATCGAGAAGCTGGGTCTGCGCCGCTAGTAATCTTCCGCCCGAGTGCCGCGTTTGGCGCTCGGGCGTTTTACATAACTGAATCCACAACTGAAGATGACGGGACTGTGCCGGCTGTGCCGGGCGTCCCGTGAACGCACGTCAGGTGCGTGTCGCATGTGATCCGAATGAAGACAGGACGATGGCTCTGCGAGCATGAGGCGAGGGGCCGATGCCACTCGCGAGAGGAACGGCCAGAACGACGGCCGGCAGGGATCAGACAGAGGGTTTGACAGAGGAACAACGGCCAAGGGGCCGCGCAAGACATGTGACGTCCGCTGAAGAGGACATCGATAGCAAGGAATAAGAAAACAGAAGGAGGAACCCTATGGAGGGTCCCGAAATCAAGGCCGTTGAGGCCGTAATCGACAATGGATCGTTCGGCAAGCGCACGCTGCGCTTCGAAACCGGCCGTCTCGCCCAGCAGGCCGACGGCGCCGTCGCCGCCTATCTCGACGATGATTCCATGGTGCTGAGCACCACCACCGCCGGCTCCAGCCCGAAGGAGAACTACGACTTCTTCCCGCTGACCGTCGACGTGGAAGAGAAGATGTACGCCGCCGGCAAGATCCCCGGCTCGTTCTTCCGTCGCGAGGGCCGCCCCTCGTCCGAGGCCATCCTGGCCTGCCGTATCATCGACCGCCCGTTGCGCCCGCTGTTCCCGCACACGCTGCGCAACGAGGTGCAGGTCGTGGAGACCATCCTCGCCGTGAATCCCGAGGATGCCTATGATGTGATCGCCCTGAACGCCGCCTCCGCCTCCACTATGATCTCCGGTCTGCCGTTCGCGGGCCCGGTCTCCGGTGTGCGACTGGCGCTGATCGACGGCCAGTGGGTCGCCTTCCCGCGTTGGAGCGAGCGCGATCGCGCCGTGTTCGAGATCGTGGTCGCCGGCCGCGTGATCGAGAACGGTGACGTCGCCATCGCCATGATCGAAGCCGGCGCTGGCAAGAACGCCTGGCAGCTCATCTACGAAGAGGGCCAGATCAAGCCGGACGAGGAAGTCGTCGCCGGTGGTCTGGAAGCCGCCAAGCCGTTCATCAAGGTGATCTGCGAGGCTCAGGCCGAACTCAAGGCCATCGCCGCCAAGGAAACCAAGGAGTTCCCGCTCTTCCCGGAGTACACCGACGCGCTGTACGCCCGCATCGACGAGATCGCCCACGCCGACCTCGACTCCGCCCTGACCATCGCCGAGAAGCTGCCGCGTCAGGACCGCATCGCCGAGATCAAGGCGACCGTGAAGGAAACCCTCGCCGCCGAGTTCGAAGATATGGACGAGGCCGAGAAGGACAAGCAGATCGGCAACGCGTTCAAGGAACTGCAGCGTCAGATCGTCCGCCGCCGCATCCTCACCGAGGACTACCGCATCGACGGCCGTGGCCTGCGCGACATCCGCACCCTGTCGGCCGAGGTCGACATCGTGCCGCGCGTGCACGGCTCCGCTCTGTTCCAGCGCGGCGAAACCCAGATCCTGGGCGTCTCCACGCTGAACATGCTCAAGATGGAGCAGCAGATCGACGCGCTCTCCGGCCCGCAGTCCAAGCGCTACATGCACAACTACGAGATGCCGCCGTACTCCACCGGTGAGACCGGCCGCGTCGGTTCCCCGAAGCGTCGCGAGATCGGCCACGGCGCTCTCGCCGAGAAGGCCATCCTGCCGGTGCTGCCGGGCCGCGAGGAATTCCCCTACGCGATCCGCCAGGTCTCCGAGGCCCTCGGCTCCAACGGCTCCACCTCGATGGGCTCCGTGTGCGCCTCCACCCTGTCCCTTCTCGCCGCCGGCGTGCCTCTGAAGGCTCCGGTCGCGGGCATCGCCATGGGCCTGGTGTCCGGCGATGTGGACGGCCAGCACATCTTCAAGACCCTGACCGACATCCTGGGTGCCGAAGACGCGTTCGGCGATATGGACTTCAAGGTGGCCGGCACCTCCGAGTTCATCACCGCTCTGCAGCTCGACACCAAGCTCGACGGCATCCCCGCCGACATCCTGGCCGCCGCCCTGCAGCAGGCCAAGGAAGCGCGCACCACGATCCTCGAGGTCATCAACGAGTGCATCGACGGCCCGTCCGAGATGAGCGAGTACGCTCCGCGCATCATCACCACCACCGTCCCGGTGGATAAGATCGGTGAGATCATCGGCCCCAAGGGCAAGATGATCAACCAGATCCAGGAAGACACCGGCGCTGAAATCGCAATCGAGGACGACGGCACCGTCTACATCTCCTCCGAAGGTGGCGAGGCCGCCGAGAAGGCCAAGGAGATCATCGACCAGATCGCCAACCCGCACGTGCCGGAAGCCGGCGAAACCTACAACGGCAAGGTCGTCAAGACCACGTCGTTCGGCGCGTTCGTGAACCTCACCCCGGGCACTGACGGTCTGCTGCACATCTCGCAGATCCGAAACCTCGCCAACGGTGAGCGCATTGACGCCGTCGAGGACGTGCTCAAGGAAGGCGATACCGTTGAAGTGATCGTGCAGGGCGTCGACGAGCGCGGCAAGATCTCGCTCGCCATCCCCGGCTTCGAGGATCAGGAATCCGGTGCCGGCCGTGGCGGCCGCGACCGCGGTGACCGTGGTGGCCGTGATGACCGCCGTGGTGGCCGTCGCGAGCGTTCCGACCGCGACTACGACGATCGTCCGCGTCGCCGTCGTTCCGATGACCGCGATGACGACTTCGAGGATCGTCCGCGCCGCCGCCGCGCCGAGCGCGACTACGATGAGGCCGACCGCGATTTCGACGATCGTCCGCGTCGCCGTCGTTCCGACGATCGTGAGGATGATTTTGAGGATCGTCCGCGCCGCCGTCGCTCCGCCGACCGTGACGATCACGCCGATCGCCGCTCCTCCGGCCGTGGCCGTGGTTCCGACCGCAACCCGCGCTACGCCACCGACGACAACTACGACGACTACCGTTCTGAGCGCGAAGAGCGTTCCGAGCGTCCGCGTCGCCGCGTCCGTCGCGACTTCGACCCCTTCGAGGACTGATTGATCGCCGATTGATGTGATGAGAACCCGCCCCTGTGGCGGGTTTTCTCGTATATAGGGGCCTCTCGTATATAACGCCCTATGCTGTAACGACGTACGTCATAACGATCTATGCCTACAGCGCTTTAACCACTCGGCTTCCTAATGACTATTGGTCAATGAATGCCCAATAGTCAATGCCCCAATGCTGTGATGGCTGCTCATCGTGGACGTTTCGCCAGCAAGTGGCATATCATCCACGCTGGCAAGAGTAACCATCGGAAAGGAACAACGGATTTAGTGCTCCGCTCTCCATGTGTCGCCTCCCGCCCCTGCCCTCTATACCCATCTTCCGTCTTCCAGCGCTTTGATATCCGATGCATTCCCATATCCCCGTGTCCCCGTAATCCCGTAACCCCTTCAAGGTTATCCACAGTGCCAGCCCAGTCATAGCAACGAATACTGTTATCGACACGCCGTACGAAGACGGCCGGCGTGCACGCGATATTTCGATTCCGATTCAACGAAGTGCTGAACAAGTCGGCGTTTCTGGCCAAAGCGTTCGAGCATGGAGTGCCGCGCGCCGGCAACGCTCTCACCGCTGCCGGATGATTGGGCGCTGCTGTTGTGGCAAGACGATTACGGCTGAACATGATGGAATGTGCGCCGACTCGTACCTACGTGCTGGGAGAATGGGCACGAGGATCGAACTAACGAAGGAGTGTTCATGAACGCAGGAATTATTGTGGTAGTCGTTGTGGTGGCCGTCGTCTTGATTGTGCTGATTTGGGCCATGTCGGCCTATAACAATCTGGTTTCGCTGAAAAACCGCGTGAAGAACGGCTGGGCGCAGATCGACGTGCAGCTCAAGCAGCGCGCCGACCTGATTCCGAATCTTGTGGAGGCGGTGAAGGGCTATGCCGCCCACGAGTCGAGTGTGTTCACCGAAGTCACGCAGGCCCGTGCCAACGCAGTGGCCGCAGCGAACAATCCGAACGCCAGCACCGCTGAGCGCGCGCAGGCCGAGAACCAGCTCTCCCGCGCTTTGGTCAACCTGCAAGCCACGGCCGAAGCGTATCCGGCGCTGCAGGCCAACCAGAACTTCCTCGACCTGCAGGCGCAGTTGAAGGCGCTCGAAGAGAAGATCGCCTATGCCCGTCAGTTCTACAACGACGTGGTGCTCAAGCTGAACACCGCCATCGAGACGGTGCCGAGCAACATCATCGCTGGGATGTTCCACTTCGAGCAGGCGCAGTATTTCGAGGCCGACGAGGCCGCGCGTCAGGTGCCGCAGGTCAAATTCTGACGGTTGGTGACGGCAGTATGCGCGTCGGTTGTCGAAGCGGACGAACAGAGATGTTTCGACTGCGCTGCGCTCCGCTCAACATGACGGGTTGTTCGTTGCTCGATGGATGTGACATGGCGTCGCCCGACGGGTGGTGCTATGCGTCACCCAACCGAGTAGGACCTGGCCCAATCGGGTGGGGCTGACCCAGTCGATTAACCCAGCCGAGTGGGCTAGTCCAGTCGATTAGGCCTAACCCAATCGGTGCAGCCTGAGTGCGGAATCGGACCACCCAAGATAGAGGGAATGAGGGGACATGAGGAAAAAGCAGATATGGGCAGGAATCGGCGCGGCTGTGGTCGCGGTGATCGTCGCGATGCTGTCCGTGCTGTTCGTCATCGCGGATACGGACGGCGCGGACCTGAGCTACCGCACGCTCGATCTGGAGGCCGCCGTGCAGGCCAATGGCGACCTGACCGTCACACAGCATATCGATGTGAAACTGCGCGACCGGTCGGATGACGGCGACGACCGCCCCTGGAAGCAGCTCTACCAGCAGTACACGCTGAATTCCAGCAAGCTCACCGACATCTCCGATATTTCGGTCACCAACGTCACCACGGGGGAGACCTACACGCAGATCGCGCCGCAGACGCCGAGCGCCATCAGCGACGCTGACTGGAACAGGGAATACGCGAACCACTGGTATATCGCGGACGTATCCCACGGCGCAAGCAATCCGCAAGTCTACGAGCCGGGCACGGACGGACTGGTCGTGTCCGGCGGCGATTCCACCGCCTCGGTCAGCGCCAAAATCATCGAAATCGGCTGGAATATCCCCGCCACCGTCGAAGCGAACAGTCTGCGATTCGACGTGACCATGACCCTCCACGACGTCTCCACCGCGTGGGATGACATCGTCAACCTGCAATGGGAGCCGTTCGGCAAAAAGAATCAAGTGCCGATCGGCACCGTCACCGGCGTGGTGCATTTCCCCGAGGGTGTCGGCACGGACACGTCATGGGCGTGGCTGCACACGGAACGCACCAGCGAAACCAGCCGAGCCGCCAACGGCGACCTGCAATTCACCGCCTACGACGTGAAGGCCGGCGACTATCTCGATGTGGTCATCGCCTACGACCGGGATGCGGCCGATTCCTCCGCCGTCGCGCGCACGGGGAAGGGCGAGCGTCTGGACGCGCTCCAAGCCGACGAAACCCGGCAGGAACAGCAGTGGCGCGAACAGCAGCGAGCCCACGCCATCTGGATGGTCGTTTTCTGGACGGCAAGCATCGTCATCGGAGTGCTGTTGTGCGTGATCGGCCTGTTCGGCGTGCGCAAATCCGTCAAAGTCGCGCAATACCGCGGCGGAATCGAATACTGGCGCGACCCGCCCGGCATGAGCCCCGCCAGCGCGGCCACGCTGATCGATGTGGTCGATTCCTCCGCCGGCGATCGCGACTCGCGCGTGATGACCTCCACTGTGCTCGCCCTCGCCGTGAAGAAGGCCATCGCCATCTATCCGGGGCCTGCGAATATATACGCGGGCATCGATATGAGCCAGGCGAATCCGGTTGGCTTGGCAGGTCTGATCGGCTCCGATGCGAATCGCCTCGCCGCCGTGAAGCAGACCAGCACCATGGTGATTCTGCCGGCCGCATTGAACGATGAAACGCGGGATGCGATGGAGCTGAGCCAGTCCGAAAGCGCCTGCCTCGATCTGTTCATCACAATCTCGAAGCGCGTGGGCAGTCCGGTGTTCGACCTGCAGCAGATGACGAAAGCCTGCAAGAAGTGGAAGAAGGGCTACGAATCGTTAGGGGCGTTCACCACGGCCTGTGGCAACGAATACGCGCTGCTGGGCGCCACGCGCAACACCGGCGGACAGGCGGCGGTGTGCGGAATCCTGGGGGCGATTCTCGGATTCGTCATGTTGGGGTTCAATATCAGCAACGGCAACCTTGCCATGGCGCTGACCTCCGGAATTCCGGTGTTGGCAGTGTCGCTGTTCTGTCTATTCGGTGCCTCTTATACGGGCCTGACCGATTCCGGTCAGGAGCATGCCGGCCGATGCCTCGGACTGAAACGCTATATGCAGGATTTCTCCGACTTCTCCGACCGCGGTGCCGCCGACATCGCCCTGTGGGATTGGTATATGGTGTACGCCGCCGCGTTCGGCATCTCCGAGCGGGTGGGCAAGGAACTCGCCAAGGCCTATCCGCAGGTGACTGATCCCGCATGGTTGGACTCCAACGCTTCCGGCTCGCTGCTGTACTGGTCGTATCGTCCCTACGGATGGTATGGCCATAGCGTCGGCGCGGCCGCCGGGGCGGCGATGAACGGTGGTCTGGATGGCCCCGCCTTCGCGTTCGGCGGCGATTCCTTCGCGGCTGGATTCGGCGACATCGGCGCGCAGCTTAACGCCGGATTCGCCGAAGTGAGGTCCACCATCCAAGCCGCGGCGCCCTCGTCTTCCGGCGGTTCCGGCGGATCGTTCTCCGGCGGCGGCTTCGGCGGCTCCTCCGGAGGCTCGGGCGGAGGTTCCTTCGGAGGCCGATAGCGAGTTTGGTGTGCGCGAATGAGCGAATCGCGCGGAGTGTGATGTTAAGAATGGCGGAATTCCGCCATTCTTAAAACTAGCTTTCGTGTCTCTGCCATATCCGGACACACCAAACTCGAAAAGCGGTCCTCTACGCGTATCGTGGAGGGCGGAAACACCTGTTCATAGCGAGAAAAGTTGCGAAGAAATAAGGAGCGCACATGCTGTTTCGTGATCTCGGGCCATTCCACACCACCGCCATCGGCCATGGCGAAATGCCGTTGACCATCGAGAACAATCGCGGACACGCGGTCGGTCTGGAAACGCTGCACGCCTCGCTTGACGCGGGCTGCCGCCATATCGACACCGCTTGGGCCTATTACACGCCCGGCGAGGAGGAGCAGACCGGCGAGAAGCTCACCCGCGAGGCGCTGGAATCCTGGAACGGCCCGCGCGATGAGGTCACGGTGGCCACCAAGGTGGGCCTGCGCCGCGCTTGGGAAGGCGACAAGCCGGTGTGGCCGCGCGACGGCAAGCCCGAACATCTTATCGAATACGGCAAGCAGTCCGCGATGGCGCTCGGCGTTGACGCCATCGACCTGCTGTATCTGCATCGTCATGACCCCGAAGTGCCGTACAACGAATCCGTCGAAGGCATCAAGGCCCTGCTCGACCAAGGCGTGGCCAAGTGGGCGGGCGTCTCCAACGTCACCATCGAGCAGCTCGACATCGCGCGCGGGATTCTGGGCGACAAGCTCGTGGCCGTGCAGAACCAGTATTCGCCGATCCATCTGGAGACGCAGGACACGCTCGACTACTGCGCCGAACTCGGTCTGGCGTTCGTGTGCTGGAGCCCGCTCGGCGGCTACCGCCACCCGTACGACGAAAGCACATTCGACCCGTTCCGCGAGGTCGCGGCCGTGCGTGGCGTGAGCTACCAGCAGGTCGTGCTCGCATGGGAGCTCGCCAAGGGCGATCATATGTTCGTGATTCCCGGCGCGCACCGCCCCGAAACGATCCTCGACTCCCTTAAAGCCTCCGATCTGGAACTGACCGCCGAGGAGCTCGCCAAACTCGGCTGATTGCGGTTTCTCCGTCGCTCGGATGGCGGGGGAGGCGTGCTAAGGTGGCGGCATGTTCACCAGTGCAGCGTCGGCGCAGATGTTCCGCATCAATCGGGAGCTTGACTACAACGCGGTTATCGACTGCGACCACCATGAGTCATGGGGCTCGTCGTCCCTGTATCCCGCCATCGTGAGAATCCATACCGAGATGCCTGCGCAGGATGTGCCGCTGCATTGGCATCTGGGCGCCGAGCTCGTGTATGTGAGGCACGGCAGGGTGCGGTTGTTCATCGATGGAGCCGAAACCACCATCGTCGACGGGCAGGCGTGTCTGGTCAGTCCGCGCGCGTTGCATGCGATTTATCCCGAACCGGACGAGGACGGGCAGTTCGTGTTGTCGATCTCCTTTGATGGTGAATTTCTTTCGAGACTCAGTCCCGGTCTATCGAACCGTCGGCTGCTGCAGGCAGTGCCCTTCGCCGCTGAGGAGGTCCGTAATCATGAGGCGGGGGAGAAAGGTCTCGAGCGACCTTCTGTGGTGGGGAATCCCACTTTGATATCCCTTTGCGAGAATGTCATCGCATGCGTCGATGATGCCGATCCGGAGTTGAAGTTAATCAAGCTGAACGAATTGCTGTATGCCATGATGTTGCATATCTCCACCGAATGTCGGGAATGCGACTGCGGTGATGCGGAGTCGATGGCGAAAGCCCGGTCAGCAGCTGAGATCCGTGCGGTGGTCGAATATATGGAACGTCACTTCCACAGTGGCGTGACCATCGGTCAGCTGGCGGAACGGTTCGGCTATTCGCGCGAATACTTCTCCCGATTGTTCAAAAAGCACGCCGGCGTGACTCCGGAACAATATCTGATGGAGATTCGCCTGCAATCGGCGGTGGATGATCTGTTGAACGGAACCGATACCAATACGGATATCGCCAGCAATAACGGATTCGCCAACGCCAAGGCCTTCTCCCGGGCGTTCGCCAACAGATTTTCGGTGACGCCTTCGGCATTCAGAAAAATGCATCGCGAAGGATGAGTCACAAAATCGACCTTCATGGTCACATTTGAGGAAAACGGCGCTTTTGTGAGCTCTTAAACTGAGAGCAGATGTTGGAAACCACCGAAAGACGGGTGGGGCGGTGAGAATAACGCCGCCGTGAGCGTCAACATCGAGAAAGCAAAGGAGCTGATTATGAGCGAAACCATGACCACAAACGTTGGTTCGGCCATGGCGCATGACGACCCCATGGCGAAGCTTCCCCAATCTGGTGGCAAGCGTGTGATGCTGAAGGCCGCCATCCTCTCGCTGGCGCTGCTGCTGCAAAGCATCTCCGTCACCGCGGCGGTGGTCTCGAGCCTCAAGCAGGACTTTCCCAACGCGTCGGTGATGGAACTGCAGGGATTCGTGACGGTGCCGGTGCTGGGTAACATCATCGCCACGCTGGTCGGCGGCCGCATCGCCCCGATCGTCGGCAAGAAGAACCTGTGCATCATCGGTACGCTGCTGTGCTTCGTCGGCGGATTCCTGCCGATGTTCGTGCCGATTCTGAACGGACAAACCGGTCTTCGCGTGCTGGCCGGCTTCGGTCTTGGCCTGATCCAGCCGCTGTCCGCCTCGCTGATCGTGGACTGCTTCAAGGGCAAGGAAGCTGACACGCTGATGGGCTTCCAGTCCTCCGCCGTTGGCCTGGGCGCCACGATCATCTCCTCGTGCATCGCAGGCGTGATGACCTTCGACTGGCACTACTTCTACTTCGTCTACTGCCTCGCCCTGGTGGTGATGGTCGTCGTGATGCTGTTCATTCCGAACGCCGTCAACGAAATCGGCCGCGAACGCAAGAGCGAAGACAACGCGCCGAAGAAGCGCACCAAGATGCCGCTGTCCGCCTACTTCGGCATGATCCTGCAGATCGTGTTCGCCACCGGCTACGGCTTCTACAGCATCAACCTGTCGCTCGCCGCCGAGGAGACCGGCATCATCACCGCCACCGAAGCCGCCACCGTGATCACCGTCGTGTCGATGTCCTCGCTGATCGGCGGACTCTTCTTCGGTCTGGTCAAGCGTTTCGTGGGCATGTGGATCGGCCTGCTGGCCTTGGGCATGAACGCCGCCGCGCTGCTGATCTGGGCGAACACCTCCTCGATGGCGCTGTGGTGCGTGGCCGGCGTGCTGCTCGGTGTGGGCTTCTGCTGGTTCATGCCCTACGTGAACATCCTGGTCAATGAACAGACCGACCCGTCCATCTCCGCCCAGGCCACCTCCTACGCCTTCTTCGGCAACTCGGTCGGCTCGTTCATCCCGTCCTATGTGTTCGCCGCGCTGGGTGCGCTCACCGGCATGACCAGCACGTGGAAGTCGCTGAACATGGGCGCCGCGTTCCTGGTGGTGTGCATGGTGATGGTGCTCGTGCTGATGCTGTCCACGAAGACGAAGGCAAACCGCGCCGCCGCCCAGGCCGCCTGAATCCGCGGCCGCTCGACATGACACTGGTTATGGAAAGGATATGACGATGGTTGATATCGAAGCGCTGGTCGCTCCCGCCGCGGCGGAGCCCCTGACTCCCATCCCCACTCCGGTCGACAAGGTCGCCGAGTTCCCCCACTCCGACGAGGTGCCGGAAGGCTGCGTGGTGGTCGACGGCGTCGATACCGACGAGTTCTTCTACTCGGCGGATATCGAGGAGGTGCCGTACGTCACGCGCACGCTGGCCGATGGTTCGCAGTATGAGCTGAACATGATGGTGTACACGCCGTTCCACGACGATCCGAACATGCCGGGAGGCAAGCCGGAGTCCGGTTGGCCGGTGATCGTGTTCATGCGCGGCGCGGGATTCTTCAAACCGCGTAAGAACAGCTTCAACAGTCTGTACATCCGCTTGGCCGAGCGCGGCTATGTGGTTGTGGTGCCGGAATACCGCCCCGCTCCCGTGGCGCCGTTCCCCGCGCAGATGCAGGATGCGAAGACGGCGGTGCGTTTCGTGCGCGCCAATGCGCGGCGTTTCGATATCGACCCCGACCGCATCGCCCTGTTCGGTGATTCCGCCGGCGGCCACACCGCGCTGATGGCCGGATTCACCGGCGACAGCGAGCCGGACACCCCGGACTATGCGGAAACCAGCGCCGAGGTGCGGTGCATCGTGGACTGGTATGGCCCGACCGACTTCACCATGATGAACTACTATCCGAGTTCGCAGGACCACAATCCGGCGCAATGCCCGGAAGGCATGGAGATCGGTGGCGTCAATGTGCTGGAGCACCCCGAACTGAGCCGTCAGGCCTCGCCGATGACGTATCTCGCCGCCGACAGACCCACGCCTCCCACGCTGATCATGCACGGCAGCCGCGATCTGCTGGTGCCGTTCAACCAGAGCTGCCGTCTGTACGCCACCATGAAGGCGCTCGGCAAGGACGTGACGTTCTACAAGCTCAACGACGCCAGCCACGCCGCCTACGGATTCCGCAGCGGCAAGGCCATAGGCCTTGTGCTCGACTGGCTGGCCGAGCGTCTGTGATTCATACGGCATCGTAACCGGGCCGGACCTGTGACTACGTCACCGGGTCCGGCCCGGTTCGTCGTTGAAACGTTGGAAGGTCAGTCGGCGGTGGGCAGGTCGACCACCGAGCCGCGGTCCACGAGCAGCGGATCGATATAGATGTGGCGCGCCGCCGCCTGGGGGTTCTGGATGCGGTAGAGCAGCGTGTGGATCGCCGCTTCCGCCAGATCGCGATCGGAGGAGCGCAACACGGTCAGCGGACGTGAACTGGGGGTGGCGAAGCCGTCCACGGAGATCAGCGAGATGTCTTGCGGCACCTTCTTGCCGTGTCGTTCCAGCGCCTGCGCGAGGGCGATGGCCAGATAGTCGGAATGCACCAGCATGGCGGTGACGCCGGAAGAGAGCACCGTGGCGACGATATCGTCCACGCCGCGGGTGTCGTAGGGCATGATGCCGTCGATGATGAACGGGCAGTCGATGCGGTCCGTGCCGTTCACGACGCGCTTCCATCCGGTGAGAATCTGATTCGAGGTGGGGGTATCGGTGAAGGCGGCGCCCACGCGCGTGTGCCCATGCTCAAGGAAATGCGTGGCGGCCTTGCGCACGCCGTAATGATGATTGGTGCGCACGGAATCCACGAAGCTGGTCTGCAGCAGCGGTTGGCTGCGTTCCACCGCCACGGTCGGCAGCGCGGACTGCGCGATCCAGTCCCAGGTGCGCCGCCCGATTTCGGGATGCGCGTTGGGGGCGACGATCAGACCGCAGATGGTGGGGTCGCCTGCGAAGTCCTGCAGAATATTCTCTTCATGGATGTCTTCGTAGGCGGATTCGCGGGTGACCAGCCGCAGTCCCAGGCTGGCGGCGATCTGCTGCATATGGGTGATGACGCCGGGCCAGAAGAAGCTTGGTTCCGGCAGCATCACGCCGATGGCGGGCTGGTCCGAGGGGAGTTCGGTATGTCCGTCGGCGGCGCGCACGATGGGTTCCGGGGCGGTGTGTTCGGAGACCGCGCTGGAGGCGCTGGTGGGTGCGGATTTCGCGGCGGTGCGTTCGGCCGCGTCGGTGATGGACATGGCACCGCCGCGCACGCGTTTGAGCAGTCCCGCTTTGGAGAGCACGGCCAGGTCGCGGCGCACGGTGATCTCCGTGGTGTTGAGCAGTTGCGCGAGTTGCGGAACCGTGACCACGCTTTGCCTGGTGAGCAGGCTCAGGATCATATCCTGTCGTTCCGCGGGCAGATAGTCGCGTTTGGTCTCGTCGGTTGTGGCGTGGGTGGTGTCAGACATGGCTGCACTGCTTTCAAGTCTGGTGAGCGCTCGTTCGCGTCGGTTAAACATCGTTTGTGATCACTTTTGAGCATAGCATGACGCATGGGGTGAATAGGGTTGCGGGGTCGGATTGGCTGAGGAGTCTGGATTTGCTTGAATATGCTCTGTTCGAAATGTGAGTAATTATGAATAGAAGTGATTGAAACTGATTAATTGTGATATGATGAAGGCGTTCATTGCGGAATTGATGATCGCAACAGCGCGACATCGGTGAAAAAAAGAAGGAACGCCAATGTTGAAGTTCTCTCACGAGTTTTGGACCTCCACATCGGGTGACCTGTCGGTTAGGCGGGAGACGCTTACGGTTCCGCCCTTGGTCGACGATCCCGGGGACGCGGTCAAGATCGTGGTGGATACCGCTGATCGTAAGCAGCCGTGGATTGGTGCGGGCGCGGCCGTCACGGACGCGGCGGCGTCGTTGATCTGGAACAGTATGGACGCGCGGCAGCGCCATGAGTTCCTGGACGAGTGCTTCAACCCCGCCAAGGGCGGATTCTCGGTGATCCGTATTCCGCTGGGCTCTTGCGAGCCGGCGGCCCAGCCGTACTACACGTACGACGACGTGCCCTTCGGCGAGCACGACAACACGCTCTCCAAGTTCTCGCTGGGCGAGGGCGAACCCGGCGCGCCGGACGCCACCAAGGACTTCAAGTACATCATCCCGGTGGTGCTGGAGATTCTGAAGATCAATCCGGCCGTCAAGATCATCGCCTCGCCGTGGAGCGCGCCGGCGTGGATGAAGAACACCGGCCACCTGTGCCAGGGCGGCCGCCTGCGCTTCGGCGAGTGGACCGGCAACGGCTTCGACCCCATGCACGACTCCTTCGAGGGATGCTACGCGCGCTATTTCGTCAAATACGTCGAGGAGATGGCCAAGCTGGGCATCCCGATCTGGGCCGTGACCGTGCAGAACGAGCCGTCGAACGCGCCCAAATGGCCCGCCATGATGTGGACCCTCAAACAGCAGGCCGAGTTCGCCCACAACTTCCTGCGCCCGGCGATGAACGAGAAATTCCCCGAGATGCGCATCTTCATCAACGACGACTCCACCCACAACCTCATGTGGCCGGTGCGCGACATCGTCACGCCCGACGAGGCGTCCTCAATCGACGGACTGACCGTGCACACCTACGAGGGCCCGTACTCCAACTTCTTCAACGCGTCGCGCGCCTACCCGCACTGGACGCTGGGCATGACCGAACGCCGGTGCATGATCGACGAGACCCCCGAGGACGCCGCGCACATCATGTCGGGCATCATCGGCAACTGGCTCGTGCGCAACGGCGAGGGCTTCATCGCCCTGTGGAACCTCGCCCTCGACGAGCGCGGCCTGCCCAACCAGGTCGGCGCGACCGGACGGCGCGGCGTGGTGACCATCCACCACGAGACCGGCGGGGTGATCCGCAACCTCGAGTACTTCATGCTGCGCGCCTTCGGACAGGACGTCGAACCCGGCAGCGTGGTCGTGCGCTCCTCCAACCACACGCCCGACGGATGGTCCGGGAGCCTGGGATCGGTCGCGTTCCTCGCGCCCGACGGGGGCGTGGCCGCGCACGTCTACAACCCGACCGGCCAGAGCATCGAGGCGGCCGTGACCATCAACGGGATGGGCGGCGCGTGGCAGAAGGTCACCGTGCCCGCCTGGGGCACCGTCACCATGCACAAAAGCCCCAACCCAATCAACCAATCCACCGTTCCCGACGACGACCAATTCGAACTCAACCCCGAGCCCACCCATCTGCTCGGCGACGTGGCCCCCGGCAAAACCCGCGTTTGGGGCGCCGACGAGTGATTCATGGCGCGGCGCCCGCCATGTATCGGCACCGCGCCGCGCTTGTTCGTGTTTGTTAAGGAGTGACCCATGAACCCTGTTGACGCATACGCATACGAATACTGGACCCGCACGAGCGGCGACCTGGCCGATCGCCGCGCCCCCATACCCACGCCCGACGTCACCGCCGAACCCGGCGAGGCCGTCACCGTCGTGATCGACCCCACCCGCGAATACCAGATGTGGGAGGGCGTCGGCGCCGCCATCACGGATTCCTCCGCATACCTGTTCATGACCGCCATGAGCGCGGAGCAGCGCCATGCGATTCTGACCGAGATGTTCGATCCCGAACAGGGCGGCTTCTCGTCGGTGCGCATCTCGATCGGATCATGCGACTTCTCCAGCCAGCAGTACTACACCTACGACGATCTGCCCGAAGGCGTCGCGGCGGACGCCTCGCTCGCGTACTTCTCCATCGGCGAAGGGAAGCCCGGAGCCCCCGACGCCACGCGGGATATGAAATACGTCGTTCCGGTGCTTCAGGAGATCCTCGCGATCAATCCGGCCGTCAAGGTCATGGCCTCGCCGTGGAGCGCGCCGGCCTGGATGAAGACCTCCGGACGCATCGACGGCGCGGGCCGGCTGCGTCTGGGCGAGTATGTGGGCAACGGCTACCGCTATCAGGACACCATCGACTACGTGTACGCGCAGTATTTCGTCAAATTCATCGCCGCCTACGCCAAGCTCGGCATCCGCATCAGTTCGGTGACCATACAGAACGAACCGAGCAACGGCTGCCCGTGGCCCATCACCATATGGACCCCCGAGGAGCTGGCCGCATGGGGCAGCGAATATCTTCGCCCCGCGCTCGACCGCACGTTCCCCGACGTGGAGATCTACTTCGGCGACGACTCCCTTCGCTTCTGGCAGCGCCCCGCGTCCGAATACATGACCCCCGCCCAGGCCAACGCCTTCGCCGGTGCCGCCTTCCACACCTACTCCGGACTGCCCGAGTGGGTGCACAACGGCACCCGCCAGTTCCCGCACTGGAAGGCCGCCATGACCGAACGCCGCTGCATGCTCGACGAAACCGTGGCCGAAGCCAGCCATGTGAT
This sequence comes from Bifidobacterium sp. LH_558, assembly GCF_056356295.1. Lineage (NCBI taxonomy): Bacteria > Bacillati > Actinomycetota > Actinomycetes > Bifidobacteriales > Bifidobacteriaceae > Bifidobacterium > Bifidobacterium sp. LH_558. Next base: position 98,668 of record NZ_JBKETZ010000007.1, on the reverse strand, counting down.
GTTCGGTGAGATCGGCACCTGGCTGGTGCGCAACGGCGTGGGCCTGATCAACCTGTGGAATATGGCGCTCGACGAGCAGGGATGGCCCAGCTGGGCCGGCACCTCCGGCCGCCGCGGCGTCATCACCATCGACTCGTCCACCGGCAAGGTCAAGCGCAACCTCGAATACTTCATGCTGCGCAACTACGGACAGGACGTTCAGGTCGGATCGCGCCGCGTCGCCTCCACCAACCGCACGCCCGACGGGCGCAACGGCGGGTTGGGCTCCGTCGCCTTCGTCTCGAAGCGCGGCGATCTATCGGCCATCCTCTACAACCCCACCGATACGCCGATCGAGGCCGCCGTCACCATCAACGGCGAAGGATCCCGTTGGCAGAAGGTCGCGGTTCCGGCCTACGGCACGGTGAGCCTGCGCAAATCCGACCGCCGGGTGAGCGTCAGCCAGGCACCCGCCGACGACGAGTTCGAGATCACCTACACGCCGCACCCTGCCGATGACCACGACGAGACATTGTTTTAGTGTGCGAACGGCTTGCGCGCGAAAGCGGCGGCCAACGCATCATCGACATGGATCAGGCGGGAGCCTCCAAACCGTCGGCGTTCGGATCGTTCCTTGCGGGCACTCGCGACTGCCGGTTGTGAATGGTGCCTCCAATCGGCGGCGCGGTTCCCATCCCCGTCCGCTGGATGAGTTGGAAAGGACGGTTTTGTGATGGAAGCGGTCCACCTCACCGTCAATGACCGTTGCGAGCCGGTTGATTTGGAACCGGGCTCGACGGCGACGCTGCGCTGGCGTCTGTCTGCGGACGGCGACGTTGCGGGAAGGCGGATTTCGGCCTGCCATGTGGTGGTGTCCCGGTATGCGCGAGCGGCCGAGGCCGGCGAGGGCGACGTGTGGGATTCCGGGATGCTGTCCACGGACGGATTGGATGGCATCGGGCTCGATGTGGATATGTCGCCCGCGCGCCGGTACTGGGCCACGGCGCGTCTGCGCGACGAACGCGGCGTTTGGTCCGCCTGGAGCCAAGCCGTGACCTTCGGCACCGGCGCGGGTGCGCATTGGAACGCGGCTCGACCCATCTGGCTTGATGGGCGAGACGATGTGGGTAGAGCGAGCGAAGACAACGCGACCGGTTGGGCGTTTCTGCGTGGGCGGTTCATACTGCCGGATAAACCGATCGCATGGGCCACGTTGAACGCGACCGGCGCCTCCACCGCTCCCGCCCGCCAATTCGTCTACCGCATGTGGATGAATGGCGCGTTCGTGGGATGCGGTCCGGTGTTTCCGGACGGCGACGATACCCGATATGACGGCTACGACGTCACCGGACTGTTATCGGCGGGGGAGAACGTCATCGGCGTTGTGGCCTATGCGATGTCCGACCGGCGTTTTTCGGCCCAGCTGGACGTGTGCTTCGAGGATTCCACGATGCTGCATGTCGGCACCGGGCCGGACTGGCGAGGCTATGACGGTTCGCTGGTGTATCCGACCAGTCCGACCATCGGCACATGGGCCTTCGACGCGCCCAGTGAGGATCTGCAGGCCGACCACTATCCCTTCGGCTTCGCCGACAGAGGATTCGACGATACCGACTGGTCGCCGGTGGCCGTCAAACGACAGTTCGCACGCTATGTGGCCACTCCTGCCGATCCGATGGGCGTGCGGTACGTCCGGGCCGAAAGTCTGCGGGCGACCGAGTCGGGCAGTGTGGTCGCCGACTTCGGGCGCGGCTGGATGGGCGGCATCCGTCTGCTGTTGGATGTCGCGGAACCGTTGGGACTCACGGTGCGGTTCGGCGAAGAGTTGGAGTCCGACGGCACGGTTCGCTACCATCTGCGCTGCTTCAACACCTATGAGGATCGGTGGAGACTGACGCCGCGGGCCAACGGAACTCCACTGGAGACATGGGGCATCCGCGTGTTTCGGTATGTCGAGCTGGTTCCGGATCGCCCCATGCCCGATCTGCTGGAGCGGTTGGAGGAATCCTCCGATGCGCTGCGCGCCGCCGCCCTGGTGCAGCCGAGGTCTGGAAGCGAGGGACGTTTCTCATCATCGGATGACACCCTCAACCGGGTGTGGGAGCTGTGCCGCCACACCATCGAGGCGTTCAACGGCAATATCTACGTCGATTCATGGACCCGCGAACGCGCACCCTACGAAGCCGACGCGTGGATCCAACAGCGTGCGCATCTGGCGCTTGACGACGCGCCAGCGCTTGGCCGTCTCACCGTGGACCATCTGATCGCGAACCGCACCTGGCCCACCGAATGGCCGTTCTACCTGATCATCGCCGTGCACGACGCCTGGATGCATACAGGCTCGCTCGATCAGGCCCGCATGCGATACGAGGCTTTGGCCGCGCTGCTGCCCGAACGCTACCGTGACGAGGCCAGCGGACTGATCGTCAAAGACCCCGGCGAATCCAGCGTGATGGACGGCGACCTGGTCGACTGGCCCCAAAGCGAGCGCGACGGATACGTGTTCGGTCGGGTCAACACGGTGATCAACGCGATCGCCAGCCGGGCATACGCCGACATGGCCGATATGGCCGCCGCCCTCGGCCGCCCCCTCGACGCCGAACGTTGGCGGCAAGCGGCCGAAGGCATCCGCTCCGCCCTGCATCGATACTGCTACGACCGGACGCTCGGCGCGTACGTCGATGGTTTGGAGGACGCGCCCGACGGCTGTTCGTGCGGGTCGTGCGATGCGTGCGATGCGTGCGGGTCGTGCGATGCGTGCGATTCGTGCGACGGCGTCAAGCCGCTGCTCCACCATTCGCTGCACGCCAGTGCTTATGCGCTGGCCTTCGCCGAGCCTCCGTCAGACAGGATCGCGCCGCTCGGCGCATATCTGCGTTCGCGAGGCATGGCGTGCAGCGTATACACCGCCGCGGTGTATCTCGACGGTTTGTTCCGGGCAGGGTTGGGTGCCGACGCGGTGGCGCTGCTGACGGGCAGCGAGGGCGTGCGCACATGGGCGCATATGCTCGACATGGATGCCGGCGCCACCATGGAGGCGTGGGATGCCGTACTGAAACCCAATACCACATATTCGCATCCGTGGGCCGCATCTCCGGCGGCGCTGCTGCCGCAGGGCCTGTTGGGCATCCGCCCCATCGAGCCGGGCTATCGGCGTTTCGCGGTGGCGGTCCAGCCGGGGGCCTTGGCTGAGGCCGAAGCGGAACTGCCGACCCACGCGGGCATAATCGGCGCGTCCTACCGTGTGTTCGGACGCTCGCCGTCCGGCCTGGATCCGCGCGTCGAAGGCATCCTCATCAAGGTGACGGTGCCGACGCGCACCGAAGCCACCGTGGTGCTGCCGCCCACCCAAGCCGTCGCGCCGGGGGATCCGGTATGCGTGCGCATCGACGACCTGGAGACGACGGTCGCCACCGAGCGTGAGGAGTTTCGCATCGCCGACGTCAGATGCGTGCCGGGATCGGCGGTGATCGGACCAATCGGCTCCGGATCACACACATTCGTCGTGAACGGGCAGAACGCCATATTCGCTGAACCCTGTATGGAAGGATAATAACTGTTATGGAATCATTCACCCAGCCTGTCACCATCGCACTCGTCGCCGACGACGTGGCCGCCGCCGCCCGCAATCGCAACGGTCTGACCTATAAGGGGTTCGGCGTGCTGTCGGGCAACGCCACATCCAGCCTGCTGATGGATTACAAAGCCGAACATCCGCAAGCCTACTGGCGGCTGCTCGAAACGCTGTTCGGCGGCGAGCGGCCGATGATGAACACCGTCAAAATCGAAATGGGCAACGACCGCAACAACTCCACCGGACCGAACCCTTGCACCATGCGCGATGCGGGCGAATATCCGGCCGTGGGCCGCGAACCGGGATTCCAACTCGCCGCCGACGCCCGGCGATACCAGCCCGGCGTACGGCTGAGCCTGCTGCGGTGGATGACGCCCACCTGGGTGCGCTCCAACGACGACATCTACCGCTGGTACAAGAACACCATCCTCGCCGCCTACCGCGAATACGGCGTGATGGCCGACTCCGTGAACCCCGACGTCAACGAACGCGCCGCCGACCTGGAATGGGTTGCGGAATTCGCCCGGCGCGTACGCAGCGATACGGAAGGATTCATCGGCGGCACCCCCGACGATCCGAACGCGGGATTCGCCTCCGATGAGGAGCGCGAACTGTTCCGACGCATTAAAGTCATCACCTCCGACGAGGAATCCACCGGCACCTTCGCCGGCGATGTGATCGCGGATCCACGCTATCTCGAAGCGATGGACGTGGCCAGCTACCACTACTCCGTCGAGGACGACCCGGACGGCAACTTCACACGCCTGGCCGAGGAATTCGACAAGGAAGTCTGGAATTCCGAGGCGCAGGCCGTGTTCTCGAACTCCGCCGACCGCCCGAACAATACCAACGGCGACGGCGTGAACGAGCCGCGCGCCTGCACAGGGCTGGGAGGCCCTGGTAGTCCGTTAGAGATGGCGAACACCCTGATCAAAGGATTCGTGGAATCCCGCCGCACGCACGCCATCTACCAGCCGGCCATCGGCGCGTGCTACGAGCATATGGAATACGCCGCCAAAGAGCTGATCTCGGCACGCGACCCGTGGAGCGGATGGATCTACTACGACGCCGGATGCGCGGTGCTGGAGCATTTCGCCCGATTCGCCAAACTCGGATGGGAAAACGCCGATCCGGGGGAACCGGCCGACTCGCATGGCATCTGGCGCGCGATTGCACAGGCCAGCGGCTGCGAGGTCGGCGGCAACAATCCCGTCAACGGGGCCCGCCACGGCGAACCCTCCTATCTGACATTGGCTGCGCCAGACGGCGGCGACTTCAGCACCATCATCGTCAACGACAGCGGCCAGGCCGCGCGCTACCACCTGAGCGTGGACGCCGCGCTCGTTGCCAGCGGCAAACCGCTGACCGTCTGGCGCACCGCCGCCTCCCGCTCGGGCGAACGGTACGACGCCGGCTGGCTCAAGCCCGTCGCCATCATCGAACCGACGCAAGGCGAAGCGGACATCGTGGTGGAACCGTGGTCGATGGTCACCGTCACCACACTCACCAGCGCCGACCGCGCGGCGGACGGCTCACTGGTTGCGTGCCCGCAGTATGCGGCGAATCTGCCGACGGTGGCCGAACATGGCCGCGCCGTGCTGGATCAGGATCCGGAACATGGCGTGCTGTATGCGGACGATTTCTCCTATGACTCCGCGCGGCTGGTCGAAACGATGAAGCATGGCGCGTTGGTCCGCGAGGACTATCTCGCATCGCGCGGTGGCGACGCGGGCGCGACCCCTCGCTACACCACCGATTCGAACGGCGCGTTCGAAATCGTGCCGGACGAGACGCGCGGCCATGCGCTGCGTCAGCAGATCGACTGGACCCGTGCGGGCAACGCATGGATCGAAGGCGACCCGCGCACCGCCATCGGCGACATGCGCTGGGCCAACTACCGGGTGTCCGTGGACGTGCGGTTCGAGGAGTATCCCGGCCGCGCGCCCTACGTGCTGCTCGGCGCGCGTGAGATGGGCGGCGACAAATTCACCACCGATATCTGCGGCTACGACTTCAAACTGCGCGCGGACGGCGTGTGGCTGCTGCGCCGCTACGGCGACGAGAAACGACGCGGCCATCTCGAAGATCTGCGCAAAGCCGCGGCCGCGGCTGGAACGCCCGCGTTCCGACCCGGCGCGGGCGAATGGTTCACGTTGGCGCTTGAAGTGGCCGGCCCCACCGTCATCGTACGGCTCAACGGCGCGCAGGTGACGGAATGGACCGACGATCGCCCGCAATCCGCGGGGCGTGTGAATCTCGGCACCAGCTTCGACCACGTGCGGTTCTCCAACCTGCGCGTGGAGCGGCTCGACGGATGGTCGCCGTACTATACGCGGCTGATCGACGACATGCATCTGGTGAGTTGGGACGACGGCGCTACGCCGGTGCTGGAATACGACGGCGATTGGACGCATGAGAACGGGCAGGGCATGTTCACCTACATGCGTACCATCTCCCGCACTTCGACTGTGGGCGACTCGCTGTCCCACACGTTCGACGGCACTGGGCTGGATGTGTTCGGACCGGCCGACGGCGGCGCGGCGATTGATGTGATCGTTGACGGAACGCTGGTCGCCCCGCAGGTCCGCACCATGGCCACATCGGGCGCGCTGCGTACCCAACTGCGCGTCGAGGGCCTGGAACGCGGCCGTCATACCGTGACGCTGCGCCTCGCGAATCAAGCCCTCTGGCAGGTCGACGCCATCGGCGTGCTCCTCTGAACGCACCGTTTCAAGAGGTTGCCTTGGGTTGTTCCAATGGGGAAGGTACAGCCCAAGCGCACCTTTTCCGTCGATTTAACCTACGACAGGCCGGGAATCAGGCCTCCGGGCGGGTCTAGGGTGAGGTATTGCTCGGCCAGGTCGATGTCGGGGACGATCGCTCCCACGAACGGCACAAGAGCGGTTTTCTCCACCACGTCCTCGCCGCTGGAGTTCGTGCCGGTCACCACCGGCTCGGGCAGGCGGATCTTGAGCAGCGACTGGGCCGGCCCATCGATCACATCCACAACCTTGCCGACCACCTGGCCTGCGGGCAAGCCCAGACCGTTGTCGGCCGCCAAACGAGCCTCAAGTCCGATCAGGTCTTTGGAATACCATTCGTCGGCTTCGAGCATCTCGTCCGGATCGTCGGCCTCGCCGTAGAGTTCCACGCCGTTGATCGCCTCGGAGGCGTCACGGTCGTCCACGTCGAAGAATTTGATGATCCAACGGTCCTTGAACGTGCGGGACCATTCGACCACATATTCCTCCTCGCCGTCCTTCGTGTACAGCACGGAGTCGGGGGAGAAGCGGTATTCGGGATCGTCTGTGAACAGCCGTACGGTGACTTCGCCCTTGAGTCCCTGCGCGCGGCCGATACGACAGACCCTCAACAGCTCGCGCTGCTGAGGGTCGTCGGACATGTTCTGTTGCACCATGCCTAGAAACCTATTCCGTTCGTTTCGATCAACGACGCACGTCCATGATGTCGACGCGCACCTTGTGGTCGGCAAGAGCCTGAATCACGGTGCGAATCGCATTGGCGGTGCGTCCGTTGCGGCCGATCACACGGCCGATATCCTCCGGGTTCACGCGCACGCGAAGCAGTTCGCCGCGCGCGTTCTCATGGGACTTGACGGAGACATCGTCGGGAAAATCAACGATGTTCTTGATGAGGTGTTCCACAGCTTGGGCAAGCATGATCAATGCCTTTCACTCACTCGGCGTCAGCCGGAGCTTCTTCAGCGGCTTCCTCAGCCTCAGCCGGAGCTTCGGCCTCAGCGGCGGCGGCAGCCTCGGCATCAGCCTTGGCCTTCGCGGCGGCTTCGGACTTGGCGGCCTTCAGCTTCTGAGCCTGGGACTCGACGGCCTCCACGCGGGCGGCCGCATCCGGGCCGGCCTCAACGGTCTTCAGCGTGCCTTCGGCACCCTCAAGGCCCTTGAACTTCTGCCAGTCGCCGGTGATCTTGAGCAGGGCGAGCACGGGCTCGGACGGCTGAGCGCCGACGCCAAGCCAGTACTGAGCGCGCTCGGAGTCGATCTTGATGGTCGAGGGCTGGGTGTTCGGGTTGTAGGTACCGATCTCCTCGATGACCTTGCCGTCACGCTTGACGTGAGAATCGGCCACGACCACGCGGTAGAACGCGTAGAACTTCTTGCCCTGTCGCTTCAGACGAATCTTGGTTGCCAAAATGGCTCTCCTTATAGTGTTGGTTTGTGCGTTATGGCTGCTGTGTGGGGCACGGCAAACCGATAACCCACGCGTTCCTCGCAAGCCGGGGTGTAGAGGGCGCCACGGATTGCGAATAACTGGGACATTATAACTCCACGCCCCGGACGCGCAAAACGCGGGGGACCGGCGCTACCACACGTAGGCCGGCTCCTCATTGGTGACGATCGCACGCATCATGGTCGCCGCGTCGACGATCTTCAATCCTCCATATGTCGCATCCTGTACGGAACGCATGGAATCGATGAACCGGTAGTGGGTGATGGCGCCGTTCGCATCCGTGTCGTAACCGGTGACGACGATCATATGGTTGCCGTGCCCGAATCCGTCGTACATGGCTGCCACATCGATGGCCACGAACACCGGATCGTTGGAGGCCATATCGGTTTTGACGCGTTGCTCGAACAGCTGCGCGGTCTGCACGCTGGTGTCTCCGAAGGCGATGGTCTGCACATGATAGCCAGCTCCGCTCGGATTCGCGTCCGCGACACCGAACAGGTATGCGTTGGCGACCCGAGCCAGGTCCACGTATTCGGTGCCCGTCACGGGTTTGGTGTTGAGCTCCGCGGCGAGGGTTGATTGGGAGACGTCGATGCCCTTGTATCGCAGCACGCTTTGCAATGCCGCCGGTCCGCACCAATCGTTGGAGTCCTGCAGCATGGTCGGCACGCTCAACCGGACTGATTGCGTCTGATCGCCGCCGTTGGGCTGTGCGTCGGATGAGCCGTCATTCGTGCCATTGTTACCGTCGGTATCGTTGCCGTCAGTGTCGCCGCCTGCGGTGTCTCCATCCGCGGAGCCGTTCCCATCGGCGTCATGCGATGAGGACGAATCGTCGGCGCCGTCGTCGGGTTTCGCCGAATGCGAGGAATCCTGCCGAGGGTCCACGGCCTGTTCCATATCCCGCACATACCGGATCTCGCTGTTGCGGTCGGTATACACCTCACCTTTGGCGATGCTCGCGTCCGGCTGCTTGTAGCGCACCCACGCCAGCGAATCGGGCGACAGATAGATGCCGCCGTTATCCTGCGACAGCACCGTCATCGTCTCCAAGTCCAGCAGCACGGTCTGCAGACGGTTCCGTCCTTCGACCAGCGGCGTGCCGGTCCATGCGAGGAAGCGTTCGTTGGCCTGCAGATCATCCTCCATAACATCGAGGGACAGCAGCGGAGTGATCGTGCGGTCGGCGACCGCGACGCGCCAGATCTGAACCCCACCGTTCGCAATCAGCGGTACGAACAGGGAATCCCCACCCATGGCCGGCTGCCCCAGCCGGTCACCATCCGCCGTGGAGGCCAGCACGGTTTTCGTATGATTCCGCACATTCAGCTCCACCAGCCGACTCTCGCCCGTCGCAGTATCCGACAGGACGTAGTACCACAGTTCGCCGAGCTTGACGGCCTTCGAACAGTTGCCGCGTTCGACGGGAGTCACACCGCCTTGGAAATCGTGGTATTCGAGGATGTAATGCTCCGCTTCCGGATCGAAACGGTTGAGCATCACGCCATCGGCGTCGAAGAAGGCGGCGGTGGTATGCAGATTGGGCATCAGCGTGCTGGACAGCAGCTCGCGTGAGGTTCCTTCATCGAGGTCGTACAGGGTATACGTGCTGGTCTGATTGTGCTGATCGCTCAGTTCGACCAGCGCATGCCCCTCGCTGGCGGCCGCGATTCGATACGTCTCATACGTGGAGGCATCGGTTTTCTCCGCAAGCATAGAGAACGACTGTTGCGCGAGATCGTAGGCACCCAGCGACAACCTGTTCGTCTGCGTTGCGGTATCGGCTTGCGCATCGTCTGACGGCTTCGCCTCGCCGTATAAGACGCCTCTCTCATCGAGCCGCAGCGGCGTGAAATACGTGCCGTCCGGATACTCGAACACGGCGGCGGACGGGAACATGCTGTCCATCGTGCTTTGGGATAGATCGTCAAGCGCGGGAACAGTACCGTCGCTGATGGAATAATACCGTTGCGGATCGTCGTCCAATGCGATGGTTGTGTAATCGAAGTCCGTGGACATCGTGCCATCCGCGAACGTTGTGGAGTTGCGGGTTTGCATGCGGTGCAGCAGCCCGGCGCCGGTGACGGCCAACGCGGCGACCAGCACCAGCGCCACGCATATGAGGGGCCAGTGGCGTTGCAGCATGTTCTGTGACGGCGTCCGCGGCGCGGATGGCGTATTGGACTCAGCCTTGGGTCGCTGCGCGGTGGGGATGTAGTCGTCCATCATGACCTCCTTGCATGCGACCGTGCGACCTTGCGACTCTGCGGCCGGTGATGGTTACGCATCGCCTATGATGCGAATGCCGCCGATACGCCAACGGTAGCCCGCGGTGGCGCTGCGGTGCAAGTCTTGTCACGCGCGCACGTGACAGAACTGGCGTCGCGGCCGTGGAATCCCTACCATGGCTTCTACAATGGGCGATATGAGATCCAACGCGCGCGATACGCCGATTTCGGTGGGCATACTGGACAACGACGTGCTCGCCCTCGAAGCTTTGCGCGTGGTGGTGTCGCGGTTGCATCCGCCCGGCATATCGACCTGCACGGTGGTCTGGCAGACCACATCGGTCGCTTTGGCGCTGCACCGGTGCGCATCAGGCGAAGGTGCGCCGGACGTACTGTTGTTGGATATGGCGTTGGGAGGTATCTCCGGCGGCGAGGTCGCCGCCAGAATTCGCAAACGCAATGCGCGCACCGCCATCATCGGCATCACCGCCTACAATCCGGCCGATTATCTGGCCGACGCCGCAGATAGCGGCATGCAGGCGCTGCTCGCCAAGGATGCGCTGATGCGGGAATTGGCGCCGGCGATGGCCGCCATCGTTCAAGGCGGTGTATGGCCGGTGCGATCGGCCAACGGTGGAGCCGCCGTCGCCGCCATATTCGCCACCGTGGAGGAATCCCACCGCAGACTGGCCGAGACACCTGGTGCGGGAGGAGACATGGATTCGCTTTCCTCGCGCGAACGCGAGATTCTGCGTCGGTTCGCCGAAGGTGAGGACGCCGACGGCATCGCCGCCTCGCTGGGCATCAGCCGCAACAGTGTGTTCACCTACACGCGACGGGCATGCGCCAAATTGGGTGTGGGCACGCGGGCGGAGGCGGTGCGGCGGATACGTTCGCCGTGGTTGGCGCGGTGATGACGCCGGGCGTGCCGGGTGTGGTGGCCGCGACCGATCGCGAAAAGGACGCTCGACCCACTGAGAGCGATGCTCGCGATCGGTGCGGTGGCCGAGCGATATGTTGATTGGTGGAGGTTCGAGGATGAACACTGCTGCAAAGATGCTGCCTACACGTGGTCTTGCAATGTGCGGCACCATCGCGTTGGCCGCGGCCATCACGATGGGCGAAGCCGCTGTGGCGTATGCCTACGGTTTCGATTGGCACCATCTGGCGTATGCGCTGGTGATGGTTGCGGCGGTGTTGGCCATGCCCCGCTGGCCCATGGGCGCCGCGATACTTGTGCTGCTCGCGGACATGGCTGCACCGGTGCTGCCGTTCCATACATCCGGCATGCTGACTCTGGCCGTCATCGTGGCGCTGGCGGCGATCGGCTATCGACATACCGTCGCCGGACTATGCGCGGCGGTACTGGCCGGCTGCGCGGAAAGCTGGTCGTTCGTAACCATGTTCGGTCTGCCTGCGATCCGGATACTGGCGCCGAACCAACTGATGAACCTGGTGTATTACGCGGGATTCGCCGTGCTGGGTGTGCTCATGCGGCAAGCCATCCATGCCGAACGTCTGCGTCACGAGCTGCGTCTGTCGCGTTGGCGCGAAGCCACCGCCGCCCGGCTGCATGACCGGATATGCAACGACCTGTCCTGTCTGGTGCTGCGCGTCGACCAAATCAGCAACGGAGAAGACCAAAGCATTACCGACATACGTCAAGGGCTTGCTGACACATTGGATGATGTGCGGGAGGTCGTATCTGCCTTGGATTCGCCGCGCGCACGAGATATGGCTGTACCGTACGGCGACGATGAGTTGCGGTCGCGGCTGCAAGGGCATGTGGACCGATTGTCCGACTTGGGTATCCAAGGTGAGGTGTTATGCGCGGACGGCATAGAGGAGGGGCTGGATGAACAGGGGCGCAATCTGGCTTTGTCCGCGGTGGATGAGTTGTTCGGCAATATCGCCAAGTATGCGAATCCAGAGGCCGACTATACGTTCGTCATCCAACGTGATGCCGCAGCGTTGACAATCAGCGTGGCCGATACGCCGAATCACAACAAGGCGCCAGATGGAGGCAGCGGCGGTGGCAGCGGCATGGCGCGATTGCGCCGATCCGCAGAGGACCTCGGCGGAAGCTGCACAGTCGAGATCTCTCCGGAAACATGGTCCTGCCAACTTCGCATACCGTACGCATAAGCGCGCGGATATCACCGCACGATCAGTGTGGACATCACGGCGAGATGGTCGGTGGTGGTGATCGCGAAGGATTCGACGTGCGCGACGTTGATGCCGCGCGTGAGCAGTGGTGGCTGTAAGAATGTGAACAAAGTTCCGTAAAGGATTTATATTTTGTGAATGATAAGCCTCAAATGTTATGATATTTTGTTAATAATTCTAGAAAATAATTGTATATTTTTGTCAAATCCTAGTGATTCCAATACTTGAGGCGGTGGTGTGATTGTTGCGAAGAAGTGCCTATCGTCAGCTGGTGGACTGGAAGCGATTGAAAACCCAGCAGGGACTTTTGATCATGGGTGCTCGTCAGGTGGGGAAGACCACATTGGTGCGGGAATTCGCAGCCAATGAGTACCAACGTCTGGCGGAAGTGAATTTCATCGAATCACCTCAAGCTGTGGATACGGTGAGCAAAGCGTCCGATGCGAAAGATCTGCTGCTCAGACTGTCGATATTGGCAGGAACTGAAATCGTTCCCGGTGAGACGCTGCTGTTCCTCGATGAGATTCAGGCTTGTCAGGATGTACTGACCTGGGTGAAATTCCTGGTTGAAATGCGTGATCTGGACATCGTGCTGTCTGGTTCCATGCTTGGCGTGGATCTGTTCAATGTGCGTTCGCTGCCGGTTGGGTTTTTGCAGACCATGGTGATGAAGCCCCTTGATTTCTTTGAGTTCTGCGACGCATGCGGTCTGCCCAGTTCGGCTCTGTCTGCTGTGCGGGAATGTTTCTTCGCCCACCGCGAGGTTCCTGACTACCTACACGAGAAGTTGACGGATCTATGGTACAAATACCTACTGGTCGGCGGTATGCCTGATGCGGTGCAGGCTTTTGTGGATTCGTCTGATCTCAACAGGGTGCGCAATGTGCAGAAAGGCATTGTTGATCTCTATGAACTCGATATCACCAAATATGTTCCTGATTTGGTGGAGCGTCGGCATATCAAGACCATCTACGAGTCCATCGTGAATCAGCTCAACGCGCCGAATAAACGGTTCAAATTCACCAAGCTGGGAAACGGCAGTCGGTTCGTTCATATGCGAACGGCTTTTGACTGGCTGGCAAATGCGGGCATCGCACTGCCGACGCTGAAGGTTCAGGAGCCTCGTTATCCCATGGGAGACCATGCGAGTGAGAATTCGTTCAAACTGTATTTGAACGATGTGGGGCTGTTGACTTCGCAATTGATGCGCGAAACGGATCTGGAGATACTCAATCGACGCTCCAGTATGAACTACGGCTCAATTTTTGAGAATGCGGCGGCCCAAGAGCTTTTCGCTAAGGGATACGAGTTGTTCTACTACAACCAAGGCAATATAGGTGAAGTGGATTTCCTCTTGCAGGATGCAGAGGGAAATGTTTCCCTATGCGAGATCAAATCGGGAAAGGAGTACACCCGGCATCGTGCCATGAATAATCTTCTGGACACGCACAATTATGAGTTCGCGCACGCTTGGGTATTCCATGACGGGAATGTCGAGCGCAAGGGTGTTGTGGACTATCTACCCATTTACATGTTGGCATGCCTCGATCCCACGATGAGGGTGTCAACAAGCGCCAATGCCGCTAGCTGATGGCAGAACATCGACATCGATATTGACGCGACTGTCATCGGACCGCTGAGTCATTGGGAACATCGGCACAACGCGAACCCCCGAAATGTGGCCGTGCCTCTGCATGGTAGGTGAATCACATTCGGAATATCACCGCACAATCAGTGTGGCCGTCACGGCGAGATGGTCGGTGGTGGTGATCGCGAAGGATTCGACGTGCGCGACGTTGAGGCCGCGCGTGAGCAACACATGGTCGAGTTCGATGCGCGGCCACGGCAGCCATGAGGGGAAGGTGAGATTGGAGCCGTGCGCGTAGGTGAGGCTTGCGTCCGTGAATCCGGATTTAAGCAGCGCGCGGAAACTCGGATGGTCGGTGCCGGAATTGAGGTCGCCCATCACCACAGCGATATCGTCCCCGACCGCCGCCGTGCTGGCCAGCGCGCCCAATCCGCGGATGCCGGCGCTCCACTGGGGGCAACCGCGCATCGGGGATTTCGGATGCGCCGACGCGAAGGTGATGTATCGGTGGGCAGGCGTGACGTTCGGCTCGGTTCCGTCCGTCGTTCCGCTTGTCTCTTCGACGGCGTCTGATTCGCCATGCGGCAGCGCAATGGTGACGGCGGGAACATCCGCCGCGGGGATGTCGACCGCGTTGGGCGTGGCATCGGCTGGCTCGTATGCGGTCCAGATTCCGTTGAAACCGCCGTTGTCGGTGTCGCGCTCCTCACCCAGCTGACGATAGGGAAGCAGCTCGGCGAGCCCTTGGGCGTCGAGCGCAGCGACGAGTTCGCCGGTGAGCTCCTGCAAGGCGAGTACGGTGATATTCCGTTCGCGCACCTCGCGCACGATATGTGCGGCATCGGCCCGGCCGAACCGGCAGTTCAGCGTCATCACCGCGAACGGTTCGTTGGGCGTGAGCGATGCCGGAGATGTTTCACGACCTGTTTCACAGACGTTGAAAAGTGTTTCACGAGATGTTTCACGAGCTGCAGCGGTAGCCAGGCTGGCATTGCGCCCCATGGATCGCGCGGCGGAAGGGGCCATATCGAATCCGGCACCCCGATACTGCAACCGGCGTGATGAAGCGGCCAGAGCCAACACCAGCATGGCGCCCATAATGCCCCATTCATGCAGAACGGCCGCCCACACGGCCAGCGCGACCAGTGGAACCCACAGGAACGGAACCAGCGCGATGAGATACGGCATCGGCATATGCCCTTCCCAGCCCGCGGGCAGCGCGGTCAGCGCGATCCACAGCGCGGCGATGATCCATAGCACGAAGAACAGAACGGTCATAGGGGCTCCTTTTGGGTCGCGGAAGCTGTCGTTCCGACGGCCCATTGTATGCGCGCCGCCTGTCCGACGCCATCGGCGAGGGCGGTTTTCAGAAAACATCCAAGATTGTGTTACCGATTTTGCAGACGCTCGACATGTTGCGTGTCGATTGGCGAGCTACGGTCAAAACCGTTCCAACGCCACCAGTCGCCGGCCGAGCCGCATCCTCGGCATGGTGCCGCGCAGTCAGGAGTTCATCATCGTGAATATGCCGACCATCCCGCACAGCTACACGGACAAGCAGCGCGTGTATCGCCGCCGCAGAGTGACGGTCATGATGATGGTTGTGGTGGCGGCCTGCGTGACGGGTATGGGCGCAATGATTCACGCCCAACTAGCGGGAGATGAGGCGCAGGCAGCGGCGGATGACGCGGCGTCTTCGGCCGAAGTGTCGAATGTGTCGGATTCCTCCGCTGAGGCCGAGGCTCTCGCGGCCGCGCAGGCCGAAGCCGCCGCCATCTCCGCCGAAATGGAGGTTCAATTGGACGCGGTGTTCGCAGGTGCCGAATACGCCGTCGAGGTTGTGAATCTCGCCGACGGCACAACCCCGGTCGCCATCGACGAGGATGAGGTGTTCGTCTCCGCCAGCACCTACAAGCTGTACGTCGCCTATTCCATGCTGAGCGCGGTGGACAGCGGCACGATGACTTGGGAATCGGAACTCAACGGCACCACGCTGGGCGAATGCTTCGCCCAGATGATCGAAATCTCCGACAACGCCTGCCCGGAAGCGTGGCTATACGATGTGAGTTCTCGGGACGAGGTGACCGCGCAGGCGAATGCCATCGGTGCCACCAGCACCGCGTTTGTCGACGGGCAAGCGGCCACCACCACCGCCTCCGATTTGGCGACCATACTGACCGGCGTGTATGAGGGCACGCTGCTGTCCGAGTCGTCGAATGAGACGCTGATCGAGGAGATGATGGCGCAGGTGTATCGCGAGGGCATACCGGCCGGCATCGGGGATTCGGGAGTCGTGGCCGACAAGGTCGGGTTTCTGTACGGCTATCTCAACGATGCGGGCATTGTCTACAGTGACAAGGGCGATTATGTGTTCGTGATTTTGACGAATAATTCCTCGTGGGCGGCGATCGCCGAGGCCACCGCCATCATTTACGACGCGCTCCCGGAGGCGTAATCAGAGGGCCTTGTCATTGTCCTCGTCATCCTGAGCGGAACACGGCTTGTTTTTCGTCGTCCTGATTCCGTCATCCTGAGCGGAGGCCGTTAGGCCGAAGTCGAAGGATCTCTGACAGGCCGGGCGGGAGGCGATGAGATTCTTCGACTCCGCTACGCTCCGCTCAGAATGACGGGGAGCGTTGCGCTCCAGACAAAATGACGAGGGGCGACGGTCCGCTTGGAATGACGGGAAGGATGGGGACGCAGCGTTTCGGTCAGAATGACAGAAACGCCGTGTCCGCTCAGAATGATGGGACACGGCGTTCGCTTGGAATGATGGAGACCTAGGGTCTCTGGTATCAGCGGCCGAACAGTCCGCCGAGGCCACCGCCGAGGTTCGGCGGCAGATCGGGAGCGCCGTTGCCGGCCGCGTCTCCCATCAGCTCATCCAGACCTGCGGGAAGAGTTGGATTCTGCGGCTTCTTGGCGAATGCGGAGCCGCCGGACGCGCCGTCGGAGGGCTTGCCTGCCAAACGGTCGCGCAACGCTTTCTCCTCGGCTTCGCGCTTCATCGGATTGCCGGACTTCGAACCCTTCTTCTTGTTCTTGCCCTTGCCCTTCTTGCCGCCCATCGCCGGGCCGCCGAAGCCGGGGATGCCTCCACCCATGCCGGCCTTGTTGCTCATGCGCTTCATCATCTTCGCGGCCTGCTCGAAACGCTGCAGCAGCGCGTTCACCTGCGAGACGGTCACGCCGGAGCCGTAGGCGATGCGGGCGCGACGCGAGCCGTCGATGATCTTCGGGTCACGGCGTTCGGCCGGGGTCATCGAGCGGATGATGGCTTCGGTACGGTCGATCTCACGCTCGTCGAACTGCTCCAGCTCCTTGCGGTGCTGCGCCATACCCGGCATCATGCCCAGCAGGCTTTTCATCGAACCGAGCTTGCGCACCTGCTGCAGCTGGTCGAGGAAGTCGTCGAGACCGAAGGATCCCTCGGAGATCTTCGCGGCGGCCTTCTTGGCCTCCTCCTCGTCGAACTGGCGCTGCGCCTGCTCGATCAGGGTCATGATGTCGCCCATATCGAGGATGCGCGAGGCCATACGGTCCGGATGGAACACCTCGAAGTCCTTCAGGCCTTCGCCGGTGGATGAGAACAGGATCGGCTTGCCGGTCACGCTCGCCACCGACAGGGCCGCGCCGCCGCGGGCGTCGCCGTCGAGCTTGGAGAGCACCACGCCGGTGAAATCCACGCCCTCGTCGAAGGCCTTCGCGGTCTGCACCGCGTCCTGGCCGATCATCGCGTCGATCACGAACAGAATCTCATCGGGCTGCACGGCGTCGCGGATGTCGCGAGCCTGCTTCATCAGCTCCTCGTCCACACCCAAACGACCGGCGGTATCGATGATCACCGTGTCATACAGCTTCTGCTTGGCCAGCGCGACCGCGTCGCGCGCCACCTTCACCGGATCGCCCGTGGTCTGGCCAGGGGCGGCCACGGCTTCGCCGCCGTCGGACTGCACGCCCTTCTCCGGCGCGTACACCGGCACTCCGGCGCGCTCGCCCACCACCTGCAGCTGCGTCACCGCGTTCGGACGCTGCAAATCGGCCGCCACCAGCAACGGCGTGTGGCCGCTGTCCTTGAGCCAGTAGCCCAGCTTGCCGGCGAGCGTCGTCTTACCGGCACCCTGCAGACCGGCGAGCATGATGACGGTCGGCGGGTTCTTCGCGAAGTTCAGCGGACGGTCCACGCCGGCGCCGAGCACTTCGGTGAGCTCCTCGTCAACGATTTTGACGACCTGCTGCGCCGGATTGAGCGCCTGCGACACCTCGGTGCCCAGCGCGCGTTCGCGGATGCGCGCGGTGAAGGAACGCACCACGTCGAGCGCCACATCGGCGTCGAGCAGTGCGCGGCGGATCTCGCGGATCGTGCCGTCGATATCCGCCTCGGAAAGCTTGCCCTTGCTCTTGAGATGCTTGAACGCATTCGAGAGCCTATCAGTCAAAGAACTAAATGCTGCCATAATGCGCTCCAGTCTAGCCGTGACGCGGGAAAAGCCACTATGGATGCGCGGCTTCGCTGGGGGAGTGCATGCGGCCTCGGCTTCGGTTTGAAAGGCGACACGCCTGACTCTTGTCGTGATGGACAACGTTAGCCATTGAGGTGTACAGTGTCGATAGAACCGGTTCGAGAATGTTTGGTGATGTCGCATCGGTTTGTTTATAAGCAAGGAAGCTATATGCGTATCGTTATCGCAAGGAGGATGCAGTGCGCAAACTTACTCCATTAATGGCTATCGTTAGCCTTCTGGGATTGATATTGCCGTTATCGGCATGCGGCAGCTCGACCGCCGCGGATAACGGTCTGCTCTACGTGTTCAACACCAAAAGCGAGATCAAAGACGGTCTGGAACGGATCGTCAAGGAATACGGCGCCGAAAACGGCATCGAAGTCAAGGTGTTCTCTCCCGGCTCCGGTTCGGACGTCACCGAAACCACAAACACCGAAATGACCTCCAGCACCCCGCCGGCCATTTTCGCTACCAACGGACTGGTGACATGGGGCCCCGGGGACGGCGACTTCATGCTCGACCTCAACGAAAGCGACAACGAGCAGCTCAAAGCCCTCGCGCAGGCGGTGCCCGACGAACTGCGGTTCACCAGCGAAGGCGACGAAAACCTCGGCCTTCCCTACACGTTGGAGGGATACGGCTACATCGTGGATACCGATGTGCTGAACGACCTGTTCGCGCTCGACGATGCCAGCCAGCTGGTGGACGACCTCAAGACGTGCGATTACGACGAATTCCGCGCGTTCACCGACGCCGTCGACCAGTACATCAATAACCCCCAATCCATCACCGTAACCGTCAACGGCCACACATACACCACACCCGCGCAGAAAGTCGGCCTCGCCAACGAACTGACCGGGCTGTTCGTCGAATCCGGCGCCGAGAAATGGACCTACGCCGACCATATGGTCAACATTCCGCTCAACGCGGTGTTCGAGAACTACGGCGACGCCTACAGCGCCGACCTGGACGCGATCGACGCGCTTAAGGATCCGCTGATCAAGGAGATGGAGGTGCTGGAATACAACACCGCGCACGCCGCCGGCGAGGACGGCTCGAACACGCGCGGTCCGTCATTCGTCAACTCCACCACCGGATCCTACGACTACGCCCTGCAACTGTTCTGCGACCACCGGGGACTGTTCTTCAAACAAGGCAGCTGGATTTATCCGAACCTGAAAACCGCGCTTGCGGACACGCAGGACGGCGGCGAGGAAATGCTCGCCAATCTGGAGATCCTGCCCATCAAGATGCCCTTCACCCAGTCCGACATCTCGGTGGAGGGACGCACTCCCGAAACCTTCAACACCTCCATCCCCACCATGGTGCCGAACTATTGGATCATCAACAAGAAAGCCACCAAAGCCCAGCAGGAGAATGCCGCTGACTTCCTGGTCTGGCTGTTCACCTCGGAAAAGGGGCGCTCCTTCCTGACCGAGGAATGCGGATTCATCCTCTACGACGAACTCGACGAAACCGACAGCACGAACACGCTCAACAACGCGCTGCTGCGCTACGCGAGCGAGGGCAAAACCATCTCCAATCCGTTCAACGCGGCGCCGGGCAACTGGTTGGAATTCGTCGGCAACCAACTCAAGCAGGACTACATGACCAAATCCCAGTGGGACGAGTCGACCTACTCGGACTATGCCGACACGGTGATCGCCCGTTGGAAGAACCTCAAGGACATCCAGTCCAGCTGAGCCAAGCCACCATCCACGAGAGAAAGACAATGTCATGTACAAGAAATGGTTCCTACCGTTCATAGCCCCGGCGGTCATCCTGTTCACTTTGGTCGTCGGCATCCCCTTCGTCATCGGCGTGCTGTATTCGTTCTCGGCATGGCGCGGCGTGTACTTCAAAGGCGGGGACAACCTCTTCGAGGCATGGGTCGGCCTCGACAACTATGCGAAAGTGTTCCGCAATCCCGACTTCCTTAACGCGCTCGGCTACACCGTGACGTTCACCATCATGGCGGTCGTCGCCATCAACGTGTTCGCCCTCGCCCAGGCGTTGCTGGTTAACGCGCTCGGCCGGGCGGTTGGATTCTTCCGCGCCACGTTCTTCCTGCCCAATCTGCTCGGCGGCCTCGCCCTAGGCTACATCTGGCTGTTCATCTACGAGAACATCTTCTCCACCACGCTGTTCGGCCCGGACGGCATTCTGCCGATTGATCTGCTGACCAACATGACGCAGGACCACAACAAGAACCTGCTGGCCATGCTCATCATGTTCGTCTGGCAGCAGTCCGGTTACATGATGATCATCTACACCACCGGTTTGGCCAACATCTCGCAGGATTTCTACGAGGCCGCGTCCATCGACGGCGCCAACGCCGTGCAGCGCTTCTTCCACGTCACCATACCGATGCTTATGCCCAGCATCACCATCGTGCTGTTCATGACGCTCGCCAACAGCTTCAAACTGCTGGACCCGAACGTCGCGCTCACCAACGGCGAGTACGACACCCGCATGCTGGCGCTGCAGATCCTGCGTGTACCGAAAGACACCAGCAACAACTACGGCGTCGCCCAGGCGGAGGCGGTGCTCTTCTTCCTGATCGTCGCCGCCATCTCCATCACCCAGGTCATCATCACCAAGCGCAAGGAGGTAGAAGCCTGATGAACAAGAAAACCGTCTCCCGCGTCATCATCGCCATTGTGTTGGTCGTGATGGCGGCGTTCACCCTGTTCCCTCTGTGGTTCCTGCTTATCAACTCGTTCAAATCGCAGTCCCAGATCGTCAAATCGCCGCTCGCGTTGCCGTCCGGACTGGATTTCTCCTACATCGCCAACGCGATCGAGCAGATCGACCTTATTCCCTCGTTCCTGCTCACCGCGTTGATCGCCGTGGTCGGTGTGGTGTTCATCATCCTCGTCTCGTCGTCCGTCGCATGGATGATGGTGCGGTTCAAGAGCAAGGTCGCCAACGCGCTGCTGCTGGTGTTCACGGCCTCCATGCTGGTGCCGTTCCAGGCGATCATGTATCCGCTGATCGACGAGTTCGACGATTTGGGGCTCAAGAACACCCCCGGACTGATTCTGATGTATGGCGGCTTCGGTCTGGCCATGAGCGTGTTCCTGTACCACGGTTTCATCAAAAGCATTCCGGTCTCGCTTGAGGAGGCCGCGTTCATGGACGGCGCGAACGTGTTCCAGGTCTACTGGAAGATCGTGATGCCGCTGATGCGCCCGACCACCGCCACGGTCGCCATCCTCAACGGCATGTGGATCTGGAACGACTATCTGCTGCCGTTCCTGGTGATCGGCAACGGCGAGCACAAGACGCTCACGCTGTCCGTGTACTTCGCGAAAATCGAATCCGGCGCCTACGGCAACGCGTGGGATCTGATCTTCCCCGCCGTGCTCATCACCATCATCCCCATCGTCATCATCTTCCTGTTCCTGCAAAAGCAGATCATCAAGGGTATGACCGCGGGCAGTGTGAAGCAGTGAGCGCGCGGATAAGGAGCATGATGACACAGCGCGACTGGAAAAAGGAAACGACCGTCTATCAGGTCTATCCGAAAAGCTTCTACGACGCCAACGGCGACGGCATCGGCGACATCGCCGGCATCACCGCCAAGCTCGACTATCTCGCATGGCTGGGCATAACGACGATCTGGATTTCGCCGTTCTTCAAATCCCCGATGGTCGACAACGGCTACGACATCGCCGACTACTACACCGTCGATCCGATGTTCGGCACCAACGCGGATCTGGAAGAGCTCATCGTCGAGGCCCGCAGCCGTGGCATGCGTGTGCTGTTCGATTTGGTGGTCAACCACTGTTCCGACCAGCATGAGTGGTTCCGCAAGGCCTGCGCCGATCCGCAAGCGCCGGAACGGGATTATTTCGTGATTCGACGCAAGGACGAGCTCACCAACTGGCGTTCCGTGTTCGGCGGTTCGGTGTGGTCGCCCCTGCCCGGCAGCGAGGACGAGTACTACATGCATGTCTTCGCCAAGGAGCAGCCGGACCTCAATTGGGAGAATCCGGCGCTCAGACGCGAGATCTACCGGATGATGAACCACTGGCTCGACAAGGGCATCGGCGGCTTCCGCGTGGACGCCATCACCTATATCAAAAAGAACCAGGATTTCCCGGACTTTCCCGCGGACGGTCCGGACGGGCTGGCATCGGTGGACCGCGGCAGCAACAACCAGCCCGGCATCGAGGAGTTCCTCAGCGAGATGCGACGGGAGACCTTCGACCGGTATGACTGCATGACCGTGGCGGAGGCGTCGGAGGTGCCGTTCTCGCAGCTGCCGACGTATTCGGGCGATGACGGGTTCTTCTCGATGATCTTCGAATTCTCCTATCAGGACCCCTACGTCGACAAAACGCATCCGGAATGGTGCCGCCCGAAGGAATGGATGGTGGAGGAATACAAAAACCTCATCTTCACCGCCCAAGAGCAGCAGCAGCGGCTTGGCGTGTGGTCTCCCACCCATGTGGAGTGCCACGACAGCCCCCGCGCGCTGACGCGGCTGATGCGCAACGCGGACGTGGCGGGCGTGAGCGACGATCCGGCCGAGCGGCGCATGCAGGCCACCATGCTGGGCGCGATGTACTACTTCCTGCGCGGCACGCCGTTCATCTATCAAGGGCAGGAGCTGGGGGCGCGCAACGCGACGATGACCTCCATCGACCAATTCGACGACATCTTCACGCGTGATCAATACCAGGTGGCGTTGCGTGCGGGGTTTGGCGAACGTGAGGCGTTCGACGCGGTTGCTTTCCGCAGTCGGGACAACGCGCGAACCCCGATGCCGTGGAGCGATGCCGACCGCGCCGGCTTCAGCGCGGGGTGCGACGGCGACGCCGCGCCATGGCTACCGGTCAACGACGATTACCGCGAGGTGAACGTGGCGGCGGAACGTGCCGACGCGGATTCGGTGTTGGCGTTCTACCATGCGATGGTGGCGTTGCGGTCGTCCGGTCGGTACCGCGACGTGCTGGTCTACGGCGATTGCGTGCCGGCATATCGCGGGGTGCGCAATGTGATCGCCTACGACCGACGGGTCGACGCGGCCGCGCGTGATACCGCCGCGTCGGCCGATTCGCGTGGTGCCGCCGCGCACACGATCCGCGTGGTCTGTAACTTCCAGGAGACGCCCTGCGAAATCGACTTGGACGAATCGATGAAAGACGCGCAGGTGCTGCTCGCCAACAGCGGGCGGCAGCGTGTGGACGATGGCGGGGTCTTGCGTTTGCGTCCGTTCGAGGCGGTGGTGGTCGCGCTGCGTTGACGGGCCACTGGGCGGCCTGTGGTTGCGGTGATCACGCGGCCGTCAGCGGTGATCACACAGCCGTTTAGCGGCGTGGGGCGGCGTCCGCTCGGCGGGGAACCAGCTGGATGGACGCTGTTTCATGCGTTTTGGGGAGCGATCGTCCCTCGATGAGGATCAAAGCCTTGCTCGCGGCCGCCGCTCCCATATCGAACGGATGCTGGCGGATTGTGGTCAATCCGAATTCGGCGGCGAGATCCGTGTCGTCGAAGCCGATGACCGAGCAGTCGGCGGGCACGGTTTTGCCGTACTGGTGCAGGCGATTCAACAGCGGCATCGCCAATCCATCGGACTGACAGCAGATGCCGGTGGGGAAGCGGTCCAGCGCGAACAGCTGCGCGATGGCGGATTCGATGGCCTGTTCGGGGTTGCGGGGCAGGGAGATCACCTGCGCGTGTATCGGCGTGCTGGCCGCCTGGCAGGCGTCTTCAAACCCGAACAGTCGCGTGTCGGTGCTGTAGGTGAGCGTCAGCGTATCGTTCATTTCGGAGCAGAGATACGCCAAATCACGATGCCCCAGATGGATGAGGTGCTGCGCGGCCAGTCGCATGCCCTCGCGGTCGTCGATGCTGATGGACGCGTCGAAACCGTCGGTCGAGGGAACGCTGATGCCGATGATGGGCACGTGCAGCGTCTGCAGCTGCTCCACCTCGTGCGGATCGATGGCGAATGAGGCCACCACCACGGCGTCCGCGTTGCGTCGGACCGGCAGCGCGTTGAAAAAACGGTGGCGCGTATCGGCGTCGTCGATGCGCTCGTAGAACGAGATGTCGTATCCTTCCGACTGCAGCACTGAATTCATACCCGACAGCACCGAAGCGTTGAACCAGCTGCTCAGCCGCTCGTTCATCAGCAGCGCGACGCGTCGGGACTGCCCGGATTTAAGCGCGGACGCGGAACGTGAGACCTGATATCCCATGTCGGCCGCCACGGCAAGCACATGCTCGCGCGTCTTCGCGGACACACGGTTGGGATTGGTGAACGCGCGGCCAACGGTAGACACCGACACTCCAGCCTTTGCCGCCACTTCATGAATCGAAACCGCCAACGTTCGCCTCCTTGTCGTACGGACCATCCTACGGGAATGCGCTCTTGGCTGAGCGAGGGCACGCCGTACGCCTCGGCCCGATACCATGGAAAGAGTAAACCTCAGTGGTAGTGCGAATTGTTGATTGAACTTCGATTTTCGGTTCCGTACATATCGCTGGACACCCCTTATCGCAGACATGCCGTGCGCCGGCGCACCCGCCCACGATGTGATGGGTCGCGCTGCTGCAATGCAGACTGCCATGCAATATGGAGGCCCACCGATGCAACATAAGCAAATAGAACGCAAAGCCCTGACCGTGGGGCTGGTCGTCAACATCCTGATGGTCGCCGCCGGCGTCATCGTCTTCTTCATCACCGGCCTGAAGGCCATGTTCCTCGACACCGCCTACACCACCATCTCCGTGTTCTCCGGACTGGTGGCGATCGCGCTGTCCTCGCACACCGTGCGCACCACCGAACGCTACCCCAACGGGCGGTTCGCGTTGGAGCCGATCTACGCAATCTGCAAGGCGGTATTCACCCTCACCCTGCTGCTGTTCACCCTGATCGACACCGCGCAGATGTCGTACGACTACTTCGCCTACGGCATCGGAGAGCGCACCGCCTTCGGCCCGGTGGTGGTGTATGAGGCCATCACCGTGCTCTCCTGCCTGGGATTGTGGCTGTACTACCGCCGCGAGAACCATTCGATCCGTGGAGCGAGCACCATGCTGGTCGCCGAGGAGAAAAGCACGTTCATCGACGGCGCGATTTCGCTGGGTATCGGTGCGGCCGCGGTGATCCTCGTGTTCCTGCCGGAGGGCACCCCGTTCGACTTCCTGCATTACACGGGCGACTTCTTCATCACCCTGCTGATCGTGCTCGCCGTGATCAAGGAGCCTTTCGAGGTGCTGTATGGCGCGTTCGTCGAGCTGATCGGCGGCGTGCATGAGGATGACGAGACGTACGCCTTCGTCGAGGCCGCGGCGCAGAACCATCTGCCGGACGGTACGGAGTACGAGCGCACGCTGATCTTCAAAACCGGCATGAACTACACCATCGACGTGTATCTCGCCGGCACCGGCGAAACCATCGACGTCGACAATCTGGTGGCCTGCAAGCGCGCTCTCGAACGCGAGCTCACCCGCCGCCTGCACATCGTCGACGTCGATTTCGTCTTCGACTAAAGGCTACTTGAACCTACTTGAGGCTCCAGGTGGAACCTTGCGGGCCGTCTTCGATGGCGATGCCGGCGGCGCCCAGCGCGTCGCGGATCGCGTCAGCCGTGGCGAAGTCGCGGGCCTTGCGGGCCTCGGCGCGGGCGGTCAGCTGGCTGGCGACCAGCGCGTCCAGCGCGTCGTGCTCGGCGTTGCCGTCGCCCGCGGCACCTGCTCCGGCGCCCGCTCCGGCCGCGCCGGCCCACGGTTCGGCCAGCGGGTCCAATCCCAGCGTGTCCAGCATCGCGCGCACGGCGAGCAGTGTATCGCGCAACTCGGCCTTGGCCGCGCCATCGGCACCGTCGCCCGCGCCCGCATCCGCGGCAATCTGCGCGAGCAGGGTGTTGCCGGCGCGCACGGCGGAGAAAATCGCGGCGGTCGCACCGGAGACATTGAAATCGTCGTTCATGGCGGCGGTGAACTCGGACGGCAGCTGGTCGGCCATCATCGCGCACACCTCATCGCATGAGGGCTGCCCGCCCAACGCGACGCCCGCACGTTCGATGAAATTGCCCACGCGATCGTAGGCGGCCTGCGCTTCGGCCAGCGTCTGATCGGACCATTCCAGCATCGAACGGTACTGCACGCCGCCCAGCGCGTAGCGAACCACCCACGCGGGATTCTGCGCCAGCACGGCCGGCACGCTCAGGCCGTTGCCCAACGACTTCGACATCTTCTCGCCCTTGGCGGTCACCCACGCCGAATGCATCCAATGCACGGCGGAATCCCAGCCGGCGGCGCGCGTCTGCGCCATCTCGTTCTCATGGTGGGGGAATCGCAGGTCGAGTCCGCCGCCATGGATGTCGAAACCGTCCTTAAGATACCGGCGGCTCATGGCCGAGCATTCGATATGCCAACCGGGGCGGCCCATGCCGAACGGCGTGGACCAGCGGGCATCCTCGGGATCGGTGTCCTTCGGCGCCTTCCACAGCGCGAAGTCGCGCGGATCGTGCTTGTCGGGCGAAAGATCGGCCGGGTCGACCGGATTGTATTTGTCGTCGCCGGCCGCGTCCACGCTGGGGCCCATACGGTCGGCCACCGCGGCCGCCTCATCGGCGGACACCGCCCCTGCGGTCTGCTTCTGATGCGTCAGCTCGCCGTAATGCGGCCAGCTCGCCACATCGAAATACACATTGCCGGTGGGGCGGCCCTCGTCGTCCGTCACCACATAGCCGTGGCCGTTGTCGATGATGCGCTGGATGAGCTCGACCATATCCAGCATATGGCCCGTGGCGCGAGGCTCGTAGGTGGGCGGCAGCACGCCCAACGTGTCGTAGGCCTGCGTGAACTCGCGTTCGTAGATATACGCGCGCTCCCACCACTGCTGGCCGGCGGCCGCGGCCTTGTCGAGGATCTTGTCGTCGATGTCGGTCACGTTGCGTACGAACGTGACGCGGTAGCCCAGTTTCATGAACCAGCGACGCACCACGTCGAAGGCCACCGCGGCGCGGATATGGCCGATATGCGGCGAGGACTGCACGGTCGCGCCGCACACGTAGATGCCCACCTGGCCGGGTTTGATCGGCGTGAAGGCCGACACGGCATGCGTGGCGGTGTCATACACGTGCAGGCCGGCTGCTGCGGACTGCACGTCAACGGCGGAATTCTGCGGTTCTTGAGCTTTTTCCATAAGCGTCAAGGCTATTCGCGCAACCCGACAAACCGGCCGGATTCGCGGGGCGTCGGCGTGCGAGCCCCGCGGTGAGAGGAACGCGCGGCGAGGCTCGTGTCTTGGGGCGTGCCACAATAGAGGTCATGGTCACACCACAAGTGCTCATCATGCAACACGTCCCATGGGAGAAACCGGGGCGCATTCTGGCGAACCTCGAAGACCTCGGTCTTGGCACGCAGACGCTGAACGTGGCATCGGTCAAGAAGCCGGATCTGCCGGACTTCGACGAGGTGGCCGGCGTGGTGATTATGGGCGGTCCTATGGGGGCGACCGACTACGACAAATATCCCGGACTCAAAGCCGAGGCGAAGCTCGCGCGCGCCTGCGTGGCCGTGGGCAAGCCGGTGTTGGGCGTGTGCCTGGGGCATCAAATCATCGCCACGGCGTTGGGGGCGAAGCTCTCCCGCGGCGAGGCGCCGGAGATCGGGTTCGCGCCGATCAAGCGCGTGGACAAGCACGACTATTTCTCGATGTGGGACAAGCAGATCGACGTGCTGCATTGGCATAACGACGTGGTGGGACTGCCTCCGGAGGCGCAATTGCTGGCGCGCTCCGCATCCACGAAGGTGCAGGCGTACCGCATCGGCTCGGCCTTGGGATTGCAGTTCCATCTCGAGGTGACCGGCGCGCTGCTTGAGGAATGGCTTGACGAGCCGAGCATGGTCAAGGAACTGAAAAAGGCCGGCGGCTCCAAATCGCAGCTGCGCGAACAGTTCGCCCAATGCGACTCCACGCTGCAGCCGCTCGCCGAATCGGTGTTCTCCGGATTCGCGGTCCGCTGCAACGCCTACGCCAAAACCCTGCAGGCCGCGTAGCGCGTAGCCCGCGGCGCGGCTATTCGAGCTGTTCGGAAAGCTCCATCCACTCCATTTCGAGGGTTTCGGATTCCTCGGCGATGGCCTGCAGCTGCTGGTTGAGCTCGTTGAGACCGGCGTAGTCGCTGGGGTCGTGTTCGGCCATGCGCTGTTCCAGCTGCGTTTTGCTCTCCTCGAGTTTGGCGAGCTTGCGTTCGATGGCGCTTACGCGCTTCGAGGCCTGATGGAACTCCTTGCCGCTCAGTTTCGGCTTGGCGTCGCCGTTCGATGATTCGGTGCCGTCTGACTCGACTGCGGAAGCGTTGGAGATGCCTCGACTGCGCTCGGCATGACGAGAATCATCGCCCGCTCCCGCGCCGCCGAAATCGCCCTTTTCGATCATCGTCAGATAGTCGGCCACACCTCCGGGCAGGTGCCGCACCTTGCCGCCGATCAGCGCGAACTGCTGGTCGGTCACACGCTCGAGCAGGTAGCGGTCATGGCTCACCACGATCAGCGTGCCGGGCCAGGTGTCGAGCAGATCCTCCATTACGGCGAGCATATCGGTGTCCAGATCGTTGCCGGGCTCGTCCATAATGAGCACGTTCGGCTCGTCCAGCAGGATGAGCAGCAGTTGCATGCGGCGCTTCTGTCCGCCGGAGAGATCCTTGATCGGCGTCATCAGCTGGGCGGATTCGAAGCCGAGACGCTCCATAAGCTGGCCGGGCGTCACCTCCTTGCCATCCACGATATAGCTCGGCTTGTAGCGGCTGAGCACTTCCTTGATCTTGTATTTGCCGAGCTTCTCCAGCTCGTCGAGCCGCTGGGAAAGCACCGCGAACTTCACGGTTTTGCCGATGTTCACATGACCGGCGGTCGGGGTGAGCGTGCCGTCGAGAATCTTGAGCAGCGTGGATTTGCCGGCACCGTTCGCGCCGACGATGCCGAAGCGATCGCCCGGGCCAATCAGCCAGGTCACGTCGTCGAGGATTTTGCGTCCAGAGATCGTGACCTTCTGCGCCGCCGAAGTGATCGCCGGAATGGTTTCGTCATCCGTCTGCGCGCCCGGCTCGGCACCGTCGCCGGCGAGATCGCCCACACCAGCGGCCGCGTCTGCGCCCACGCCGGCATCCACCAGACGCGGGTCGTTCCAGTCGTCCACCGCGACTTCGAGGGAGCCGTGCACCTGCGGTTCGTCATGCATGGCCGGCACCACATCCACGCGCGAGGCGGAATCGTTCATCGCCGCCACATCAGGGTCGATATCGGCCAAACGGTCGCGTCCCAGCGCCAAATCATGACCGGTGGGCAGCGCCACCCCTGCGGCGGTCACCGCCTGGGCCGCGAAAATCTGCGTCACATCGATCAGATCCACCACCTGCTTGCCCAAGCGCGAGGTGGCCATCTGCTTCAATTCGACGCTGTTGCGCACCGGCGGCACATCGGCGATGAGCTCGCGCGCGGCCTTGACGTGGAACTTCTGCTTGGTGGAGCGGGCGCGCGCGCCGCGGGTCAGCCAGGCGAGCTCCTTGCGCGCGAGATTGCGTCGCTTGGTCTCGCGCACGTCAGCCTGACGGTCGCGCTCCACACGCTGCAGCATATACGCGGAATAACCGCCCTCGAAGGGATCGATCACCCCGTCGTGCACCTCCCACATCGACTCGCACACCTCGTCGAGGAACCAACGGTCGTGCGTGACGAGCAGCAGCGCGCCGGAGCCGGCGGACCAACGGTTCTTCAGATGTTCGGCAAGCCAGTGGATCGTCACCACATCCAAATGATTGGTGGGCTCGTCAAGCGCGAGGATGTCCCAATCCTTGAGCAGCAGCCGGGCCAGGTCGGCGCGTCGGCGCTGGCCGCCGGAGAGGGAGCCGACCTTCGCGTCGAGACTGATGCCGCCGAGCAGCGCCTGCACGATCTCGCGCGAGGCGGTGTCGGACGCCCACTCGTAGTCCTCGCGGTTCTCCAACGCGGCCTCGCGCACCGTGGCGTCGTCGTCGAGCGGATCGCGCTGGTCGAGCATGCCGAAGGTGAGGCCGCCACGTTTGGTCACGCGGCCGGAATCCGGCTCCTGCGTGCCGTTGAACAGGTGCAGCAGCGTGGATTTGCCGTCGCCGTTGCGGCCCACGATGCCGATGCGGTCGCCTTCGAACACGCCCTGCGTCACATCGGTGAAGATGGTTTTGGTGGCGAAGGCGAGCGAAACGTGTTCCAATCCAATATCGTAAGTCGGCATAAGGCACCAATCTAGCGCCTGCGCCCTACCGGCCGCCGTTGGGGTTGCGGCTCGGGACCAAGGGTCGCGCCCGTGGTTCTGTACTGTGGCGCGGGGTTGTGTTCGGGGGTGCGGTTCGGGGCATCGCGCGCCTGTTGTGACCCGATTGAGGTACAACGTTTGCCTAAATCGTGAAAAAAGCCGGGGAATCCATGTGCCGACATATGCCGCCGCATCGGCGTATTCAAGCCGAACACGCCGTGAAATCAAGGGCTTGCGATTGGTTGGCGTGCGCATAAAATAAACCGCGTTTACTAGGCAAAAAGCCTTAAGAGAACAACGATAAGTTCATACGCGGGAGTTACCGAGGCGCGCTGAGGCGGCACGGTCGCGAACCCGCGGGGAACAGGGGTGATGCTGGCGTACGCGCCTCGAGCGAAGACGAGCCGACTCGCGTGAACGCGCGGCGTCTCCACCAACGGTCCATCATGCCGCAACAGATCGGCCGCCGATAGCGTCGGCAGCCATCGCCAGACCATCGATTCCCAACACCACCCAAACCATAACCGCCCATACAGAGAGACACGAGGGGTTGCCCTTTCATGTACGTCGATCCGAACCGTAACCAAAACGCCAGCAACATCCGCTGGATTCTGCCGTATTGCAAGCCCGACTGGCCGCGCGTGGCGGGCTCCGTCGTACTGTTCGCGGTGAACAACGCCATGGCGTTGACCATTCCGCTGCTGTCAGGCCTTATCGTCGACCGTGTGATCACCCAAGGCCACGTGGATGAGCTCACGCGCCTGTGCACGCTGATGATCGTGATGACCCTGGTGCGTGTCGCCTCGCGCTACGGCTACCAGATGTGGATGGAGCGCTTCGGGCAGAACTCCGTATACCGTCTCGTCTCCGACGAGTACGAGAAGCTGCACGAGCTCGATTTCACCTACTTCAACCACACGCGCACCGGCGACATCATGAGCCGCATGACCTCCGACACCGACGCGATCCGCCACGCCCTGAGCTGGGTGACCTACCAGGTGGCCGACTGCGTGGTCATGTTCATCGGCGCGCTCGCCGTCATGTTCGCCATCGACTGGAGGCTCGCGCTCGCGCTCGCCTGCATCACGCCGTTCCTGTTCGTGCTCACACGCGGCCTGTCGAGCCACGCGCGGCCGCTGTTCCTCGCCATCCGCAACTCGTTGGCCGAGCTCAACTCCATGGTCGAGGAGAACATCGAAGGCAACCGCGTGGTCAAGGCCTTCGTGCGTGAGGACCACGAAACCGAGAAATTCGACGCGCACAACGACGACTATATGCAGCGCAATATGGCGCAGGCCTACAACACGCGCCGCTACATGCCCTGGCTCGACGGCCTCGGCTTCTCGCTGCAGCTCATCACCCTGGGATTCGGCGGCTTCCTTGTGATCCGCGGCCATATGACGCTGGGCAACCTCGTGAGCTTCAACTCCTTCCTGTGGATGATCGACGGCCCGGTGCGCCAATCCGGCTGGCTGATCAACGATTGGCAGCGCTTCAACGCCTCCTGCGTGAAGATCCGCAAGCTGCTCACCGCCAAGTCGCGCATCGTGGAGAAGGAGGATGCCGAAGACACGGTCAAGCAGGCCGTGGCCATCGCCGAACAGGTCGGCGCGGCCCATCCGCCGGCGCCCGACCGCATCAGCGGCGAAATCCGATTCGACCATGTGAGCTTCGCCTTCCCCGACGATCCCAAGACGCCGATTCTCAAAGACATCGACTTCTTCATCCCCGCGGGCGGCAAGCTCGGCATCCTCGGCGAAACCGGATCCGGCAAATCCACGCTGGTCAACCTCATCTCGCGTTTCTACGATCCGACCGTCGGCCACGTGGAGATCGACGGCATCGACGCGCGCGACTGGCCGCTGACCACCCTGCGCTCGCAGGTGTGCATCGTGGCGCAGGATACGTTCCTGTTCTCCGACACCATCGGCGGCAACATCGCGTTCGGCGCGGGCGGCGACCGCGACGAGTGCTTCATCCGACGCATGGCGCAGATCGCCGGTGCCGACCAGTTCATCAGCTCGATGCCCGAAGGCTACGACACCGTGGTGGGCGAGCGTGGCGTGGGTCTGTCCGGCGGGCAGAAGCAGCGCCTGTCGCTTGCCCGCGCCCTGGCGGACGATCCGGCGATCCTCATCATGGACGACACCACGTCGGCCGTCGATATGGAAACCGAGGCGGAGATCCAGCGCCGCTTGCAGGAGATGGACGAACGCAAGACGATCATCACCATCGCGCACCGCATCTCCTCGGTAAAGGACGCCGACCTCATCCTTGTGCTCGAGCGCGGCCAGGTGGTCGAACGCGGCACGCACGAGGAGCTGGTCAAGGCGCACGGCCGCTACTGGGACATCTATCACAAACAGCTCGGACTGCAGTCCGGCTGCTCGCAAGGCTACGGCGAGTAAGAAAGGAGGACGCACTACCATGGCGCAACGCAACACATTCCGTGAGGACGAGGAACTGCAGGAGCAGATCAACCTGCGCGACATCCTGCGCGTCGGCGGATATCTCAAACCGTATCTCGCCCGCGTGGTCCGCATTCTCATCGTCGTCGTGTCGATGAGCGGCATTCTGGTCACCGTGCCCTATCTGACCAAAATCATGATCGACGAGGCGATTCCGAACAAGGATCTGGGTCTGCTGGGAGTGCTGGCGGCCCTGCTCGCCGCGCTGATCGTGGTCTACGAACTGTGCCTGCGCTACCGTACGGTGGCGATCACGCGCGTGGGCCAGATGATGCTCAAGGACATGCGCCGCGACATCTTCACCCACATCCAGACGCTGCCGTTCAGCTATTTCGACTCGCGACCGCACGGCAAGATTCTCATCCGCGTGGTCAACTATGTGAACACGCTGTCCGACACGCTCTCGTCAGGCCTGATCAACGTGATCGCCGACGTGTTCACCTTCCTGCTCACGCTGGTGATCATGTTCGCGGTCGACTGGAGACTCGCCCTGTGGAGTCTGGTGCTGTTCCCCGTGCTCATCATCTGGGTGCGCGTGCTGCAGTATTTCCAGCGCCGCGCCTACCAGCGGCTGTCGAACAAGCAGTCGAACCTCAACGCGTACATCCACGAGTCGATCGCCGGCGTGAAGACCACGCAGACTTTCGCCCAGGAGCGCGCGCAGTTCGAAACCTTCCAGCAGCAGCAGGACGAGGTGCGCTCCGCCTGGATGAGGGCCGTGCACATCCAGTTCCTCATGTGGCCGGGCGTGCAGACCATCTCCGTGATGACCATCTCGTTCATCTATTTCGTGGGCATCATGGGCTTCGCGGGCGTGGACGTGACCACGGGCGTGCTCATCGCCTTCGTCGGCTATGCGAACAACTTCTGGAATCCGGTCATCAACATCGGCAACTTCTACAACCAGCTCATCACCTGCTCCGCCTATCTGGAGCGCATCTTCGAGACGCTGGATGTGGTGCCGGAGATCGAGAACAAGCCGGATGCCGCCGACCTGCCGCAGATCCGCGGTTCGGTCGACTTCAACGACGTGGTGTTCCGTTACGAAGAGGGTGGGCGCAACATCCTCAATCTGGTGGACTTCCATGTGGAGCCGGGGCGTTCGGTCGCGCTGGTCGGCCCGACGGGCGCGGGCAAGACGACGATCATCTCGCTGCTGTCGCGCTTCTACGACGTGTCGGAGGGGTCGGTGACGATCGACGGCTACGACGTGCGCGACGTGACGCTCGAATCGCTGCGTCGGCAGATGGGCGTGATGCTGCAGGACACCTTCATCTTCTCGGGCGACGTGCGTGAGAACATCCGCTACGGCAAGCTCGACGCCACCGACGAGGAGATCGAGGCGGCCGCCCGGGCCGTGCATGCGCACGAGTTCATCATGGAGCTGCCCGACGGCTACGACACGAAGGTGGAGGAACGCGGCTCGACGCTGTCGGCCGGGCAGCGCCAGCTCATCGCCTTCGCGCGCGTGCTGCTCGCCGACCCGCGCATCCTGATCCTCGACGAGGCGACGTCGAATATCGATACCCGCACCGAGGAGGCGCTGCAGGCGGGTCTCGCCGAGCTGCTCAAGGGACGCACGAGCTTCATCATCGCGCACCGACTGTCGACCATCGAGAACGCGGATGAGATCTTCTACATCGACCACGGGCAGATCGTCGAGCACGGCGCGCACAACGCGCTGCTCGACGAGCGCGGCGCGTACTGGCGTCTCTATGAGTCGCAGTACGCGATGATCAAGGCCGGCGTCGGGGCGTAAGTCCTGGCGTGGCCGCCAGATAGGGCTGGATGGGTGTGAGACCGCTGGTCGGCCGCCGACTGGGGTCGTCGGGAGCGGTGCCTCCGCACGGCCCCCGACCCAGCCCCGTCCTGTGCGACTTTTCCTCACACGAACCGCACAGGTCGTGTGCGTCACGTCCGCCCTCCGATACACCATGCCCATTCACGGGCAAAGAAAGGCGTTTTACCTATGACTATCGCCCTTGAACCTTCCGTCGTGCGCGTCGCGGAACGTGAGCTGCTTCCGCACCGCGTGAATGATGCGACGCTGCCGACCAATCCGCTGCGTCGCTACTGCGCGGATCCGAATCTCGCGATTTTCGACGGACGGTACTTCCTCTACAGCACCGACGATGGCGTGGACGATTGGGGTGGCACCGTATTCAGCGTGTACGTCTCCGACGACCTCGCCACATGGGAGCGCTATCCGGCGCTCGACTTGCGCGACGTGCCATGGTGGGATGGGGAGAACGGCGCGTGGGCGCCGTCCATCGTGAAATCTTCCCAAGGGGAATATGTGTTCCTGTTCGTCGCCGGCGGTCAGATCGGCGCGGCCGTGGCGAGCACGCCGTACGGTCCGTTCATCCCTCAGCCGCAGCCGCTGGTTCGCAAAGGCACGTTCGACTGCCACACCATCGACCCCGGCGTGTTCGTCGATGACGATGGCAGCCAGTACTTCCTCTGGGGGAACGGCCGGGCGTGGATCGCACCATTCTCCGACGACTGCCTGTCGTTCGACGAGTCGCGGGCTTGGTCATGGATTCCCGGCGACTTCCGCGAGGCCATCTGGATCCACCGCCGCGGCGGCGCATACTACGCCTCGTGGAGCGAGAACGACACGCGAAGCCCGGAATACTGCGTCAAATACGCGATGTCGGATTCCCTGTATGGGCCGTGGAGCGAGCCGCGCACGCTGCTGGAGCAGGATCCCGAACATCACCTGTACGGCCCCGGGCACCACAACATCGTGAACATTCCCGGCACCGACGAATGGATCATCGCCTATCATCGGTTCGCCTACCATCCTGATGGGCGTTGGGAGGGCGGCGACGGCTGCCATCGCGAGGTGGTATTCGCCCCCTTGACCCATAACGCCGACGGTACGCTGGAGCAGGTGCGTCCGGCTGTGGGCTCGTATGTGCGGTCGTTGACCTTCTGAGGTCTTCGCGCACGGACGCGCATGGCAAAGGCGCCCGTGCGACCTACGTGATGCGCGGACCGGCCGATCAGCGGGAGCGTGTGGTGAATCCGGTGGTCGCGGTGCGGCCCATGGTGGACTCGCGCTTCATCAGCTGGTAGCCGACGATGACCCGTCGGGGCATCGTTTGGTTCTCCGCGTCGCTTTCGCGCAATGAGATTTGGTTCTGCATCATGGTCAGCGCGGTCTGCGCCATGCCGGCGAAATCGATGGCGATGGTCGACAGGGTCGGTGTGGTATACGTTCCGGGATTGATGCCGTCGAATCCGATGACCGCCACATCGTCGGGAACGTTGACGCCGCATTCCGCAAAGCCTCGGATCACGCCGAGCGCGGTTTCGTCGTTCATGCAGTAGAGCGCATCGAAGGGGATTCCGCGCTCCACGAGGTCATAGGCCGCTTGTTTGCCAGCCTCGATGCTCCAGTCGGAGGTGATAAGCACGTCTTGCGTGGGTCTGCCATACTCCCTGAGCGCCTGTAGGGCGAAATGATGCCTGTTCTGCCGTAGCGTAGCGCCCAAAGACGGCGCCGTGTCAAGCTCGTGCGGAGTCGCGCCGACGATGGCGATCCGCTCCCTTCCGCAGTCGATGAGATGGCGAATGGCGGTGAATGATCCGGTCTGGCTGGGGGTTTCGATGGAATCGAAACACTGTTCCGAAGGGCCGCTCATATCGTCGAACAGCAGGACGGGGATGTTCCCGGCCACTTTGGCGATGTCCTTGCCGGTGCTGGCGACGCTGCATACGAACAGGCCGTCGCAATTGGCGGCGTTGAGCTGGCGGATCTGTTCCAGCTCCCGTTCCTTTATGTACCGGGATAATTGGACGACGAGACGAAGTCCGTGATTGCTCAGTTCCGAAGCCATTGAGTTGGCGAGGCGGGCGTAGTAGTTGGTTTCGAGGTCGGGCACGATAAGGGAGAAGGTGTCGCTTCGCCCGGAACGCAGGGAACGCGCGGCCAGGTTGATTTGATAGTTGAGTTTTTCCGCCGTCTTGAGGACGCGCTGGGAGGTTTCTGGTTTGACGATATCCAGCCCGCGCAATGCCGCGGATGCCGTGGAGGGGGACACTCCTGCCTTGAGCGCCACGTCTTTGAGCGTTACCATGCGAAACCTTCTTTGGTGGAATGGAGTCGATTGTCTCAGTGTACAGAACCCAATCATATGCGGCTCGCCACAATAATCAAAACGATGCGATTCTTTTCGAAGTCTTTTTGATGAGTTGAGGGCGGAAAAAGGCTGGAAATTCCGCCAATGGTCTTCAGGGAGAGCGCAAAATCAACGATTTGACAGACGGAAATAATCGATGCATAATCAAATCGTTGCGATTTCTCCGTTGAAACCGCAAGCCAATATCACATACGAACAAGGGTGTATTGCGGCATCTGATGTTAACGCAAACATAGTTGTGTGGCGTTGACGCATCGAATGGGCAATATTGGCAGAACCCGAGAAAGGAACTGGAATGACACGCAGGAGTGTTGCACTGAAGGCGACCGCCGCCGTCTCGGCCGTCGCGTTGCTGGGAGGGGTTGCCGCTTGCGGCAGCAGCGATTCCGCCACGGATGAGAACGGCAAGCCGATCGTCACGGTTCTGGTGGTGAAGAACTCCAACCAGACCTCCATGTCGGAGATGACGTGGGCTCAGGAGCTGGAAGCGGACTGCGACTGCTCCATAGAGTGGAAGGAAGTGTCCGACGATCAGTGGAGCCAGCAGAAGAACGCCTCGCTGGCCGCCGGTGAGATCGCCGACCTCAACATCCGCGCCTTCAATCCGGACGACGCGTCCCGTAACCCCACCGCCTTCGAAACCCTGGGCGACGATCTCGACAGCCTGCCCAACGTCAAGGAGTTCTTCGAGGAGCAGCCCACCGCCGAGAAATTCGTGACCGTCGATGGCAAGGTCACCGTGCTTCCCTCCAGCCGTACCAGCGGCTTCCTGGCATCGGGTCAGCACTTCCTCATCAACAAGACCTGGCTCGACAATCTCGGCCTTGAGGCGCCGACGACCTGGGACGAGATGCGCACCGTGATGGAGGCGTTCAAGACGCAGGATCCGAACGGCAACGGCGAAGCCGATGAGATCGCCTTCAACCCGCGCGAGCTGGTCACCTCCAAGATCGGCGACTGGTGGAGCCCGTTCCTGATGATGAACGCCACCGGCATCGCCACGCACTTCAACTCCGGTCCGTCCCAGCAGGGCATCTACGTTGATGACGGCACGGTCGGCAACTGGATGCAGACCGACGAATTCCGCCAGGTCATCGAATTCTATTACGAGATGGTCCAGAACGGTTGGGCGCCCTCCGACTGGGTGACCGTCAAGGACGACAAGTACAACGCGCGCAACCAGTCCGACGGCAAGACCGCGCAGGTCGGCATGGTGTTCGGCTGGGATGAATCCGCGTTCGGATCCTACGGCTCCGAGCTGGCCAGCCAGTACATCTCCATCCCCATCCCGTCCGCCGACGGCGTCTCCGCCTCCGAAACCGTGTGGGACGGCTCTCGTGATGCGAACCGTTACGAGGACTACCACATGTCGATGTCCTCCTCCGCCAAGAACAAGGAGGCCGCTCTGAAGGTGATCGACCTGCTGTACTCCGAGAAGTACTCGATCCAGCAGCTGTACGGCTCCATCACCGACGGCTATGTGGAGCAGACCGGCGAGCATTCCTACAAGGTCACCGACAAGTTCCACGAGGCGCAGGACGAATCCAAGGTCCCCGCGCTGGAAGACCGCCTCGCCGGCTGGGTGTCCGATGAGGTCACCGTCGAGGGCGACCGTGGTATGGACCATGTGGCCACCGCGGACGAGCCCTACGAGGAGCAGTACGCCAACTACGACCACGAGAAGGACCTCATGCCGATCTACGTGCGCGTCAGCGAGGCGGACCAGAACACCATCGCCAACAACAACACCGCGTTGTTCAACTACGCGATCCCCGTGGTCTCCAAGTGGCTCGCCCAGGGAGGTGCCGAGGACGACGCCCAGTGGAACGAGTTCCAGGAGAACCTGAAGAAGTACAACATCGACCAGAACACCGAACTCTGGCAGAAGGCCTACGACAGCTACGTCGACTGAGTTCGTTCGCCCGCGCGTGGCCGCCTCCCAGACATGGTGGGCGGCGGCCACCCGGGTGGTCGTCAAGTAGGGAACAACACAAGGAGATAACGTGGTGTCACGGGGAAAGCAAGCTGTGGTGGATGAACACGGCGTAGTCGACAACAATGCGGTCCGCCGCTCATGGCCTCTGCCGAAGCGCTTGGGCTGGCATATGAGCCGCTACTGGCAGTATTGGCTGATGGCATTGCCGGCCATGGCCTTCATCGCGGTGTTC
Organism: Bifidobacterium sp. LH_558; assembly: GCF_056356295.1. Lineage (NCBI taxonomy): Bacteria > Bacillati > Actinomycetota > Actinomycetes > Bifidobacteriales > Bifidobacteriaceae > Bifidobacterium > Bifidobacterium sp. LH_558. Next base: position 59,379 of record NZ_JBKETZ010000007.1, on the reverse strand, counting down.
GCCTACATCCCGATGTACGGCGTGCAGCTCGCATTCCGAGAGTTCGTGCCGGCGAAGGGACTCACCGGCGGCGACTGGGCGGGATTCAAGTACTTCGTCCAGTTCTTCACCTCGCCGATGTTCGCGTCTACCATGATCAACACGTTCAAGATCAGCTTCGGAACCCTGGTCCTGGGCTTTCTGGCTCCGATCGTGCTGGCTCTGCTCATCAACCAGATCGCCGGCCAGCGCATCAAGGGCTTCGTGCAGACGATCACCTACATGCCGCACTTCATCTCGACGGTGGTGATCGTGGCCATGCTCAATATCTTCCTGACCTCTGAAACGGGTCTGCTGGGACGTTTCTTCGGCGCGCAGAGCGTGCTGGACAATGCCGACGCCATCGCTCCTGTGTACTGGATCTCCGAGGTCTGGCAGCATTGCGGCTGGAACGCCATCATCTACCTCGCCGCCCTGTCGTCCGTGGACCTGAGCCTGTATGAGGCCGCGAAAATGGACGGCGCCGGACGTCTGCAGCTTATTCGCCACATCGATCTGCCGACCATCATGCCGACCTGCGTGATTCTGCTCATCATGAACATGGGCTCGGTGCTCAACGTCGGTTTCGAAAAGGTGTGGCTGATGCAGAACGCCATGAACATGCCCGGTTCCGAGGTCATCTCGACCTACACCTACAAAATCGGCATTCAGTCGTTCCAGTTCAGCTACGGCACCGCCATCGGCCTGTTCAACACGGTGATCAACTTCGCGTTCCTCATCGCGGCGAACTGGATCTCGAAGCGTGTGTCCGACACCAGCATCTTCTAGTTGTGGGAATCGTTGTCAGGAGGAATGAAAAATGAGTGATGTCGCTGGTGCCGCCACGTCGGTGGCCCCGAAATTGGATGCCTCGCAGATTCCGTGGAATCGTCACACCCGCCAGCATAAAAGCGTGGGCGACTGGATCGTGGATGTCGTGCTCTATCTGCTGATGGCGGCGATTGTGGCCGTGGTGATCTATCCGCTGTGGTTCATCATCGTGGCCTCGTTCTCCGACCAGACGCAGGTCTCCGCGGGCAATGTGACGATCTGGCCCAAGGGATTCACCCTCGCCGGATACATCCGCGTGTTCCAGGACTCGCGCATCTGGACCGGCTACGCGAATACGATTCTGTACTCCGTGGTCGGCACCGCGCTGAACCTGGTCGTGACCCTGCCCGCCGCGTTCGCGCTCTCGCGCATCGAGTTCAAGCCGAGGCGCGTGATCCTGTTCCTGTTCACGTTCACCATGTACTTCGCGGGCGGCCTGGTGCCGAACTACCTGCTCTACAAGTCGCTCGGCCTGCTCGACAACTGGATGGTGTTCATTCTGCCGGGAGCGGTGAGCGTGTGGAACCTGATTATCGCGCGCTCGTTCTTCGAGACCTCGATTCCCGAAGACCTGCATGACGCCGCGCAGATCGACGGTCTGAGCCTCTTCGGCTACTTCATGAAGGTTGTGGTCCCGCTGTCGAGCGCCATCATCGCGGTGATCGGCCTGTACTACTTCGTCGGACACTGGAACGACTACTTCACCGGCTTGATCTACATCCGCGAAAGCGGTCTGCAGCCGCTGCAGAACGTGTTGCGCGACATCCTTCTCGCCAACCAGACCAGCCAGCTCGGCTCCGGCTCCGGCGGCCAGAACGTGATGCAACAGCAGCAGCTCGCCGACCAGATCAAGTACGGCGTGATCATCGTGTCGACCCTGCCGCTGCTGGTGCTGTACCCGTTCCTGCAGAAGTACTTCGACAAGGGCGTTATGATCGGCGCCGTCAAGGGCTGATCAACGCCTTGCAAGGAGGCCCGCGTGCGGAAGGTTTGCCGCATGCGGGCCTTCGTTTCCATCCGACCATCCATCACCCCAAGGAGAACGATGAGCGACGAACGCTACCCATTGCGCATGCATGACTTCAGCCTGCACGACCCATTCGTCCTGGCTGATCAGAGCACCGGTCTGTACTACCTGTACAACGCCAACTATTTTCAATACCCCCAAGCGGAACATGGCTTCGGCAAATCCGTGGTGATGTACGTCAGCCCCGATCTGGTGCATTTCAGCGAGCCGCGCAATGTGTTCGACCTGACCGGCCTGCCCGAAGGCGCATGGTATGACGACAGTGATTCGCCTTGGGCTCCGGAGGTGCATGAATGGCAGGGCCGGTACTGGATGCTGGTCACGGTGCATGCCCGACGCGGCGATCCGGCGCGTCCGAGCGAAGGTCCCGACTGGTATCGCTCCGAGGCGAGCCTGACGTCACGGCGCGCCGTGGTGGCCGCCGTGTCGGATCGCCCGGATGGTCCGTTCGTCGTGACCGACCCCACCCGGCCGATCACCCCGATCGACGACATGACTTTGGATGGCACGCTGGTGGTGGACCGGGACGGTGCCCCTTGGATGGTTTACGCCCACGAGTGGGTGCAGCTGTTCGATGGGACGATGGAGGCGATTCGTCTCGACCCGCAGGACCTGTCTCGCGCGGTGGGGGAGCCGACGCTGCTGTGGCGCGCCACCGAAGGCGTATGGCATGACGTTGATGGCGACGTGCTGCCGTGGAGCGAAGTCGAACGAGGTGCGAGCGGCTTCGTGACGGACGGACCGTATGTGGTGCGTACGCCGAATGGCTCGTTGGTGAGTCTGTGGACCTCGTACAGCCGCGGTGAATACGTGCTGGCGCAAGCCATTTCGCGCTCGGGCGAGGTGGCGGGACCATGGGAGCAGCTGCCGGTTCTCGACCATCGGGACGCCGGACACGCCATGTTGGTGCGCTCGTTCGAGGGGCCGCTGCTGTTGGTTATGCACACCAATATGACCCGCAAGGACGCCTCCGGCGCCGACCTGACGTCGCACGGCATCGTATATGAGGCGGAGGTCACCGATAACGGTATCGTCATGGGGCGGCATCGGGCCGATCTGGACGGCATCGTCGATCCCGACCACGACGTGTGAGAGGGTGCGGCCATCGCCGCTGAAGGTGCAATCCAGTTGAAGGTTGTACACTTACGACGCATGCAACGATGAACCTGACGGGAGGACCGGCTATGGCAGACGAAGACGACGAGCGCATCAAGGGCGGCATCGTGTTCACGCAGGAGCAGCAGGACGCCATAGCCGCCCTCGCCGCGGAGAACAAGTACACGAAGCAGTCGAAATGGAAGACGTTCCGGGAGCTGCCTCCCAAGGATCGCTGGCCGTTCTTCGTGCAGAACTTTCTGATCGAGACGGGGCTGGTGCTGCTGGCCGTGGTGTTCGTCGTGGCGATCGTCGTCACCATGGCGACGCGCGACCCCGCGGCGGAGCTCACCGTCGTGCGCCTCAATACCACGGATGAATACGCTCAGCCGATGGAGGAGCTGAAAACCGGCTTCGTCGAGCGGGAAGGCATCGAGGATGAGCGGCTCGCGCAATTCGACGTCTCCTACGTCATCGACGAGGACGGCGGCGCGTATACCGACGACACCACAAGGATGTTCACGCAGGTCAGCGCGGGCGACGTCAATGCGATCGTCACCACCAAAGAGACGCTGGCGCTGGTGGAGTCGCGCGGATATGCCTCATCTCTGGCGGAGAAGCTTGGGGATGCGCAGCTTGAGGCGGTGGCCGACGCCATGGTCGACGTCGACGGCGAGCCTGTGACGGACGTATCGCAGGCGTTCGCGCTCGACCTGAGCAAGTCCGCCGTCTGGACCTCGCTGGAAGGAGCGCCCGACGACGCCTATCTGGTCATCTCCAATGTGGAGGACGAGACGAATCAGACCCGCATGCGTGAGCTTATCGATTATCTGTTTGCGTGAGGTCGCACGGAGCGGCTGTGCGATGACGTTCATGCGACTTTTTCTCACATGAACCGCACAGGACGTGTGCGTTACGCAAGGGCCAAAAGGGCGGACTTCCTTGGAAGTCCGCCCTTTTGTGTGCGTTTGCGAGTTGGAAAAGGGTCGCAAGCGTGGAGGCGTGGGGCCCCTCCGTGCGCTGGGGCTACAGGGAGAACGCCGCTTCGACGGCCTCGTATTCGGCCGCGGTGATCGGCAGGATTGCCCCGTGCCGCTTCTTGAGCGCGCCGAAGTTGATATCGTCGGCCACGGCCCAATCCTGCGGGTCGTGCGACGACAAGTCGGCCGAGCGGAACGGCAGATACCCCTTGGCCTCGGCGAACTGGTCGCACATCAGTCCATAGGCCATCCTGCGTCCGTTGACCTCTCGCACATCGGTGTCATGGTAGCGGAAGAGCTCCGGACCCTCCAGATAATGCCACGAGTATCGTCCGTTGCCGAAGATGTCGGTGAGCGTGCCGACGAAGGACCACTCTTGCGGATTATCGGTCCGCTGCGCCTCGTAGGTGACGGCGTACGGGTTGCGTGAACGCTCGATGGTGATTTCGGAATCCTTGGACGCGCGGTACCACCAGCCGTCCTCGTCGCGCATCATCGTGGTGTCGATGATGACGTTCTTGCGGTCGATCCATTTGACCGGGTCGGAGAAGGTGTGGAAATCCTCGGTGGTCGCGTAGTACATGTTGGTGCGGTCGCCCAGCTCGTTGTTGAGCGGATTGCCCGGCTCATCCTCATTGGTTTTGGTGGCCCAGAACACGATCCACTGCTCGCGCTCGGGATCCCAGCAGGCCTCGGGCGCCCATGCCATGCCCGCGCCCGGAATCTTGGAGGCCACGTCGACCAGACGCGGTTCGCTCCAGTGGACCAGGTCGGGGGAGTCCCAGACCACTAGTCCGGTGGAGCCGTTGGTGGTGGCGCCGTCGTTCGGCCCCCAGCCGCCGCGGTAGTAGATGCTCAGATCGGTGGCGACGATATGGAATCCTCCGCGCGGGTCGCGCACGATATGCGGGTCGCGCGTGCCCTTCTCGCCGCCGAGCCAGGTCAGCGCCGGCTGGCCCTCGGGGCGCAGGTCCTTCCAGTGCGTGCCGTCATGGCTGAGCGCGAAATACAGCTGTTCGTCGGTGGGGGTGCGCTCGTCTCCGATGAAGTGCACGAACAGATATCCGGTGGTGGGCTCGCCCATTGGTTCCTCCTTTGGTGATGGTGTGGTGGTGTGATGGCGTATTGCGATGCCGGCGCTGTGCGTTCAGGACGCCGTGCGATCCTTCGGCGCGGTTGACTCGCGCTCGACGAGTTGGTATCCGATGGTGAGTTGCGCGGGCGGCTCATCCGTCTCGCCGTTGGCGCGGCGTTCGATGCGTCGGGTGAGTAGGTCGAGCGCGAAGCGGGAAAGCTGGTCGAGGTCGACCTGGATGGTGCTCAGACTGGGGGTGGCATATGCGCCGGCGCTCGCACCGTCGAATCCGATCACCTTCACGTCGCGCGGCACGTCGATGCCGAGATTGCGCAGGCCGCGGATCACCCCGAAGGCGGCGTAATCATTGGCGCAGAACACGCCGTCGAAAGGAATCGGAGCCGCGGTTTCCGCCGCCGTGCCGCGGGCCGCGAGGATATGCCGCGCGATGCGCTCGCCGGCGGCGATGCCGTCGTCGGGACCATAGGCATGGAAGGTCACGGTGTTGTCGTACGGCAGGCCGGCGTCGAGCAGCGTTCCGCTGGCGCCACGCAGACGTAGGATCCCCGATCCCTGCGCCTGTGCGAGTTCGCCACGTTCCATAAACGATTCGCCGACAAGCGCGATGCGGGTGCAGCCGCGGTCGATCAGATGCCGCACCGCGGCGCGCGCCCCCTCCTCATTGGGGAAGTTCACCTGGTCGGTGGTCGGTTGGTTTTCGCATGAGTCGATCAGCACGAAAGGTCGGCCGTGGGTCATGCTGTCGATCGGGGTGTCCGGGTTCAATCCGGAGGCGTGCAGAATCTCCCCGTCGAAGAGCTGGTCGGAGAAGGGGGATGATTGCAGCGCCTGCTTGGCCGCGTCCGGCGAGTAGCGCGTCTGTTCGAGGAATGGGGTGAGCCCGCGTGCCGTGGTGTGCGCGCTGAGCGACTGCACGAGTTTGGAATAGAACGGCGAATCGTATTCGTTCACGACGATGTGGATGATGTTGCTGCGCCCGGATTTGAGCATGCTCGCGGTGAGATTGATGCGGTAGTCCAGCTGTTTGGCCGCCGCGATCACTTTGAGCCGCGTGGACTCCTTGACGCCGGGTTTGTCGTGCAGCGCGTTCGAGGCGGTCATCGGCGATACTCCGGCCGCGCGCGCCACGTCGCGCAGCGTCGGGGTGGTGTTTGTGCCCATGGCGTCTCCTTGAGGGTTCGCGGAACGGGATGCTGCGGCCGGCTGATGCCGGTCCGTTGCCCTCCGCTGATGCGTGCCGCCTGCTGCGGTCGTTATATATAACGATATTGTTTTTGTACACAGAATGCAAATCAGTGTTGCAAACGTTGGAATAATGCCGAAAAAACACCAACTCTCCGAAGGTTGCATGCCGCTTGCGGAGTGCTGATAATGATTTAAGATATGTACCGGTACATATTTATGTATGCTTCGCAAAAGGAAAGGGAAGCCATGAGCGAGATCACCAAAGCGCACCGCCCGCCGATGGGCTGGAACAGCTGGGATTCATACGGCACCACGCTCAATGAGGAGGAACTGCTCGCGAACGCGCGTTTCATGGCCGAGCATCTGCTCGCCGCCGGTTGGGACACGCTGGTCGTGGACATCGACTGGTATGATCCGACCGCCCGCGCGCACGGCTACAACGAGAACGCGCCGCTGGTGCTCGACGAATACGGCCGCCAGCTGCCTGATCCGGAGCGCTTCCCCAGCGCGGCGAACGGCGCGGGCTTCAAGCCAATCGCCGACGCCGTGCATGCGCTGGGGCTGAAGTTCGGCGTGCATATGATGCGCGGCATCCCGCGTCTCGCCGTCGAGCGCGACCTGCCCGTCAAAGACACCGACTACACCGCACGCGACGTGGCCGACTTCGACCACGTGTGCAAGTGGAACCCCGACAACTACGGCCTCAACCAATCCCACCCCGGCGCGCAGGCTTGGTATGACGCGCAAATCGACCAATTCGCCGAATGGGGGCTCGACTTCCTCAAAGTCGACGACATGCAGACCCCGTTCCATTCCGAGGAGATCGCCGCCTACCATCGCGCCATCGCCAAAGCCGAAGCCGCGCACGGCCGTGCCATCAGCCTTTCGCTTTCGCCCGGCGGCTGGGTGAGCACCGGCTACGTCGACTTCCTGCGCGAGAACGCCCAGATGTGGCGCATCTCCGACGACCTGTGGGACCGTTGGGAAGACATTCTCCAGCAGTTCGCGCGCCTCGCCCGTTGGGCCCCGTTCCAGACCACCGGCCACTGGGCCGATGCCGACATGCTGCCGCTGGGCCATATCGGACTGCGCGCCGAACGCGGCGACGACCGCGACTGCCGACTGACCCCGGACGAGCGCCGCACCCTGCTCGCCCTGTGGTGCATGGGACGCTCGCCGCTGATGGTGGGCGGCGACCTGCCCACCAGCACGCCCGAAACCATCGCCCTGCTCGCCAACCCCGCCCTGCGCGAGGTGACCGCCGGCTCGACCAACAACCACGAGACCGTGCGCGAACGCATCTTCGCCCGTTGGGATGACGAGAACAGCTACCGCGGCGAACTCATCGTCTGGGCCGCCGACGCCGCCGATTGGGCCGACGGCACGGCATCCGCCCATCCGAACGGCCATTACGCGGCCCTGTTCTGGACCGGCGACGATGACTACGAACTCGGCGGCAACATCGAACTGCAATCCATCGTCGGCATCGACGGGCGCAACGATCCGTGGACCCTCACCGACCTGTTCGCAGACGTGGCCGACGGCGCGGCCCCGGCCGACGTGCGCATCGAAGGCGAAGGGGCGGACCGCGTGATCCGCGGCACCATCCCCTCCCACGGCGCGCTATGGATCGCGCTCGACCGCCGCTAAGCCATCCATCGGAATCAGGACGTGACTACGCCAGTGCTCGGCACAGCATAAGCGGGTGCCGTATCGCCCGGCATGACGACTGCCTTGCTTTCGTCATTCTGAGCGAAGCGCAGCGGAGTCGAAGAATCCCACAACCCAAAGAAGGAACATCATGACCAACGAACAACTCACAGCCACCCTTGACAAGGCCGGCGTGCGTAAGATCAGCACCGACCTGTGGGGCATCTTCTACGAGGACATCAGCTATTCCGCCGACGGCGGTCTGGCCAGCGAGCTCGTGCAGAACGGCGCCTTCGAATACAACCGCGCCGACAGCCGCGACTGGAGCAACTACACCGCATGGCGCAAAATCGTGCCGGAAAACTCCTTCGCCGCGTTCGGCGTGAGCACCGACGATCCGGTGGCGAGCGAGAACCCGCACTACGCCGTGGTCGAAGTGCGTAACGCCCCGGCCTCGCTGGAGAACGTCGGCTTCGACGGCATGGTCTTCCGCGCTGGCGAAACCTACCGCTGCTCCCTGTGGACGCGCGTCAGCGGCGAAACCGGCGCGATGCCCATCGAAATCGCCCTGATCGGCGACCGTGGCGAAACGCTGGCCCGCGCGCAGGTCACGGCCGAGACGCCGCAGTGGAATCAGCTCGCCGCCGACCTCATCATCGCCGAACCGGCCGAGTCAGCCGACCAGACCGATTCGTCGATCGTCGCGCGTCAGGGCACGCTGCGCCTCACCTTCACCCAGCCCGGCGCGGTCGACCTCGACTTCGTCTCGCTGGAACCCGCCTCCACCACCCAAGGTCTGACCGCCCACATGCGTCCCGACCTGGTGCAGGCGCTCGCCGAACTCAAGCCGCGGTTCCTGCGCTTCCCCGGCGGCTGCATCACCCACGGCCTGGGCATGGAGAACATGTACCACTGGGACCGCACCATCGGCGCGGTGGAACATCGCCCGCACAACTTCAACACGTGGGGTTATCACCAGTCCTTCCGCATCGGCTACTACGAATACCTGTGCCTGTGCGAGGCGATCGGCGCGAAGCCCCTGCCGGTGCTGCCCGCGGGCGTGGGCTGCCAGAACACCAGCCAGGGCCCCGTGCCCATCGCCGAACGCGACATGCCCGCCTACATCGACGAAGTGCTCGCGCTGATCGAATTCTGCAACGGCGACACCACCACCCCGTGGGGCGCACGCCGCGCCGAACTCGGCCATCCGGAACCCTTCGGGCTGGAATATCTGGGCATCGGCAACGAGGATCTCATCGACCCCGTGTTCAAAGACCGCTTCCAGCGCATCTTCGACGCGGTGAAGGCCGCGCACCCCGAAATCGTGGTGGTCGGCACCGTCGGACCTTCCCCTTCCGGACAGGACTACGAACTCGGTTGGGCCTACGCTCGCGAAGCCGGCCTCCCGGTCGTCGACGAACACTCCTACCAGTCGCCGAGCTGGTGGTTCCACAACCTGCACCACTACGACGACGCCGACCGTAACGGCCCCAAGGTGTACCTGGGCGAATACGGCTCCTGGGGCACGCAGCTCATCAACGGCCTGTCGGAAGCCGCGTTCATGAGCCATATGGAACTCAACGGCGACGTGGTGTCGATGGCATCCTACGCGCCGCTGTTCGCAAAAAACGGCCACGAAAGCTGGAACCCCGACCTCATCTACTTCGACAACGAGCGCGTCTACCACACCATCAGCTACTGGGTGCAGCAGATGTTCGCCACCACCACCTGCGACACCGCCTATCCGGTGGCGCTCGACGGACCCACCACACTGACCCGCGAACTGCCGGAGAACATCGGCCTGCGCATCCTCGGCGGCGCGCACGTCGACATCAGCGGCCTCAGCGTCGAAACCGAAAACGGCGAAACCATCGCCCTGCCCGACATCCACTACCAGGGCAACGGCCCCGTCGACACCGCGCTTGCGGCGAGCGGCGAACGGTACACGCTGCGCGCGCAGGTCACCTACTGGGAGGGCATGTGGGGCGTGCAGTTCGCGTTGGGCGACGTGAACGGCCCCAACCACAACATCGTCTCGCTCGGCCGCGGACACAACGTGCAGGTGGTGCGCGACGGCAGCGGCTATGCGCTCGCCGGCACGGAGGTGTCGATGGACGCCGTGCGCCCCGGCACCACTTGGGATGTGCGCGTCGAAGTCTCCGACCGCGGCTCGAGCATGCGTCTGTTCATCGACGGCGAGCTGATCGCGGACGGGCGCGAGGAGCCGGCGGAGCCGCGCCGCACCGTCACCGTCGCGCAAGACACGGCCGCAGGCGTGACGTATGTGCGCGTGGTCAACGCGATGCCCGAGGCGGCTCAGGTGGATCTGGCGCAGGTGTGCGACGAGCTGGGGCTTGCGCCCGAGCAGCGTGCGCAGGCGAAGGCCGTCGTGCTCGCCGGCGATGACGAATACGCCGGCCGCGTGGGGCAGGAGTCGCCGTACGCGCCGCAGACCGCGCAGGTCGACCTGACGGCAGGCACGTACGAGGCGCCCGCATGGTCGTTCACGGTCCTCGCGCTGTGAACGCGGACTTTACGCAGGTGAGCGCCGCGCCAGGCAAGCGGCGCATCACCTTGCGCAACGCCATCGGATTCGGCATCGGCGACTGCTTCGGCGGTGGCCAGCTCACGTTGATCACCACGTATCTGGCGCTGTTCTGGAACCGGTTCGGCGGCATGTCGATCACCACGGCCCAGGGCATCATCGGAATGAGCGCCATCATCAGCGCGTTCGCGGCACTGGTATTCGGCGTGCTCGCCGACAACCTCTACCGCTTCCCGGTCGGACTGCGTTTCGGACGCCGCCGTTTTCTGCTCGCCCTGCTTTCGCCGCTGGTGCTGATCGGCGTGCTTCTGTGGATTCCAGGGCTGCCGGTCGGCGTGTATGCGGTGGTGTATGTGCTGTGGGTGATGCTGCCGCAGGTGTTCCAGGCCAGCTACAATCCACTGCCCGGCGAGATGGCGCAGGATTTCGACGAGCGCACGAAACTCTCGACCGCGCGCCTGTTCATCGCCACCGGCACCGGCACGCTGATCCCGCTGGTCGGCAGCGCGACATTGTCGATATTCGGCGAATGGACGCCGGTCGGCTATATGGTGTTCGCCATCGGATTCACCGTCTGGTTCTCGATTGCCTTGTTCCTCTGCTGGCGCGTCACTTGGGAGATGACGCCGGAGGAGGCTGGTTTCGGCGCCTGGGCGCGGGGCGAGATCGAACAGCGGCGCGTGGGACTGCTCGGTTGGTTGCGGCGCCTAGGCAAGATGATGGGGGAGTACGCCTCGACGCTGCGCATCGCCGAATTCCGCAGGCATCTGTCCATTTATCTGCTGGTGCAGTTGGCGATGGATGTGTTCGGTCAGACCTTCGTGTTCTTCGTGATCTACGATTGGAACCGCACCGCCGCCTTCGCCTCGCTGCTGTTGGGCTGCGGCGTGATTTCGCTGCCGTTGATGCCGCTGTTCGGATGGCTGCTCTCCGCCATCGGCCCCCGCCGCCTATACACGGTGAACTTCATCGGCTGCCTTGCGGGGGTGGGCTGGCTGTTCGCGTCCTGGCAGCTGGTGGATACGTTGCCTTCCGCGGTATGGATGGTGTTCACCGTTGCCGGTGTGGTGGTGTTCTTCGCGTTCAAATCGCTGTGCGGATACCTGCCGTGGTCGGTGTTCCCGTTCGTCGCGGATATCGACCAACTGGTTACCGGGCGTTACCGTTCCGCCACTTTCTCCGGCATCCAGTCCTGCCTGCGCCAGCTGGGTTCCGGCGTGGTGGTGATCGCCGTGGGCGCGATTCTCGGCTGGGTGGGATTCGACTCCACGCTGGATACGCAGTCCGAGTTGGCTCGCAACGGCTTGGGCGCGGTGCTGCTCGGCTGGTTCGCCATCGCCATGGTGATCGCCTGGGTGATTTCGTCCCGGCTGGTGATCGACCGCGATACGAATCTGCTGGTATTGCGCGAGATCGACCGCCTGCGTGCAGGCGGCAGCAAGGCCCAAGTCGACGATGTGACCCGCAAGACGGTCGAACGGCTGACCGGCATTCCATACGAGGAGTGCTGGCGCGGCTGATATTACGCGAGATGCCGGGGACTTCCGGAATAAGCCTCGCTGAGTTTTCGTCAGTGACGCAAATTCCGGAAGTCCCCGGCATCTCATGTAAAAACGTTCACTGATGATTCATCAGTGAACGTTTCTACGGAAGTGGGGAATCGGCCGTGTCGTGTTAGCGGTGGCCGGTGCCGTGTGTGCGATTTGTTTCACGGATAAGCCCACTGGGCTTATCCGTCCACTGGGCTTATCGTCCGGTGATTTCGGAGCCCAACACCTTTTCGCTCAAGGCGCGCGGGCCGCGCGTGACGGCCACGGAGCCGGAACGTACCAGCTCGATCACGCCGTAATGCTCCAACAGCCCCAGCAGCGCGTCAATTTTGCCCTCCGCGCCGGTCGCCTCGATGGTGAGCGACTCGGGATGCACATCGACCACGTTCACGCGGAACAGGCGCACGATCTCCAGCACGTCCGAACGGTTCGACTCGTCGGCCGCGACCTTGATCAGCACGAGCTCGCGATCCACGGTGGTGGAGGCGTCCAGCTCGACGATCTTCAGCACATGCAGCAGCTTGTTGAGCTGCTTGATGATCTGCTCCAGCGGCACGGTGTCCACATCGGCGGTCACCGTGATGCGGGAGATGTCCGGACGCTCGGTGGGGGAGACGGACAGCGAGTTGATGTTGAACGCACGGCGCGCGAACAGGCCCGCCACACGGGCGAGCACGCCGGGGCGGTTCTCCACCAGCACCGACAGGGTGTGGCGCTGGGAACCTGGCTGGGATGCGGGATAGTTAGCCATATCGTTTCTCCTTACACGCTGGGGTTCACACCGAGGCGGCGCCGGACACATGGGCCGCGTCATCCGCGCCCTGGGCGGCGGCACGACGCAGCGGCTTGGTTCCGGGACGGTAGGTGACTTCGTCGTTGGGCGCGCCGGCGGCGACCATCGGCCATACCATCGCGTCCTTCCACACGCGGAAGTCGATCAGCACCGGGCGGTCGTTGATCTCGTTGGCGCGCTTGATCGCGTCGATCGCCTGCTCTTCGGTGAAGGCGCGGAAGCCCACGCAACCGTATGCCTCGGCGAGCTTGACGAAATCGGGCACGTCGACGAAATCCTCAGGAGCGGTGTCTTGCGTGGCCTCGCCGTCGCGCAGCATCGTGGCCGAATAGTGCTTGTTGTAGAACAGGGTCTGCCACTGGCGCACCATGCCGTACACGGAATTGTTGAGGATCGCGATCTTCACGGGCGCGCCGTCGAGGAACGCGGTCGCCAGCTCTTCGGAGCTCATCTGGAACGAGCCGTCGCCGTCGATCAGCCACACGGGCTTGCGGCCCTCGAAATCGCGCTGCGAACCGAGCGAGGCGCCGATGGCGGCGGGCAGGCCGTAGCCCATCGTGCCCAGACCACCGGAGGAGATCCACGAACGCGGCTGTTCGAAGTCCACCAGCTGCGAGGCCCACATCTGATGCTGGCCCACGCCGGCCACCCAAATCGTCTCGGGATCGGCCATGCTGGAGAGCTGCTTGACCACCCACTGCGGCGAAAGCGAGCCGTCGGTCGGCTGGTCTTCGGGCTGGTCGTAGTCGATGGGGTAGTCCTCGCGCAGCTTGTTCAGGGCGGCCCACCAGTGGGTCAGATCCGGCTTGCCGTGGATCGCCTGCGCGCGCGTAATCTCGGGGATGAGATCGTCGAGCACGGTGGCCACGTCGCCCACGATCGGCACGTCGGCCACGCGGTTCTTGCCGATTTCGGCCGGGTCGATATCGATGTGGATGACGCGGGCCGTGGGCGCGAACGATGCCAGATCGCCGGTGACGCGGTCGTCGAAGCGCGCGCCGATCGCCACCAGCAGGTCGGAACGCTGGGCCGCGCCGGTCGCCGCCACCGCGCCGTGCATGCCCAGCATGCCCAGGTTGGCGGAGTCGGAATCCGGCAGGATGCCGCGCGCCTGCAGTGTGGTGACCACGGGCGCGCCGGTGACGCGGGCGAGTTCCGCGATCTGCTTCTGGGCACCGGAGCGCACCGCGCCGCCGCCCACATACAGCACCGGGCGGTACGACTGCGAGAACATCTTCGCCGCGTCGGAGAGCACACGGCCGTGCGCCTTTGTCGTGGGATTGTAGCCGGGCAGGATCATGCGCTGCGGCCACGAGAAGTACATGTCGCCGGTCTGCGCTGTTTTGGTCAGATCGACCACCACGGGGCCGGGACGGCCGGTGGCGGCGATATGGAAGGCCTCGGTGAGCACGCGGGGGATGTCCTGCGCGCGCGTGACGAGGTACGAATGCTTGACCACCGGGTAGGTGATGCCGACGATATCGGCTTCCTGGAAGGCGTCGGTGCCGATCGCGCCCACACCCACCTGACCGGTGATGACGACCATCGGCACGGAATCCATATTCGCGTCGGCAATGGCGGTGACCACATTCGTGGCACCCGGTCCGGAGGTGACGAGGCACACGCCCACACGTCCGGTGGAGATCGCGTAGCCTTCGGCCGCGTGACCGGCCGCCTGCTCGTGACGCACCAGCACGAAACGGAACTTCGTGCTGTCCTTGATCTCGTCATACACAGGCAGGATGGCGCCGCCGGGCAGGCCGAACACATCCTTGACGCCCAGCTCCTCCAGGGACCGTACCAGCGCCTGCGCGCCGGTCATCTTCTCACCGTTGACGATGGTCTGCTTATCGTTGCCCGCGGGTGTTTTGGGCACGCTGCTGAATGCCTGAAGCGGCGTAGGTAATGCCATGGTTCCTCTCACACTTCGATGAACTTCTCGCCTTGGGTTGGGCTTTTCGGTGCAAAGCCCTCCGGCGGCGTCGGCGGTTCGGCGCGGCGCTTGTGGCGCGTGACGCGAATCCAATACGGTTGTCTCTCCAGTCTATGGTACCGGCGGATATCGCGCGGCGCGGCGTTCCGCCCGAATGGTGAAGTCCGGCAGGGGCGCGGCTCCCTAGCCCAGCGCCTTCCATCCGGCTTCGGCGGCGGCCAGCTGCGCCTTGCGTTTGCTGGAGCCGCGGCCCTCGCCGATGATGGTCTCGTCCTCGCCCAGACTCACGCGGGCGGTGAACACCAGCGCGTATTCGGGGCCTGCGACCTCCATATGGTAGACCGGCTCGCCCTTGCCGAGCTGATGCGCCTTGACGGTCAGCGAGGTCTTCCAGTCCAGGGCCGGGCCCTGGCTGGCCACCTCGTCCAGCGTCTCGTCGATCAGACGATGCACCACGGCGCGCGCCTCGTCGATGCCGTGCTCCAGGAAAGTCGCGCCGATCAGCGATTCGACAATGTCGCACAGAATCGAATTCTTCTCGGCGCCGCCCTGGTCGGATTCGCCGTGGCCCAGCAGAATATACGGCCCCACATGCAGTTTCTTCTTGGCGATGGCGCTGAGCGAATCCTCGGAGACTGCCCTCGCGCGCATCTTCGCCAGCTCGCCCTCGGATTTGTCGGGGTGGCGGGCGAACAGCGTTTCGGTGGCGACAAGCTCGAGCACCGCGTCGCCGAGGAATTCCAGACGCTCGTAGTGGGACACGCCGGGATGCTCGTGTGCGAAGGAGCGGTGGGTGAGCGCCTGCACCAGCAGATCGGGGCTGATGGTGGTGCCCAGCGCCTCCAGCAGTTCCGCGCCGGCCGGCCGGTCCGACTGCGAGACGCGCGAAACGCGGGTGTGTGGCGCGTCGGATGCGGTCGCGTCGGTGGCGGCTGCGTCGTGTGCGGATGCGTGCGTATTCCGGTTCTTCATGTGCTTCTCATCTCTTCGCCGGGAATGTGGATGTCGTGGATTTCGCACTTCAACGGATGGTGTGCGAAATCCACGACGTTGCGTGGCCGGTAAACGTCGCGAATTTCGCACAAGGGTCGTCGAAGTGCGAAATCCACGATGCCGCCGGTGGGAGGGATTTATGCAGAAGGCCCCGCCACCCGTCGATGGCAGGGCCTTCTATGCCGTTATGCAGCCGAAATCACTTGGTGTGGGCCGGCTGGATGGCTTCGCGATAGACGCGGCCGCGGAAGGAGCCGCAGCTCGGGCAGGCCATGTGCGGCAGAGCCGGAGCGCCGCAGTTCGGGCAGCTCACGGTAGCGGTTGCGGTGGCCTTCCAGTTCGCGCGACGCGAGTGCGTATTGGCGCGCGAGGTCTTGTACTTAGGCAGTGCCATTTCAGTATCCTCTGTTTCGTTCGAACGATTGAGCTTAAGCGTTCAGTATGTTAGCGCAATGCTCGTACAATGTCCATTTCGACATGCGCGGAGCTTGTCTGGACGTGCGCATGCCGCCCCGCTGAGCTCGGTCCATTCGACATGCGCGGAGGGTCGTCACTCTCCGGCTTCGGCCTCCAGCTGGGCTTTGAGCGCGGCCAGTCCGGCGAGGCGGATGTCGGTCACGTCGTGGCCGTGGTCGGGATGCTCGTTGAGATTCTCACCGCACTGCGAGCACAGTCCCCGGCAGTTCTCGCGGCACAGGGGCTGCAGCGGCAGCGCCTCGACCAGACAGTCGCGCAGCATCGCCTCGATGTCGGCGAACGCGCCGTTCATCAGCAGCGGATAGGTGTCCTCCGACTCATCCTCGCCCGCGATGATATCCACTTCCACCTCGCGCTTGGATTTCTTGCCCGACCTCGCGTCGCGCTTGGATTCCGCCTGCGCATAGGGGAAGAAGGCGGTCACGTTCACCGGCCAGTCGTGTTCGATGGGGGTGAGGCAGCGCGTGCACTCCGTGCTGACGGGCGCGCTGATCCGCCCGGAGAAAATCAGGCCGTCCACAATAGAATCGAACGATCCGCTCACATGGATCGGCGCGCCGGACGTGACCCCGACGATATTGTCCCCGATGCCCTCGGGCGCGGGGAAGTCCTCATCCACCGGCTTCGACTGGCCGGCGCGCGTGGCGACCTGCGCCACGGAAATCGCCCACGGGGAATCCTCAACTCGTGCCATACTGCTGCTTTCCTTTGGTGATGATGTCGTGCGTTGTGCGAGTCTACGCCTGCGGATAGTCGTCCTCGTCCAGCGAAGGCAGACGGCCCTCGGCGGCGCGCTGGCGTTCGTTCAGCACGTTGATGCCGGCCTGCACGTCCTGGCTGAGCTTGTTCAGCTGCTGCTGCAATCCCTCCATCATCGTGGAGCAGTACTGGTCCGCCCCATGGGTCAGATGGTCGGATTTGGCCTGCGCCTGATCGAGCATCGCGCGTGCCTTCTGCCGTGCGATTTCGGTGATATTCTCCTGCCCGGCGAGGAACTGCGCCTGCTCGTTGGCCTCCTTGACCATGTCGGAGGCGCGGCTTTGCGCCGAGGCGATGATGGCGTTGGCCTGGGTCTGCGCCGATTCAAGACGGCGCTCCGCCTCGCGCATCAGCGCGGAGGCGCGCTCGAGCTGCACGGGCAGCATCTTTTTGAGCTCGGTCAGCCGCTCGGTGAACATATCGCGGTCCACCTTCACCTGTCCCGGCGTGAACAGGCCGCCCTTGGCCTCGTCCAAAGCCTTGTCCAAATCGTCGATGATGTCGTAGACGGTGGTGAATTCGGCGTGGCTTTGGTCCTCGACCTCGTCGGCGGAGAGATCCTCACGCATATCCGGCATCGCGCCCACGGAGAACAAGGCGTGGGGCGTCGGCGCATCGGCACCCGCGTCATCCTGCGCCAGCGGCGGGAACAGGTCGGTGTCGTTCGCTTTCGTCAGATCCACATATCCGGTCGGACGGTCGCCTGCGGGATTGGCCGCATCGTTGGTCATGGTCACTCCTTTGTCTGACGTTCCTGGGCGAGGGCTTGGGCGAGCATGGGGATCACGCAATCCGGCACCATGCCGGTCACGTCGCCGCCGTGGCGGGCCACATCCTTGACGACGGAGCTGGAGATATGCTCGAGCACCGGATCTGCCGGAAGGAACAGGGTCTCCACATTGGCGAGCTTGCGGTTCACCAGCGCCATGCCCAATTCGGCTTCGTAGTCGCCGTTCTGGCGCAGTCCCTTGACGATAACCGTGGCGCCGACCTTACTGCAGTAGTCGATGATCAGTCCGTCGGTGGAGGAGACGGTGACGTTCGTGCAGCCGGCGTCCGCCAGCGCGCGGCGAATCACATCGACGCGGGTCTCCGCCGGGAAGATCGGGGTTTTGGCGGCGTTCACCGCCACCACCACGTGCACTTCGTCGAAGAAGCGCGCACTGCGTTCAATCACATCCAAATGGCCGGACGTCAGGGGATCGTACGAGCCGGGGCACACTGCGATAGTCATGAGTTCAAGAGTACCGCGTCGTGTCTATGATGGTGGACGACAGGCCGCAGCGGTCGGCGGAATCGCCGATGCCGTGCGGTCGCCCAAGTTGATGTGGAGGAATGCCATGACGAGCATGTTCGATCTTGAAGACCCGGTGTCGCCGCTGTCCAATCCGGATCAGGGCACGGGCACGGCGGTGCTGGAGCGCCCCGAAACGCAGGAGGAGACGAAGCGCGACGATGGCGGCGAGGCCGATCGCTTCGCGCATTACGTGTCCAAGGAGCGCATCAACGAATCGCGTCTGACCGGCCGCCCCGTGGTCGCCCTGTGCGGCAAGGTGTGGGTGCCCAAGCGCGACCCCTCCCAGTACCCGGTGTGCCCCGACTGCAAGCGCATCTACGACGAAATGATGCGCTAAGCCTATAGAACCGTGGTTTCTGTCGGAATCACAGGTTCGCCGCGCATCAGCGACTGGGCGGTGATCGGCAGTTCGGCCAACGCCTTCGCGTGATAGTCGTGCGCGTTCATGATCGCGTCGTGTCCGCGCCACTGCGGGTCGATTTCGCCGTGGTCCACGAAGTCGACGAGCAGGTTCTTCCACTCGGGGTCGGGCGTATACGCGGCGAGCTTCTCCTCGCTTCCGGAGACGACGTGCTCACAATCGGCCAGATTGTACTCATACGAGCGGTAGGCGAGCTTGCGTCCCGGCACGGTGGCCTTGTCTTTGGACTTCTTCATCACCGGCTGCATCACGCCGTCCGCGCCTTCGCGCTCGGTGAGCTTGTACACCATGGCGCAGGTCGGCGCGCCCGATCCGGTCACCAGCATCGTGCCCACGCCGTAGGAGTCGACCGGCGCGGTCTGCAACGCGGCCAGTGCGTATTCGTCCAGATCGTTGGTGACGGTGATCTTCGTATTCGTCGCGCCCAAGGCGTCGAGCTGGTTGCGCACGCGCTGCGCCAGCGCCGCCAGATCGCCCGAGTCGATGCGCACGCCGCCGAGTTCGGGGCCCGCCACCTCAACCGCGGTTTTCACGGCCTCCTCGATGTTGTAGGTGTCGACCAGCAGCGTGGTGTTCTTGCCCAGCGCCGCGATCTGCGATTCGAACGCGGCCCGTTCACTGTCGTGCACCAGCGTGAAGCAGTGCGCGGCCGTGCCGATGGCCTTCAATCCGTACATTTTGGCGGCGAGCAGATTCGCGGTGCCTTGGAATCCCCCCACCACGGCGGCTCGCGAGGCGGCCACGGCCGACCATTCGTTGGTGCGGCGGCCGCCCATATCCATGCAAGGGCGGTTCTTCGCCGCGCTGGTCATACGCGAGGCGGCGGAGGCCACGGCGGAATCATAGTTCAATACCGACAGCACCAGCGTCTCCAGCAGCGTGCACTCGCCGAAGGTGCCCTCGAACTGCAGGATCGGCGAGTTCGGGAAGAACATCTCGCCTTCGCGGTAGCCCTTGATCGAGCCGGTGAACCGGAAATTCTCCAGCCAGGCGATGGTCTCCTTGCTGACGATGCCGCGGTCGGAGAGGAATCTCAGATCCTCGTCGTCGAGATGGAAGTTCTCCAACGCGTCGAGGATACGGCCTGTGCCGGCGACCACGCCGTAGCGGCGGCCCTCGGGCAGGCGGCGGGTGAACACCTCGAACACGCATTTGCGGTTCGCCGTGCCGTCCTTCAGGGTCGCGTCCAGCATCGTGTACTCGTACATATCGGTCATCAGCGCCGCAGAATAATCCATCATGGCCTGTTCTTTCCGTAGATTCCATACTTCGGTTCGCCTCTTCAGTCTAGTCGCGTCCCGTCGCGCCGGCGCGATTTGCCCGCGTTTGAATCGTCTGCCGCGCCAGTCGCGAGTCGGGAGGCCGGATGAAATCACCAACCCGGGTGCTACTCTCGGCTGGAGGAAAGGTTGAATCATGGTTGAAATCAAAGACATGTTGGGCAAGCAGCAGATCATCCGTTCGGACGGACGCCAGGTCGACGAGCTGCGCGAGGTGCGCATCACCCGCCACTTCACCGACGCTCCGGAGGGGTCGGTGCTGATCGAATGCGGCAGCACGCGCGTGATGTGCACGGCCACGTTCACCACCGGCGTGCCGCGTTGGCGTAAGGATTCCGGGCAGGGCTGGGTCACCGCCGAATACGCGATGCTGCCGCGCGCCACCGCCGAGCGCACCGACCGCGAGTCCATCCGCGGCAAGGTCGGCGGTCGCACGCATGAGATCAGCCGTCTGATCGGACGCTGCCTGCGCGGCGTGGTCGATATGAAGGCGCTGGGCGAGAACCAGGTGCAGCTCGACTGCGATGTGCTGCAGGCCGACGGCGGCACGCGCACGGCCTCCGTGACCGGCGCGTACGTGGCGATGGTGGACGCGCTGCGTTGGGCTGAGAAGCATCATTACATCCGGTCCGCCGACCGTGTGGTGCGCGACTGCATCTCCGCCGTGTCCGTGGGCGTGATCAACGGCACACCGATGCTGGATCTGCCGTATCTCGAAGACAGCCAGGCCATGACCGATATGAACGTGGCCATGACCGGTTCGGGCGAATTCATCGAACTGCAGGGCACCGCCGAACACCGTCCGTTCACGCGCAAGGAGCTGGACGCACTGCTCGACCTGGCCGCCAAAGGCAACAAGGAACTGCAAGCCGCCCAGCGCGCCGCCCTGTCGCTGGACTGAGTCTGGACGGGTTGAGCCGAGTCAATTCCACTTATGAATCAAGGAGCATCACGTATGAAACTGGTCGTCGCCACGCATAACGAAGGCAAACTGGTGGAGATCCGCCGCATTCTCGAGGAGCGGTTGGGGGCGGACGCGGACCGGGTGGAGCTGGTCTCCGCCGGCAGCCTGGGCCTGCCCGACCCGGTGGAGGACGGCGTGACCTTCCAGGAGAACGCGCTGCTCAAGGCCCGTGACGTGGCCCGCCGCACCGGACTGCCCGCCATCGCCGACGATTCCGGTCTGATCGTGGATGTGATGGGCAATGCGCCCGGCATCCTCTCCGCTCGTTGGGCCGGCGCGCACGGCGACGATGCGGCGAACAACGCGCTGCTGCTCGCGCAGATCGAGGATATTCCGGATGCCAAGCGCACCGCGCGCTTCCGTTGCGCCGCCGCCTTGGTGGTGCCGCAGGTTGCGGACGCATCCGGAGAAACCGCGTTCGCCGACGTGGCCGACCCCGCAGGTGCGCCGTATCCGGTCGCCGAGGAGATCGTGGAAACCGGCGAGATGCCGGGCGTGATCATCCGCGCACCCCGCGGCGAGCATGGCTTCGGCTACGATCCGCTGTTCGTGCCGGACGACCAATCGCAGCACGACGGCGAGGAGACGCTAACCTCCGCCGAGATGTCTCCGGCCGAGAAAAACGCCATCTCCCACCGAGGCAAGGCCCTGCGCGCCCTTGCCCCCGCCGTCGAACGCCTGCTGCACTAGTCGGGGCGTGCGGGCGCGGCTCCGTGCGAATTCTGTGTCGTCGGAGTCGCGCCGCGATGCCATGTTCAGTGTTTGCAATAGCGTCTTCAGTGTCTGGGGAAAACCGAAGCGACGGCTGAGGTGATAACACGGTGCAAAGGAGCCGATTGGCCCTCCCGATGCCACGAGCGCGTGCTACTATCGCCACGGAACGTGCTGTTTTTTCAAAGGAATTATGTCTCACATGCGCTCTTTTACGCTGGTTACGCTTGCGCCGGAACAGTTCGACGAGTTTTCTGCGAAGCACCCGCAGGGCAATTTTCAGCAGACCTCAGCCATGGGCGGAATGCGCGAGCGGCAGGGGAAGACGGTCGAATATCTTGGGGTGATGGAAGACGGCACGTTGAAAGCCGCCGCTCTGATGCAGATCGTCCGTGCCGGAGGGTCGGCGTTTGCGTTGATTCACGACGGTCCGCTTTGCGATTTCGACGATAGGGAGTTGCTGGGTTTTTTCGTTGAAGGCCTGAAGTCGCACGCCAAAGAAGGCGGGGCGTCGCAGCTGGACATCACCCCCGAGGCGGTGTACTGCCTGCGCACTCAGGAAGGAGAGCCCCAAGGTGCTCCCGACGACCTCATGGTGGAGAACCTGAAAGCGCTGGGATTCGAGCATGTCGGCGGTTTCTCCACCGGATACACTGCGGTTCCGCGTTGGCGTTGGGTGAAAGACCTGAGCGATGTGCACGATGAGAGCGAACTGCTGGGCACATATGCGAAATACCGTCGTCGCAATGTGCGTATCGCGCGCGAGTCCGGCGTGCGCACCCGTCGGCTGAACCGTGACGAACTGGGGCTTTTCCACCAACTGTGCGAATTGAGCTGCGAGAAGCAGGGATTCCAGAATCGTCCATTGAGTTTTTTCCAGGAGATGTACGACGCCTACGGGGATGACATCGAATACCGCGTGGCGGAAATACATTTCGATGAATACCTCAAAACCTGGCAGGACAAATACGACAAGTTGACCGCCGACCAGAAACGCGTGGAATCGGAGTTGGCCCGTTCCAAGACGGAGAAGCGCACCCAACAGCTGACCGTCCAACTCGGCAAAATCGAAAAAGACATGGAGCCGGCCATCAAGAGGATCGCCGAGGCGAAGGGCCTGCTGGACCAGTACGGCGCGGTTGTGCCGCTTGACGGTTCGATGTTCCTCTACCACCCCCGCGAGGTGGTCTGCACCACCAGCGGCGCGGACGAGCGATTCGACAAGTTCTATGCCCCTGCGCTGGTGCACCACGAGATGATGCTGCAATGCGTGGCGCGCGGCATTCCGCGATACAACCTGTACGGCATCAACGGACTGTTCACCCCCGAGGATAATCCGGGATTCGGCGTGCTCGAGTTCAAACAACGGTTCAACGGCTTCGTGGAGGAGATGCCGGGCGAATTCGTGTTGCCGGTGAAGCCGTTGACGTACGCGCTGAAGAAAATCGCGCACAAGCTGCTGGGCCGCTGAAAGGGACGGATCATACACATGCTGACGGTTACGCAGATCACCCCCGAAGAACTGGACGAGTTGTCCGCGCGGCATGGCCAGGGAAGTTTCCAGCAGACCTCCGCGATGATGGCGTTGTCCAAACGTCTGGCGCAATCCTATGATGTGCTGGGCCTGCGCGACGGCGACGGACGCGTGGTCGGCGGCTGTTTCGTCATCTATACCAAAGGGCGTCTCGGCTTGGAAGGATCCGTGTGGCTGGGACCGATGTGCGATGTGGACGATTCCGAGGCGTTGCGCGTGATGACGGACGGCATCGCGCGATCCGCCCGCCGGCATGGAGCCATCTCGGTGACCTGCTGGCCTAATCTGGTCTACCAGATGCGCGATTCCAGCGGCATGGCGAACGCCCCCGCGGCGGACGACGTTCTTGAACGATACCGGTCGTTGGGATGGCGTCATGCCGGATTCACCCTCGGATACGGTTCGGTGGTGAACCGTTGGGTGTATGTCAAGGATCTGACCGGCATCGCCGATGAAAAGGCGCTGCTGAATTCCTACGATAAACGCACGCAGTGGAGCATCAAGCGCGCGCAATCCATGGGCGTGCACGTGCGCGAATTCGCGGATGATGAGCTGGGCGTATTCGCACAGATTGAACGGCAGACCGCCGAACGACGCAACTTCGCCTATCGCGGGGACGCGTACTTCCATGAATTCAAGCGGGCGTTCGGGAGCCGTGCGCGGTTTATGGTCGCTGAGATCCATGTCTCCGAATATGCCGCCGACATGACGGCCAAACGTGACGCGCTCGCCGCACAGGTCGAGGTTCTGAAAGCGAAATACGAGGAACGTCCGACCACGAAGCTCGAACGTCAGTTGGGCGAGCTGACCCGCAATCTGGCCGCGGCTCAGAAGCGTCTGGACGAAGCTTCGAGCCTTGCTCAGCACGGCGAGGTGATTCCGGCGGCAGTGTCGCTGTTCGTGGAGCATCCGCAGGAGATGGTGTACCTCTTCTCCGGAAGCGTCGCTGAATACAAGCCGTTCTACGCGTCGGCCCTGATTCAGCATTGGGCCTTGAGCCGTTGCCTGGAACTGGGTATCGCACGCTATAACTTCTATGGCATTTCGGGTGTTTTCGACGACCCCGACGATGAGGGACGCGGTGTTTTGGAGTTCAAGCAGGGCTTCAACGGCAAAGTGGAGGAGCTGATCGGCGAATTCACGCTGCCGGTGGACAAGTTGCGGTTCGGCGTCAAGGAATTCGCGTCCAAGCTGCTGCGCCGCTAGTCGTGAATCCGTGGTCTAGACGGGCAGGAACAGGCGCACGACGGTCATCATCACCAGCGAGATGATCGCCGTGATCGCCAGTGAGAATCCCGCGAGACGCGCGTTGCCGAGCACCTTGTCGGTGAAGAGCGTGGAGAAGATCGCGATCGGCGCCAGGCAGCAGATGACCGCGACGGCGCGCGTAACCGCGTCGAACGGCAGGATGAACCACGCGGCCACGGCGAACAGCGCTCCGAACGGCAGTCGCCAAGCGATCACCTCCAGCAGTTCGCGCACGTCATGCCGCGAATTGGGCAGGTCCATAAGCATGCCGACCATGAACATCGCCACGAAGGCGTTCGCGTTGGACAGCGGCTGGCAGACGGTTGCGATCCATTCGGGAATCTGCACATTGGCGATCATCAGCGCGATCATCAGCAGATAGGTGTCGAACGGCACCGAACCGAAGAAGCTGTGCGCGATGTTGCGCATCATCGCATGCCGGGCCAGCCGCCGCGCGTCGCGGTCCTTCGGCTTCTCATACGGCAGGGTGGGCGCATCGCCGGCGTGCTGTTCGGCGAGCGTTTTGCCGGGCCGGATATGCAGCAGCTGTTGGGTCATCACATTCGTGCCGGCGGCCACCATCACGCAGTTGCCGATGTCGAACATGGCGGCGGGCACCACCGCGCCCGCGCCCCAGAACGCCTGCACCACGGGGAAGCAGAAGCAGCCGAGGTTGAATCCCGCGCCGTTGAGCATAAGGAACGCGCGGTCGGAGACATTGCGCTTGGGGGTGGCCACGAAGATGAGCAGCAGCGGGATCAGCGCGCAGAAGAACGAGAACACGGCGATCCACAGCAGACTGATGTCGTGCGGATTGGTGGCGAAGGAGTAGATGATGGCGCCGGGCAACACGATGTTGAACTCCGCGGTCTGAAGCACGCGGTAGTCGCGTTGACCGAACAGACCGAAGCGTTTGAACAGGTATCCCGCGAGGATGATCAGCAGCAGGCTGGCTGGCTGGATGATGGCGGACATGGGTTCCTCCACTCTTCGTTCGCTTGTCTCGTATCGGGAACGCTTGCGTCGCGCGTGGTCTTTCCCGTGGGGCTGCGCGCGGTGGTCCGGCCGATTCGGGCTGCTGCGCGATGGCCGACATGACAGAAAGTATAGTGTTCGTCGAACAACGCGTTCGGGATATGCCTAAGTTTGCATTGCGATGGGCGATGGTTTCGCCGAAGTGCGCGAGATGGGACTCGAACCCACACGTCAAAGACACAGGAACCTAAATCCTGCGCGGCTACCAATTACGCCACTCGCGCGAACGCCACAACTGTAGCAAGCCGTCTGCCCAGCGCGAATTCGTGGTGATTCGTGGGAGAGACGCGAGGCGGGCGGCATACGAAAAACCCCGGCCGGGGCCGGGGTGGTGGAGCCACTTGACAGAATCGAACTGTCGACCTGCTCATTACGAGTGAGCCGCTCTACCGACTGAGCTAAAGTGGCGTGCGGCCCGAGAAGCATTCGCTACTCGCGCACAAATAGAAAAGTATAGGGGAAGCCGTCGAAAAAGCAAGGTGGGTTTTCCTGTTGCGCGTGTTGCGGAAGCGGGGTGCGGTTTGTGTTGTTCTGTCCTCTTTTGTGAGTATCTTGTGAGATGAAGCGAAGTGTTGTGGCGCACGTGTTTCGACGCGCAACCGCACCGCTTTCAGCAATGATGAAAGGAATGGAATTCATGGCCATCAATCCTCCCGTTGACGCCACCAAGACCCCCGAATGGGCTGCCCTGCAGAAGCACTATGACGAGCTGCAGAACGAGGGCGTCAGCCTCAAGCAGTGGTTCGCCGATGATGAGAACCGCGTCGACGCGCTGTCCTTCGACGCCGGCGACCTGCATTTCGACCTGTCCAAGAACCTGATCAAGCCCGAGACGCTCAAGCTGTTCGCCGACCTCGCCAAGGCCGTCAAGCTCGACGAGCGCACCCAGCAGATGTACACCGGCGTGCACATCAACAACACCGAGGACCGCGCCGTGCTGCACACCGCGCTGCGCCGCCCCGCCACCGACGCCGGCAAGTTCATCGTCGACGGCCAGGACACCGTCGCCGACGTGCGTGAGGTGCTCGACCGCATCTACGCCTTCGCCGAGCAGGTCCGCTCCGGCGAATGGGTCGGCGTGACCGGCAAGAAGATCGAGACCGTGGTCAACATCGGCATCGGCGGCTCCGACCTGGGCCCCGTCATGGTGTACGAGGCGCTCAAGCCCTACGCGGACGCCGGCATCTCCGCCCGCTACATCTCCAACATCGACCCCAACGATCTGGCCGAAAAGACCAAGGGTCTCGACCCGGAGACCACCCTGTTCATCATCGTCTCCAAGACCTTCACCACCCTGGAGACCCTGACCAACGGCCGCGAGGCCCGCACCTGGCTGCTTGAGGAGCTCAAGGCCGCCGGCGCCATCGACGGCTCCGACGAGCAGAACGCCGACGCCGTCAAGAAGCACTTCGTCGCCGTCTCCACCAACCTGGAGAAGGTCGCCGAGTTCGGCATCGACCCGAACAACGCCTTCGGCTTCTGGAACTGGGTCGGCGGCCGCTACTCCGTCGACTCCGCCGTGGGCACCTCTCTCGCCGTGGTGTTCGGCCCGGCTCGTTTCGAGGAGTTCCTGCACGGCTTCCACGAGATCGACGAGTACTTCGAGAAGACCCCGTTCGAGAAGAACGTGGTCGTGCTGCTCGGCATGCTCAACGTGTGGTACCGCAACTTCTTCAAGGTCGCCTCGCACGCCGTGCTGCCCTACGACCAGTATCTGCACCGCTTCCCGGCCTACCTGCAGCAGCTGACCATGGAGTCCAACGGCAAGTCCGTGCGCTGGGACGGCACCCCCGTCACCTGCGAGACCGGCGAGATCTTCTGGGGCGAGCCCGGCACCAACGGCCAGCACGCCTTCTACCAGCTGATCCACCAGGGCACCCAGCTCATCCCGGCCGACTTCATCGCGTTCGTGAACACCCCGAACCCGGTCAAGGACGGCGACCAGGACGTGCACGAGCTGTTCCTCGGCAACTACTTCGCGCAGACCAAGGCTCTTGCGTTCGGCAAGACCGCCGAAGAGGTGCGCGCCGAAGGCACCGCCGAAGAAATCGTGCCGGCCCGCGTGTTCACCGGCAACCGCCCGACCACCTCGATTTTCGGCGTGGCGCTGACCCCGTTCGCCGTCGGCGAGCTGATCGCGCTCTACGAGCACATCACCTTCGTCGAGGGCACCGTGTGGGGCCTGGACTCCTACGACCAGTGGGGCGTTGAGCTGGGCAAGCAGCTCGCCAAGGAAATCACCCCGGCCATCAGCCAGGATGACGAGGCGCTCGCCGAGCAGGACGCCTCCACCCAGTCCCTGATCAAGTTCTACCGCGCGAACAGGGAGTTCTGACTAGAGTCAGAACGCTGTGTTTAGCGACGTGCATGACGCTATCGCTATGCACTGCTACGAACAGTTCACTGGACTGTTCGTAGGGAGTTCTGATTCAGACTGTCTGACTGACTGGCTGAACCGACCTCAATATTGACAAGGCGGCGGCTTCCCTCGGGAGTCGCCGCCTTTGTCATATCGCTGGCGGTATTCTGGGGAGGGAATCAAACGTGAAGGTTTGCGAGGAGGCATAATGACTGGCACGTATCAAGCCCATACCACCGACTATCCGATGGCGCCGGCGGTCTATATGACCCGCGATATCAGCCCCGCCGGGCTGATGAAGGCCTACGAGGCGCTGGGCGCGCGGCCCCAAGGCAAGGTGGCGGTCAAACTCAGCACCGGCGAGGGCGGCAACACCCACTATCTCGACCCCAATCTCATCAAGGATCTGGTGCAGCGGCTCGACGGCACCATCGTCGAGTGCAACACCGCCTATGCGGGCACGCGCGACACCTTCGACGCCCATTGGCGCACCATCAAGGAGCATGGCTTCATGGAGATCGCGCCCGTCGACATCCAAGACGAGGAAGGCGAGATCACCCTGCCGGTCGAAGGCGGCCGCCGTATCACCGGCGACATCGTCGGCTCGCATTTCACGAACTACGACTACTACGCCGTGCTCTCGCATTTCAAAGGCCATATGATGGGCGGATTCGGCGGAGCGCTCAAAAACATCTCCATCGGCATCGCCTCGGCGAACGGCAAGAAACGCATCCACTCCGGCCAGGACGAGATCCTGCCCAACCATTTCGGCGGCGAGCAGGACGCCTTCCTCGAGGCGATGGCCGAGGCCTCGTCCGCCGTGTTCAACGCGCTCAAGGGCAATATGCTGTTCATCAACGTGATGAACCACCTGTCCGTGGACTGCGACTGCGACGGCAATCCGCACGCGCCGCAGATGGGGGATATCGGCATCCTCGCCTCGCTCGATCCGGTCGCCGTCGACCAGGCCTGCGTCGACCAGATCTATCTGTCCGACGACAACACCGGGCCCCTGATCGAACGCATGGAAAGCCGCCACGGCATCCACATCATCGAACACGCGGTCGAACTCGGCTTCGGCAGCCGCGACTACCGCCTCATCGACCTCGACTAACAGGAGAAGAAGATATGACATCCACAACGCTCACCCGCTCCACCGCCCGCGCTCTGCCGTCCGTCACCACGCAGGTGTGGGCCACTCTGCTCGCCGTCGTCGGCGCGGTCGCCCTGCCCCAGATCTTCCATGTGGCGGGCGCCTCGCTCGGACTCGGCACCGCCTTGGGAGAAACCCTGCTGCCCATGCACCTGCCGGTGCTGCTGGTCGGGCTGCTCGCCGGCCCCTACGCGGGCGTCGCCGCGGGCGCGCTCGGCCCGCTGGTCAGCTTCGCGCTCTCCGGCATGCCCGGGCCGGCCATGGTGCCGTTCATGATCCTCGAACTGGCGGCCTACGGTCTGTTCGCCGGATTCCTGCGCGGTGTGAATCTGCCGACCGTCGCCAAAGTGCTGATCGCGCAGGTCGCCGGCCGTGCGGTGCGCGCCGTGGCGATTCTCGTCGCCGTGTTCGCGCTGGGCAACACCACCGTGGCCGTCGCCTCCATCTGGACGAGCGTCGTCGCCGGCCTGCCGGGCCTCATCCTGCAGTGGGCGCTGCTGCCGCTGATCGTATGGCTGGTGGACCGCCGCACGGCCGCGGAACGGTAAGCGGCGCGATGTTCGCCGATATCGAACGCGCGAAGGCCGCGCTCGCCAGCGACCCCACGCTGGGATGCGCGGCCTGCCTCGGCGGGGAGATCGTCACCGGCATGGGCCGGGGAGTCAAGCCGCTGTTGCAATGGCTGGCCAACGGGCAGAACGTGCACGGATACTCCGCCGCGGACCGTGTGGTCGGCAAGGCGGCCGCCCTGCTGTACGTCAAACTCGGAGTCGTCGCCGTACATGCCGAAACGATGAGCGAAGGCGGCTTGGCTGCGTTGCAGGCCAACCATATCGAAGCGAGCTACGACGCGCTGGTGCCGATGATTCTCAACCGCACGCACACCGGCATGTGCCCGATCGAGGCGTCCGTGCAGTCCGTCCGCACGGCCGACGAGGCTGAACCCGCCATCCGCGCCGCCGTCGCCAAGCTGATGTCCGGCGGAAACTGATTGACGTGTGGCTCGTCGTCGGTCCGACAGCTGTTGCCGTGTATCCAGTCGAGGAGGGCGCGTACACTGGTTCGCTGATTGTGCTGTGAGACGGGTTGCCGCATAAACCCGCCCCACACGAGGTCCAGCCGGGCGGCCTGCGAAGGCCCGACTCCCGGCGGATCGGCACCTCCCCTCGGGCAGACCCGCGGGGAAGATGCAGGCGTATCGCACGGCCCCGCGCCGGGCGACGCCCCGACCTATCGCCGATATGCGGCGGCGAACGAGGAACAACAATGGTTAACGCTATTGAGGCATTTGACGCCAAGCACGTCAAGCCGGCCGAAGAGATCCCGGCCTTCCGTCCCGGCGACACCGTCGACGTGAACGTGAAGATCCAGGAAGGCAACAACTCCCGTATCCAGACCTTCACCGGCGTGGTGATCGCCCGTCAGGGCGCTGGCGTGCGCGAGACCTTCGTGGTGCGCAAGATCAGCTTCGGCACCGGTGTGGAGCGCCGCTTCCCGCTGCACTCCCCGGCGATCGACTCCATCAAGCTCGTGCGTATGGGCCGTGTGCGCCGCGCCAAGCTCTACTACCTGCGCGCCCTGCGTGGCAAGGCCGCTCGTATCGTCGAGCGTCGCGACAACTCCGCCAAGTGAGTTTGTGAAATTCAGCCCGGAGGCTTCGGCTTCCGGGCTGTTTCCATTTTCGGCGGGTATGATGACCCACGGAAAACCAAAGCGAGCCCAATGAGGAGGGACATGCAGCCGGAGAATCCCACAGGCGACGACGCGCGCGACGCGCGCACATTCCAAGTCGCCGACCACGGCGTGGACCCGACGCCGGTTCCCCCGCCGGCGGTGAGGGGCCGTCACGCGGCGGCGCGCGGCGACAGCTTCACCTTCCGCGACATGCTGGTCTGGTGCGGCGTGCCCATCATCATCGTGCTGCTGCTGCGCATCTTCCTCGTCGGACTCTATACGATTCCCAGCCGCTCCATGATGGACACCATCGAACCCGGCGACCGCGTGCTCACCAGCAAACTCAGCCCCGGCGTCTTCGGCCTCGAACGCGGCGATGTGATCGTGTTCCACGATCCGGCCAACTGGCTCAGCGACGAGCAGAACAGCGACATCGTCGGCGACTATCTCATCAAACGTCTGATCGGCCTGCCCGGCGACGTGGTCGCCTGCGAAGGGCCCGGCGAGCCCGTCACCATTAACGGCGTGGCCATAAACGAGACCAGCTACATCCGTCCCGGCGTGGACCCCTCCAGCTTCGCGTTCAGCGTCACCGTCACCGAAGGTCATGTGTTCGTTATGGGCGACAACCGCTCCAACTCCGCCGACTCCCGCTTCCACCAGGACGACGGCTCGAACGGGCTGGTGCCCATCAGCGATGTGGTTGGCGTGGGGCTGGTCCGCTACTGGCCGCTGAACCGCATCGGCCTGCTCGACGCGCATCACGAGGTGTTCGCCGACGTGCCCGACGGCGATGCCGCGTCAGCCGGAGCGTCGCAATGAGCGTCTCCGTGTCGCCCACACTCGATCTGGAACGCGAACTCGCGTCCCGTGGTTTCGACCTGATCGCTGGATTCGACGAGGTCGGTCGCGGCGCGCTCGCCGGGCCGGTGATGGTCGGCTGCGCCGCTATCTGGGCGCGGGACCTGCCCACGCTGGAGATTCCCGACGGCGTGGCCGATTCCAAAATGCTGACCGAGCATCGGCGCGAAGCCATGTTCGACGAACTGTGCACGTGGCCGGCCGCCTACGCGGTCGGACAGGCCAGCAATACCGAGATTGACGAGTGGGGCATCACCTACGCGCTGGGCGTGGCCGCCCTGCGTGCCCTCAATCAGGTCGAGCGCGATTTGGGACTCGACGGCGGCGCTGTGGACCTGTTCGACATGTCCGCCGCGCGCGTGGGTGCGATTCTCGACGGTCCCAGCGACTACATCACCAAGGCGCTCAACACCTTCGACGCGCCGGCGGTGCCGATTCCCGCGCAGGTAACCACCAAAGTCAAGGGCGACCAGCATTGTGCCACGGTCGCCGCCGCGGCCGTGATCGCCAAGGTGACGCGTGACCGCCTGATGACTTCGATCGCGCAGGGCAATCCGCGGTACATGCCTTACGAATGGGCCCATAACAAAGGCTACGGTTCCGCCGCCCACCGCGCCGCCATCGCCGAGCACGGCGTCACGCCCCTGCACCGCGTCAGCTGGAAACTGAAGTAGCGTTCAAGGGTGAAAACGAGTTTGGTGTGTCGGTTTCGCCAGACATGGCCGATTTC
Organism: Bifidobacterium sp. LH_558; assembly: GCF_056356295.1. NCBI lineage: Bacteria > Bacillati > Actinomycetota > Actinomycetes > Bifidobacteriales > Bifidobacteriaceae > Bifidobacterium > Bifidobacterium sp. LH_558. Next base: position 27,180 of record NZ_JBKETZ010000007.1, on the reverse strand, counting down.
GCACACCAAACTTCAAAATCAATCGTTTTACCTGAGCGAGGCTCGGCGACCCGACACACCAAACTCGAAAGCGGGTGGGTGATGGACGTTCGGCCGCGGCCTTGTAACGCGGCATGTGGGGTTATATGGTTGAAGATGTACAATTGTGAACGCTCACGTTTCGAGGCGGGAACTTCATTGCGAATCCCTGCCACCTGTGGGCAACGGTTATCAGCGTTGTGGGCAAGTGCGCTTCGTGCGGCACCGCTCGCAAACGTGTTCGCGCAATGTCGCCCAGCGGGGAGGTTCGGAATATGGCAGCCAGCCGCACAACAGGCAAACGCCCTTCGATGTTCGAGGTGGCCAAACTCGCCGGTGTGAGCCATCAGACCGTCTCCCGCGTGATCAACGATTCGCCCGACGTCTCCGACGCGACGCGCGCCCGCGTCCAGGAGGCCATCAAACAACTCGGTTACCGCCCCTCGAATTCGGCCCGCGCGTTGGCGTCGCGCCGTTCGCGAACCATTGGTCTGATCGCGGGCGGCCTCAAATTCTTCGGTCCGATCTCCGCCATCACCTCCATCGAGTCGATGGCCCGCGACCATGGCCTGTTCATGTCGGTGATGATGGTGCATGAGGCGCTGTGCACGCAGGCCGACTTCAACAACCTCACCGACACGTTCAACGAGCAGAACGTGGACGCGTTCATCTTTCTGACCCCCACCGACGTGATGTTCGCCGCCGCCTGCCGGGTCAAGGTGAGCCAGCCGCGCGTGATCGTCACCTCCACGCATGGGCAGATGACCGTGCGCGAGGGCCTGGGTCTGATTGCCGCGCCGGACCGCCGCCGCACCGCCTTGGTCGGCATCGACCAGTGGGGTGCGATGGCCGACGTGGTGCGCCTGTTGGTCGAGTACGGGCATAAAAGCGCCGTGTATTTCGCCGGCCCTAACGAATGGCGCGACGCCCACACCCGTTTGGACGCGTGGCGCAAGCTCACCGCGGCCAACTCCATTGACATGCGCGTGGTGCGGTGCCATACGTGGGATTCCTCCGAGGCGTACGCGCAGATGAACCATATGATCGACGAGTATGGACGCGACGGCGTCGCCCTGCCCACGGTGGTGGTGACCGCGAACGACAGCCAGGCCGTCGGCGTCGCACGCGCCCTGCACGAGCATGGATTGCGTATTCCGCAGGATGTGAGTCTGGTGGGATTCGACGACATGGCCGCCATGGACAACATGTATCCGCCGCTGACCACTGTGCGTTCCGACTTCGAGGGATTGGGCGTGGCCGCCATGCGCGAGGTATTGCGACTGCTGGGGGAGGGCGCTGATTCGACGTTCCTGACCAGCCAGCACGGCGTGGGGCTGATCCCCGCCGAGGTGGTCAACCGCCGCTCGCTGGGCCCCGCCCCGCGTAGGTGATGTAAGGACACGACGAGGTTGTGAACGCTCACAAGAACCGGTACAATATGTATCGGCAAGATTGTGAGCGCTAACAGCACTTCCGATGACGGGAATCTGAGGGCGCTCGAAAGAACCAGCGATCACCGCGGATGGCCGCGCGATCAACCAAAAGGAGTCCACACATGGCAGCAACGGAAAACGCCGCTGAGCGGGTCGCCACCATCGCCGAGAAGATCCGCGCCGGCAAAACCTCGCTCGGCATCGAATTCGGATCCACCCGCATCAAGGCGGTGCTCATCGACGACACCTACGCCACCATCGCCTCCGGCGATTTCGGCTGGGCCAGCCATCTGGAAGACGGCCTGTGGAGCTACTCCGTCGAAGAGATCTGGAACGGCCTGCAGACCGCCTACGCCGCCATGGCCAGCGACGTCGAGAAGGCCTACGGCGAAAAGCTCACCCATGTGGGCCACATCGGCTTCTCCGCCATGATGCACGGCTACCTCGCCTTCGACGAAGCCGGCGAACTGCTCGTGCCCTTCCGCACCTGGCAGAACACCAACACCCACGAAGCCCACGAGAAGCTCTCCGAACTGTTCCAGTACAACATCCCCGAACGTTGGAGCATCGCGCACCTCTATCAGGCCGTGCTCAACAACGAGGAGCACATCGGTAAGGTCGCCTTCTTCACCACGCTCGCCGGTTACGTGCACTGGAAGCTCACCGGCAAGAAGGTGCTCGGCGTGGGCGACGCCTCCGGCATGTTCCCCATCGACCCCACCACCCACACGTGGGAGAGCGAATTCGTCAAGCAGTTCAACGCGCTGCCCGAAGTCGCGGCCCAGCCGTGGACGCTTGAGAACCTGCTGCCCGAACCGCTCGTGGCAGGCACCCCCGCCGGCGAGCTGACCGCCGAAGGCGCGGCCCTGCTCGACCCGACCGGCACCTTGCAGCCGGGCGTCGTGTTCGCCCCGCCGGAGGGCGACGCCGGCACCGGCATGGTCGCCACCAACTCCGTGCGCGTGCGCACCGGCAACGTCTCCGCCGGCACCTCGATCTTCGCGATGGTCGTGCTCGAGCGCAAGCTGGAACGCCTGCACCCCGAAGTCGACCTCGTCACCACCCCGGCCGGCGACCTCGCGGGCATGAGCCACGCCAACAACTTCACCTCCGACCTCAACGCCTGGGTCGGACTCTTCGGCCAGTTCGCTGAAACGCTCGGCTCCCCGGTCGACGCCGGAACCCTGTACGGCACCCTGTTCCGCGCGGCCATCGCCGACGACGTGGACCGCAACGCCGGCGGCCTCATCAACTACCCGTTCCGCGCCGGTGAGTTCCTCGCCGGACTCTCCGAAGGCCGACTCGTCTTCGCCCGCGGTCCGGAAGCCAAGATGAACCTCGGCAACTTCATGCGCGCCCAGCTGTTCTCCGCGTTCTCCCCGGTCAAGATCGGCATGGACGTGATGACCAAGGACGAGCACGTGCAGGTCGACTCCCTCGTGGGCCACGGCGGCATCTTCACCACCCCCAAGGTCGCGCAGAAGATCCTCGCCGCCGCGTTCAACACCCCCATCAAGGTGATGGCCACCGCCGCCGAAGGTGGCGCTTGGGGCATGGCCGTGCTCGCCGATTACCTGTGGCACGCCGACACCGCCCTCGACGCCTACCTCGATGAGCGCGTCTTCGCCGATGCCGTCTCCACCACCGAAGCGCCCGACGCGCAGGACGTGGCCGGCTTCGAAGACTTCTTCGAACGCTTCACCAAGGGACTGCCGATCGAGCACGCCGCCATCGCCGCCATCCCGCTGGAAGAGCGCTGAACATAACTGAACAATCCAAGACATCCACAAAAGGAAGGAACAACAATGGCTACTTTGGCTGATTACGGTCCCGAAGTGCGTGCCGAGGTCAAGCAGGTGCGTGAGATCGTCGCCACCCTGCACGACCAGCTGATCAAGTGGAACCTCGTCGTGTGGACCGCGGGCAATGTGTCCCAGCGTTTGAAGACCGCCGACCTGTTCGTGATCAAGCCCTCCGGTCTGCGCTACGAGTACCTGACCCCGAGCTCCATGGTCGTGTGCGACCTCGACGGCAACGTGGTCGACGGCTCCGAGGCTCCGTCCTCCGACACCGCTTCCCACGCGTACATCTACCGCCACATGCCCGACGTGTATGGCGTGGTGCACACCCACTCCACCTACGCCACCGCCTGGGCGGCCACCGGCCAGAACGTGCCCTGCGGCCTGACCATGATGGGCGACGAGTTCGGCGGCGAGGTGCCCGTCGGCCCGTTCCGTCTCATCGGTTCCGAGGCGATCGGCGAAGGTGTCGTCGAGACGCTCAAGAAGTACCCGAAGTCCCCGGCCGTCCTCATGCAGAACCATGGTCCGTTCACCATCGGTAAGGACGCGGAGGGTGCCGTCAAGGCCGCCGCCATGACCGAGGAAGTCGCGCACACCATGTGGGCCGCCAAGCAGCTCGGCGAGATCATCCCGATCGCGCAGGAAGACATTGACAAGCTCAACGACCGCTACCAAAACGTCTACGGCCAGCACTGACGCAATGGAGTGTCATCCGCGTTGCTCCTCGGTCGACGTACTTTTGTACGCCTTCCCTCGGTGCGCCTTGATGACACACGCATTGCGTCAGTGCTTACAGCACTAACGCAGCAACATAACAACCACAACGAAGTAAGGAACAACCCATGGCAATGGAAAATCCCTTTGAGGGCAAGGAAATCTGGTTCGGCGTCGGCTCGCAGGACCTCTACGGCGAGGAAGCGCTGCGCCAGGTGGCCGAGCAGTCCACCGAAATCGTCGACGCGCTCAACGCCACCGGCAAGATCCCGGTCAAGCTGGTGCTGAAGCCCACCCTCAAGTCCTCCGACGGCGTCAAGCAGTTCATGGTCGAGGCCTCCGCCAACCCGAACGTCATCGGCGTCATCACCTGGTGCCACACCTTCTCCCCGGCCAAGATGTGGATCCGCGGCCTCGAAGTGCTCACCAAGCCGATGCTGCAGCTCAACACCCAGCACCACATGGAGATCCCGTGGGAAACCATCGATATGGACTTCATGAACCTCAACCAGGCCGCCCACGGCGACCGTGAGTTCGGCTACATCGTCTCCCGTCTCGGCATCAACCGCAAGATCGTCGTCGGCCACTACACCGACCCCGAGGTCGCCGAGAAGATCGCCACCTGGGCCCGCGCCTGCGCCGGCTGGGATGCCTCCCAGAACATGAAGGTCATGCGCTGGGGCGACAACATGCGCAACGTGGCCGTCACCGAAGGCGACAAGACCGAAGCCGAGCGCGTGTTCGGCGCGTCCATCAACACCTGGGCCGTCAACGAGCTCGTCGCCGCCTACGAGGCCGTCAAGGACGACCAGGTCAAGGCCATCATCGAAGACTACAAGGCCAAGTACGACGTGGCTCCCGAGCTGCTCGACGCCAAGTACGACTCCCTGTTCATCGCCGCCAAGGAAGAGGCCGCGATGGTCAACATGATGCAGGCCAACGGCTGCACCGCCGGCGTTGACAACTTCGAAGACCTCGGTGCCCTGCCGCAGCTGCCCGGCGTCGGCCCGCAGCGCTTCCCCTCCGAGTACGGCTTCGGCTTCTCCGCCGAAGGCGACTGGAAGACCGCCGTCCTCGTGCGCATCGGCGCCGTCATGGGCTACGGCCTCGACGGTGGCGCCTCCCTCATGGAGGACTACACCTACAACTTCGTGCCCGGCCATGAGCTCAACATGGGCGCCCACATGCTCGAAGTCTCCCCGTCCATCGGCACCATCGCCAAGCCCAAGCTGGAGATCCACCCGCTCGGCATCGGCGGCAAGGCCGACCCCGTGCGCCTCGTCTTCACCGGCGCGCCCAAGAAGGACGCGGTCGTCGTCTCCATGTCCGACGTGCGCGAGCGCTTCCGCCTGCTCATGAACGTCGTCGACATCGTCGAACCCGAAGGCTCCCTCAAGGCCCTGCCCTGCGCCCGCGCCCTCTGGAAGCCGCAGCCCAGCCTCAACGTCTCCGCCGAATGCTGGCTGCGCGCCGGCGGCTCCCACCACACCTGCATGACCACCTCCATCGGTCGTGAGGCTTGGGAGGACTTCGCCCGCATCGCCGGCGTCGAACTCGCCACCATCGACGCGGACACCACCCCGGCCGCGTTCGAACGCGAGCTGCAGGTTAGCGAAATCTACCACCGTCTCAACAACCAGCACTAAATAGCGGTGTGGTTCACAGCGGGTGTTTGCGATGTTTGTCGCGAACACCCGCTGTATGTTTTCAAAGACGTTTAGGAATCGGTATGAAGAATATGAGAAGCCTTGTCGCGCTGGCGTTCGGCGCGTTCGTGTGCGGCGCGGCCGAATTCGTGATGATGGGCATTCTGCCCCAAACGGCCGCCGACATGGGTGTGAGCATCCCCACCGCAGGCAACTACATCACCGCCTACGCGATCGGCGTATGCGTCGGCACGCTGATGCTGGTTTTCGGCCGCACGACCCCGCCGAAAAAGCTCATCCTCATCTTCATGGTGATCGTATTCGTAGGCAATGCGCTCTCCGCCGTCGCCCTCAACAGCACGATGCTGATCGTCGCGCGATTCATCGCCGGACTGCCGCACGGCGCGTTCTTCGGCGCGTCCGCGGTGATCGGCAAAAACCTCGCCGAAAAAGGCAAAGCGACCCAAGCCGTGGCCGTCATCACCACCGGGCAGACCGTCTCCAACATGCTTGGCGTGCCCGCCGGCACCCTGCTCGCCGAATACGTCTCCTGGCGAGTCTCCTTCGCCATCCTCGCCGCGTGGGCGGTACTCACCATCGTGCTCGTGGCCGCATGGGTGCCGTTCGTCGCCCCAATCAAAGACGCGGGTCTCGCTGGGCAGTTCAAATTCCTCAAAGCGCCCGGGCCGTGGCTTATCCTAGGCGCGGTGTTGCTTGGCAACGGCGGCGTGTTCTGCTGGTGGAGCTACGTTTCGCCGTGGCTGACCGGCGTGGGCGGATGGTCGAGCGCCGCCGTTCCGTTCCTGATGGCTTTGGCTGGATTCGGCATGGTGATGGGCGGTATGGCCGGCGGCAAAGTCGCCGACCGTTGGCGTCACGCGGGTGCCGCAGGTGTCGGCCAGGCCATCGGCATAATCGGACTACTCGGCGTGTTCCTCTTCGAAGGCGTGCAGGGGAGCGGCGAAGGCGTGTTCGTCGCGCAGGCGGGCACTGCATTGTTGACGCTGTGGATCGCGTTCGGCTTGTTCTTCATCAATCCACCGCAGCAGCTGCTGATGGCCGAAGCCGGCCAGGGCGGCGGCGAACTTATCGGAGGCGCCACCGTGCAGGTTGCCTTCAATCTCGGCAACGCGATCGGATCGGCCGTCGGCGGTGCGGCCCTCAACGCCACCGCCATGGACTACCATTATCCGGCGCTGTCCGGCGTGCTCTTCACCGCCCTGGCCGCCATTCTCCTTGCCGCCTTCTCCCTACGCTACGAAGGCAAGCGTCAGTGGCCGTAGATTTGGGTGGCGATGGTTTCGGCGGCACATCCGTTAACGTGGACGGATTGGCAGTTACCAACGGTCCATCCACGCCAAGCGCGCTCACCGTGGACGAATTGACAGTTACTGACCATTCGCCCACGGTGGCGCATCCGTCAGCGTGGACGATTTGACAGTTGCTGACCATTCATCCACGGTGACACATCTGTCAACGTGGATGGATCGTCAGTTACCAACTGCCCATCCACGCTTAGCGCGCTCATCGTGGACGGATTGACAGTTACTGACCATTCATCCACGGTGACGCATCCGTCAGCGTGGACGAATTGACAGTAACTAACGTTTTATCCACGCCTGACACACTCAGTGTGGATGAAACGGCAGTAGGTAACCATCCGTCCACGCTCACATGACCCTCAACGTGGATGAACTGACAGATAGTGACCGTTCATCCACGGTGTCATGATGGTGCATGATCCTCAGTGTGGAGGAATCGTCAGCATATGCCGATTCCTCCACGCCGGCACCCCTCCGGCATCGCAATGATTACCAGAGCTCAAGCGCTTCGAGACCTCGAACACATCACATATCAGCCGGCCATGGAGAGTTTGGTGTGTCGGCTTGTCGCGCCAGCTCCGAGTAAAACGATTGATTTGAGAGTTCGGTGTGCGAAAACGGCCATATCTGGCAAACCTGACACACCAAACTCGCCGCCACCCCGCAATCCGCCAAACAGCAGGAAACCGCAGACATACAATTTGGCCTACAACCCGTCTTGTATGGGGCGCGCTACGAAAAAGCCGGGGGAATACCCCGGCTCTTGGAAGTTCCACATCGCTGCGGACCTGTGTGGAACACAGCGTCAGCGCTTATCGCCGTAGATTTGGGTGGCGATCGTCTCGGCGAAGACGCGGTTCACGGCGGGGCGCACCACCTTCAGCGAGGGGGTCAGGCACTTGTTGGCGTTGGTGAACTGCGTGTCCAGCACCACGAACTTGCGCACGGATTCGGCGCGCGAAACGGTCGCGTTGGCGCGGTCCACATAGGTTTGGATCTCCTCGTGCACCGCGGCGTTCGTCGCCAGACGGTCCACCGGCGTATCCACGGACAGACCATGCGCGGCCAGCCACATCGGCAGGCTTTCCGGATCGAGCGTGACCAGCGCGCCGATGAACGGACGCGCGTCGCCCACCACCACGCAATGTTCCACGATCGGGCATTTGACGATTTCCTCCTCCAGCGGGATGGGGGAGACGTTCTTGCCGCCGGCCGTGATGATGATGTCCTTCTTACGGCCCGTGATGGCGAGGCGGCCATCGTCGTCCAGCGATCCCAGATCGCCGGTTTTCAGCCAGCCGTCCTCGGTGAAGGTTTCGGCCGTCTTCTCGGGCAGATTGTGGTATCCGACGAACACGTTTTCGCCCTTGACCTGCACTTCGCCGTCCTCGCTGATGCGCACCGACGAGCCGGGGGCGGGCTGGCCCACGGTGCCGATTTTGTTGTCGGACACGCGGGTCACGGTGAACGGGGCGGCGGTTTCGGTCATGCCGTAACCCTGGATCATCGGCAGGCCGATGCCGGCGTAGAAATGCGCCAGATCGGGGTCGAGCGGCGCACCGCCGCACGCCACGAATTTGATGTTCGGGCCCAACGCGCCGCGCACCGTGCGGTAGACCAGCGTCTCGTAGGTCGCGCGCTCGGCGATTTCGCGAGGCGTATGCGCCTCGCCATTCTGCTCCTTGCGGCTCCACACACGGGCTGCGTCCACGGCCTTGGCGAACAGACGGCCCTTCAAGCCCAGACCGGCCTTATGCGTGGCGGCGTTGTACACCTTCTCGAACACGCGCGGCACGCCGAGCAGATAGGTCGGGCGGAACGAACGCAGATCGGGCAGCAGCGAACGAGTGTCGGGCAGGTAGCCCACCACGCCCGTATCGGAACCGATCGAACAATACTGGATATAACGCGCGAAGCAGTGGGCGAGCGGCAGGAACAGCAGCAGACGCGGCATGCCCTCGCAGATCATCTCAGGCAGGCATTCGTAGCCGGCGCGCACGATGGACAGGAAGTTGCGGTGGGTGAGCTCCGCGCCCTTCGGCGTGCCCGTGGAACCAGAGGTGTAGACGATGGTGGCGAGGTCGTCGGCATGCACCGAGGCGATGCGCTCCTCGAGCTCCTCGTCGGAGACGACCACGCCCATGCCTTCCAGCGCGCCGAGCGCGTTGCCGTCCATCATGAGGATCTGGCGCAATGCGGGGCAATGGTCGCGCACGGAGTCGAGGCGGTCGAAACGTTCGCGGTCGTCGGCGATCGCGAGCTTGACCGTGGAATCGTTGAGGATGCGCTCGGCTTGCGCGGCGGAATCGGTGTCGTAGATCGGCACGTTCACCGCTCCCACGGCGGCCAGCGCGAAGTCGAGCACGCCCCACTCGAAGCGGGTGGACGAGAACAGGGTCACCGCGTCGCCTTTTTCGATGCCGAAGGCGATGAAACCCTTCGCCGCGGCGCGTACCAGGCGGGAGAATTCGCCGGTGGTGACGTCCTGCCAGCGGCCCGGCCCCAGCTTCTTCGAGGCGATTACCGTGTCTTCGCCGGTGCGGGCGATGCGGTCGGTGAGCAAAGAGTACAGCGTTTCGCCGTCACGCACCTCGATGGCGCCGGGGGTGGTGTATTCGGTCAGCATTCGTGCACATATCCGTTCTGCGAAGTGGCCCTGAGGGGGTTTGCGGCCACACTATCGCTCAGGTTACGCGGCCGTAGGTGCCCGCGGCTTTGTGGGCTCCATCAAAAAGGTCCCGCTCCTTTTGTCCGCCGATACAAACATGAGGATGGAACGCTTGCCTTTGATAATCCGCTATAGGTTTTGCTTATCGCCAGAATGCGTGCGCGCCGCGTGTCACGATGCGGGCGCGCTTTAGCATGTGGGAGGACCGCCGCCGCGTGGATGTCACGACGCCGGCGTGATGCGGTGCCAAGGCGCGGCACTATGCGCCCACGGCACTTACGGCACGTCATGGAAGGGAAGAACATGGCCGAGAACCGCAACGAACTCAACAAGAACCTGGCCCAGATGCTCAAGGGCGGCGTGATCATGGACGTGACCACGCCCGAACAGGCGCGTATCGCCGAGGACGCCGGCGCATGCGCTGTCATGGCTTTGGAACGCATTCCGGCCGACATCCGCGCCGCGGGCGGCGTGAGTCGTATGAGCGACCCCGCCATGATCAAAGGCATTCAGGAGGCGGTGTCCATTCCGGTGATGGCGAAGGTGCGCATCGGTCATGTCGCCGAAGCTCGCATCCTGCAGGCCATCGAAATCGACTACATCGACGAATCCGAAGTGCTCTCCCCGGCCGACGACGTCTACCACATCGACAAAACCCAGTTCAACGTGCCGTTCGTGTGCGGCGCGAAGAACCTCGGCGAGGCGCTGCGCCGTGTGGCCGAAGGCGCGTCTATGATCCGCACCAAGGGCGAGCCCGGCACCGGTGACGTGATTCAGGCCGTGCGTCACATGCGTACGATGAACAAGCAGATCCGCGAGCTCGTGGGACTTCGCGACGACGAACTGTTCGAGGCTGCCAAGCAGCTGGCCGTGCCAGTGGAACTCGCCCGTTACGTGCATGACAACGGCCGTCTGCCGGTCGTCAACTTCGCCGCGGGCGGCGTCGCCACTCCGGCGGACGCGGCTCTGATGATGGAGCTCGGTGCCGAAGGCGTGTTCGTCGGATCCGGCATCTTCAAGTCGGGCGACCCGGCCAAGCGTGCGGCCGCCATCGTGCAGGCCACCGCCAATTGGCAAGACGCGGACCTGCTCGCGCGTCTGAGTGAAAACCTCGGCGAAGCGATGGTCGGCATCAACGAAGACGAAATCGAAACCATTATGGCGGCACGAGGCGAATGAGCCGCTCGGCAGCTCATTCGCCGCGAGGCGGAATAGGAGAAAGCCCAGTGGGCTTTCTCCCCGCCGGAGCCATCCTTATAACAAAACGCAACCCATCGATGAGTCATCAGCAGAGAGTCATTTTCCATGGTCGTAGCAGTCGAATACATCAGTAAAGAGGCCTCCGACGACGCCGAATCCGCCACCCATGGCGTGACCGGCATCCTCGCCGTGCAGGGCGCGTTCGCCGAACATGCCGCCATGCTCGACCGTCTCGGCGCGCCATGGAAGCTGTTGCGCGCCGCCGAAGACTTCGATGCGTCCATCGACCGGGTGATCCTGCCTGGCGGCGAAAGCACCACGCAGGGCAAGTTGCTGCGCTCGACCGGCCTGTTCGAGAAGGTCGCCGCGCATATCGCCGCCGGCAAGCCCGTGTTCGGCACCTGCGCCGGCATGATTCTGCTCGCCGACCGCCTCGAAAACGACGACAACGTGTATTTCGCCGCGCTCGACGCCACCGTGCGCCGCAACGCCTACGGCCGCCAGCTCGGCTCCTTCGCCGCCACCGCCGACTTCGGCGAGGTGCGGGACTTTCCGCTTGTGTTCATACGCGGCCCCTACGTCGTCTCCGTCGGCCCGCGCGCCCAGGTCATGACCGAGGTGAACGGCAATGTGGTGGGCCTCAAACAAGGAAACACCCTCGCCACCGCCTTCCATCCCGAACTCACCAGCGACGCCCGCATCCACGAACTCTTCCTCAGCCTGTAGGAAAGTGCGAGCACAAAGGCGACGACGCCACGTGTGAAAAGTCGGGCGAATCTCTTGCGGCGGGTGGGCGAAGGCCGCTAAGGTGACAGGTGGCTAGGCGCGAACGATCGTGCCGACGGTTCGCTGAGAGGTTCGCATGTTCGACAAACGACTGTTTCAAGTGGCGCCTGGCATCGGGCGGCTGATCGCCGGCAAAGTGCTGTGCATGTGGATCGGCCTGCTGGCCAATATCGTGTTCGTGGGCACGCTGGTCATGATGCTGTCCGCCATGATCCTCGCCGCCGATCCGCATTCCTTCGCCTGTGATGCCGCCGCAGGCGCCGACTGCCCGACCAATCTCTTCGGCATCGCGGCCGTGGGTGTGCTGCCCGGCGACATGATGCTGTACGCGGGCGTTCTCATCGCCTGCGCGCTGGTGCGTTACATCACCACCCGTCTCGCCGCCCGTTGCGGCACCGAAGCCGCCGAGCGCGTCAAACTCGGCCTGCGCGAGCGGCTCTACCGCAAAATGCTCGCCCTTGGCCCCTCCTACTCCTCGCGCGTGAAAACCGCCGACGTGGTGCAGTCCGCCGGCGAAGGCGTCGAGCAGGTCCAGTCCTTCTTCGAACTGTTCCTGCCGCAGTTGTTCTATGCGGTCCTCGCGCCGATCACCTTGTTCGCCGTGATCGCGCCGATCAATATGCCCACCTCCTTGACTCTGCTGGTCTGCGCGCCCCTGATCGTGATCGTCGTCGGCCTGGTCGCGATGAGCGCCGCGCGCGCGTTCAAAAAGTATTGGGGCCGCTACACCGATATGGGCGCCGCCTTCCTCGACAACCTGCAAGGCTTGGAAACCCTCAAAACCTTCGATGCCGACGAACAGGCCGCCGAGCGCATGGACGAGAAGGCTGAATCCTTCCGTGTGATGACCATGCGCGTGCTGCAGATCCAGCTGCGCTCGCTGGCAGCCATGGACGCGGTTGCCTATGGCGGCACCGCGGCCGGCATAGGCGTGGCCCTCTGGCAGTACGTCGGTTCGGGCGGGTCAGCCGTGACCGGGCACACGCAGGGCGCGCTCTCTCTCGCAAGCGTGCTGCTCATCGTGCTGCTGTCCGCCGATTTCTTCATCCCCCTGCGACAGCTCGGTTCCTACTTCCATGTGGCGATGAACGGCATGACCTCCACCAAGCGCATCTTCGCGTTGCTGGACGCGCCCGAACCCCAGCACGGCGACGGCGATCTGCCTGCGGATACGAGCGTGGGCGTTGAGTTCTCCGCGACTTCGTTCGCCTACATGTCGGATGAGGGGCAATCCGTCAAAGCGCTCGCCGATGTCTCCTTTGCCGCACTCCCCGGCCAGCTCACCGCCATCGTCGGCGTCTCCGGCTCCGGCAAATCGACCGCGGCGGCCCTGCTCGCCGGCCAGATCACCGGATACAGCGGTTCGGTCCGCATCGCCGGCACGGAACTCGCTAGCCTGAATGCGGCCTCGCTCACCCGTGCGGTCACGTTGGTCGGCGCGCGCAGCCACCTCTTCGCCGGAACCCTGCGTGAGAACCTGCTGATGGCCGACCCAGCCGCCACCGACGACCAGCTGTGGGCGGCTTTGGAGAGCGCTCGTGTGGCCGACTTCGTGCGTGCGCAATCCGCCGGACTGGATATGCCCATCGCCGCCGACGCCGCGAACCTCTCCGGCGGCCAACGCCAGCGCATCGCCATCGCCCGCGCCCTGCTGCACAACAGCGCCATCATGATCTTCGACGAGGCGACCAGCAGTGTGGATGTGGAAAGCGAAGCGCTGATTCTCGCCTCGATCCGCGAACTCGCCGACCGTGGCGCGACGGTCATCATGATCACGCACCGCATGGCTAACGCCGTCAACGCCGACCGGATCGTCGTGTTCTCGCACGGCGAGGCCGTCGAATCCGGCACGCACACCGAACTCATCGCCGACGACGGCACCTACGCCACGCTGTACCACACGCAACAGGCCATCGAATCCGTCGTCCATCCCACGCATCACACCGAACCAGCCATCGTGGATCGCCGGCGTGAGTCCGCCTCCTCGGCTGACGCCCCCGTCTCCCTCGGTGGACAACAATCCAGTGAGCCGAACGTGCCGACGGAAAGCACGCTCCATCTCGTTTCGCGCCTGCTCAAGGAAGCCACGCCGCTTGCGCATCTTATGACGGCCGCGGTCGTTTCCGGCACCGTCGGTCATCTCGCGGCCACCTTCCTGCCGGTGTTCGGCATCGTCGCCGCGTTCGCGCTCGCCGGCAATCCCGTCTGGGGGATGGGCGTCGCGCCCGCCGTCATTGCCATGGCGGTGTGCGCGCTGCTGCGTGGTCTGATGCGCTACGTCGAGCAGTATCTCAACCACAACGTGGCTTTCCGCCTGCTCGCCCTGTTCCGCTCCAAAGCGTTCGCCGCGCTGCGTCGCCTCGCCCCCGCGAAGCTCGCCGGCAAAGGCAAGGGCGACTTGATCGCGTTGGTCACCACCGACGTGGAACTGCTGGAGATATTCTTCGCGCACACGATCTCCCCGGTCGCGATCGCCGTGGCGACCAGTGCGGTGTACGCGCTCGTTTTGCTCACGCTCAGTCCGTGGCTCGCGCTGCTGCTGGTCCTCTCGCATCTGATTATCGGCGTGATCGTGCCGCGTTTCTTCGCCACCGGCGTGCAGAACCTCGGCCCCACCATCCGCCGCCAATCCTCCTCGCTGGATGACGCGGTGCTTGACGACATGCGCGGCCTCGACGAAATCATCCGTTTCGGCCGTGGCGAGGATCGGGTCGCCGGCATCGTGGAGCGCACCAAGACGCTGTGGGCCGAACATGCGCATCTGAGCCGCGTCAACGCCGGATTCGCCGGCATCGGCGGCGTGTTGGTGTTGGTGCTGACCGCGGCCGCCGCGGCTGTGGCGATCGCCGTGGCCGTAGCTGAACCGACGTGCATTCCCGCGCTGGTTGCGGCGGTCGTGCTCGTTTCCAGCTCCTTCGGACCGACTTTGGCGTTGAGCGCGCTGCCCGCGAACCTCACGCAGACCTTCGCCTCCGCACGCCGATTGTTCGCGCTGATGGACGAAGCGCCGGCCGTGACGGAAACCGGCCTCGAATCGCCCGCCTATACGGGAATGACGATGGAGCATGTCGATTTCGCCTACGATTCCAAGCCGGGGGAGAAGGTGCTCGACGACTTCGGCACGGATGTGCCGCGCCACGGCGTGCTGGGCGTGCAAGGTCCATCCGGCCGGGGCAAGTCCACTACATTGAAGCTGCTGATGCGCTATTGGGATCCGCAAGGCGGTCGGGTGACGCTGTCAGGCACGGCGCTGCCGCAGGTCGACGCGCATCACCGCCGCCGGGTGCAAACCATGATGAGTCAGGAAACCCACCTCTTCGACGGTACTATTCGCGAAAACCTGATTATCGCCTTGCCTGGCGGGGCCGATGGGATTGACAGGACTGATGGAGCTGCCGGGGCTAGCGGGACCGGTGCGGCTAGCAGGACCGATGGCGTTGATGGCATGCTGCGTGAGGCACTGCGCAAAGCCTCGGTGTTGGATTTGATCGAATCCTTGCCCGACGGCCTAGACACGCAGGTGGGGGAGTTGGGCGACCGCCTGTCCGAAGGCGAACGTCAGCGCATCGGCTTGGCGCGCATATTCCTGCGCGACGCCGATCTGGTGTTGTTCGACGAACCGACCAGCCGTCTGGACGCGTTGAACGAAGCCGTGATCCTCCAGTCGATCAACGACTTGGCGCATCCCGACGATGAGGACGGCAAGGCCGTCGTGCTGGTCTCGCACCGAGAATCCGCCATGCGCATCGCCGACACCGTACTTTCGATGTAGCCCCGCGCTCCGTAACACCGTTCTGTCGAATCCCGCGCTCCGTCAACACCGTGTTGACGAAGTAATCCGTTACCCGTCATCTCGGACAGAGCGTTTCCTCCCCTCGTCATGCTGAGCGGAGCGTAGCGGAGTCGAAGCATCTCTTGCGAATGGCGGTGGAGGTCCTTCGACTCCGGGCTGCGCCCTCCGCTCAGGATGACGGTAAAAATGGTTATTCGTCATGCTGAGCGGAGCGCAGCGGAGTCGAAGGATCTCCACAGGACGACGGCGAAGAGTGCCTCCGCTTAAGGTAATGCGAAGAGGGCGCTACTTTTTGTTGATGATGAGCTTGTCGAGGAAGTCGAGCACGGTGTCGATGGCCTGGTCTTCGCGGGCACGTTCCTCGGCGCTCTGCTCCGGCTCGTCGGCCTCCTGCGCGGCGGACGACTCCTTGGCCTTGCGCAGAATCTCCAAAGCGGCCTCGGCTTCGGCCAAACGTTCCACGTCGATCGAAATCGTGGCGGCGTCCACCATGCTCTCGTCCACTTCCGTAGTGGAGGAATCACCTTCGGAATGACTGGTCGTGTGATGCAGCTTCGGTTCGACGATCGCAGCGTTCACCGTATGCGCCCTGAGTTCGGCATGCCAGCGCTCCTCCGCGGCCAAACGCGCCGTCTCCCGGGCATTGGCCAACTCCGCCGCCTGATTCTCCAATTCGAACAGCTGCTTATGCGCGCGAACCCGCTCGCGTTCCGCCTGTTCGATAACACCCATCGCCTGCATGCGCTCGTTCTCCACGCGCGCCAGCGTGATCTCCGCCCAACGAATCTGCGCGCCGGCGGAAGCCAGCGCCACACGGGCCGAAGCCATAGGCGTGCGCGGCTGCCAATCGTATTCGATATCCTCCAGCATGCGGTCCATCGTCTCCGGAACCAACGTGACCACACCAATCAGACACACCAGATTGCATACGGCGAATAGGAAGAACGTGCCGCGGCCGCCCCAACTTACGAACATGAGCGGAGTGAACTGGCCGATCGCCCAGTTCGAAGCCAACAGAAACGCCGTGCAGATGCCGGTGGCGCGGCCGCGCAGGAACGTGGGGAACAATTCGGGAATCATGATCCACGGAATCGGACCCATCGAGAACGCGAACGACGCGGTGAACAGCATAACGGCCACCAGCGTGAGCGTCGGATCGTCGATCCGATACGCATGGCTGATCAGCATCGCGAACACGGCCATCAGGGCCGAACCGATCGCCATCAGACGTTTGCGCCCCACCGCGTCGATCAGATACATGCCGATCACGGTGAACACCAGCTCCACGCCGCCCACGCAGGACGCCGCCAAAAACTCGGTGTTGTCGCCGAAGCCCAAATGCTTGAACATCGTCGGGCCATAGTAGGAGATGGCGTTCATGCCGACGATCTGATTGCCGACCGCCAGAAACACGCCGATCGCCAACGCCTTGCGCAGGCCGGGGCGGAACAGATCGAGGAACGAGGCGTTGAGCTCGCGCTCGCGCACCACCGACTCGTGGATGACCTCCACCTGCTCGCGGGCGCGTGTGGTGCCGAGGATATGCTCCAGCACCTGGAAGCCCTCCTCCTCGCGGCCCTGCTGAATGAGGAAACGCGGGGATTCCGGCACTATCAGCATCGCGATGAAGAACACGGCCGCCGGCACCGCGCCGAGGCCCAGCATCCAACGCCATCCGCGCTCCACATTCCAAAACAGGGAGCCGTTCTCCGCGATGAAATAGTTGATCACATTCGTCAGGAAGATGCCGCAGATGGCCAGCAACTGGAACGAGAACGCCAATGTTCCGCGGATGCTGGTGGGAGCCGACTCCGTAATGTAGGTCACGGCCAGCGCGGTCGCCAAACCGATGCCCACACCGCCGACGATGCGCGCGACGATCAAATCGAATGGCGAAACCGTCATCGCGCTCCACAACGCCGCCACGAAGAAGAACGCCGCGCCGGCCAGCAGAATACGGCGGCGGCCGAACCTGTCGGACAGGAAGCCCGCCATCGCGGCGCCGACCACACCGCCGATCATAATCGACGAAATCACCAGGCCCTGCAGCATGGTGGACAGATGATAGCGGTGCTGAAGAAAATCAATCGCACCGGAAATCGACACAGTGTCGTACCCGTAAAGCAGACCGGCCAGACCGGCGCTGAGCGCCAGACCGAACGTGTACCGCCCGGTACCGCGTGGTTGCACGCGATTGCCCAACGGGTTGCTGTGTTTCGAAACCGCCTGAAACAGTCCCGCCATCGCTCTTCCTCTCAAACGCTCAACGGGGAACATGACCATCCTAGCCGTTTCGGGCGGGTTCGTCACGCGGCGTCTTATTGTATGTTGCCTTAACTTTCGGAAAACAGCCGGATGAGGCCATGCGGGCAGGCGGGGAGAGTCGGCGGGCGCGTGTATATCGCGTGCGGGACGTACTCTGAACACAATATCGAAGGAGGAACCATGACCGACGACCAGACCGCAGCCGCCACAACCGCCATCCCGTCCATCGCGCTCGCCGACGGCAATCGGATCCCGCAGATCGGCCTCGGCGTGCTGCGCATCGACGACGAAGGCGTGGTGCCCGTGATCGAAACCGCGCTGGAGGCCGGATACCGGCATATCGATGGCGCCGCCGGATACAACAACGAAGCCGGCGTGGGCCGCGCGCTCGCCGCCACCGGCTACAACACCGGAGAGGCCCGCCGGAGCCTGTGGGTCACCACCAAACTGCGCGATTCGCAGCAGGGCTACGACTCGGCGCTCAAAGCCTTCGACGACTCCCTGAACCTGCTGCAGCTCGACTACGTGGACATGTACATGCTGCATTGGCCCACCCCCTTTGATTGGCGTAGCGGCGAAACATGGAAGGCCTTCGCACGCCTGCGTGAGGAGGGGCGTGTGCGCACGCTTGGCGTGTGCAACTTCCTGCCCGAACATCTCGAGCGTCTGCATGATGAGACCGGTGAATGGCCCGCCGTGAACCAGATCGAACTGCACCCCACATGGCAGCAGCGCGACGTGGTCGCCTTCTGCAAGGAGCACGGCATCGCGGTGGAAGCGTATTCGCCGATGGCGCGCGGCGCGGATTTGGCGGCCGGCGACGGCGCGATCGAACGCATCGCCGAGGCCCACGGCGTCTCCCCGGCGCAGGCGATTCTGCGCTGGCATGTGGAGAACGGCACGATCATTATCCCCAAGTCGGTGCATGCCGAACGCCAGCGCGAGAACCTCGACCTGTTCTCCTTCTCGCTCACCGCCGAGGAGCATGCCGCGATCGACGCGCTCGACGGGCCCACCCGCGCCGGTCACGACCCGCTCACCTTCACCTACGCGTGACGATGGCGCGAAGAACGCATTTCAGGAAGCGGCGTTTCAACACGTCGAATCCTTTGGAGCGCGTGCTGATCCTGCTGGTGATCGCCGCGATGGTCGGCGTCGGCATCGGCCTGGGACTGCCGATGTTCAGCCCCACCGTGTCCAAGATCACCGGCGGATACACGGCCACCGGCGACGCCGCCACCACGCTCGCCACACTTACCGTGGACGACCAGCCCGACTCGTCCGGCTATGACCGCGATCTGTTCGGATTCCGCGAAACCGACGACGACGGCAACGGATGCGACGTGCGCGAAGACGTGCTGGCGCGCGACCTGACCGATGTGACCTATAAGTATCCGGGCAGTTGCAAGGTGCAATCCGGCACGCTCGACGACCCCTACACTGGCAAGACGATTCAGTTCGTGCGCGGTGTGGACACGAGCGCGCTGGTGCAGATCGACCATGTGGTGGCGTTGGCGAACGCATGGCAGTCCGGCGCCCGCGATTGGACCACGGCGGAGAGGTATCGCTTCGGCAACGATTTGTATAACCTGTTGCCGGTGGACGGCGACGCCAATCAGGAGAAGGGCTCCGCGTCGGCCGCCTACTGGCTGCCGACGAACGGCGACTACCGTTGCGAGTACGTGGCCCGCCAAATCGGCGTCAAAGCCAAATACCAACTCACCGTGACCTCCAAGGAGAAAGACGCCATGCTCGCCGTGCTCCACTCCTGCCCCGGCCAACCCGTCCCCGAATCCTAAATGGGGGAGTTCGCGCCTTTCTGGCATTGAAAAAAGGGTCGATGTCGAGTTTGGTGTGTCTGGCTTCGGAGAGGCGTTTGGCTAAAACGTTTAATTCTCGAGTTTGGTGTGGAAAAAACGCCTTCTCACCCAATCCTGACACACCAAACTCGAAACCCGCCCTGTCGGTGGCGGGAGTGGGCCGTGTTCGCAGTCGTTCCGCAACGCCGCAGCGATCACCTGCCCTGTCCGAGGACAGGTGATCGGGGCTATCTCTTCGGTGTGTCTTGCATCGAGGTCAGGCGTTTTTGCGTATCAGAGGTTCGATGGTCGGAACGCCTTTGGCTTCGGCCTTTTTCAAGTCATATGTGGATTGCAGATTCATCCAGAAATGGGGGCCAGTTCCTAGCGCCATGCCCAGTAGTAGCGACATTCGCGCGGTGATCGCGCGACGTCCATGAATGATGTCGCTGATTGCGGACTGCGATACGCCGATGGACTTGGCCAGTCGGTAATGAGAAATGCCCAGCGGCGAAAGAAACTCCTCTTCGAGGATCTCTCCCGGGGTGGAGAGCAGATCCGTCATAGTGGTGCCCGCTATTTCACCGGTGCCGGCCGCTATTTCATTGGTGTCTACTAACGAACCATGTACCGGGCTCATGCTCTTGGCGCTGTTGATGGCAACACCCGTTGTCTCGTCAGTGGTAGTCGACGAATCGAACATCGGTGGCCTCCTTTCCATTCCATCGAAACACTAGCCGCCATTGCTTGTTGACGCGGATGCTGTAATGGCCGACCAGATTCCCGGATAGCTCCTCGAAGTGGTTGCCGGGCGGGGTTCGTAGCGCCTGAGGGTATTCGGCAGCGTCAAGCATCTGCAGTTTTCTCATCAGTGTGCGTTCCACGCCTTGCGGGTATTGGGAAGGGATGGTCCCCGATTCCCAAAATCGCTCCAATCGTTTATCCACGAATCGCATCAATGCTACCGCCTTACAGAAGTATTGGCAATTGTTGGGTGTGGCAACCGGCTTGATTGCCTCGTTTCAGTGCTCTCCGAATGCCTCAGGTCGGAAGCTCCGAGCTTTGCTCGTCCCGGTCTTCCGGCCGTTTTAGGTTCTTTCCCGTCTTTTGGTCTTCCGGTCATTTTCGGGTTCCTTCTCTCTTTCGGTCTTCCGATCGTTCTAGGATCCTTCCCGTTCCGGTCTTCCGGTTGTTTTGGGTTCCTTCCTTCTTCCGGTCTTCCAGTTGTTTCAGGTTCCCTCCCTCTCGTCCGGTTTTCCAGCTGTTTTAGGTTCTTTCCCTGTTCAGGTTTCGTCCTTTTGGGCGTCGAAAAAAGCCGATGTCGAGTTTGGTGTGTCCGGCTTCGGAGAGGTGCGTGGCTAAAACGTTTAATTCTCGAGTTCGGTGTGGAAAAATCGCCTTCTCACCCAATCCTGACACACCAAACTCGAAACCCGCTCTCGTCAGGGTGCCCAATTCGAACTCCGTCCTTGTGTCAGATGGTTTCCTCGAGCAAGTATCGGCACACTCCGGTCAATTTCGGTGGCAGCCGCATATGCAATGCCTTGGCGACGCTGCGGGCCAGATCCAACTTCGCCTCGGCACTGCTCAAATCCTTTGCGGTGACGCAGATCACGTCCCATCCCATGTCTCGCAGATGCCGTTGCTTAATGTTGTCTTGTCGATACTGGTGTTTGTCGATGCGATGTTGGTCGCCCTGATACTCAATGCAAACCTTCTGATCGGGGAACGCCATATCCAACAGCCAGGTATGGTCTCCGGTGTCGTCGTAGACGGCGTGGTTCACTTCCATGTCCGGCAACCCGTGCTGCCTCAACACCAAACGAGTCCGTGTCTCCTGTGAGGAGTCGGTATCCTCCTTCATGAGATGCAACGCCTTCTCGCATTTTCGTTTTCCCCAGAACAGGCCGGATCCCGCCAAGAGAGCAACAAGATCGTTTCTCTCACACAATTTCATACGCTTGTCTCGCCGTGTCAGCGAATCCGCAAGCACGACAAGCTCGCTGAGCGTCAGATATTGCGCCATCTGCGCCCACGCCACCGCCGGCGGTACGCATTGTACGTCTCCTACGATATAAGGCTGATCAAGTCCTGCGCCGTTGCTCCACCTCAGACATTTGATGCCTTGTTGCTGGTAACGGGCGTTGTTGTTCCTTACCGCCACATGGAGCGTATCCGTTGAGAGCCGGGTCTGCTTTGGCAATTCCGCACCAAGCAGCGCCAAAGCAGTGATATGGCTGTAGACGAGAGGTTTTTCCCTCTCCTGATTGGCTTGTCCGCATCGTTCCTGCATGCGGCATGATTCCTCTTGAAGCGCGCCGTATGCGATGTCGTTATGCACTCGTTCCGTAAAGGCTTCGATGCCCTCACCCATAGTCGTATCGTTCATGCGCCTTACGCTAGAGGGGACGTCTCTCTCATCGCAACCGTCTTGTTGAAAATGGTGGATAAGTGGAATAACTTTCGTCTATTCACATCAATTCAGCCATTTGTGGATAACTCGAGAGGCGGTGCCTTGTAACTCTCTTCGATCCTTCTTGTCCTGTCTCGTAATCCAGTTCGTTCAAACGTGTGACCGTGTCTGATTCATACTTGCTCGAGATGAGGAGGGGCAAAGCTTCTTTCTGTCCTTGCTGCTCTGGGAATTATTCGATTTCCCCTCGATCCTCCGGCCCGAAGTTATCGGTCTGGTCGCCTTGTTGGGATTGCCCCACGCCGGTTCAATCCAAAACGTAGGCTGTTTTTGGCCGTTCCGGTTTGACTATCCGTCGCGGTTCGTCTGCTTTCGTCCTGTTCGTTCCGGCTTTCAGACGTCGAAAAAGGGCTGATGTCGAGTTTGGTGTGTCCGGCTTCGGAGAGGTGCGTGGCTAAAACGTTTAATTCTCGAGTTCGGTGTGGAAAAATCGCCTTCTCACCCAATCCGGACACACCAAACTCGAAACCCGCTCTATCGGAGGTGGGGAGTGCGTTGCGTTCGCAGTCGTTCCGCAACGCCACGGCGATCGCCGCCCTGTCGGAAGGCAAGGAAAGGCGTGAGAGAGCGGAAGAATGGATTACTTGCCGCGGTGCGCTTCGTGTTGGGCGCGGGCGCGGGCCAAGGCTCGGTGGGTCAGGTCGCGCGTCGACCCAGCTCCGTCGCCCTTGACTCCGAACAGCACGAGCGCCACCATGCACAGCACCAGGAACGCACTGATGCGCAGCGCCCATTGCACGCCGAAGATGTTCGCGGCCGCATAGGTTTCCGCTCCGCCGCCCAGCGCCGCATGACGCATATCGGTGAACGTCTCCATAAGAATCACCAGCACCGGCGCTCCCACAGCGCCCGCGATCTGCCGTGCCGTGTTGGTCACGGCCGAGCCGGCCGAGACCTCCGAAGGCTCCAAGCAGTTCAACGACCATGTGGTGATGGGCATCAGCACGAAGCCCATGCCGATTTGCCGCACGAATTGCCAGATCGATACCCACCAGATCCACGAGTCCGCGCTGATGGTGCTCATCATGGCGGTTCCAAACAACAAGGTGATCGATCCGATAAGCGCCACCGGCCGCGCGCCGAGCCGGTCAAGCGTTTTGCCGCCAAGGAACTGCGAAATAGCCTGGCCGAACGCGCCGGGCAACATGATGAGGCCGCTCATTGTGGCCGAATACCCGCGGTCGTCTTGAATGTACAGCGGCATGATCACCATAATCGAGCTGAATGCAAAGAACGACAGCGACGCGCACAGCGTGCCGATGGTGAACGACCGGTTCTTCAGCACGCCCAGATCCAACAGGGGAGGCTGGGTGGCTTTGGCCCGCGCGATGGCTTCGGCGCTTGGAGTGGTACCTGTGCCTGTGCCGTCATCGGCGGCGATGCCCATTTTGGCGCGCGCCACAAACCGCGCCGCCTCGTTGAATCGCCGAGCACCGTGCACCTGCCTCAGCACGAACCATACGATGCCGCCCAATCCGATGAGCGTGGGCGCCCACACCATCGGATGTGTAAAGTCATAGGATTCGATGTTCGTGAATCCGAACATCAGCCCGCCGAATCCGAAGATCGACAGTCCCACGGAGAAGAAGTCCGCCTTGGCGTCTTTGTCGTTCGCGCCGAAGTTGCGCAGCCACAGCGCGGCCACAATCAGCGAGATGCCGCCGATGATGGTGAGCGTCAGGAAGATGGACCGCCAGCCGTTCATGTCGGTCTGCCAACCGCCGATGGTCGGCCCGATGGCGGGCGCCACGCTCATGGCCATGCCGACCGTGCCCATGGCCATACCGCGACGCGACAGCGGATAGATGGAGAAGACGGTGATTTGCAGCACCGGCCACATCACGCCGGTGCCAATCGCTTCGAGCAGGCGCCCGAGCAGTACGAGCACGAAGGACGATCCAAGCCACGCCAGCAAGGAGCCGATGGTGAACACCGTCATGGAGACGATTACGATCTGACGGGTGGAGAAACGCCGCGTGAGGAACGCGGTCAGCGGCACCATCACGCCCATCACAAGCTGGAAGATGGAGGTGAGCCATTGCCCGGTGGTCACGGAGATGCCGAATTCGGAGACGATGGTCGGCAGCGCGGCGCTCAGCTGCAATTGCGTGAAGTTGCCGACGAAGGTGATGAAGGTGAGTATGGCGATGGAGATGAAAGCGGCCCTCGTAAGGTGCCCGTCCTTATACGAGTCCTCTTGGGTCAGCACGGTGTTGCGGCGTGTTGTGCTTACGGCTCCGGCCATTCGTTCTGCATCTTCTTCCTGCCGTCGGCGCGCCCTATTTAGGTTTGCGGCGACGCGAATACTTTACGCCCACCTGTGCCCATCCGTTCGGTTCCGTTTGGCTCCAGTCCTGCCTGAGAATTCATCTAATCGTAATTTGACAAATCGTAATTTGATTAAATACGATTTGATACATGTCATTCATAGGTCGCACGGACGAACTCGCTTTCCTGGAATCCTGCTATGCCAGCTCCAAAGCGCAGCTGGTAGTGCTATACGGCCGTAGGCGTGTGGGGAAAACGGAGCTGCTGGCCCATTTTGCCAAAGGGAAAGACCATGTGTTCCTAGCTTCACCTTCCGCCACCAAAGACGAGCAGTTGGCGGCTTACTCCCGCCAGATGTTCGCGGCGGGTGCTCCGGCTGGCAAATATCTGAGCCGATACGCCGATTGGGAAAGCGCGCTTGGAGACATCGTCAATCTGCCGGTCGCAACCGACGGCGGCCGCCGACTTATCATCATCGACGAATTTCCCTACTTGGTGAAGGCGGATAAGTCGCTGCCTTCGATCATTCAAAACCTGTGGGACCACACGTTGAAGAACCAGAACGTCATGCTGGTTTTGTGCGGCAGCGCCATGAGCTTCATCGAGAAAGAGGTGCTTTCCGAGAAGTCGCCTTTATATGGCCGCGCGACCGGAATGCTCAAGTTGCAACCCATGCCATATTGGGATGCCGCGCGTTTTTTCCCCGCCTACAGCGCGCGGGATAACGCGCTCGCGTACGCGATTTTAGGTGGTATACCGCATTATCTGGCGGAATTCGATCCGTCCGAGAGTGTTGAAACCAACGTCAAGCAGCACATTCTTCGCAGGGGATCCGCGTTGTATAGCGAGGCAGAATTCCTTATGCATCAGGAATTCCGCGAGCCCGCCACCTACAACACCATTTTGCAGGCGGTGGCGTTGGGCGCGACCCAGCTGAACGATATCGCGCAGCGTACGATGTTGCAGCCCCAAGCCGCCAGCACATACGTGAAAAACCTGATGGAGATTGGTCTGTTGGAGCGTGAGTTTCCGGTTGATGCCAAGCCCGTCGAGCAGTCCAAGATGATGCGCGGGCTGTACCGCGTGTCCGATAATTTCTTCCGGTTTTGGTACGCGTTCGTCGCGCCGAACCGTTCTGATCTGGAGATGGGCGACATCGACGGTGTGTATCGTCACGACATCGCCCCCGTGCTGCATGATTTTGCCGCGGTGCCGTTTGAACGAGTATGCGCTGATTGGGTGCGCAGGCGGAATATGGATGGCGATCTGCCGTTCCGTGCCGGTCGCGTGGGTCGTTGGTGGGATGCGAAAACCGAGATCGACGTGGTCGCCGCCGCGAAGTCGGGGGAGGGATTGCTTGTGGGTGAGTGTAAGTTCCGCAACAAGCCCGTCGATGTTTCCGTGCTGCGCGAGCTGGAGACCAAATCGTTGCGTCTGAAAGGTGGTCCTCGCACATATGCGCTATTCTCTCTGAGTGGTTTCACGGACGCTTTGATCCGCGTGGCCAAGAGCGAGACGAACGTCCTGCTGGTCTCGGCCCAAGACCTTTACCGCTAGCCGTCGTGCGTGTGGGGCTATTCGCCCGATGCTGTGACTGCGCCGCCGCCCCACCATTTGCCGAACTCAGATGCGAGGAAATGTAGAGTTCCTTCGCCGTTCGCGCGCGTGATCCACTGTTGACATATTGAGTATGGGATTACTCGATGATACCGATATAGGGGGTATCTCGACGACGGGATTTATCCCGCATAAAAAGGCTATATTTCGCTTCTCTGATTGCTGTTTTACAGCCGTATTTCAGTCATGTGCGCAGCAAACCCATGCCTATAGCAGCGGAAGGCGAAATGACTGAAGAAATGCAAAGTGGCCTGGTTTTATTCCGCTCGCTACAGAGACGAAATAAAACCAGGCCACTTCAAAAAACTATGGCCGTAACGGCGTCAATGGGAGCGCGGAACGCGCGGCGCCGATGCGGCCATATGAAGGCCCTATGAGGTGCGATTTATTCGCTGACCTTGCGACGGCCGCGGCGCTTGGCGATACTGGCTTCGGCGTCGGAGACGTTGAAGACGATGGCCTTGCTGTCGGGCAGATTCACGCCGTTGATCACGCGCTGGTCAATTTCGTCCTCGCTGGGGTTGCTCAGCGTGAAGAACTTGGCGACCGCTTCGAGCACGGCGGGCGTCTTAATGCTCACGGAGCCGGTCTGCTTGCCGTCGCCCTTGCTGAACTTGATGGCGTTCGCATCCTTGGCGGTGCACGCCTGGAGAGCGATCTGCTGCTCCTTCTCGTTGACCAGCACCCGCACGTACGCCGGGTGGCCAAGTTCGACAGCGGTGGCCTTGTTGAAACGAATCACGGAATCCGTGATGGTCATCGTCGACTTACCAGTGGGAACAACGAGTTCCACAGCCTTAAATCCCTGCAACGCTTTCATATAAATACCTCCATTTTGTCGGCGTCTACAACATAATAACCCATGGAAATAAATTTCAATAATATACTGATATTTTCTTATTGAATCAGAGTGGTTTTTTCAGCAAGCGACCAATTAATTTTATTGCCGTGGACTAGCGCCCAGAGCCTCATCATGCGCAGCGCATTTCATGCAAGCCAGAAATCATAGAAATCACAAGAAATCATAGAAATCGCAGGAATCAAAAACGCGAAAGCCCCAAGAACGAATAACCGCCAAACACCGTGGCAAACAATACCCCCTTCGTGAATGAGCTCGCACGATACCCCGACCCAAGCGAGAGCGCCATGCAGGTGAGAAAAACCGCGGAACCGCAACGTGGGCGACGGGTCATATCATCCACGTTTCATCTCATATTTCGCAACGATCCATCAATTGACAAAATCGATGAGGAAAACACGTAATAATCACGAGGTTCGTCATTAATAAGTGAGCGCGTAATCGTTGTTCGTTTGTCGTAATGGGTGAGCGCGAAACGGTGCCTGCGATCTATTTGTCGTTTTGTCCGGCGTCGGCG
>NZ_JBKETZ010000006.1:0-204165 GCF_056356295.1 Bifidobacterium sp. LH_558 | reverse complement strand
CTG
Organism: Bifidobacterium sp. LH_558; assembly: GCF_056356295.1. Taxonomy (NCBI): domain Bacteria; kingdom Bacillati; phylum Actinomycetota; class Actinomycetes; order Bifidobacteriales; family Bifidobacteriaceae; genus Bifidobacterium; species Bifidobacterium sp. LH_558. Next base: position 204,162 of record NZ_JBKETZ010000006.1, on the reverse strand, counting down.
GCCACGCCCGGGATCTCCTGGATCGCGCCGCGACCGAAATACGCCGTCTGGTTGAAAATCATCCGATAGACCATTACATGCTCTCCTTTGAAGCTGGTACCTTCTGTGGTGGCGAATTGTTCATCCTCTGAACAATTCAACGATTCCCCAGTGTAGCCCCCTTGATGAGCGTTCACCGATAATCCGCTGAACGTGTCGCTGTATCTTTGTCCATTTGCTGACGGAAGCCGCTCACGATGCGCCTTCGCCAGAACCGTACGAATACAAGAAAACCCGCCGAAGCGGGTTTCTGTTTGGTACCCCCAGAGAGAGTCGAACTCTCGTTGTCAGATTGAAAGTCTGGTGTCCTAACCGTTAGACGATGGGGGCAGACAACTCGTGTTATATTACACAGCAGTACGCATATGCGCAAACACGGCGTGTCGTACTCACACCTTGCGATAGGTGAAGTCGTGGATGACGCGACCGGCGGCCAGTCCCTTCTTTTCGAAGTTGGTGAGCACACGGCCGTCGAAGCGCGCGGATTCCTCAAAATCGGCGTGCGGCATCTCGGCGGCGAGTCCGGCGTTGCCCTTGCCCACATGCTCGGTGGGCAGGCTCACGGTCAAGCCGCCCTCGTTGCGCCAGCCCTCAAGCCCGTCCATCACCTCATGTACGTGCAGCGCGTAGTCTTCGATGTCGGTGGCGATGCGCCACGATCCCCCATCGGCCAGCGCGCGGCGAATCTCGCCGGCCAGCCCCTCCTGCACGATGCGGCGCTTATGGTGCTTCTTCTTGGGCCACGGATCGGGGAAGAAAGTCCACACCTCGGCGGCCACGCCATCGGCCATGACCTTGAACAGCTCGGGCGCGTTCACTTGGGCCACGCGAATATTAGGCAACTCCTGCTTGCCCGCCAACAGCAGCGTGTGGGCCACGCCGGGGTCGTACACCTCCAGCGCGAGGAAGTTCGTTTCGGGATGCGCGGCCGCAGCGGCCACCACGTTCTCACCCTGACCGGTGCCGATCTCCACCACCAGCGGATTGTCGTTTCCCCAGAGCTTCCGCACATACTCATGGTCGAACACGAATCCGGAGCGCACATCCAGTGACCCTTCGCCAGCGTTGATATCCAGCAGATACCGCTCGGAGAACGCATCCCACGCGCGCTGCAGACGCGCATCCAGGCGGCCGGACCGACGCACGAACGACAGCACCTTATGCAGCGGATGCCCCGACGGGGTCTCGCCCGCGGCGAAGGCTTCGGTCTCGTTGGCTTCCGGGGAGATTGTCGCTCGCTCGGTCATCACAGCTCACTTCCGTAGATGGTTGTCGGTTCCGTGGATTGCCGTCCCATTATCCACCATCCCCTACCGATTGGAGGAACCCACGCCATTCGCAGACAATCCATCACCATGCCAATGCCCCACTGCCCCGAACCATCCGATCATCCAACCGGCCAACCAATCAGCCAATCATCCGGCCAGCCGTCCAACCAACCGCACCAAACCACGGCAGCCCCGCATGAACGAAACCACCAACACACCATAACCCGCCACCGCGTGTTCGATTATGTTCATGTGATACACTCAAATTGTTCCAAAAGATAACAAACTAGAGCAAAAGTGAACAATAGTCATCTTTCAAAAACCGCTCACTTTTGCACACCGACGAAACGAAAGGCCAGCACATGACAGTACTCGTCACAGGCGGATGCGGATATATCGGCGCCCACGTCGTCCACGCGCTCCATCAGGCCGGCGACAAGGTCGTCGTGGTCGACGATCTGAGCTACGGCAAACCCACCCGCATCGAGGGCGCGCGCCTCTACGGCATGGACATCGCCTCCCCCGACGCCGGCGAGCGCCTCGCCGAAATCATGAAGGCGGAGAACGTCGACTCCGTGATCCATTTCGCCGCCCGCAAGCAGGTGGGCGAATCCGTCGAGAAGCCGCTGTGGTACTACCAGCAGAACATCAACGGCATGCTCAACGTGCTTATCGGCATGAAGGAGTCCGGCGCGAAGAAGCTCGTGTTCTCCTCCTCCGCCGCCACCTACGGCGTGCCGCCGGTCGACGTGGTGCCCGAGGACGTGGTGCCGATGCTGCCGATCAATCCCTACGGACAGACCAAGCTGTTCGGCGAGTGGATGGCCCGCGCCTGCGAGGAACCCTACGGCATCCGCTTCTGCGGCCTGCGCTACTTCAACGTGGCCGGCTGCGGCCCGGTCGAGCTCGAGGATCCGGCGATCCTGAACCTCATCCCGATGCTGTTCGACCGCCTGCAGCGAGGCAAGGCGCCCGCCATCTTCGGCGACGACTACCCCACCCCGGACGGCACCTGCGTGCGCGACTACATCCACGTCTCCGATCTTGCCGACGCGCATATCGCCGCCCTGAAGTACCTCGACCGCGATGAGCGCAAGTACGACGCCTTCAACGTGGGCACCGGCGAGGGCACCTCCGTACGCCAGATCGTCGACGAAGTCAAGAAGGTCACCGGACTGCCGTTCACCGAAGCCGTGATGCCGCGCCGCGCCGGCGACCCGCCGCATCTGATCGGCTCCCCCAAGCGCATCAACGAGGAGATGGGCTGGCACGCCAAGTACGACGTGGAGGAGATCGTGAAGTCCGCATGGGAGGCCTGGCAGGCCAATCCGGAACATCACATCGACGTCGAAACCTGGACGCAGGCCGACTGACAGACCAGCCGACAGGCCGCGGACCACGGTCCACGGCCACCTTCGAAGGAGCCAACCTCCGCCGAAACACGACTCCGACCCCGGTAGCACGGAACCTCCGCGCGACCGGGGTTTCGCCATTCGTGCAGGCAAATACAACCCGCATCACTCCGCGCACATCCTGTCATCAACCGTCCACGAAATCGGCGAATAATGCCGCCGCAGTCTATACTTGGAGGGCATGAGCGATACCAACACCTCACCGACGCCTCAGCCGTCGAATAGCCCCGAAACCGATTCTTTCGCCACCTCCCCGATGCAGCCGGCCGAAACGCAGGCCAGCTTCCCCGCGAATCCCGCAACCGAGCAGCCCGCCACCGCACAATCCGACCCCTACGCCCAGCCTTACGCGCAACCGTACGCCCAGCAGACGGCTCAGGCCGGCGAGCAGCCGGCCGCGCCCGCATACGGCCAGTATGGCGCGCCCGCATATGGACAGTACGCCCAGCCCAACGCCGGATACACATACCCACCGCAAGGCGTTCCCGGACAGCAGTATCCGCCGCAGGGTGCCTACTACTACGGACAGCCGCCGACCGAACGCTGGAACGCGCTGTCCATCGCCGGGTTCGTCCTGTCGTTCCTGGTCGCCCCGGTCGGCCTGATTCTGTCGATCGTCGCGCTGGTGCAGATCAACAAAAGCCATGAGAAAAGCAAGGGAATGTCCATCGCCGGCATCATCATCGGCGCGCTGGGCACCGTGCTGGCCATTGCGTTGATCGCGCTCGTCGTATGGATTGCCGGCTACTCGATCGAGCACATGGACGACTACAGCATGTCCTGCGATTCCAGCGGCAATTGCTACTTCGAAAACGGCGACTACGGCATGACCTACGAGGAACTGCAACGCATGCTCGACGGATACACCTCGTCACTGCCTACGACCTGACCGATAGGCGAAAACCCTGATTTCACAAGGCTTCTGGACCACTCCGGAAGCCTTTTTCATTGCCTGCAAACCTTGCGACACGCCGGGGTTTGCATGAAGCTCGATTATCGGTAATATATCTACTCGTTGCCTCACGGAAACGAGAGAACAACACCAAGGCCCCGTAGCTCAGTTGGTTAGAGCGCCGCCCTGTCACGGCGGAGGTCGCCGGTTCAAGTCCGGTCGGGGTCGCTTGAATAGTAGGAACCCGGTTCGCCGGGTTTTTTTAACTGTTCATGGCTCTGTAGCTCAGTTGGTAGAGCGAACGACTGAAAATCGTTAGGTCAGCGGATCGATCCCGCTCGGAGCCACCACTCAAACCTCGCAGCAACGCGAGGTTTTTTGTTTCTCTCCCCCGCATGGTGCGGTTCATGGTGCGGCAGGTTGGAATCGCGGGGTATAGGTCAAATTGTGTGTCTGGTGGTTCCTGTTATTCGGTGGCGCCAAGGTATCAGGTGTCTAAGTTCCATATCGCTCGGGCGGTCGCAATCATCTCTCGGGCGGCTGATTTGGTTCTCGGGCGGTTCCATCACCTTTTGGGCGGTTCCAGCATCTCTTGGGCGGTTACCGGATTGGGGATTCCTCGATGACAGATCATTTACTGAAATCAAGAATGGCGGAATTTCAACGTTTTTGATTCTTGTTGCGAATAGACGGCAAGGAATGCGCATAAACGGCAACCGCCCGAAGGATATTGAAACCGCCCAAAAGGTGATGGAACCGCCCGAAGGATGTTGGAGCCGCCCGAGTGGATGGCGTGACAGCGGCTTATAGGCCAATTGCGTGCCTGCGGGTTCCTGTTATCCGTTGGCGTCGGGATGTCGGGTGTGGGTGTGGAATTCGTTCCAGTCGATGCCGGTGCCGTACCGGTTGGGGATGCCGGACGTCCCACGCGCACTGCGGGCTTCGCCCCCACGCGCGCCCGTGGAGCGCCTCGACCTATTCGTCCGTGGCCGCGTTGGCGACGAGCCACGCCACACACCGGACGCAATGGGATCCTCATGCCATCCAGAGAACCACTTTCGAACCGCGCGCCAACCGGGACAACGCCTCAGGCGCGTTTCCGGACACACATTCCGGCCGGCCTCAAAACCAGCGCCCGTCACATTTGAACGCCCCGGAACCCAACCGGAACAACGCCACACGGGCTATTCCGGACACACATTTTGGCCTATAACCCGGAATTGCAACGTTTCCAAAGCACAGCACCATGGACCGCACGATGGGCGGTTGCGGAAACCGCTCGGAAGAATCAATCCTCCAGGAAATCGATGGCTAGCGCGATGGCTGCGGCACCCACGAAGATGATCACACCGACCAACACATGCACGTGAATCACCGGTTCGCGAAGAAACACGGCAATGCCGCCAGCGACAGCTAGGCCCACCCCATAGCCGACCCATGTGGCGATCTTGCGACGGGACCAACGCTCCCGCCCGAACATATCGAAAACGTGGCGCGTGAGCTGCCGCACCAGAACAATCACTAGAGCGATGAATATCGCGTATTGAATGATGGTCCCTAGGGAAAAGACCAGCATTGGCAACGTCGAGTCGACATATCCACGCACAAGTCCCGACAACAATAAACATCCACACTCAAACGCCAGCACGGCGAACAACACGCCCAGACGCCCGAGGAGACGCCGTTTGAGCGACGTACGCGGCACGGCGGCGATGATCTCATCGCAAAAAGCCTGATAATCCTCACCCAATACGTTTTTTGCCGTCTGCCCGCGACGCTCGCCATCAATCACCATGGTGATGATGTCACGACGCACAAGCTCTTGTTGCATATTCGTCAATTTCGAAGATCGCAGATACCACGTGATATCGGTAAGCACGTCCCAGCTGGAGAACCCGACCTGACGTTCGAGCTCGTTGTTGGCCTTGCGAAGTCTACGACTGTCCCTGCTCATGATTCGGCCTCCTGGACTATTGGGGTTTTCAGTAGCAGCTCGGCATCCGCAAATAGGGACCCCACCGCGCCGGCAAGCGCGTTGAATTGCATGTGGAATTCCTTCAACGCGGACTCTCCCTGCGCGGTGATGGTGTAGTACTTGCGTTTGGGCCCCAACGCCGATTGCCGGTATTGAGAAGCGATGTGACCGTTTCGCTCCAACCTCAACAACACCGGATAGATGGTTCCTTCCGCTATTGATCCGAAGCCATAGTCCGATAGCTGCTGGGAGATGGCGTACCCGTAGGTTTCCTCGCGCGCGATCACCGCGAGAACGCAGCCTTCGATAACGCCTTTCAACATCTGCGTCGGCACCGCTGCCTCACCCATACCCACCTCCCCTGTCTGTGTCGCCCACACCTAGTGGTATCTTGTAAAACAAGATACCACTATTTTGCAGAACAAGCTAGCTGGTGGATGACATTCCATCAATCGCGAACCGTCTCCGAGACAATTGGAGGAGCGCAATCCCGGTAAGGCTTGCCGCCCCAACGCCAATCTGCCCTAACGCCCCAAGTTCACCGCAGTCGGCTCCCATCTGCCGACCATATACGCCCTCCGCCATACTCAACTTCGCAAGGCCAAGACCCGCGCACAGAAGAGGAAAAAACGAGTTTGGTGTGTCCGATTCGTTTAACAAGCCGGATTGTGCACACCAAACTCGAGCATCAAACGTTTTAGCAAAGCACGTCCGAACAGCCGGACACACCAAACTTAAAAAGAGCGCTCAACATCAGCGCTTGACGCGGATGTCGAAGTAGTCCATGACGAGTTCGCAGAACATCATGTTGGACCAAGAGAACCATTCGCGCGTGTACTTCGTTGGATCGTCCACGCACACGCCCTCATGCATGAGGTTCGTGCCGGCATCGATGGCGACCAGATTGTCAAGAATCTCGGCCTTGACCTCACGGTCGGGGCTGGTCAGCCCCTCGATGCTGCGCGCGATCGGCCACACATACCGTTCGGGCGTGTGCGGCGAGCCGATGCCTTGCGTGTACGGACCGGCGTAATAATACGGATTCTCCTCGCTGAGCAGCGTGCGTCGCGTGGCCAGATATGTCGGATCGTCAGCGGTGCAATATCCGAGGTACGGCGCGGCAAGCAGGCTGGGCACGTTCGCGTCGTCCATAATGACCGCGTTGCCCAAACCGTCGACCTCATAGGCGTAAACCGTCTCGCCGGCGGCATTGGCCACGCGGGCGTACGTTTCGACGCCCTCGCGGATTTGCGAAGCCAGTCCCCTGGCCCGTTGCGCGACTTCCTCGTCCGGGATGATATCGGTGAAGATACGCTCCACATATCCCAACACCACCACGGCGAACATATTCGAGGGAACCAGATAATGGTAGACGCAGGCGTCATCGCTGGGCCGGAAGCCCGACCATGACATGCCGGTGGCCGCCACAGGCGTTCCCCGCCCGTCGCGCCCCAGCGACTCGGTGGGAATGGTGTAATCCCGCACGAAGAAGTACGGCGAGCGCGCGGCATGGTCCTGTTCCGTCTCGATCACGTCGAGCACACGCCTGACGCCGGAGACGAAGGTCTCATCGAAATGGTCACAACGCCCGGTGTTGGCGTGCAGCAGCCATGCCAGCTGGATCGGATAGCACAACGAGTCCAATTCGTATTTGCGCTCCCAGAACCATGGGCTCGACACGTCGGTTTGATCGTCCGAATCCCACGTGTTGCCGTTGGGTTCCTCATTGAACGCGTTCACGTATGGGTCGATGCCGATGTATCGGAACTGCATGCGCACCAGTCCCGCGATCATGTCCGCCAAATCTGGGTCTTCCTGAGCCAGCACCAGATAGGGGCGCACCTGCGCGGTGGAGTCTCGCAACCACATCGCGGGGATGTCGCCGGTGAGCACGAATGTGGTGCCGTCATCGTGACGCCGGACCGTGGTCAGCAGCGTGTTGGCGAAGCAGGCGTTGAAATTGCGCGCCCACGCCTCATGTTCCGCGCCGCACAACTCGGTGATGCGGTCCATGAACCGTTGGACGGATGCGGGGATGGTGTCGTATCGCATGGAGGTTCCTTACCTTGTTTCTTTATGTGCTTCGATGCCGCCGGCCGGTTATCGGCTCAATCGTAGCGTGGTGAACTGGAAGGGCGCCAGCGTGATCGTCGCGCCTTGCGCCCGCCGGGATTCATCCGTATCGAACGCGCGGGCAAGCCCCTCGTCCAATTCGTCGTCCTCCGTGACGGCGACCTCACGCACGCTGGCCGTGGCCAATTCGTCGCACAGGGCGAGACTTGCCTTGGCCATGCCACCCGCGGCCTCATACACACGTGCGATGATATCACCGGAGCCGTCGTCGGCGGTTTTCACCCAGTCCAACACGGGCACGCCCTGGACCTTCTCAAGACTCACCAACGGCCGGAACACGGGCACCTCCCCCAAATCCGGGGTAGTCAGACGCGCGGCGTCGGCGAGCACGGCGGTCATGTCGGCGTCGGCCACCACACTCCAGGCGAAGGAATGCATGCCCTGGTCGGTGCGCGGATCGGGATACAACGGCGCGCTGAGCAGAGACAGGCGAATCATTGTGCCGCGCCCGCCATGCAGTTCACCGATGTCTGATCCGTAGGTGCTGGCGTTGACGACGGCGGCCGCGTAGGAGGCGTCGGCCACGCGCACGAAGCGGTGCGTGCAGCTTTCGAACTTGGCCTCGTCGCTGCGCGTGTTCTTCTGGATCGGACGTTCGACCAGACCGTATTGGCATTCGTACTGGGCGTTCAGCGCCTGCACGGCCACGGGCACGTCCACTTTGAGGAAGCGCTCCTGGGTGCGCCAATCCACGTCGGCGGCGAAATCAAGGCTTGTGGCGCCGGGTCGCAGCGTGATACTGGTGTCGATGCTCACGCCTTCGGCTCTGGTGGTCACCTTCACGACGGCCGAACCGTCGGCAGCCTGCTCCACGCCGTAGACCATCGAGTCGTCCATACCGTCGGCGCAAAGGAAGGCGTCACGTTGGATATCCCAAGCGTCCCAATGGAAGGGCTCGTCGCGCAGCAGTTCGTAACGCCCGATGCCGGTGCCGTCGGGCACCAGTTCACGTTCGGAGGTGAGGTCGATCATCGAGGAGACGATGCCGCTGGGCAGGATGGTGACGCGAAGCAGACCATTGTCAAGCACGATGGACTCGCCCTCACGACGCACCGCCACCCTTTCGGCAGCATCCGCCGCGGTGATGGCGGAAGACTCACGCACGGTCCATGCCGCCACGGGATCGCCGGCATACGGCGTGATGACCGCATGCTCCACCAGTTCGGAGTCAGGTTCCGCGGCGGCGATGGCATGCGCCGCATCCCGCGCGATGGCGTGCAGTCGTTCGATGTCGCGCGCGTATTCCTCGCGTGCCTGGCGATGCACCCATGCGATGGCGGAACCGGGCAGAATGTCGTGAAATTGGTTGAGCAGCAGCGTCTTCCAGATGGAGTCCAGCTCCTCGCGTGGATAGGTGTAGCCGACGTTCTTCAGCGAAGCGGCGGCGCACAGGTATTCGGCGGCACGCAGCATCGACTCCTCGTCGCGGCAGCCGCGCTTCATATCCTGCTGGGAGGTGAGCGTACCGCGATGCAGTTCGAGATACAGCTCCCCCTTGAACACCGGAGTCTCGCCTCGCGCGTCATCCACGATGTCGCGGCGCACGCGGTCGAACAGTTCGTCCGGCGTGCCGAAATCCACTTTGGGGCAGCCAGCCAAATCACGGTCGCGCCGCACACGAGCGGTCATCTCGCGCGTGGGACCGCCGCCGCCATCGCCCCAGCCGTAGAGCAGGATGGCATTGCGTGACAGATCCTTGTCGAGGAAGTTGCGTTGCGAATACTGCACCTCATGCATACTCATGGACGAGCAGTAGGTGTCGGACGGCGGGAAATGCGTGAGAATCGCGGTGCCGTCGATGCCCTCCCACTCGAAGGAGTGGTGTGGGAATTTGGTGGTATCGTTCCACGAAATCTTCTGAGTCAAGAACCAGTCGAATCCCGCACGACGGGCAATCTGCGGCCAGGCACCCGAATAGCCGAAGCTATCCGGCAGCCAGATGCCGCGCGGTTCCACGCCCAGATGGTCTTTGAAATAGCGGCGGCCGAAGGTGATTTGACGGATCAGCGATTCGCCGGTGGGCACCATATTGTCGGATTCGACCCACATGCCGCCCACGGGGATGAAGCGTCCCTCCTCGATGCGCTGCTTCATACGGGCGAATAGATCGGGATGCTCGACTTCGAGCCAGGCGTATTGCTGGGCGGAGCTCATCGCATAGGTGAAGTCGGGATCCTCGTCCATCAGGGCGAGCACATTGGAGACGGTGCGCGCCACCTTGCGGCGCGTCTCACGCACCGGCCACAGCCATGCCGAGTCGATATGAGCGTGACCGATGGCGATATGGCTGATGGCGCTGGATGAGGCATGTTCGGCCAGTACGCCGGCGAGTTCGCCGCGCGCGGCGGCCACGGTGCCTGGCTTGCGCTCGTCGTAGGCGTTCAGCGAGCGCTGCAGCGCCTTGGCGAGCTGCCAATAGCGTGGATCGTCGTCTTTAAGTTCGCGGATCAGGGACGAGACGGTTTCCAAATCCATGTAATAGTCGAACATGCTTTTGTTGAATGCGCACACATCCATGCGGCTGAGCGTGTAGCCGCTGGGGTTGCCGTCCGCGCACTCCCCCAGCTCGGTTTGGGAGAAGGGCGTCGGCCCTTCGACGAAGGGGTTGGCCGCGGCTTCGACGTATACGGTGAAGTTGCCGTCGGTGTCCAACTCCACGTTGGGGGTGCCGTCGGCGGCAACCAACGGAATCCAACTGTTGCGCGGGTTCGCGGATTTGATGGCGGTGCCGTCGGCTCGATAGAACAGGCCTTCGGATTGGAATCCCGGACCGCGGTGCGTCATCCATCCCAAATCGACGGAGAGTTCGACCGGACGGCCTTGGGCCGCGGCAAGGTCCACATGTCCGGTGACTTCGAACCAGGTGGTGCCCCAGGTGGTGCCCCAAGCGCCCGGAACGGCGAAGTCTCGCCATTCGACTTGTCCCGCACGCACGCGGGACAGGAAATCCCCCGAAGGCTCGGGCTCACCGGGATTATCCACGGCGCGCAAGGTGCAGTGCGCGAGGGTGGAGTGGATGTGGGGTTCGACGCGCTGCTGCATGACGCGCTCGCATCGCGCCAGCTGCTGGTCGGGTAGCAGGAACATATCGACGTCTCCTAAATGTGGGTTACGTTCGTTGTTATTTGGAATTGGCTTTGGAATTCCGAATCGGTCTTGGGGCGAATCGGCGGGTCACGGCCGCCATGAGGCGTTTTCTCCTCATGGCGGCCGTTTTCGCTCTATCGGCTGATGCGCAACGTGGCCAGCTGGAAGGGGGCGAGATGGATCCGCGCGCCTTGGGCGGGCATGGATCCGCGTGTCTCGAGGCATACCGGCAGGTCGGCGGCGAGATCGTCGCCTTCCGTCACACCGGTTTCGCGAACCGTGCCACCGGTGAAGAGGTCCGCGACATGCAGCGTGGCTTTGGCCCGCCCGCCGGCCGCCTCATACAGGCGCACGATAAGGTCGCCGGAGCCGTCGTCGGCCAGTTTGATCCAGTCGATCACCGGCACACCTTCCTGAACGGCGAGGGAGGCGAGCGGCGCGATCGCGGGCACGTCATGCAGCAGCGGGGCGTTGAGTTCGGCGGCGGTCTGCAACGTGCGTTCGATGGTCGCGTCGGCCAGAACGGTCCAGCGGAACTCATGCGTGCCGATGTCGGTGCGTGGGTCCGGGAACACCGGCGCGCTCAGCAGCGACAGGCGGAACATCGTGCCGGGCGTGCGTCCGATGGTCGCGTCGGCCGCGATGGGGGCGACGTCGGAGCCGTACACCGATCCGTTGGCCACGGCCACCGAATATCCCGGCTCGTTGACGCGCACGAATCTGCGGGTGCAGCTTTCGTATTTGGCTTCGTCTTCGCGGCTGTTCTTCGCAATGGGACGCTCGACCAGACCGTACTGGCAGTCGTATTGGGCCTGTGTGGCGCCCACCGCGACCGGGAATCCCACTTTGAGGAAGCGTTCCTTCTCATGCCAGTCCACTGTGGCGGCGAAGTCCAACTGGCTCGCGCCGGAGGCGAGCGAGATCGTCGTATCGATGGCGCTGTGTGAGAATTCGACACGTGTCGTCACGCACGCCACGCCCCGCTCGTCAGAGGAGACGCTGACGATGCGGCCGCCGCCGATAATATCGCGGTTCAGGAAGGCGTCGCGCTCGATATCCCAGGCGTCCCATACGGAAGGCTCGTCGTGCAGCAGCTCGTAGACACCGAGTCGCATGTCGATGGGCACGAGTTCTCGGTCGCGTCGTTTGTCGACCAACGATGCGATGGTGCCATCGGATTCGATGGTCGCGGCGAGCAGACCGTTGTCGATGACCACGCGGCCGTCACGCTGGTCGATGGCGACGGATTCGCCGTCATCGGTGGCGCAAGCGGTGGCAGCCGGCGTCCATGAGCCGCCGTCAGCACGGTATTGCGCGATGCGCGCCTCGGCGAGCAGGTCGGCGTTCGGATTCGAAGCGCGCAGGGCCGCGCAGGCCTCTTGCGCGATTTCGGCCAGACGCTTCAGATCGCGGGCGTAGTCGGCACGGGCCTCTCGATGCACCCATGGAATCGAGGAACCGGGCAGAATGTCGTGGAATTGGTTGAGCAGCAGCGTTCTCCAGATGGAGCCCAACTCCTCGCCCGGGTAGGCATAGCCTTGGCCGTCGGCCAACGACGCGGCGGCGCACAGGTATTCGACGGTGCGCAGCAGTGATTCCTCCTCACGGCAGCCGCGCTTCATCTCCTGCTGGGCGGTCAATGTGCCGCGGTGCAGTTCCAGATACAACTCGCCCTTGAACACCGGCATCTCTTCGCCGGCGTTGCGTTCAAGCTGCGCACGCGCGGCGTCGAAGAACTCGTCGGGCGATTCGATTTCCACATTGGGCAGGCCTTCGAGATCGCGGAAGCGGTGCAGGCTGCCGATCATCTCACGCGTGGGTCCGCCACCGCCATCGCCATAGCCGAAGAGCATCAGCGCACGGTCCGAAAGATCCTTGTCTTGGAAGTTGTGTTCGGTGTAGACCATCTCTTTGGCCGTAACCCATGCCGCGTAGGTGTCGGACGGCGGGAAATGCGTGAAGATGCGCGTGCCGTCGATGCCTTCCCATTGGAAGGAATGATGCGGGAATTTGGTGGTGTCGTTCCAGGAGATCTTCTGGGTCAGGAACCATTCATAGCCGGCGCGACGGGCGATCTGCGGCCAAGCGCCGGTATAGCCGAAGCTGTCAGGCAACCAGATGCCGCGTGGCTCCACACCCAGATGCTCTTTGAAATAGCGGCGTCCGAAGGAGATCTGACGGATGAGCGACTCGCCGTCCGGCAGATTGCCGTCGGATTCCACCCACATGCCGCCCACGGGAATGAATCGCCCCTCCTCGATGCGCTGCTTCATACGGGCGAACAGTTCGGGGCGATCCTGCTCGAGCCAGGCGTATTGCTGGGCGGAGCTCATCGCGTATTTGAAGTCCGGGGACTCATCCATCAGCGCGAGGGCATTGGAGACGGTGCGGGCCACCTTGCGGCGCGTCTCGCGCACCGGCCACAGCCATGCGGAGTCGATATGCGCGTGGCCGACCGCGCTGACGCGCATCGCCGAAGCGTTGGCGGGACGGCTCAGCACGCCCTCGAGTTCGGCGCGCGCCTGTTCCACGGAATCGAGACTTTGCTCGTCGAAGGCGTTCAGCGAGCGCTGCAGCGCCTTGCCGAGCTGGAAGTAGCGGGCGGACTGTTTGTCGGGCAGTTCGGCCATCAGCCCCGACACGGCGTCCAGATCAAGCCAGTAGTCCTCGAAGCGGGCGTCGTATTCGGTCAAAGACGCCGAGCGGAAGATGTATTGCTCTTCGGGTTTGCCGGTGGCCCGGTCGCCGAGTTCGGTTTCGATGAACGGAGTCACGCCGAGCAGCAGCGGATTGCAGGCGGCCTCGAGATACACGGTGAAGTCGCCGCTCTCACCGATATCGGTGTGGCGCGTGCCGTCGGAGTCGATGAAGGGCACCCAGTAGTTGCGCGGGTGCACGGCTTTGATCACCGTGCCGTCCGGCCGGTAGACCATGCCTTCGATGTGTCCGCCGACCGAATGGTCGTACCAGCCCAGGTCGAGGATCAGTTCAAGCGGGCGGCCCTGCGGATAGCCCTGCGGTACGCGTCCGGTGAGTTTGAACCACACGGTGCCCCAGGTGGTGCCCCACGGCGAGCCTGCCTCGAAAGGTTCGAACTGAATCTCGCCGCGCTCCAGTTTGGAGAAGAACTCATCGACCGGCATCGGTTCGCCGGGGATGTCGAAGGATTCGATGGACAGGGATTCAATGACCGGATGGATGTGGGGACGCACCCGCTGCCTGATGACTCGCGCGCAACGTTCCAACTGTTGGTCGATGTTCAGAAACATGCGTTTCCTTTGCATTCATTGCTTGGCACGGCTTCCGGCCCAAAGCCCCGCGGACCACTCCGTCCGGCTTACGACCAGAATTTACTAAACCGCTTTAGCGACAGTGTACTTGATACCCCGACACAACTCACCGCATGTCGTGGATGAAGTACGTGGCATGCGGACGACAACGAACAACACGCCGCATGAGCGGATTCCCGCCGCTTATCCAGAGCTCAACCCAATCAGCCCTGAATCATTGGCAATCTGGTGCTTTCGCGCACCAGCAACTGCGGGGACAGAATCTTCCGGTTGCCGGAGACGGGCTCCCCCGCCAGCAGTTTCAGCAGTAGATTCGCGATTTTCACACCGTATTCGCCCGCGTCGCGATGCACCGCCGTGATTGACGGATAGGCGCTTTCGCAGATGAAACTGTCCTCGAAACTCACCGTGGCCGGCATATTGTACGGATACACGCCTCCGCTGCCACGCTCCGCGCTATAGGATTGCCGCACCTTGACCTCGGTGATGACGCGGATGCTCGCGGCGGCCAAGGTCTCGCTTTCGAAGATGAACGCCGTCGGCGGCTCATCCTCCGCCAGCAGGCGCTGCGTGGCGAGAAGCGCCTTATCCATGTCGAAATCGGTGAATTCAATCCACAACGGCCCCAATCCGCGACTGGAGGTGAATCGTTCGAACGCCTTCGTGCGCTCCATGCAATAGTCGAGATGCGAATCTCCCGACAGGTAGGCGATGCGCCGATGCCCCAACAGGGTCAGATGCGTCAGAATCGTCTCCATGGTCCGCGAATCGTCGATGGATAGGGACGGCACGATATCGTCGGGATCGGGACCGCCCGCCAGCACCGCCGGCAGACCGAGGTCGCGCAGCAGCTTCGGTCTGGGATCGTCGGCCCGCAAATCCACAAGAATCACCCCGTCCACGCGTTTGCTGCGCGCCCAATCGCGGTATACGGACATCTCCTCACGCGTCGACTTGCAGGGGCGGAACAGCAGACCGTAGCCTTGCCGGCTCAACGACTCGTGGATTCCCGCCATGAAATGCAGCATGAACGTCTCGGTCTGATACCCCTCGCTGGATCTCGACGGCGCGAAACCGATCGTCATCGTCTTGTTCGACCCCAACGCGCGCGCGGCATAGGTGGGGGTCCACCCCAGCCTGGCGGCGGCTTCGCGCACATTGCGCTTGGTCTCCTCGGACACGCCCGGCTTGTCGTTGATGGCGAACGAAACGGCCGTCTGGGAGATGCCCAATTCGTCGGCGATGTCCTTCAGACTGACGGCTCCATGCCGCGAGGCCGGTTTGCCTTGCGCGCTCATGAGTATCTTCCTTTCCTACGTTCTCGACCATGCTCCGATATCCGCCGACATCCTCCGCGCCTCCGGCTGCTATCGGCCGGCGAAGCGCCTCATTGAGAACGGGCGCGAATCCGGGAGCGGCGCATCACTCGGTGTGAACACGAAATCCCAGCCCTCCTTGGCCCTTGTCCGCCATCGTCTTCCGGCCCACGCCACTGGTTCGAGGTGACGTCCTGTTCCAGTATGCCACGTTCGGCCTATTCCCTTGCCCCAGCCGCAGCGCATGGCGCGTCGGCCATCGCCTCCCGACCAAAGACGGCGTTCGGGCCGGCAGGTATCGCCACCCACCGGCCCGAACGCCTTTATCATCATTGGTTGCTGCAAGCACGCCCGTCCGAGCCGTGGCGGTCTATTGCGCCATGGCGGCTTCGAGCGATGGATCGGACACCGCGCTGTAGGCGTGTCCGGCCCGCAGTTGAGGAGCCACCGTCCGTGCGACGCCTCGGGTGGCCATCGCTTCGGGATCGGCGGCCGTGGCCGACGTGATGAGTGCGGGACGCTGCCCTTGGATGGCGAGATCCATCCACGCCTCGAATAATGACCCGCCCGGCGAACAGGCGCTTCTGAGAATCGGCGCGCCTTCATCGTCGACGGGGACGACCACCGCGACGGCGTTCTCGCGCACGACTTCATCATGCCGATGCTCTTGGGCGAGGCGTCCGAACTCACGCCCGATCGGCTTGAGTTCGCCCCGCTCATCGAACAGGCCGAGATCATGTTCGAACGGCGGGAAATCAGCCATCGCATGATTCACATCATGCGAACACCACCAGGTGACGCCATACAAGCCTGGGCATTCCAACGCGGATTCAACCGAACGGGCGCAGAAAGCCACGGTGTCGCGCTCGTCGATGACGTTGCCGGGAGCGCCGATTTCCTGCAGCCAGACCGGGCGAAGAGGATCGTCGGCAAAGGCCTTGGCCAGTTCGATGAGATATTGACCATGGCGGACGCTCTGCTCGGACATGCCACCGTAATGCTGGGCGGTGCCGTTGAACACCCATGAATGGATGATGCTCATGTCTCCGATATTCGCCGCCTGGCGGGGCATGAAGGCATGGCCGTCTGCGTACCATACGGCGTCGTTCTCGCTGTGGACGAGGATATGGCCTTGCTCACGCGCTTGACGTTCGACCGGGGCCATCAGTGAGGTCAGCCAGCCTTCGATTTCGCCCGTGGTGGCCGGCATGCGACGCGGATGCGAGCGGTCGGCGAACTGGTTGCATTCGTTGCCCAGCGTGAGCCCTTTGAAATTGGGCTCGTCTGCGAGCGCGCCATACAACGCCTCGACCAGATTCGCCTGCGCCGCGACGGCATCGGCGTCGGCGAACATGCTGGTCTCATGCCAGGAGACCAGCCAGGCCGGCACGAAGTCGAAGCTGGACAGATGCCCTTGGATCACGTCGACATAGGCATCAAGACCATGGCTCGAGGCGATTTCGACCATGCGGCGCACATCCTCGAGTCCCTTGCGGTTGATCCAGGTGCGGTTGGGCTGCAGCACGGGCCACAGCGGGAAGATTCGGATATGGTCCATGCCAAGCCGCGCGATCTGCTCGAGATCACGCTCCACCGAATCCCAGTGGGGGTCGAGCCAGAAATGGAACCATCCATCCGATGGGGTGTAGTTGACTCCGAAACGCATATGATAGATTCCTTTGTTATCCCTTGATTCCGCCTGATTCCACGCCTTTGAAGAAGTGGCGCTGGAAGATCAGGAAGAATATGACGATCGGAACCAGGGCGATCACCGTGCCGGCCGCAATCAGACGCGGATCGGATACGAACTGGTTCTTCAGTCGATTCAGGCCCACCGTAAGGGTGTATACGGAATCGTCTCCCAGAATGATCAACGGCCACAGGAAGTCGTTCCACGCTCCGACGAATGCGAAGATGACGACGACCGTCATCGTCCCTTTGACCTGCGGCAGACATACGTTGAAGAACCGCTGCCACACATTCGCGCCATCGACCTTCGATGCCTCCTCAAGCTCCATGGGGATGCCGGAGAACGCGTTCATCATCAGCAGCACGTTCATGGCGGCGCACAGACCCGGCAGGGCCGCGCCCAGCAACGAGTTCTGCAGGCCGAAATTCTTCACGATGATGAACTGCGAGATCAGCAGGGTTTCGCCCGGAATCAGCATCGCGCTGAAAATCAGTACGACGACCAGGCGCTTGCCCCAGAACTTAAGGCGAGCCAACGCGTACCCGGCCAAGGTGGATCCGATGACGTTGCCGCATACGGAGATGGCGGCGACGACCAACGAATTGCCGAAGTACTTGAGCACCGGAATGCGGGTGAACGCCTCGACGAAATTATCGAACGTCGGATCTTTCGGGAGGATGTACGGCGGCACCGCATAGATGTCGTCCCCTTTGCCCTTGAAGGCGAGCGTCAGCTGCCAGAGCAGCGGACCGATGAGAACGATGAAGAACAGTGCCAGCAATGCGTACTGCAGCACTTTGCTCACGGTTTTGTTACGCATCACGCTCCACCTTCCGCTGGACGAAGAATTCGATGGCAATCAGGCTTCCGACGATCAGGAACACCAGCATGCTGATCGCTCCGGCATAACCGTATTTGGCGTTGAGACCGGTGCCGTAGTTCTTGATCAGCATCGTCATCGTGACGTCTTTGCCGCCCACGCCGCCCGTGCCTCCGGTGAGCACATAGATCTCGTTGAACACACGGAACGCGGCGGCGGACGAGAGCAGCATGATGAGCACCATCGTGGAGCGGCATCCGGGCACGGTGACATGCAGGAAACGACGTACCACGCCGGCGCCGTCAAGCGCGGCCGCCTCGTAAAGGGACTGGTCGATATTGGCCAATGCGGACAAATAGATGATCATGTAGTAGCCAAGACCCGTCCAGATGGTGATGGCCATCGCGCTGAACAGCAGCAGCCAGCGATCCGTCAGGAACGGCACTGCGTCTTTGATCCACCCGAAGGTTTGCAAGACGGAGTTCACCAATCCGCGGGTGCTCAGCAGGTTGGTCCATACCAGACCGACGATGACGCTGGAGACCACGACCGGCAGATAGAACGAGGCACGGAAGAATGCGAGGATCTTGGAATTACCGGATACCAGCGAGGCGAGGATAAGCGGCAGGATGACCATGCACGGCACCACGCACACCACGTACAGCGATGAGTTGATCAGGCCAGTGCGCACGGAATCGTCCTCAAGCATGCGCTGGTACTGCTCCAGTCCGACGAACTTGCCTGGATTGGAGAACGTCGCGTCGGTGAACGACAGACGCACCGTGTTGATGAACGGCGCGATGACGAAGATCAGCGCCACAGTGATGGCGGGAAGGACGAACAGCCATCCGGACAGGCCTCTGCCTTCACGGATGCGATGCCGCTCGTCGACGTAATCGGGAGCTTCGACGCGCGAGGTGCGCGCACCGCGCACATCACCGGAATGAGTGCGCGCGGTGCGTTCGGCGCCGTTGGAAACGGTGCGGAGGGACATCTTACTGAAGATCCTCGTTTGCGATGTCGACGACCTTGTCCAGCGCCTGTTGGGCGGTCTGCTCGCTTTGGATGGCCAGGGCGATCTGCTCACGCAGGGCGGTCTTCGCGTTCTCCGAGAACGGGGCGGGAGAGGCGAACCAGTTGTCGTCCTTCACGGCCTTCGAAGCAAGCGCGATGGCCTTGTCTTGCGGATCATCTCCCGTCGGAGAGAACGCGGCGTCGTCAATGGCGCCCTCGACGGAGGGGAAGGTGTGGGACTTGGTGCAGAATTCGGTCTGGTTCTCCTTGTTCGTGACGAAACGCGCGAACTTCATCGCCAGTTCCTTGTTCTTCGCGGTCTCGCTGACGACCAATGTCTCCATGGCCACATTCTGCTTACCGCCTTCGCCGAGCAGACGTTCGACGATGGCGAGGTTCTCGTACAGCTTGGGAGCGTTCTCCTGGAAGTCCGCCACGGAATAGGCCGATCCCGCCAGCGAAGCGACATTGCCCTGCTTGAAGGCGTCGCCCTCGCCGGTCCACTGGTTGTTCAACGCGTCGGCCGACAGCGATTTCTCGTTGTACATATCGATATAGTGCTGAACAAGGTCAACGCCCTTCTTGTCGTTGAACGTGAACTTGGTCTGATCCTCGTTCATCAGCTGGGAGCCGTACTGGCCCAGGGATTCGAGCGTGGGAACGGCGGCGACCATATTGGTGCCGGGGCAATTCTTGCCGATGGTGCTCGCCGCGTCGAACCAGTCATCCATGGTCTGCGGCACTTCGGAGACGCCGCACTGGTCGAAGATGGCCTTGTTGTAGTACTGCACACCGGAGTTGAGATACCAAGGATAGGCGTAGGCGCCGGTTTCGATGTTCTCGCCCTTGAAGGTCACGGCATCCCATGAAGATGAGGTGAACTGGCTTTCGGCGTCCGCATCGTCCTTCGACAGATTGGCGATGACGCCGGCTTTGGCGAGGCTATACGCGCCGTTCGGGCTCATATCGACCACATCGGGCAGCGTGCCGGCCGCGGCATCGGCGTTGATCTTATCGGTATAGCCGTCGGCGGGCTGGTCGATCCACTTGACGCTCGTTCCGGGATTGTCTTGTTCAAACGCCTCGATCAGGTTTTCGAAATACGGCGTATACGTGTCGTTCTTGAGGTTCCAGGTCTGGAACGTGATCTCCTTGGCGCCATCGCCGGCGGTGTCGCTGGAGCCGCAAGCGGCGATCGACGCAATCATGGCGACCGCGCCAGTCAATGCGAGCACCTTCTTCGCAGTGTTCATTGTTTTCCTTTCCTTAGGCGTCATCGTCGACAGCTTCGATGCCGCCTTGTTTGGAACTTTCGTTCCTTATGTCCCTCGTCTTTGACGGGTTAAGCGATTCGAACTAAATCGCTTTAGTTGCATATTAGCGCCTCGAAATGCAGTTGTCCAATCGACTCAAAAAAGCGGCTATATTCCACTGTTTTTCAGCGATTCTACCGGCGCGTCACGCCGTCGAACCACAGTTTTCCCACAACAATCCCCACTGAACCACATTGCCTGCGATTACTAAAAACTAAACTGCTTTACTTCATATATGCCGACATTTGTCCGATGGATGCCGACATTCGTAAGCATGGGACGAACGCGATTTGAGGACAACATCGTTCTCTGGGGGCCGACCAGCGCCGGCCGGCCCCCAGCGCGCGTCACTCCCCCAGCTGCTCGGCGACCCAGTCGACGATATAGGGTGCCACGGCCTCGATCTGGTCGATGGCCACCTCGAACTCGCGCATGCCGCCGTACCACGGATCCACCAGGTCGATGGCATCCTCACGGCCCGGCTTGGGCGTGGGCAGGTTCGGGTCGAAGCTGCGGTACATATGCACGCCGTCACGCTTGCTTGCGGGCAGCTGGCGCAGCAGCGAGCGCATATGCGAGGCGGTCATCGGCAGGAACAAATCGGTGCGCTCGATCTCGTCGGCGGTGATGCGGTGCGCGAAATGGTCGCGCGGAATCTCGTCGCCGTAGCCGCGCTCGCGCAGCACACGCACGGCGCGCGAATCGATCGGATGGCTCCACTCCTCGTCGCTCACGCCGCTCGACTCCACGACCACACGGTCGGACAGACCGCGCTCGGCGAAGAAATGGCGCAGGATGATCTCACCCATGGGGGAACGGCAGATATTGCCGGTGCACACGGTCATCACGGTATAGGGACTGATTTCGCTCATAATGGGTTCAAGCCTCTCGTTTCGTCGCTCAATGCGTTGCTCAATGCAAGACGCTCCCCTTGTCGTCGGCGAAACGATGGGGAGCGTTGCGATGGATGTCAGCGGTTCTTCTCGAAAATAGCGAATTTATACTCGCTGATGCCGTTCTCGGGGTTCTTCGGTTCCAGCCACAGCGATTCCTCGACCACATGCCATGCGCCGGCCTCGACCAGCGCGAGCACATCGGGCGCGTACGTATCGGCCTCGACCTGGGCGCGGATCCTCGTGACATACGCCTTATCGGCGAACGGCAGGGCCTCAGTGAACAGCTGCGCGCCGCCGATGACCCAGATTTCGCTGCGGTCAAGTCCGTCATCCGGAATGGCCTCCTGACGCGCCAGATCCAGCGCGTCCTCAAGGCTGGAGACGACCGTCGCTCCGGGCGCATGGTACTGCGGATCATGGGAGACGACGATGTTGTCGCGGTTGGGCAGCGGACGATACTTGACGTCCAGCGACTCCCACGTGCGCCGCCCCATAATCACCGGATGGGATACGGTCAGTTCCTTGAAATGCTTCATATCCTCGGCCAGATGCCAAGGCATGCCGCCTGAAAAGCCGATGGCGCCGGCGCGATCATCCTTGTCGCGGGCCTCGGCCCAAATGAGGTTCACCGAGAAGGTTTTGGGGAAGTCGTCGCCCCAGTCCTCGGTTTCGTCAAGCCCGGCAGATCCGGGCTCGGGTTCGTGATAGCCACTGCGGCTACTGTCATGCTCCATTTCATTCACTCCTTGGGCGTGTTTGCAATGCGTTTCAGTCTATTAGGCGGCGCAGACCTCTCGACGGGGCCGCTCAGACCGCCACCGGCGCCTTGATGGTGGGATGATGCCGGTAGTCGAGAATCTCGAAATCCCCATAGTCGTAGTCGAACAGGGAGTCGGCCTTGCGGATGGCGATACGCGGGTACGGGTACGGTTCGCGTCCCAGCTGTTCGAACACCTGGTCGATGTGGTTGTCGTACACATGGCAGTCGCCGCCGGTCCACACGAACTCCCCCGGTTCAAGACCCGCCTGCTGCGCGATCATCAGCGTGAGCAGCGAGTAGGAGGCGATGTTGAACGGCACGCCGAGGAACATGTCGCACGAACGCTGGTAGAGCTGGCAGCTCAGCCGTCCGTCGGCCACATAGAACTGGAACAGCGCGTGGCACGGCGGCAGCGCCATATGCTCCACCTCGGCCGGATTCCATGCGGAGACGACCATGCGGCGCGAGTCGGGGTTGTTTTTGACCAAATCGATCACGTTGGCGATCTGGTCGATGGTGCGGTTCGGATCCTCGGGCGTGGGCGCGGGCCAGGAACGCCACTGCGCGCCGTAGACGGGGCCGAGGTCGCCGTTCTCGTCCGCCCATTCGTCCCAGATATGCACGTTGTGATCGGTCAGATACTGGATGTTCGTGGAGCCTTTGAGGAACCACAGCAGCTCGTAGGCCAGGCCTTTGAAGAACACGGTTTTGGTGGTAAGCAGCGGGAAGGATTCGGACAGGTCGAATCGCATCTGCTGGCCGAACAGCGAGATCGTGCCGGTGCCGGTGCGGTCGGATTTGAGCGTGCCTTCGGTCAGGATCTTACGCACGAGATCCTCGTAGGGCATCGCGATATCGGTGTCGGGCCGCACGGGAATGCGGGAGCGGATGTCATCGAGCTGTTCTTGTGTCAAAGCCATGCGCTCCAGTCTAGAGCAGACCCGCGAGTGCCGCCATCCGCTGCCCCGCCAAGACCGCCCGCCCCAGTGGAGCCGCACGGCGGAATCCGGCGAATACGCGGGGGTTAGGAAGGCCGCGTGTCTCATCGCAGGGCGCAATATAGACGATTCTTCGCGAGGATGCGGTTAGATTGGAGAAGCGGCGCATCCATACGCGCCACACACGCCAACACATCAAGGAGGCATTATGGGCAAGCGACTGTGGGTCGAGCGCAACAAGGACGGCAGCTGGGACGCGTACAGCGACGACGGCGCGCATATCAAATTCGGTAAGGACCGCGGCCAGTTCACGCCGGGCGATCTGATGAAGATCGCGCTGGCCGGCTGCGCGGCGCTGTCCAGCCAGTTCGCCATCGAACACACGCTGGGCGAGGGCAAGGGCGCGAAAATCGTCGTGGACGGCACCTACGACGCCGACCATGACGCCTACATCAACTTCAACGAGCAGCTGGTTGTCGACGCCACCGACGCCGATCTGAGCGACGAGGACGCCGCCAAGCTGGCCGAGCGCATCACCCGCCACGTGGACAAGGGCTGCACGGTGAAGCACACCTACGTGCAGGAGACTCCCGTGCGCATGGATGTGACGGTTCGCCGCTAAATCCGCTCACACATACGAAAAGGGGATTCCCGAGCCAATTGTTCGTTGGTTCGGGAATCCCCTTTCGTATGCGTGTTTCGAAAACCTACGCCTGACGGTCGGGATCGATGGTGGTTTCGATTTCGGCGACGGTCGCCGCGTCGGCCTTGGGCACCGGCACCTCTTCGACGCCGGAGATATCCTCCAGAGCCATCGTCGGCACGTCGGCGGGCGAGCTCGGCACGGTGTCCAGACGGGATTCCGCGGCCTCGACGTACTTGCGCGGCACCACATACACCGGGCCGACCGCATGCTGCAGCAGTCCCTGGCTGGTGGAGCCCAGCAGCAGGCCGGTGAAGCCGCCGCGGCCACGCGAACCGACGACGACCACATCATGGTCGTAGCTGGCCTTGGTCAGCGCGTTCACGGCAGGGCCGGACACAATCTGCTTGTTGATGGTCAGGTTGGGATGGGCCTCCTGCAGCGGCTTCAGGCGCACGGACAGATCCTCCATATAGGAGTCCATCACGCCTTCCTCGCCTTCGACGCCCTTCAGGTTCGGCACAGCGGAGAGCACGTCGAGTTCGGCGCCCCACACGTCGGCGAAGTCCGCGGCGATCTCCAGAGCCTTCAGGCCCCACTTGGATTCGTCGGATCCCACCGCCACCTTGGTGATGGTGTTGTTCAGGTGCATCAGATTGCCGTCGTCATCGGTGTAGGGCACGACCACGATCGGGCAGTACGCGTAGGCGGGCAGCGACGACGAGGTGGTGCCCAGCAGACGCTCGGCCAGACCACCCTTGCCGCGGTTGCCGATCACGATGAGGTTGTAGTTGCGGCTCAGCTCCACGAACACGGAGGCGGGGTCGCCGGTGACGATCAACGTGGCGGCCTCGACGCCCTGCTCGTCGGCGATGGCCTTGGCCTTCGAAAGAATCTCCTGCGCGTCGGAATGCGCGGCGTTATCGTCCCCCATGGCGGTATACGTGGCGTCGAACGACACCGCGGCATAACTCGGCAATGAATACGCGCACACGATCTGCAGCGTCAGCCCCGCATGCTTGGCGTAGTTCGCGGCCCACCATGTGGCCTTATAACTGGCATGCGACCCGTCCACACCGACGAGAATGGCCTTGTCGTTGATCATGACGACCTCCTTCAAGTATCGACGGCGAGGATGCCGTCTCTTAGACAACAACAATACCGCCGATGCAGGGGGAAGAAACGCATATTGCGCCGAAAAAATAACGAGCGCCCTCTTTCGAAGGCGCTCGTCAGTCGAATATACCGCGAATTGGCGATTCGTGTGGAATTACAGCACGCGAATGTAGTAGTAGCTGCTCGGGACCACGGAGGCGACCGAGGAGATTCCGGTGCCCATCGAAGCGTTCATCGCGTGGATCATCAGACCATTGCCGAGATAGATGCCGGCATGGGACAGGTCGGTGGAGATCATCAGGTCGCCGGGCTGCGGATCGGACACGTGGGTGCCGGCGTTGACCTGGGCGTATGTGGTGCGGCCGATGCTCTTGCCGAACTGGGCGAACACATACTGCGTGAAGCCGGAACAATCCCAGCCGGAGGGCGAGCTGCCGCCATACACGTACGGATAACCGGCGAACTGCGTGGCATAGGAGGCCAGTGCGGAGGCGTCGGCGCTGGCGGGAACGGAGGGGGTCGCGACCGTGGTGGTCGCGGTGGTCTCAGTGGAAGTCAAAGACTCACGCTGCTGGGAACGATCGGCGGCCTGGGCCTGCGCTTGGGCGGCGGCCTCTTCTTCGGCCTGAGCCTGGGCTTCGGCATCCTTCTCGGCCTGGGACTGGGTCTGCGGAACGTCAAGAGATTCGATGGAACCCCAATCGGAGTCCTCTTCCACGGTGGTCGAAATCGCCTCGGCGTAAAGATTCTTCTTCACCGCGGTGGCCTTCGGGAACGAACGGGCGGAGGTGACGACGTCCGAATCCTCGGCTGTCGCACTGGGAGCCACGAAGGCGAGAGAGACGCCGCACATCGCAACAGCGGCGCACATCGCTACAACTTGTTTACTCTTCATCAGGGCACGACCCTATCACCGAAGGAATACACAGCAATTTGGTCGGAAGCGAAAAGGTATGTCGGAATTGGCGACACGCCGAAGCTACGGAATGCGGACGACGGCGGTCACACTGCTGGTCTGCGCGCTGGCCAAGGCCACGGTGGAACCGTTCCAACCGCCATGAACGGCCTGTCCATTGCCCACATACAGCGCCACATGGTCGTAATGCGCGCCACCGTTCCAACCGCCCGTATAGGCGTAGATAAGAATGTCGCCGGCCTGCATGGTGCCATCGGTGACCACATAGCCGCCGGGCACATTGAGATAATCCTCGGGCCAACCATGGAAGCTGATGCCGCGGGCGGCAAGGGCGGCGGTCACCAACGCGGTGCAATCCATATTCGCGCCGATCAGCGCGTAGGCGCGGTCGACTGCGGCTGCCGCACCGGCCGAGCTGCTGCTGCCGGCGTCTGTCCACGTCGACGAGGATGAGGACGAGGACGAAGTCGATGACGAGCTCAGCGATTCACGCGAATTGTTGCGGTTGGCGGCCTGCGCTTGGGCGGTGGATTCCTGTTCGGCCTGGGCTGCGGCCTCTTCCTCGGCCTGAGCCTGCTCTTCGGCGTCCTTTTCGGCCTGGGACTGGGTCTGCGGCACATCGAGGGTTTCGATGGAACCCCAGTCGGCGTCCGCGTCGACCTGCGTGGAGGTGCTTTCCACCGTCAGGTCCTTGCGCACCGTTGTAATGGAGGGGAAGGAACGGGTGGAGGTGACCGTGGCGTCCGAGGCGACGGCCGTTGGCGCAGACGCGAGGAGGCAAGCCGCCGCGGCGCACGCGGCGATGGAGGTTGAAATCGCAGAGGCCTTCATAAGGCATCACCCTAACATGACGTACCGTGCTAATACCCGGCGTCGGGATGCCCGAACAGCCAAGCTCTCCTGTTTTGTTCGGCGTGTCGCGATGCAAATCACCACGGACGCGATGAAACGCACAGGCTCAAGAAAGAGATCCGCGCGGATGAGGCCCGACTTGCGAATCAGTAGTGAATATAAGTGAACTGGGCCGCCTGCTCTGCGGTGAAGGTGCGGGTGGAGACCACGCCCAAGCCCTTGGCGTTCGATTCGCTGATTTCGATGGAACCGTCCGCGTTCACCTTCTCCACCACGGCCACATGGCCATAGTAGGAATCGGCGCTTTCCTGACCCGGGGAGAACACCACGACGTCGCCGGTGTGGCGGGCGGTGTTGTCGACCCAATAGCCCAGCGCGGAGGCGGTGACGCCCCAGCTGAGGGCGTTGCCGAAGGTGCCGCTGGTGGGCAGGCCGAGCTCGGCGCGACGCTGGTAGACGTACCAGGTGCACTGGCCCCACGGATACTGGTTGCTTTCCGTGCCGACCGAGTGGTTCGGGTCGAAACCGTCGGGAAGCAGACCGTAGTCGCCATCCATCAGAGCGGCGACAACCGGATTGTTCGCCTGCGAGCGGGACATCAGATTCGTATCAAGAGAAGACATGTCGCCCAACTGCCAGTCGCCCTCATTCGAGGTCTGCTGGGTGGAGGCGTCGGAAGACAACGATTCACGGGTTTCGGAGCGGGAGACGGTGGACGAATCGGCGCCGATGCGCTTCATCTGAGTGGTGGTGGTCGAAGCATCGGCCAGCAGGGTGGTGGACTCGTCCGGGTTGGCGAACGCCATCGCAGTGGCCGCGGTGCCCACAAGAGCCGCCAGAGAGGCGGAGGACAGCATGATATTGCGGCGTTCGGCGGCGCGGGCCGCCTCGCGGATGGAACGACGGGTCAGCGGAGCCACCTCGTTGAGCTTCTCTGCCACGGCGGGATCAAGTCCCAGCACCACGCCGCCGTTGGCGGCCTGCATGGCACGCACCTTGCGCACGCTGTGGGAACCCTTGTTGGAAGAGAACAGTGCCTTTGCGAAGCTGAACTGCTGGCGGGAACCCGCAGAGGCTTTATGCGCGGCATGCTTCATAGGTCAATCACTCCTTGGAATTTGGGTTCGGGACGCACACGACGAGGGCATCACCAAACTCTCACAGTTGAGTACTCTACAACGACCGCACGTCATTTGTCTATTTCGCAAGGTCTGCCAGCCCCGCCGCAAAGTCCGACATACCGCGGTTTATCGGCCGCCACACAGCCCCGCAAACCTGCGCTTCCTTTCCGCCTTTCGAGCATCCGCCGCATTCTTCTGACGCGACGATTACCCTTGGCTATATGCCTATCACAGTGAATATCCCTCAGTCCATGCTTCCCGAGGACGGCCGTTTCGGCTCGGGCCCCAGCAAAATCCGCCACGAGCAGGTGGCGGCGCTCAACGACGGCGCCACCACGCTGCTGGGCACCTCGCATCGCCAAGCACCGGTGAAGCGCGTCGTCGCCTCCATCCGTGAGGGATTGCGGGAGTTCTTCCAGCTGCCCGACGGCTATGAGATCGCGTTGGGCAACGGCGGTGCCAGCGCATTCTGGGAGGTGGCCTGCGCCTCGCTAATCACCCGCAAGGCCGCGTTCGGCACCTACGGCTCGTTCAGCTCGAAATTCGCCAAATCCGCCGCTTTAGCACCCTTCCTGGAGGAGCCGGCCGTATATGTCGGAGAGCCCGGCACCTATCGTCTGCCCGAACTCACCGACGAGACGGACACCTACTGCTGGGCGCATAACGAAACCTCCACCGGCGTGGCCGCGCCTGTTCTCCGCGTGCCCGGCAGCCGCGAACAGGGTGCGATCACCGTGATCGACGGCACCAGCGCCGCGGGTGCCCTGCGCGTCGACGCGAACGAATTCGACGCCTACTATTTCTCCCCGCAGAAGGCCTTCGGCTCCGACGGCGGCCTGTGGGTGGCGCTGCTCTCCCCCGCCGCCATCGAACGCGCGACCTATGTGGAGCAAAGCGCCAAGCTGGAAGGCTCCCGCCGCTGGGTGCCGCCATTCCTTTCGCTCACCCAGGCGTTGGAGAACTCCCGCAAGGACCAGACGCTTAACACACCGGCCGTGGCCACACTGGTGATGATGGCGGACCAGATCCGTTGGATGAATCACAACGGCGGTATGGATTGGTCCACCGCCCGTTGCGCGAAGTCGGCCTCCCTGCTGTATGCGTGGGCGGAGCGCAGCGAGTACGCGCACCCCTTCGTCACCGATCCGGCGGCGCGTTCCAACGCCGTGGTAACCATCGACCTCGACGACTCCATCAACGCGAATCAGGTGGTGGGACTGCTGCGCGACAACGGCATCGTGGACACCTCCGGATACCGCAAGCTGGGGCGCAACCAGCTGCGCGTCGGCGTGTTCCCCTCCGTGGAGCCCGCGGATGTGATCGCACTGACGCATTGCATCGACTACATCGTCGAGCGACTCGTCTGAACCGCCGGCCCTGCCGGCCCTGCCCGGCTTGCCCGGTCTGCCCGTCCCGTCTGACCCATCCGACCCGTCCAACTCGTCTGCCCCCACGAGATAAGCTGTCCGCATGAAATTCGCCCCTATTATCGATCCGGCGGCGCGCAAACCCGCGCCCAAGCCGGTGCGCGTGGACCTGCGCAAGGCCTTCGGCATCGGAACCGGGCTGTGGATACTGGCGCTGCTGATCTGCCTGCTGTTGCGCGCGCTCGGCATCGACACGCACGATCTCGTCTACGTGTGCGAGGCGGGTGTGGTGATCGGCATTCTTCTGCTGGTATGGGAGTTCTTCGACCGCTGGGATTACCGCCGACTGGGCAAGTAGTCGGCCGGATTCCGCCCGTCCGCGGCTGACGATGCCGCACGGCCGCCCATCGGACATGGATGGGCGCCTACGCAACAGGCCCGCGCCAATACTTCGGATTCATTTGAATTCAGGTATTGACGCGGGCCTTGTCGTTATGTTCGCCGGTTGTTATGTCGCCGCTTGCTGTCGTCGGTCATTGCGCTGGCGGTAAGACCGGTCAACGCGCCAAGGGCAGGTTGAGGGTGAAGGTGCTGCCGCTGCCGGGCACGCTCCACACCGCCACATCGCCGTGGTGGGTGAGCGCCACATGCTTGACGATCGCCAAGCCCAGTCCCACGCCGTTTTCCGTACGACTGGTCTGTTCGGTGCCGCGGTAGAAACGTTCGAATATACGCGCCTGGTCCTCCTTGGCGATGCCGCGGCCCTGATCGAGCACCCGCACCATCGCATGGTCGCCGGTTTTGGCGCGCGACACCGCCACGGACACCGACTTGCCTCGGGGCGAGTAGCCGATGGCGTTCTCCACCAGCTTGGTGATGGCGCTGCGGATCTGGTCGACCTCGCCGTTGACGATCACGCCCTCGTCTCCGTCGACATGCAAGTCCACGCCCGCCTCAACGGCCTGCGATTCCAGTTGGTCGGCCACGTATCGGGCCTGTTCGAGCAGATCGAGACGGTTCGCCGACGACGGGGTGACGGGCTCCTGCGCTTTGATCAGCAACAGCAGATCGGCGACCATATGGTTGAGCTTCTCGCAGGAGTCGCGCACCTGGCGTGCGTCCCGAGCGATACGCTCCTCATCCGCTCCCTCGCGTTCCAGATCGTCGGCCAGCACCACCAGCGCCTCGGTGGGTCCCAGCAACTGTTCGGACACATTGGTGATGAAGGAGTCGCGCACCTGTCCGAATCGCACCGCATCACTCACATCGTCGATCAGCACCACCACGAAACGCTCGTTGATGCGCCCCACCGTAACCTTCAGCCAATTCGGCCGACGCACCGACGCGGTCTCCACCACGCCCGTGGAGGCGGCGGCCTCGCTGGGCATGCTGATGAACCGTTCCGGCGTGCTGGTGGTCAGATCGAACATGCGGCGGCCGCCCGTGGCACGCACCTCATGGACGGCCCGCATCACCTCGTCGATGGCGATGGCGTCGTCCTGCACCACCCCCAAACGGTAGGCGTCCGGGCTGGAACGCACCACCTCATCCTGCGCGTCGACCACAATCGACGTCACCGTCAGCATGGACAGCAGCGTGGCCGTATCGTCGGGAAGATCCTCCAGATTGTCCTCGTCATCCTGCCGATGCTGCGCCTTGAACTTGCGCATGCGCTGGCTGGCGTATTCCGCAACGGAGGCGCCTTGGAGCGTGCGGTCCACCAGCGGGCCGATAAGCTCCCACAGTTTCAGCACCACGATGGCGAACACCGCCAACGCGAACAGCGCGAATACGGCGAAAATCACGATGGACGAAAGCGACTGATCGGGCATGGCTCCCATTCTCCCACACATCGCCGCCCTCGGATGCGCGCACGGGCGCGGATTAGACCCCGGTTCTGCGTTGTTCCCGCCGTCCGGTCCTCTCGCATGCGCGTACGGACGCGGATTATGCCGACACGCGCCACCCAACATGAATGGCGGGTGAACTTCTCGGTGAATATTGCGATAACTTGCGGTGGCTTTTCGCTTTCCGGATTGCCGTGTGGGGCGAGCGAATAATACACTGGTACAGGTTGCATATTTTCACAGCAGGAAAGGCACAAAGAAATGCGCGTTATTTTCAACGAGGAGATGAAGCAGGTTGCGGACGACCTCGATCGCATGGCGCAGCGTGTGCGCAGCGCGATCAACGGCGCCGGCGAAGCGCTGCTCAAGCAGGACGTCGAGGCCGCGCAGGCCGTCATCGACGGCGATATCGAAATCGACGCGCTGGAATCCAGCGTGATCGACCAGTGCGTCAAGCTGCTCGCCAAGCAGAATCCGGTCGCCACCGATCTGCGCGTGGTGGTTTCCACACTGCGCCTGGCCGCCACCTTCGAACGCATGGGCGATCTGGCCCGCCATCTGGCCGAGGCCGCGCGCCGTACCTATCCGGCCTCCCCGCTGCCCGCCGAGGCGCAGGAGGTGTTCGCCCAGATGCAGGCCTTCCTGAACGTCACCGCCGACCGTATGGTGACCATGCTTTCCGACCGTGACACCAAAACCGCCGAGCAGGTCATTATGGACGACGACCAGCTCGACGTGCTGCACAGCCAGACCTTCGCGCTGGCCTCGGACGAGAACACGCCGATGTCCCGCCAGCAGGTGATCGACGTGATTCTGCTCGGCCGCTTTATGGAGCGACTCGGCGACCACGCCGTCTCCGCCGCGCGTCGCGTGGTGTTCATCGTCTCCGGCTTCGACCCGAGCAAGGAGCCGACCCGCGACGAAGGCACCGATATCGACTGATCGCCTTACGGCACATTCCGACGGGGGTGCCACAGCAGGGCTCGTGAAACACCATCGAACTTGGTATTTCACGAGCCCTTTTGACGTCTGATGTCAGGATGTGCCGTAAGGCTGGCGACATACGAAGCGACATACGAAAGAGGGACGCTCCCGATTGGGAACGTCCCTCTTATGCGTTGTCGGCTTCAGATCACTTCTGGCCCTGGGCGGCGACGGCGGCGGCACCGGCGGCGGCGGCCTCCGGATCCAGATACTCGCCACGCGGCTTGATCGGCTTGAAGTTCTCGTCCAGCTCGTACAGCAGCGGCATCGCGGTCGGGATGTTGACCTTGGCGATCTCCTCTTCGGTGAGGTCGTCAAGCATCTTCACGATGGCGCGCAGGCTGTTGCCGTGGGCGGCGATCAGCACGGTCTTGCCGGACTTGAGCTCCGGAATGATGTCGGACTCGAAGTACGGCTTCACGCGCTCGACCACGTCGGCCAGGCACTCGGTCTCCGGAACCGGATCGCCCGCGTAACGCGGATCGCCGCTCTGGGAGTACTGGTCGCTCGGATCGATCTCCGGCGGCGGGGTCGCGTAGGAGCGACGCCACAGCATGAACTTCTCGTCGCCGTACTCCTCGCGGATCTCGGTCTTGTTCTTGCCCTGCAGAGCGCCGTAGTGACGCTCGTTGAGACGCCAGTTGCGCTTGACGGGGATCCACAGGCGATCAGCCTCATCCAGCGCGACGTTGGCGGTGTTGATGGCGCGACGCAGCATCGAGGTGAAGACGATGTCGGGAAGGACGTTCTTCTCCTTGAGCAGGCGGCCGCCATTCTTGGCTTCCTCGACACCCTGCTCGGTCAGCGGGACGTCGACCCAGCCGGTGAACTGATTGGTTTTATTCCATGCGCTCTGTCCGTGACGGAGCAGTACTAGTTTGTAAGACATGGCTTTAGTCTAGGCGACCTTGGAGACGAATCGCAACAGAATTCCGCCCTGTGGCGGGGCGTATCCGCTACATTCACCACGACGCGAGGAATTGCGCATGGCCAACGAACACCGCCACCCAGCATAGGGCGGACAGCAGCGCGTATATTCCGGCCGCACCTAAGGCCCGGCGATAGTCGGACTTGCGCGCGCACATGCCGACGTACACGGCATACGCCAGCGGTACCGCCAGCAATACGCCGGGCATCCTCACGCCGCCCCACCGCATCGGCATCGAATAGAACGCCATCAGACTGAGCAGAACGGATAACACCAACACCACATACAGCGACGTCATCGCCTTGCCCAAGCCGATGCGCGCGGCGTACGTGCGTTTGCCGGAGGCACGGTCGGAGGGGATGTCGCGGATGTTGTTGATCATCAGCAGCGCCACCGCGTTCAGTCCCGCGACGATGGCGCCTGTCCAGAGATGGTCGGCGATAAGCAAGCCCGTGATGGCGTAGCAGGTGCCGGCCGTGGCGACCAAACCGAAGAACACGAACACGAAGACCTCGCCCCATCCGGCATATCCGTAGGGGTGTTTGCCGCCGGTGTAGAACCAGCCGGCGGCCAAGGCGGCGACGCCCACCGCCAGCAGCCACCAGCGTTGGCCGCCGATAATCACTACAAGTCCGGCCACGCAGGCCACGGCGGACGCAATACCGGCTGCCGCCAGCACGTGTTTGGGATTCACACCCGACGCCACAAGACGGGCGGGTCCGACGGCCGAGGCATTCCCTTCGATTCCGCCGCGGCCCGCATCCGTGCCTCGGATACCGTCGGAATAGTCGTTCGCGAAATTCACTGCGATTTGCAACGCCAGAGCCACGATGAGGCATGCCACGAAGGCCATCCAGAACCATGCCGAAGGAGCGCCCCCGGCCACAGCCGGCGTATCGCAGCCGCCGGCAACCTCGACGGCGGATTGTCCCAACGCATCGCAATACCACCGCTGTTCCATCGAACCTGTCCAAGCCGCTGCCGCACCGACCAGCACCGGAGCGATCGATGCCGGCAACGTGCGTGGCCGCATGCCACGCATCCACATCGCAATACCCATTTCTTCTTCCCCTTGACGCTTTGAAGCCATCGTATATCCCACCACAGGTCGGAAGCCGACTTCGTTGACGCGCCCAACCTTTTCCCATTGTAATTGGGGGGGGGTGACGGTTCGATGCCCAAAGCGTTGATATGGGACGGCTTCTCCCAGTGCGATTGGAAGGGCTTGAATGTCCACCTCATTCATCACCGCAATCGGTTGCATCGCCTCACGAACCATCCCGATAGAACGCAAAAACGAGTTTGGTGTGTCGGATTTGCCTGACAAGGCCAATTCCTCACACCAAACTCGCGAATCAATCGTTTTAAGTGAGCAATGCCTTCAGACCCGACACACCAAACTCGAAATACCGTGTATCACACCGTTTCTATTGGGCCGGATGGGTGTCGGAATCTTCGTTGGAGGGCTGCTCGGATTCAGACTGAGCGTTCACAGGTTCGGTCGACTGAACCGGCTCGGGCACAGGCTGGTCGGACACTGACTGAGCATCCACCGGCGGAATCGGCTGAGGCTGCGCTGCCGCAGGTTGAGTGAATGACTGGTCGGACTGCGGCTGGGCATACGGCGCTTGGGCCATCGGCTGACCATATGGCTGCTGGGCGTTCACCGGCTGAGCGTTCATCGGCTGAGCAGGGTACTGCTGTCCATAAGGCTGAGCGTAAGGCTGCTGAGCGTATTGCGGCTGACCATACGGCTGCGCGTAGGGCTGGCCCTGCTGCGGGGCATATGCCTGCCCGGGCATCGGCTGACCCGGCATCGGCGGCTGGCCATACGGCTGACCCGGCATCGGCGGCTGGCCATACGGCTGTCCCGGCATGGCGGCCATGGGCATGGGCTGAACCTGAATCTGTGCCTTCTTGCGGCGATAATCGATGACGAACTCCACCACAGTGCCGGCGAGCATGGCGATCGCACCAAGCATCAGCAGATAGAGGCCGCTGTCGATGCGACCGAAGCCGACCTCATCGACCCAGTCGACCACCTGGATAACCGCGTAGAGGCTGACCACGAAGGATCCGATGCCAAGCAGCATCGATGCCAGATGCTTCTTGAACACCAGCACCGCAAGCGTGGCCACCGCCAGAATAATGAACACCCAGCCGTCGCCGGCGCTCATCAGGTTGAGGCTGGCGGAGAAGCCGCTCATCCGCAGGGACGCGGCCGGGAAGAAGCACGCGAGCATCGTCAGCACGCATCCAGCGGCCGCGACGATGGCCGGAACGCCATACGAACGGCCGGCGATGGTCACCTCGAAGGTTTCCACTTTGCGCATGAAGTCGGAGGCGGTTTTCTTAGGAGCGCCGGCGGTGTTCGGACCGGTCGGAGAGAATGGATTCGGGGTGGGATTGACGTTCGGGGTGGGATTGACGTTCAGGTTCGGAGTCGGAGTCTGGTCGGGATTCATGTTGTGGCGCTCCTGGATTGAGGGATTCGTTCGCTGTCCCTCATCCTACGACGAAAGCCCGGCGGAACCGGGCTTTCTCAGAAAGGTCACAGAAAGCTGACAGCGGTCTGCCATATTCCGAAGGAATATACAAGCAGACCGCGCGAGGCGGCCGTAGAGGAAGCCCAGTGGGCTTCCGTGCCGCCGGAGCCATCCTTATAACAGAACGCAACCACAGACTGATGGATTCTTCCATTAGCTGTGGTTGCGTTTTGCTGTGCTTGCGTTTTGTTATAAGGATGGCTCCGGCGGGAAAACAGTCCACTGGACTGTTTTCTTTTCCGCCTCGCGTGAAGCCGATATGAACTAAGCTGCGCTTAGTTCAGCGGCTTCACCAGCGGGAAGGTGATCGTCTCGCGGATGGTGGCGCCGGTGAGCGCGATCAGCAGACGGTCGATGCCCATGCCGGTGCCGCCGGCCGGGGGCATGCCCACGCCGAGCGCCTCCAGGAAGTCCTCATCGATGTCGCAGGCCTCTTCATCGCCGGCGAGCGCGGCCTTGGCCTGGGCGACGAAACGTTCGCGCTGCACGATCGGATCGTTGAGCTCGGAGTAGCCGGTGGCCAGCTCGAAGCCGCGCACGTACAGATCCCACTTCTCCACCACGCCGGGCTTGGACCGGTGGCCCTTGACCAGCGGCGAGGTCTCCACGGGGAAGTCGCGCACGAAGGTCGGCTCGTAGAGCTTGTCCTCGTAGAAGTGCTCCCACAGGTGTTCGACGAGCTTGCCGTGGTTCTCCACGTCATCGCGTTCCACGCCGAGCTTGTCGGCGAGCGCGCCGAGATGCTCCACGGAGGTGCCGTTCGGCTCCGGGTTCTCCGGATCGTGAGGCACGATCTCCTCGCCCAGCGCTTCGGACAGCGAGTCGTACATGCTCATGGACTTCCATTCGCCGCCGAAGTCGTATTCGGTGCCGTCGAGCAGCGTCACCACATGCGAGCCGAACACGTCCATGGCCGTCTTCTGCACGAGCTCCTTGACGAGCGCGCCGATGGTGTTGTAGTTGCCGTACGCCTGATAGGCCTCGACCATGGTGAATTCGGGAGCGTGGGTGGCATCGACGCCCTCGTTGCGGAAGTCGCGGTTGATTTCAAACACGCGGTCGATGCCGCCGACCAGGCAGCGCTTCAGGAACAGTTCCGGAGCGATGCGCAGGTACAGGTCCAGGTCGAAGGCGTTCATATGCGTGGTGAACGGACGGGCCGCGGCACCGCCGTGCACGGTCTGCAGCATCGGGGTCTCCACCTCGATGAAGTCGTGGCCGTCGAAGGTGCGGCGCAGGGAGGCCACGGCCTTGGAGCGGTTGCGCACCATGTTGCGGATGTTGGTATCCGCGATCATGCCGATGTACGGCTTGCGCGTGCGGGTGTCCTCGTTCAGGTCCTTATGCAGGGCGGGCAGCGGCTGCAGCGCCTTGGTGGCGATGGCCCATTCGGTGGCGAACACGCTTAGCTCGCCCGTCTTGGAGGAGATGACGCGACCCTTGAGATACAGGTGGTCGCCCAGGTCGACGAGCTGCTTGAACTGCTTGAGCGAGTCGGCGCCGACCTCCTTCTTGGAGATCATGCCTTGGATTTTGGTGCCGTCGCCGGCGGCGAGCTGCACGAAGTTCAGGCCGCCCGCGTTGCGGATGAAGAGCACGCGGCCGGCGATGCCCACCACATCCTCGGTTTCGGCGCCGGCCTCCAGCGTGCCGTCGTACTTGGCGCGCAGGGCTTCGATGGAGGTGGTGACGTCCAGCTCCACCGGATAGGGGTTGAGCCCTTCCTTGAGCATGAGGGCGCGCTTGGCCACGCGCATCTGCACCTGCTCGGGATGCGCGAGCGGGCCGAATTCCTTGTTGCCCGGGTCGATGGCCTCATCCAATGTGGCACCGCCCTCGATGCGCTCGCGAATGGCGGCGTCCTGCGCCAACAGCATTTCGGCGCGTTCGACGGTGGTCATCTGAGGTACGGCGGATTCGCTTTCGACGCTCTCCAAGCCGTCGACGTTCTCTGTGATTTCGGTGTTTTCGACAAGTTCAGACATAGAAAGACAGTGTACGGCTTCAGGGTGACGGAAGCGCCCGCGGAGCATTCCACGGCAGCGCGGCACGCCGATTTGTGTTTGTCTTCGGGTTCGTTGTATTATCTACGACGTTGTCTAACGGGCTGTAGCGCAGCTTGGTAGCGCGCTTCGTTCGGGACGAAGAGGCCGCGGGTTCAAATCCCGCCAGCCCGACAACTGGGTCAGATCCTTGCCTAGCAAAGGTCTGACCCTTTTCTTATCCGGCCTGATCCCGACTCGCCGCACCCGCACCACATATTCCACCACTACCGCTCAGGAACAACCATGAAGAAAAGCCTGCTCGCGCTTGCTTCCGGCGCGTTCATCCTCGGTGCCGCCGAATTCGTGATGATGGGCATCCTGCCCCAGACGGCCGCCACGATGAACGTCGACATCCCCACCGCCGGCAATTACATCTCCGCGTATGCGATCGGCGTGTGCATCGGCACGCTGATTCTCGTGTTCGGACGCAAGGTGCCGCCGAAGCATCTGGTGATCCTGTTCATGCTGTTGGCGCTTACCGGCAATCTGCTGAGCGCCGTGGCGGTGAATTCTCCGATACTGCTGGCCGCTCGTCTGATCTCGGGTCTGCCGCATGGCGCGTTCTTCGGCACGGCCACACTGATCGCCAAAACCGTCGCCGACAAGGGCAAGGAGGCGCAGGCCGTCTCGCTGATGGTCACCGGGCAGACCGTGGCGAATATGCTCGGCGTTCCCGCGGGCACGCTGATGGCCGAATATCTCAACTGGCGTCTGGCGTTCGGCGTGCTCGCCGCGTGGGCCGCGATGACCATCGGTCTCGTGCTGGCGTGGGTGCCGAATGTGCCGCCGGTGAAGGACGTCGGTTTGGCCGGCCAGTTCCGATTCCTGAAGCGCCGCGGCCCGTGGGTGATTCTCGCCGCCGTGTTCGTGGGCAACACCGGTGTGTTCTGCTGGTGGAGCTACGTCTCCCCCTGGCTGCAGCAGACCGGTGGATGGGGTTCCGATCTGGTGCCCGCGATGATGATGCTCGCCGGATTCGGCATGGTGTTGGGTGGTCTGATCGGAGGCCGCATCTGCGACCGTTGGCGATCCGCCGGCACCGCCGCGCTTGGACAGTTCTTCTCCTGCGTTGGCCTGCTGCTGGTGTTCCTGCTGCCCGGCAACCATATCTCCACGCTGATTCTCACGTTCTGGATCGCGTTCGGACTGTTCTTCATCTCCTCCCCGCAGCAGCTGCTGATGGTGGAGGCCGGTCAGGGCGGCGGCGAGCTGATCGCCGGCGCGGCCGTGCAGGTGGCGTTCAACGCGGGCAACGCGGTTGGTTCGGTCGTCGGCGGCATGGCGCTAACCATGTCCTCTATGGACTACCACTCCACCGGCTTGGCTGGCATGCCGTTCGCCGCCGCGGCCGTGGCGCTGCTCGCCTTCTACTCGCTGCGTTGCGAAACGGACACCGACGCCATCCACCGCATGCGCGAAATCCAAGTCTGATTAGCCCCGTCATGCTGAGCGGAGTGCAACGAGGCGCAAGCATCTCCACGCCGATGACGTTGATTGTTTGAGAGCAAGCTCACAGAGTATCGTCGCCTCCTCGCCGAACGAAACCAATAGACTGGTGGAAGTTCGACGAGGAGGTTTTGTTATGGCCGACGATGAAGCGCTGCTGGCCCAGTTCGCCGCGAAGTTCGCGCACGGGCCGGGTGACGCGGACGACACCGATGCAATGCCGTCCTGGCAAGGCACTGAGGCGTTTCTCGCGAGACTTGACGCGATTTTCGACGCGCATGAGGCCTCCACCAAGGCGGGTCCGTACTTGGAGCAGGCGATGATCGACGCGGAGAACGCGGGCGACGAGGCCGGCCTGTTCACCGTGCTCAACGAGACGATGGGATTCTATCGCTCGCAAGGCAGACATCGGGAGAACCAGTGGATCGTGCAGCGCGCCATGGAACTCGCCTCGCGCATGGGTCTGCCGGCCGACGATCCGCAATCATGGACCACCACACTGATTAATTGCGCCACGGCGATGCGAGCCGCCGGGGAATATCCTCAGTCCGAGGAGCTGTACCGCATGGCACTGCAATCCGCCGAAACCGCGTTCTCCCCCACCGACCGCCGGCTCGCCGCCCTGCACAACAATCTGTCGATGCTGTATTCCGAAACCTCGCGCGCACCCGAGGCGCGACGCGAATTGGAGACGGCGCTGCATATCCTCGAATCCTCCAGCGTGAACCCAAACGAGGATATCGACGTAGCCTCCACCCACACGAACCTCGCCCTCGCCCTGCTCGCCATAGCCCAGTCCGATGAAAATCCGCAGCACGGCGAGACACTGGATGAGGCGGAGGAACATGCCGCAGAGGCGTTGCGCATCTACCGCACCGGGCATCTGGAGCATTCCGCGCATTACGCTTCGGCGTTGGCCGGATACGCGCAGGTCGCCTGCGCGCGCGAACGCTACGACAACGCGGTGGCCCACTATCGCAAGGCGTTGACGGTGATCGAGGAATGCTACGGCAGGGATACCGACTACTACCGCATCACCGAATCCAACCTCCGCCAAGCGCAAGAACTGGCCCACGAAGAGCATCACGCAGTCCCATCCGCCGATGTCCCAAACGCCTCCGTCAGTCCGAGCGGATCCTCTTCTGTCATGCTGAGCGGAGTCGAAGCATCTCAGAGATTCCTCGACTCCGCTCGGGATGACGGAGGGGGACGCAACCACGGTGACGAAAGAATGCGCAACCACGGTGACGATGGAACGGGCATCCATGAAGATGACGGAACACGCATCCTCGGTCTCGAACTCGCCCGCCAATACTGGCTGGCCTATGGCAAGCCGCTGATCGCCGAACGCTACCCCGAATACCAAGGCCGCATCGCGGCCGGACTCGTGGGCCACGGTTCGGAATGCTATGGCTTCGACGACGAATTCTCCCACGACCATGATTTCGGCCCGCGGTTCTGCCTGTGGCTCACCGACGAGGATTACGCCGCCATCGGCGAACGTCTGCAAGCCGACTATGACGCGTTGCCGCAGGAGTTCAAGGGCTTCGGACCGCACGAATCCACACCTCGCGCGCGAGGAACGGGCCGGCGTGACGGCGTGTTCCGCATCGGCGATTTCTTCGAGTCGATCACCGGATACCGGCAGGCGCCGCTGGCGGACGCGCCGCATGAATGGCTGATGTTGGATGAGGCGACGCTGGCCGCGGCCACGAACGGGCAAGTGTTCGCGGATCCGCTGGGCGAGTTCTCGAAAACCCGTCAGGGATTCAAGCTTATGCCCGAGGACGTGCGACTGTCATTGATCTCCAAACGGCTTGGCATGATTGCGCAGGCGGGGCAGTACAACTTGCCTCGCAGCTTGGCGCGCGGCGACGGCGCGGCGGCATGGCTGTCGATTCAGGAGTTCGTCACG
This sequence comes from Bifidobacterium sp. LH_558, assembly GCF_056356295.1. Taxonomy (NCBI): domain Bacteria; kingdom Bacillati; phylum Actinomycetota; class Actinomycetes; order Bifidobacteriales; family Bifidobacteriaceae; genus Bifidobacterium; species Bifidobacterium sp. LH_558. The sequence continues at coordinate 163,593 of NZ_JBKETZ010000006.1, read as the reverse complement.
GCCGCAAGTTCGCTGGTATTCCTGCTCAACGAGCCGGTTTCGGCGGGCTATATGCCGTATTACAAATGGCAGTTCGCCGCGTTGCGAAGGCTTTCCTCCCGTATGGCAACCCGGCTGCCCGATGTGTGCGAACAGTTGGAGTCGATACTGCGACTCTCCTCCGCCGCCTGTTTCGGCGGCAAGGGATTCGGCGAAGGAGGCAAGGGCGCGGCTCCGGCCGCCGACGCCGTCATCGCCACGGTCGAACACGTCTGCGTCAATATCGTTTTGCAACTGCGCCGCGAAGGGCTCACCGACAGCGATGAGACGTTCCTGGAATGGCAGCGGCCTTACGTGGAACAACATATCGCCAGCGACGCCGCCTGCCTGCACAGCATGTAAGAAGTCATAAGGAAGTTAAGGAGTCATCATGAGCGAACTCGTCGATGCCATCGTGCGGCTGGAATGGGATCAGTTCCAGCGCACCAACAATGAGGGCGGCCGCGCCGCCTGCCAAGGCAATTGGCCGATGTTCCGCCAGATGCGCGCCAGCCAGTTCCTCACTTGGGAACTGCCTTTGCTGGAAAGCTACCGGAACGATTTGGTGGAGGCCGACCGCGCAGGCCGCAATCTCATCACCGAGAAATACGGGCGCATGATGGCTTCCACAGCGCCCGAAGAATACAGAGAGAACATCGAACCGCACATTCCGCCGTTATCCGACAAGCGTATTGCCGTGCAGGAGAAGGTCATCGCCACGCAGGTGGCGTGGGCGGCCGATTTCCGCCAGCGCTACCCCAAGCTCGGGGCCGCCATGCGCGTGCTCGCCACCGCCGAAGACACACCCGAGGCGACGTCGTTCGAGACGTATCTGCGTGGCGAACTCGGCACGTATTCCGAACGCACGCTGGAGCTCTACGAGCGGATGGTCCGCGAAGTCGAAACCGCCGGCCGCAACCTGACCGAGGAGACCATCCTCAATACCGTGCGGCTCGGCGGTTTCACCAGCCTTGACGAGGCCGAAGCGGCGCAGTAACGATCGCTACGCCCGCTTGCCTATCTCCGGACCGTCGGAGTCTTCGTCGCCTTCGGCGCTCCGGCTCTTGGATCGAATCAATCCCACCAAGCCCCAAATGATGGCGATCAGCACCAGCCCACCGCCGACAGCGCCGAATATGACACCGACCATCATGCGCGAATCGGCGACGAGATTCAGACTCAGAATCGGCGTCTCCATGCCGAACACGATGGCGATCACACCCATTATCGCGAGCAGCACGCCCAGCACGATGGTTGCGCCGCTCGGACCGGTTTTATGGATTACCGGACGTTCCGTCACCGGCTGCGACGGCACCTGCACGAAGGGCTGGGGGCCGGGTTGCGCCCAAGGATTGCCGCCCTGCGGAACGGATCCGCCGCGCGCCGCCGAACCGCCGGACGGCGGCTGGGTGGCGTACAACGGCACCTGCGGAACCGTCTGGGTGTTCCGAGCATCCCGTTCGGCCTTCTCCCGAGCCAATTCGTCAAGCGGCTTCGTCATATCAAGGTCGTCCGCCGCGGCGGATTCCTCGACCGTCTGGGATTCGTCGGCCAGTCGGGAATCTTCAACTAGCTGGGTTTCGTCAGCCATATCGACGGAATCGTCCGAACTGCTCGTTTCATTCGAACCATCGACGTTATCCCGCACCGTCTCGAGGGGCTTGGTCTCATCGACCACCGTCTCAAGTGGGAGGGTTTCAGTCTGAACACTCTCGAAGATCGCAGTGTCGATCGCCGTGGTTTCGGCGGGCACGGCATCGATGGTCTGCGTGCGCTCGTCATCCGAGGGGATCGGCATGACTGTGGTTTCGGTTTCGTCGCTCATGATCAGTTCTCCTTCGCAAAGGCCGATATCGACGCGGCACTGGGCAGCGTGCTGTCGGATTCGTAGACGACGCGCACCTGCGCTCCGGTCACATTCTCCACGTTGATGTACAAATCGACCCCGTTCACGATCTCATTGTCGTAGTCCAGCCACTGGTAGTTGGAATCGTAGCTGTTGACCCAGTATTCGCCGGAGGAGAATCCGATGGACGCGCCCATGCCGCTGTCGGTCATGGCGGTGTATGGTCCGCCAAGCGCCGAGAAGCCGTGAATGAAGCTGTCGCCGCTTTCACCCCACGACCAAGTGCATCCGTCGGGGATCGTCACCTGCACCTGCGCCTTGGTGGCGCTGATGTTCAGCTGCCCCGCCGGGCATCCCGACTCCACGGTTTTGCTTTCGCCATCCAAGCGCTGCGTCGTCAGTTCATGCGTGCCGTAACGCTCCTCCCAGTCAGTCAGGTCGACGTTCGCGATGCTGCGGTCGTAGCTTTTTCCACGGAACACCACGCCGTCGCTAAACGCTTGCATCTGCCGCTCGCTGGAGTCAAAACCGTAGACGTCGTCGCCGAGGTGCACGCTCTCATAGCCATCCCGCGCCCACAGCAGGCGCAGGTCATCGTAGACATACGAGTAGGCGGCGGAGAGGCACACCATGCAGAAGGCCAGGAACGCGGCGATCCACACGAATGGGTGCAGGCCGCCGGTGCGCCGTCCAATCAGGCCGAGCACGATGATCACCACACCCAGCAGCACGCACACCGCGCCGATCCACATAGTGCCGTAGGTGACCAGCTGCTCCAGACCGTCGATTCCGAAGGGAGCGACGAATCCGCCCATCAGCAGGGCCGCGGAGATGAGGATCAGTCCGAACAGGGTCAACACCACAACGGGTCCGGCCGGCTTGCGGCGGGCGACGCGCGGTTTGACAGGACTCGGCGTGACCGGGAGCAGCATGGCATACGTCGTCGCCGGCCCGGCGGGAGCATAGGCCATCGTCGCGGGAGCGGCGGAAGCTGCGGCAAAAGTAGGCTGTTGGGCGGCAGGCGCAGTGAATTGCGATGCGGTTCCGGCTGTGTTGGATGGAGCGCCCATACCGGGAGCGCCCATACCGGGAGCGCCCGCCGCGGATTGCGCGGAGGCACCGGGAACACCCGTCTGTGGTGCGGGACCGCGATGGGCGAAGCCGTAACCCTCCTGCTGCCGGATGCCGCCTTGGGCGAGAATCCACAATGTCAACAAGGCCAGAGCGATGGCCAGCCAGCCCGCGCCAGGGATGAGGATCGCGAGCGCCAGGCAGGCGAACGCGCCCACGCAGCTCCAATCCCAGTGCCCGGCGATGAGTTCCTCGGCCAGAATGCGACCGTCGCGACCGTCGGGCATCAGCATCCAGCCGATGGCGTACAGCGCCGCGCCGAAGCCGAAAAGCAGCACGGAGGCGAGCACCAGGGCGCGCACGAGGGTGGGGCTCCAGCCTAGGCGGCGGGCCAGTCCGCTGCATACGCCGCCGACCCAGCGGTCGTCGCCGCGCGTGATGGCGCTGGAACGCACCCAAGAGAAGAAGCGTTCGTCCGCGCGCGGACGACGTTGGCCCGGCTGGCCCGGCTGATTCGGATTGCCGTACCGGCCGTACTGGGAGTACGGACCAGCATAGCCAGCCTGACCGGCGTTATTGGATTGGTCGGTTTGACCTGACTGGCCGTATGGTCCCGATTGGCTCGTCTGGCAAGGTTGTCCATACTGGCCGGCCGAACCGGTCTGGCCGTTCGTTTCGGAAGTTGAGTAAGACCCGGGCTGCGGGCCGCCATACATATCGTTCATGTTTCCATTACACCAAGCCGGCGCGCGAAAAACCGTCGGGGAACACCCTGATTGTTCCCTGAACCTTGGGGAAAAGCCCCGATTCCGCCCCGCAAAGCGGCACAATGGAACCATGACCCGACCTGCGAATCCTCCCGCGCCCGCGCACGCCCCATACGCCCCCACGGCGATGATTCCGGCCAAGCTGCCACTGATGCGCCCCAAGCAAGGCCGCTGGCTGACCGGCGTGTGCAAGGGCATCGCCCTGCATCTGGGCGTTTCGGTGGTGTGGGTGCGTCTGGTGTTCCTCGCCGCCGCCTGCCTGTGGGGCACCGGATTAGTCGCCTATCTGTTCCTGTGGATATTCACCCCGGCGGGCGATCCGGTCGAGGCCGCACGCCACCAAGCGCGCGACGCCGCGACGGGCGCGCCGCTTTCCCGCGGCAACGCGACGTTCCCCACGGCATCCACGGCCGCTTCCTCCGGCATCGATTTCGACGCCGTCGCCGTTGATGCCGCCGATGATGCCGAAGACCGCGACTCACTTCTGGCCGACGCCGGCTCGCAGGAGACCGTGGTCGACGCGTTGCGCCGCGCGCCCAAACCCGCTTTGGTGGCCACAGCCGGACTCGCGTTGCTGATGCTGGCGGCGGCGATGACGTATTCGCATCATGAGGCGCTGGTGATGCCGCTGGTGTTCGCCATAGCCGGACTCTTGGTGGCATGGGCCCGCTACGACGCCAAGGAGGGGCAAATGCCGACGATGGTCGGCGGCATCGCGCTGATCTTCCTCGCCTATGCGACCTACGTGATCAACGTCATGTATTCCGACCGAGGCTCCACCCCGCTGAGCCTGATCGCCGCCGGGTTGGCGATGCTCGCCGGCGTGGGTTTGGCGCTCGTGCCGTGGGCCAATGCGATGATCCGCTCGCTCTCCGCCGAACGCGCGCTGAAGGAGCGCGAGGAGGAGCGCGCCGATATGACCGCGCATCTGCATGACGGCGTATTGCAGACGCTGGCGCTGATTCAGCTGCATGCCAAGGAACCGGACACGGTGTTCACCCTGGCCCGCGGGCAGGAGCGCGAACTGCGCGAATGGCTGTATCAGACGCGCTCCACCTCGGACCGTTCGGTGAACGCCGGATTGAAGCAAATCGCCGCCGCCATCGAAGACGAGCATGGCAAGCCGATCGATGTGGTCACCGTGGGCGACGCACAGCCCTGCGCGCAAACGGACGCGCTGCTCGACGCGACGCGCCAGGCGCTGGTGAATGCGGTCACGCATGGCGGCGAACCTATTTCCGTCTACTGCGAAGCGAGCGAAACCCTGGTGGAGGTGTTCGTGCGCGACCATGGCGACGGATTCGATATGGACGCGGTGCCCGCGGACCGGCTGGGCATCCGTGAGTCAATCATCGGCCGCATCCGCCGTCGCGGCGGTACAGTGGAGGTGGTGTCGCGGCCCGACTGGGGCACCGAAGTGCGCATGCATATCCCGATCACCGCCGCCCCGACCGCGGCCCAACAGCCCCAACAACCACAACAGCAGGGTGACACCGACACCGCCGCCACCCGAGACGAAGAAGACCGCGCGAAGAACACGCACAAGGGAAAGAACTCCTATGACCATGCCGAATAACACACCGCACGCCACCGCCACCGCCTCGGACACGGACGCAGACGCGAGCGTATCTCAGGCATCCACAGGCGAGCCGATCCGCGTGGCGGTCGTCGACGATCATGAGATGTTCCGTGCGGGCGTGATCGCCACCCTGCGGCCGCATTTCAGCATCGTCGGCCAAGCGGCCGACATGGAGGGCTCGGTGGCGATGATCGCCGACATCAAACCCGATGTGGTGCTGCTGGATGTGCATGTGCCCGGCGGCGAAGGCGGTGGCGGCGCGGAGATTCTCATGAAGTCGCGGCCACTCTCCCCCGCGTCGGTGTTCCTCGCGCTTTCCGTCTCCGATTCCCCGCAGGATGTGGGTTCGGTGATTCGCGCGGGCGCGCGCGGCTATGTGACCAAAACGATCACCGGCGACGATCTGATCTCCTCGATCAAGCAGGTCAACGAGGGGTATGCGGTGTTCTCGCCCAAGCTGGCGGGATTCGTGCTTTCCGCGTTCCAGGGAGCGCCGTTGGCCGAGGATTCGGGCGTGCCCGCGCGCGACGAGGAATTGGATCGGCTTTCGGCGCGCGAGCAGGAGGTGATGCGGCTGATCGCCCGCGGATACACCTACAAGGAGGTGGCGGCCGAACTGTTCATCTCCATCAAAACCGTGGAGACGCACGTCAGTTCGGTGCTGCGCAAACTCCAGTTGTCGAACCGCACCGAACTGACCCGCTGGGCCGCCGACCGCCGCATCGTATAAGAAAGCCCCTCCCGAAGGAGGGGCTTGACGGAAAAACCGCAATCAGGCGGTGCGGAATCCGTTGGGGTTCTTGGTCTGCCAGTTGAGCGACGAGGAGGCCATATCCTCCATGGTCAGCTCGGCCTTCCACTCCAGTTCCTTCTCGGCCTTGGAGGCGTCGGCGTAGCAGGCGTCGATGTCTCCGGGGCGACGGTCTTTGAGCTCGTAGGGAATCGGATGTCCGGCGGCCTGCTCATAGGCCTTGATGACCTCCAGCACGGAGTAGCCGTGGCCGGTGCCGAGGTTGTACACGTGCACGCCCGGCTGGTCGATGTGGTCCACGACGGCCACATGGCCCTTGGCCAGATCGACCACGTGGATGTAGTCGCGCACGCCGGTGCCGTCCGGAGTGTTGTAGTCGGTGCCGTACACCTGCACGGCGGCGAGCTCACCCACCGCCACCTTGGCCACATACGGCGTGAGGTTCGCGGGGATGCCCTTGGGATCCTCGCCCAGCAGACCGGATTCGTGCGCGCCCACCGGGTTGAAGTAGCGCAGCAGCACCACGGTCCACTCCGGGTCGGAGACGACCACGTCGCGCAGAATCTGCTCCTGGAACAGCTTGGAGGTACCGTAGGGGTTCGTGGTGCCGCCGGTGGGGGTGGTCTCCAGAATCGGCAGTTCCTTCGGATCGCCGTACACGGTGGCGGAGGACGAGAAGATGAGCTTCTTCACGTTATGCGCGCGCATCACCTTAAGCAGCACCAGCGTCGAGTACAGGTTGTTGTCGTAGTATTCGATCGGCTTGGCCACGGACTCGCCCACGGCCTTCAGGCCGGCGAAGTGGATCACCCAGTCGATCGGGTTCTCGTCGAAGATGCGGTTCATGAGCGCTTCGTCGCGCACGTCGCCGTCGTAGCGCTTCACCGTTTTGCCGGTGATCTCCTCGACGCGGCGCAGCGCCTCGGGCGAGGAGTTGCCGTAGTTGTCGACCGACACCACGTCGTAGCCCTTGTTGAGCAGTTCGATGTCGGTATGGGTGGCGATGTAGCCGGCGCCGCCGGTCACCAGAATTGTGGTCATAGTATTCTCCTTTTCCAGTCTGTATTATCCTCTTCTTCACCGCGGAAGTGAAGCGCGAACCGTAACGGTCGGGTGAACAGTCGGCGACGACGCCCACCAACCGTTACGGTTCGCTTGGTTTCGCACGGGTACGTGTGGTTGCTTGAGGCACGGCGCGCCGCGCGTCACGGCCGTGCCTTGCGCCCGCTATACGGCGCGCAGGCCGAGCGAGGAGAGGAAGTCGAAGGTGAGTTCGGGGGTTTTGAACACGGCCGTGTTGCGCAGGATGCGGTGGCATACGCTGCCGAGTTCGTCTTGGATGGCGGCGCGGATGGTTTCGCGGTCGCGCGATCCGGCAAGCTGCTCGACCAGTTCGTCCCATTCCAAGGTGAATTCGCTTTCCGCTTCGGGCAGTCCTTCGCCCGCCACCAGCGCGTCCTCGATATGACCCAACTGCTCGACCAGACGTCCGGGCAGGATGAACAGGCCCTGCGCCTCGATCAGGCCGATTGGTTCCTGCTTGACCGGGTAGAACTCCGGATGCGCGTGGAAGATGCCGTCGGGGTATTCCTCGCTCACGCCGTTGTTGCGGAAGATCAGGCTCATCTCGTAGCCGCGTTCGGTGACGATCGCGCTGGGCGAAAGCGCCGAACGCCTGCCGTCCTCGCCTTCGCACACGATGTCGAGCTCGGGATTCGAATAGTTCACCCATCCCTCGCGGATCAGATCGCATACGTCGATCAGGCTCTGACGCGATTTGGAGACGACGCGCACCGCGGTGCCGGGCCAGTCGAGCATCTCCACCGCCACGTCGGGAAACGCCTCCAAGCGCAGTTCACGCAACGCGGGCGCGGTGTGCATCGGCAGCAGTTCGCCGCCACCTTGGAAGTGGTCGTGGGCGAGCACGGATCCGCCGATGCGCGGCAGGGCCGCGTTGCATCCGAGGAAGTATCCGGGGAACCGGTCCACGAAGTCGAGCAGCATGCCGAAGGTGTCGCGGTCGACGTGCATGGGCGTATGCGTGGTGTTCACGCAGATGCCGTGCTGGTCGAAGTATCCGTAGGGCGAGAACTGCCAGAACCACGATTCCTCGCCGAGGTCGACCGGCAGCGTGCGCAGCGTGCGCTTGTTGCGTCCGGCGAAGCCTTCGTTCTCATGGCAGATGGTGCACTGCGGATAGCCTCCGGCCACGGCGTTGCCCGCCGCCGCCTTCTTCATATCCTTGAATTCGGGTTTGGCGAGGTTGATGGTCACGACCAGGCCGTGCGAGTCGAACCGCGGGTTGGCGTCGAGCTGCGCGCGCTTGACGTAGGTGTTGGCCACGCAGTAGTCGTACAGCCAGCGCATGGCGGCCATGCCTCCCCAGTCGCGTTCCACTTCGAGGAAGCGGTTCTGCAAGACGGAGGGGTTCGCGGAGAGGATGCCCATCACGATGTCGGCGATCACAGGCCCTTCCTCGGCCTCGAACAGGCCGGCCTCGACCGCGGCCGCGCGGAATTCGCCCAGCAGCTCGTCCGCGGAACGCCCGCTGGCTACCGCACCGGTCGGCGCGTATGAGTTGAGGTCGAAGAGTTCGAAGATGCGGTTGCGCGTCAGATCGGCGTCGCGCCGATCCAACGCAAGACGGTCGCAGGCGTAGTCCACCAGCGCGTCAACGCCGGCGTACACCTGCTCCAATTCGCCTTGCCCGGCCATGTCAGTGGGTCCCGTTCATGATCTCATCGACGATGGCGCGGGTCTCGTCCACCTTCTGCTCCATCTCCTGCACAAGCTTGATCTGCGTGCGGGCGCGGACCAGATTGTGTTCGGGGTACTTGGTGGCGAAGTAGGTGTCGCCCGCGAGATAGTCGGCCAGGAAGCGCATGCCGCATTCCATGGTCATCATCTTGCCGCCCATCGGCAGCAGTTCGGCCTCGCGCGCGGTGATGCTGTCGCGCAGCTCGCCCACGAACCCTTCCGCGTACGCGCGGAACAGTTCGGTGCTGAAATGCACCTTGTCGAGGTCCTTCTCGTCCTCAAGCGCCGTGGAGGCGCCGAAGCGGATGGAGTCGCCGAAGTCGAACAGCATGGAGCCGGGCATCACGGTGTCGAGGTCGATGATGGCGCGCGCCTGATGCGTGTCCGCGTCCATCAGGATGTTGTTGAGCTTGGTGTCGTTATGCGTCACACGCAGCGGAATCGAACCGTCGGCCAGACCATCCATAATCACCGAGTATTCGCTGGCATGGTTCATGAAGAAGTCGATTTCGGCGCGGCAGCCGTCGGCGCGGCCCTTCGCGTCCGCCTCCACCGCGGCTTGGAAGTCCCTGAAGCGGCTCGGCGTGTTGTGGAAGTTGGCGATGGTTTCGGTCAGCTGGGAAGCGTCGAAGCGCGCCAGCTGGTTCTGGAAGCGGCCGAACGCCGCGCCGGCGTCGCGGAACACGCCCGCGTCGGGCACGAGGTTGTACGAGATGGTGTTCTCGATGAACGCGAACACACGGTACGGGCCGTCCGGGGCCTCATAGTAGGTGGCGCCGCCTGTGGTGCGGATGATGTCCAACGTCTCCTGGCCCTGCGAGCGCAGGAAGCCGGTGACGAGTTCGATATTGCGCATCAGCTGCGCCGTGTCGGGGAAGATGTCGGTGTTCATCTTCTGCAGAATGTACCGGCGGTCGCTGGTGGTGACGAGATAGGTGGTGTTGATGTGGCCGTCGCCGTAGGGGGCGATGCTTTCGATGGTTCCTTCGAGGGGGAAGCGCTCGACGATCGCGTCGAGCTGGGCGTCATGCTGGGCCATGGGACTCTTCTTTCTTCGGGCCTTACGGGCGGGCGATGAGCTGCTCGCCCGTAAGGCGATGTTGCCTCCTCCCGTAAGGCGTTAAGGGGTGGACCGACGGGCCGCGCTCGGAGGAGAGAAAAAACGCGGCCCTGGTCCCGCTGTCACACCTCGCGCCAGGCGATGGCGCTGGAGGCGAGTTCGAAGCGTTCCGACGTGCCGTCGCCGAGGCGCACCTCGGTGGTCTGCGGCTGGTCGGTGTTGTTGATCACGCAGTAGACATGCGACTGGGGGAAGTACGCGACCTCGCATTCGGGGTTGGTCGAGCTCCACGCGTCGTATTTGTCTTCGTTGTGGCTGGCGTAGAAGAGGATGCGTTCCAGCAGGCGGGCGTTGGCCGCGGAATACGGCAGGCCGGACAGGTAGACGCCGCGTCCCTCGCCGTATTCGTTGACCGCGAGCTGCACCTGGCCGTGGTCGGCGCGGATCAGCGTCACATCCTCGTTGATCGGGTAGGTGTTGGCGATGGGCTCGCCGAAGTCGATGCCGCCCACGACGCCGCCCTGGCCACCGCCGCAGCCGGACAGCGGAATCGCGCGGGCCGCGTTGGCCGCCTCGATCACGCCGGCCTCGACCGCGACGTCTTCGGTGATGAAGTGGCTTTCCGCAACCGGCGGGAAGTACTTGTCGACGGAAAGCGTCTGGAAGCGTTCCTCGTCCACGCCGAACACGTCGGCCAGCTGGAAGAATCGGCCCGCCTGGAATCGCGCCAGAGAGCTCGGCTCGCCCACGCCCACCAACGCGCCGCCGCCGCGCACCCAGGCGCGCAGGGTTTCGACCAGCTTCGGGTCGGCCCACGCGTCGCCGCCGGAATAGGCGGTGTCGACCGGACCACCGGTGATGATCACGTCGATGTCGCCGTCCACGCCGCCCGAAACCACGTCGTCGAAGCTGATGAAGCGCACGTTGACGCGCATGCCGGAGAGGGCTTCGAGGATGCCGTAGTAGGAGTAGGTCTGCTTGTTGGGCAGCGCGTGCGCCACGGTGTAGGCCATCCAGGAGCGCATCTTGCCCCAGCTGTTGAGGATCGCCACGTTGAGTTCGCCTTCGGCGGCCACTCCCCCGGTGCGCTCGTGCAGGTCGCGGAATTCATCGGCGATGTGGGTCACGGTGTCGACGAACTTGGGGAATTTGGCGGCCAGGCTCAGGTAGCCGCCGTATCCCATGCGGGAGATGGGGCTGCGCATGATGGCGCGGCGGGCCTTGCGCCAGTTGTCGAGGCCTTCGATGCTCGGGTCGTTGCCCTCATAGAAGGTGTCGGGGAAGAAGTACGGCAGGAAGCGGCCCTCGGTGTATTTGACGCCGGGAATGTCCGCGATCATGCGGGTGGTGGTGCCGTCGCCGATGGAGCCGACCACCGCGTCGAGACCGAGCTCGTCGAAGCCCTCCTTGTAGGGTTCGGTGCCGATCCACTGGTCGCCGAGGAACATCATGGCCTCTTTGCCGGCGGCGTGGGTCATGTCGACGAGTTCCTTGACGTTGCGGCGCACGAAGCCGGAGAGGAAGTCGATCCAGTCGCGCTGGGCCTTGCGGGGCACGCGCCAGGCGGAGTTGTAGGCGCCGCCGTCCACGAAGTCCTCGGGGCGCTGGCGGTAGCCGTATTCGGCCTCGAAGTCGTCAAGCGCCTTCGGGCTCACGGTGCAGGAGCAGCCGAACCAGTCGACGATCTTCTCGCGGTGCTTCTCGTCGAAAAGCAGCGTGAACTGGTAGAAGAAGGTGGTGAAGCGCACCACGTCGACCTGCGGGTTGTCCTTCAGCCATTCGCGGAAGGTGTCGAACACGAAGCCGCGGGTGGCGTCGTGGTAGATGTCGAACGGGATCTCGTGTTCCTTGTCGCCCCAGTCGTTGGTCAGATGGTTGTACATCTCGACCGGGTCCCAGATGATGTAGGCGAGGAAGGTGACCGTGTACTCGTGCATCGGCACGGCGTTCACGATATGCACCGTGTCGGATTCGGGGTCGAGCGTCCAATCGGAGACGTCCACGATCTGGCCGGTGGTGCGGTCCACGACCTCCCAGTACTTGTGCGGGTCGGCGTCGCGGTTGGGCGCGAGCTGCTCCTCGTAGAAGTTGTCCATCAACGGCACGTCCACAGCGGAGTCTTCCGCCAGCACGCGGCCGGTGAGCAGGAACACCTGCGGGGTCTCGTCCATATGCAGGGTGATCCACTCGTTGTGCGCGCGGGTCGGGAAGTAGGCGGAATACACCTTCTTGCCGAGGGCCAGCACCGCCTCGTCCAGATGGGTGCCGTCGGAGTTGCGGATGGCGTCGGCGCCCCACAGTTCGGCGAGTTCCTTGGTTTTCTCGGCGAAGTTCTCTTCGCTGGGAAGGGTGAAACGACCAGTAGTGGTCATGGTTGTGTCTCCTTGAGAGGTGGGAGGGGAATAGGTTGCCATGCCGGGCGGCGCGTCGGCCTCCCTGACTGCACAAGACGCCGATGCGACGCCCGACATGGCAAGTGGGTTGTCAGCCCTTGACCGCTCCGGCGGCCAGGCCGGCCTGCCAGTAGCGCTGCAGGCCGAGGAAGAGCACGATCACGGGGAGCACGCCGAGCAGCGCGCCCATCATCAACGCACCTCGGTCGTTGAACGTGGCCAGGGAGACCATGCCGTACAGGCCGAGCGTGACCGGCTTGAGCGAATCGGACGAGAGCATCATCAACGGCAGCAGGAAGTTGTTCCAGGTGGCCACGAACAGGAAGAGGAAGATCGTCACCATGGCGGGGGCGAGGATTCTCAACACGATGGTGAAGAAGATGCGGGCCTCGCCGGCACCGTCGATGCGGGCGGCCTCCAGCAGTTCGTTCGGCACGGAGCTCTGCGCGTACACGCGGCCCAGGAAGAATCCGAAGGGCGAGACCGAGCAGGGGATGATCACCGCGAGCATGGTGTTGGTCAGGTGCACCGCGTGGAAGATCGAGTACTGCGGGATGGTCAGCAGGGCGGCGGGCATGAGCATGCAGCCCATGATCAGGCCGATGGCGGCGTTCTTGCCGCGGAAGTTGAACTTCGCGGTGGCGTAGCCGGCCATCACCGACACGATGGTGCCGATGGCGGCGGAGACGCCCGAGTAGATCAGCGAGTTGAGCACCCAGCGCCAGAACTGGCCACGGGTCCATCCCAGCAGTTTGGAATAGTTGGTGGCGATGGCGTCGGGCAGCTGGTCGAGGCCCACGGCGAACCACAGGCCGTTGCTGCCGGTCATCTGCGAGGGGTTCTTCGTCGAGGCGACGATCGCCCAGTAGATCGGGAAGAGGAAGTAGATCAGCGCCGCGACGAGCACCACGATGGTGATGACTTTGACGGCCGGCGAGGGGCGCATCGAGCGGGGCAGGTCGTTGGCGGCCTTCGCCTGAAGCTTTTCGGCCTTCTTGCGGGCGCGGGCGTTTGCGGTCGTGGCGCTCATTCCGCGTTCACCTTCCTTTCGATAAGGGCGTAGGCCATGGCGAGCACGCCTGCGATCAGCGCCATCACGATGGCGATGGCCGAGGCCGGTCCGTCACCGCCGGGGGTGAGGGTGCCTTGCGAGGTGTTCATGGCCATCATCATCGGCGTGAACGATTTGGAGATGCCGGGGTCGGCGGTCTGCATGATCTGCGGCTCGTTGAAGAGCTGGATGGTGCCGACGATGGAGAGCAGCATGGCGAGCAGGGCGGCGGAGCGCACATTCGGCAGCTTGATCTTCATCGCGATCTGGAAGCCGTTCGCGCCGTCGATGCGCGCCGCCTCGTACAGATCGTGCGGGATGGCCTGCAGCGCGGCCAGGAAGATCAGCATGTTGTAGCCGGTGAAGGTCCAGGTGGTGATGTTGGCCATCGAGGCGAGCACGATGTTGTCGGCGAAGAAGTCGACGTTGACGCCGAGGGCGGCAAGGCCTTTGACGATCGGGGAGATCTGGCCGTTGTAGAGGTAGACCCAGATGATCGAGGCGACGACGCCGGGGATCGCGTAGGGCAGGAAGTAGCCCAGACGGAAGCCGGTGACGTGCTTGACGATGAAGGAGTCGATGAGCATGGCCAGCGCGAGGGCGGCGATGATCATGATGGGCACCTGGAACAGCGTGTAGATGAGCACGCGGCCGACGCCGCTCCAGAAGTTGGATGAGGTGATGACGTATTGGAAGTTCTCAAGGCCGACGAACTGGTTGACGAGTTCGCCGCCGCCGTACGCGCCGCCGGTGGACACCTGGCGGAAGAAGCTGGAATAGATGGCCCAGATGATGGGGAGGATGAATACGAGAGCGAACAGAATGCCGAAAGGTGCCATAAACGCCCAGCCGGTGCGGTTCTCGCGCTTGGCGGCGTTCGACCGCTTCGGCTTGGCTGCGCTGCGTGCGCCCGAGGCCTTCGCGGATTGTGTGGTTGCAGTCATTGCAAATACCCTGTCTTTCAAGGAAATGAGGACGACATTGGCCTGGACAAACAAAAGGCCGGAGGGTTTGAAGCTCCGGCCTTTCGGTTGTGAGGTGTGGGACGGATCACGCTCGTCGGGAAAGGCCCCGACGGCTCACCGATCCGTTACTCAGCTACGGACAGATTGAGGTTCTTGAGCGTTTCGATGGAGGTGGTCTGAGCCACGGAGAAGACATCCGCGACCTTGCCGGAACCATCCACCGCCTTGGCGGCGGTTTCCTTCATCGCGGCGCCCACTGCCGAGTAGCCGGGCATGTAGGTGAACTCACCCATGTTCTCGTTGGCGGTGGCGAGCTCAGCCATCACGTCCTGTCCGCCGTAGAACTTGGACCAGGTGTCCGGAGTCTTGGCGGCTTCGGTGCTGGCGGCCACGACCAGGCCCTGGGAGACCAGATCGGCGACCTGGGTGTTGAACCAGTCGAGGAACTCCATGGCTTCGGCCGGATGCTCGGAGCCCTTCATCACAGCCACGCCGGAGCCACCGTCGGGGCCGGACTTGCCGTCGTTCTCGAACCAGTCGCCGAGCTGGGCGACGCGCCACTGGCCTTCCTGGGCCTCACCGATGGAGTCCATGAGCAGCGGGGCTTCCCAGCCGGCGCCGATGGTGCCGATCAGGGAGCCGTCCTGCAGGGAGGCGTCGAAGGAGGGATCCCAGCGCGGGCTGGTGGCCACGGCGCTGCTGTCGATCAGCTCCTGGAACACGGAGGCGACGGCGTCGGAGCCGGCGGTTTCGGTGTTGACGACCCAGGCGTCGTTCTCAACGGTGTACCACGCCTCGGAGGCGCCGGCCAGACCGGAGAGCATGTTGCCGGCCTCGTCGGCCTGGTAGGACAGGATGTACTTGCCCTGCTCGGCGGCCTTCTTGGCGGACTCGATAAGCTCCTCCTGCGTGGTGGGCACGGTCAGGCCGAGCTCCTCGAACGCGGTGGCGTTGTAGTAGTAGACCAGCGGGCCGGTGTCCTGCGGCAGGCCGTAGGTCTTGCCGCCGACCTGCATCAGCTTGAAGGCGCCCTCGGCGAAGTCGTCCGCATACTTGGCGGCCTCTTCGGTGACGTCCTCCAGCATGCCCTTGGTGAAGACCTCGGGCAGCTCGGCGTAGCCGATCTGGGCCAGGTCGGGAGCCTCGCCGGACTTGACGTCGGTCTCGAGCTTCTTGATCATATCGGAGGCGTTGCCGTCGAACTTGGTGGCGGTGACCTGGATGTCCGGGTGCTCGTCGTTCCACTTCTTGACGATGTCGTTCACCAGCGTCATGCCGTCGTTATCGGGCAGACGGTGCATGTAGGTGATCTCGACGGGTTCGCCCGAGGTCGAGCCGCCGTCGCTGGCGGTGTCGCCACCCGCGCTGCCGCAGCCGGACAGGGCGATACCCATAGCGGCGACGGAGGCCAGAGCGGCTATAAAGCGTTTGTTGTGCGAAACCATATCTCTACTCCTTGTGAATGATTCACCATCACTCCTCTGTGATAGCTGAGTATCACTATACGGTGGTCGAGAATAAATGTCAACTTAGCTAACAATAACCGCATGTCTTGCGAAA
This sequence comes from Bifidobacterium sp. LH_558, assembly GCF_056356295.1. Lineage (NCBI taxonomy): Bacteria > Bacillati > Actinomycetota > Actinomycetes > Bifidobacteriales > Bifidobacteriaceae > Bifidobacterium > Bifidobacterium sp. LH_558. The sequence goes on along the minus strand of NZ_JBKETZ010000006.1, from coordinate 147,775 downwards.
AACGGCGCAAAATAAGCCCTACATTACGGCTAATTGCAACGTTTTACGATTTTGTTAACGCTCCTTTGCTCGCAACTTATAGCGCACTTCCCCAGCACGGCTCCCAAACGCGGTTTCCAAGCGCAGTTCCACAGCGCAGTTCCCTAGCGCACTCCCCTAACGCAGTTCCTGACGCAATCGTTCAGCGTCGGCGAAACACACCGCGCGCAAGCCCGCCTTCCCGGCCGCTTCGGCATTGCGCCGCTCCCCCTCCACGAACAACGCGCAGGCGGGATCGACGCCGAACCGCTCGACGGCACGGCGGAAAATCCTCGGATTCGGCTTGACCATCCCCTCCTCGGACGAAACCACCACATCCTCAAGCAAACCCAGTTCGGAAAACCGCTCACGGGCGCTGTCGACATGGCGTCTGGTGGCGTTCGCCAGCCCCCACATGCGGATCCCCATCGCGTCTAGATCACGCAACAGCTCCCCCATGCCGGACATCATGCCGGCGAGCGCCATCTCCTGACGCTCGAAGAACACGCGCAGCACCCACGCCACCGCAGGCCCGTGCTGCGTCTCGTAATCGGCGAGGACTTGCGCCTCGCTCCACCCCAGATTGGAGCGGCGCGCGTAATACTCAAATCCGAACCGATCGGCGGGATCGAGCACCATGTCGATCACGCCTGGCGGATATTGGCCTTCCAACGCAAGCCGCGGCTGATAGTCGATCAAAACGCCGTCGAAATCGAAGATGACATCGGTTATCGCTTTCCCCATATCCGCTTACCTTAGCAACTTGCCTCGCCTGCCACGTCACACCATGTCACACCATAAAGCGGGACCAAATCCCCGATATGGAAAAAGGGCTTTGGGAAAACCCAAAACCCTTTGTTGGCGGACAGAGCGAGATTCGAACTCGCGGAGGGTTGCCCCTCAACGGTTTTCAAGACCGTCTCTTTAGACCGCTCAGACATCTGTCCTCGAGTCACATATGCTAATCGCACCCCTCGATTAGCGGGAGTCCTGACAACGATTTAGCCACCGACGCTCTTTCGTCCAAGCAAAACGGCGCAATGGCGCTGCTGGAATATGGCGGGTGGCTAAATCGTTGTTTTCGACCGGCCTGATCAGGCCTCCCACGCGGTGGGTTCGATCACTTCCTTGCCGCCCATGTACGGACGCATGGCCTTGGGGATCACGATGGAGCCGTCGGCCTGCTGGTGGTTCTCGAGGATCGCGACCAGCCAGCGGGTGGTGGCCAGCGTGCCGTTGAGCGTGGAGACCGGACGGGTGCCGCCCTCGACGCGCTCGCGGATGTTCAGACGACGGGCCTGGTATTCGGTGCAGTTCGAGGTGGAGGTCAGCTCGCGGTACTTGCCCTGGGTGGGCACCCACGCCTCGCAGTCGAACTTGCGGGCGGCGGAGGATCCCAGATCGCCGGCGGCGGTGTCGATCACACGGTAGGGCAGCTCGACCTTGCCGAGCATCTCCTCTTCCATGGCGAGCAGATGCTTGTGCTCCTCGCGGGCGCTCTCCTGCGGGGCGTAGACGAACATCTCCACCTTGTCGAACTGGTGCACGCGGATGATGCCGGAGGTGTCCTTACCGGCGGCACCGGCCTCGCGGCGGTAGCAGGAGGACCAGCCGCAGTAGCGCAGCGGACCGCCCGACAGGTCGAGGATCTCGTCCTCATGCATGCCGGCGAGCGCCACTTCGGAGGTGCCGACGAGGTACTGGTCGTCGGGCTCGCGCAGGCGGTAGATCTCGTCGGCGTGGGAGTTGAGGAAGCCGGTGCCGCGCATGACTTCGGGGCGCACCAGCGTGGGGGTGATGGCGAGCGTGAAGCCGTTCGCCTCGGCCTGGTCGACGGCCATGGTGAGCATCGCGATCTGCATGCGGGCCACGGCGCCGCGCAGGAAGTAGAAGCGGGAGCCGCCGACCTTCGCGCCGCGGCGCGTGTCGATGCCGGCCACGCCGGTGCCCAGGGTCATATGGTCCTTCGGCTCGAAGCCCTCGGCCGCGAAGTCGCGGATCTGGCCGACCTTCTTGACGACGACGTAATCGTCCTCGCCGCCGGCGGGGGCCTCGTCCTCGACGATGTTGGACAGCTTCCACATCGCGGTGGTGTACGCCTCGGAGGCGGCGTCGGCGGAGGCCTTGAACTCGGCCACCTTGTTGGACAGTTCCTTGGTCTGCGCGATCAGCGCGGCCTTCTCGTCGGCCGGAGCGGCGGCGACCTTCTTGCCGATTTCCTTCTGCTGGGCGCGGGCGGCTTCGAATTCCTTGAGGGCCGTGCGGCGGGTCTCGTCGGAGGAGAGCACCTCGTCCACCAGTTCCACGGATTCGCCGCGCTTGCGCTGCGATTCCTTGACGATGTCGGCGTGTTCGCGAATGAATTGAATATCAAGCATGAGCCATAAGCCTAGTCCCGCAAGCCGACACTCCGGCCATGTTGTCCGTTATCCGCGACGCGGGCGACGTGCAGCGCCAGATAGGCGATCTCGTCCTCGGTGATGTCCGCGTCGAAACGCAGTTCCAGCACCGTCGCGATATACGAGGCGCACCGCACCGCCTCCGTATAGGATTCGCGGATCGCGCCGACGATCGATTCGGGTTCGTCGACGAGCTGCCGATGTTGGTTGATGCGCACGAACAGGTACCGCAGATGCGTGATGAATCGTCCCACATTCACCGACGAGCGGTCCAGCTCCACCTCGTACGTCTCTTCGATGATGGTGATGATCTGTTGGATCACGCCGGTCATCTGATAGGTGTAGGTCAGGTCTCCCGTGGAGAAGCCGGCGTTCACCAGATGCAGGGCCAGGGCGATAGCCTCCCCTTCCGGCAAAGCAACGTCCAGCCTCCGGTTCAGCGCCCGCATCAGCAGGCATCCCTGCTCGTATTCCTTCGGGTAGAGATTGGACACCTCGCCCACCAGCGGATAGTCGACCTCGATGCCGCGGGCGAGCCGCACCAGCGCGTTGTCCACATGGTCGGCGACCGCCATCACCAACGTGGCGCTGCCCTGCATGTCGTCGCTCAGCCCGGCTTCCCCCATCGCCTCGCAGACCGCGCGGATCGTCTCCGACTGGATATCAGACAGCAGTTGCGCCATATGGTCGGGGTCGCGTCCGTCGGCCGGCACGAAGGTGCGCACCACTTTGCTCTCGTCGACGCGCATGCCGGGTTTGGCTTGGAATCCGATGCCACGCCCGGTGAGGATCACTTCGGAGCCATGATCCAACGCCAACACCACATTGTTGTTGAACACGCGCAGGATTTTCATGGGGCTCCTTTCGTCGGCCGCACTCTAACGCCTTACGTCGATCACCGGATCGCCGGCCCGCACGTCGATGCCGACGCGGGGTGAGACGGCGGTGAATTTCGAACTGTTGATTACCGTCATCATAACGGTGGCGGCATGACCGGCCGCGCGGATTCGTTCGAAATCGACCTCGACCAGCAGGTCGCCGGCGTGGACGCGCTGTTTTTTGGCCGCGGCCACGGCGAATCCCTCCCCGCCCATCCGCACGGTGTCGAGGCCGACATGCACCAGCGCTTCGACGCCGTCGTCCGTTTTGATGCCGAACACATGACCGGTTCTGGCCACGGTGGTGAGCACGCCGCTTACCGGCGCCACCACGCGCGAATCGGTGGGTTCCACCCCCACGCCTTCGCCGAGGGCCCGGGAGGCGAACACCTTGTCGCCGGCGTCGTCAAGGGCGATCACATGGCCCGCGATCGGTGCGAGCACGGCGCGGGTCACAGATGATTCCGCGGCGACGGCAGACACGTCTGCAACAAGCGGGTCCACAACAGTCGCAGGCGGTTCCGAGACACCCGAAGGCGGGTCCGCTACGGAGTCGGCATAAGACATCGCCGAGTGTTCCGCCGAAGATTCCCCCTGCGATGGCCGCGTTCTCTCCCCGACCGCTTCCGGTTCGCGGTAGTCGAATATGACGATCAGCACCATGGGCAGGACGAACGCCACCGCGATGGACACGCCGTATACCCACATGCGCTGGAAGGCCGGAATGGTCAGCAATGAAGTGAAGGCGAACGCGGTGGTGGTGACCCCATGCACGGATCCGCCTGAGACGGCGGAGGGGAACAGCCATCCCAGCACGGCAATGGTGACGCCGCCCACGGCGCAGCCGGCCAGCATACGCGAATAGATGCGCTTATAGCGCAGATGAATGCCGTACAGGCTTGGTTCGGACACGCCGCCGAACAGTCCGGCGGCCAACGCGCTCACGCAGGTCTGGCGCATCTGCACGTCATGTTCGCGCAACGCGAGCACCAGAACGCCGGCGGTGGTGCCGAAACAGGCGAAATTCCACACGCCCATCGGCCCTTGGATGAAGTCGTAGCCCAGCGATTGGATGTTCATCAATATCAGAGCGTTCAGGGGCCAATGCAGGCCGAGCGGCACCAGGAACGGGTAGAGCAGCGGCACCACCAGCGCGAAGACAAACGGCGCATGGGCGTTCAGCCAGGCGAACGCCACGCCCAGGCCGTTGCCGACCCATACGCCCAATGGTCCGATCACGAACGCGGTCAGCGCACCCACGACGATCAGCGAGAGAAACGGCACGAACACCAGCCGCATCTCCGGCGGCACCACGCGCCGCAAGCCGCGGTAGACCAGTCCCAGCACGGCGGCCATCATCAGCGGCACGCATACGTTGCCGGAGTAGTCGTTCAACTGCATGGGCAGTCCGAACACGCTTACGGAACAGGATGTGGTGCCCAGCGCCGCGTTGCCCACGCAGGTCACGGCGTCGCCCCAACGCGAGGAGTCGGAGAGCGAGGCGAACTGCGGGGTCATCAGCGCCGCCATAATCGCCCCGCCCACCCATGGGTCCACGGCGAGTTTTTTGGCGGCGTTGTAGGCCACCATAATCGGCATGAAGTAGAAGACGCCCTCCCACAGCGCCTTGACGAACATCAGTCCGGCGGTCGCCTCGTCGCCCGAGACAAGCCCCAGCGAAATCAGCAGGTTGACGATGGCGATGATAATCGAGGCCGCCAGCAGCACGCCCAGAATCGGGCGGAACGAGTCGGCCAGATATTCGAAGAAGGAGTCCAGCCAGGCGATGGAGGCATGCGGCCTGGCCGAGGGGTGGGGCGAGTCGGATGCTTTGGCGCGTCGAGCGGCGCGCGTGGCGTCCGCGATGGCATCGGCGGCGTCGTGGGCGCGTACGCCGCGCATATCCGGCAATGCCAGACAGGCTTCATACAGCGCCTCCACGCCGCCGCCGACCACCACCTGGCAACGGTTGCCGCTTTGGGGAAGGGCGGCCAGCACCGGCCCGATGGACTCAAGCCCGGCCAGGTCGACTTTGCCTCCGTCGTTGAGCTCGAAGCGCAGCCGCATGGCGCAATGCGACAGTCCGCGCACGTTCGCCCCGCCACCTACGGCTGCGATGATGGAGGCCGCGACCTCGCCGTTTGCGGGCATCCGTGCTCCTTCCCCTTCAGGTTGGTTCCATAGTGTCCGACGAACACCACTTACGCAAACCCTAGGCGTGGGATCCGATCGGCCCCAAATCGCCTACACGCCGCGGCCCACCAGCTCCGCCTCGATCTGCTCCAGGGACTTGCCCTTGGTTTCGGGCACGAACTTGAGCACGAACGGGATGGACAGCACTGAGAACACCGCGAAGATGGCGAACGGGCCGCCCACATTGTTGCCGAACGCGGCCAGCAGCATCAGGAAGAACTGGGAGACGATGAAGTTGCCGATCCAGTTGGCCGCCGAACCGATTGAGGTGCCGATGCCGCGCACCGACAGCGGGAAGATCTCGCCGATCATCACCCAAGCCAGCGGGCCCCACGAGACGGCGAAGCCGAGAATATAGACGGCGATCAGCACCATGGTGGGCACGGCGGCGCCGCTTACGTCGCCCAGGAAGTTCAGCAGCGCGAGCGCGACCAGCGAGACGGCCATCACCACGGAACCGAACACCAGCACGGTTTTGCGGTTGAAGCGGTCCATGAACAACGTGGCGACGATGGTGGAGAGGAAGTTGACCACGCCGATGCCGACGGACACCCAGATCGCCTGGTCCTCCGGGAAGCCGAAGCCCTTGATGAACACCTGCGGCAGGAAGTAGATCACCGAGTTGATGCCAACAAGCTGCTGGAACAGCATGATGCCGACGGCCGCGATAATGGCCGGACGCGCGGTGGTGAACAGCTCCTTGACGCCGCCCTGGCGCTGCGCGCGCTCGGATGAGGCGACGCGCTCGATCTCGTCGAGTTCGGCCGTGACCTCGGCGGCGTCCATATCCTTGCGGATCAGCTGCAGCACCTTGAACGCGTTGCGCATATCGCCCTGCTTGACCAGATAGCGCGGCGATTCGGGCAGCAGCAGGCCGCCGAGGAACAGCAGCGCGGACGGGATCAGCGCGGAGGCCAGCATCCAACGCCAGTCGTCCCAGCCCAGCAGATGGCGGTCGAGGAAGCCGAGATTCGACAGGTAGGCCAGCAGAATGCCGAGCGTCACCATCAGCTGGAACAGCGTGGACAGCGAGCCGCGGCGCTCCTTGGGGGCCAGCTCAGCCAGATAGGCCGGGGTGAGCGCGGAGGCGGCGCCGACGGCGAGGCCGAGCAGAATGCGGGCGGCGACCATCCACACGAAGCCCGCCGCGGTGGCGGACAGCGCCGACCCCGCCAGGAACAGCAGGGATGATACGATCAGCAGCTTCTTGCGCCCGTATTTATCGGACAGGCCGCCGATGGTGAGCGCGCCGATCATCGAGCCGATCAGCACCGACGAGGTGATGAATCCGGTCTGCGCGGCGTTGAGCTGGAAGTCGCTTTCGATCAGCGGCGACGCGCCGGAGATGATGCCCGTGTCGAAGCCGAACAGCATGCCGCCAAGCGCGCCGAAGAGGAAGATGAACGTGTTGTTCAATGGGAATCGCACCGCTACTCCTTTGTCTCGTGTGTGTGCCGCCGGGCGCACGCCGCGCCCAAACGTTTGGATTCTCGTCTTCGTCCGTTCCCTGACGCGGGGGCCGCCCGGGGAGATGCCCCCGGACAACAAAAAAGACCTGAGACATGGCTTGCGCCAGGTCTCAGGTCTTGCCTCGTTGTCGAGTAGCAACCCTGCTAATCAAGTAACTAGCGGATAGTGTAAGCGATGCCGGACTTTAGACACGCCGATATGCGGCGGCGAATTCCGCAAGAGCATCATGCGAACGTGCGGGCGACGCATCGTGGCCGCGGACTCCCTCCTCGCGCTTCCTTCGCCTCCCCGCTCCCGCACCTCCCGCACCATACGTTCAGGCTTCGTGCAGAATTGGAGAAATTCGACGGGGCGTGCGCGGTTGCGCGCCCCGGTCAGGCAAGAATGGACAGCATGCCTTCTGCACTGTACATCACGATCGCCGTCATCGCCGCCTGTATCGTCATCGCCGTCGCCTGCTTCGTCGGCGTGCGACTGCACCGCAGGCGCGCCCTCGCCGCCTCATTGGACAAGCGTCGGGACGACGAAGTGCATTACGCGTTCATCATCAACCCTTCGAAACCGCAAGCCGAGGCCCATCGCGCGTATATCGAACGATTCTGCCAGGCGAAGGGCCTGACGCAGGTGCAGTTCATCGAAACGCAGCTCGACAAGGACGGCCGCGCCTGCGCGCTCGAAGCGCTGAGCAACGGCGCCGACGTGGTGGTGGCGGTCGGAGGCGACGGCACCGTGCGCACGGTGGCGAGCGCCGTTTCGGGCACCGGGCACGCGCTGGGCATCGTGCCGATCGGCACGGGCAATCTTTTCGCCCGTAATATGGGCATTCCGATCGACGACATCGACGCGGCCCTGACCGTGGCCACCTCGCATGGCTCGCGTCTGGTGGATATGGGGCGCGCCACGCTGCTGGACCGCCCCGACGAGGACCACGGCCACGCCTTCCTCATCATCGCGGGGATGGGTTTCGACGCCGCGATGATCGACGACACCGATCCCGAACTCAAGAAGAACATCAGCTGGCTCGCCTACTTCGTGGGCGGCGTGAAGAACCTGTTCGCGCCGAAATACCGCGGCAGCGTGACCATCACCCGCGCCGACGGATCGAGCCATACGACGAACGAGCTCGCCTTCCGCACCCTGATGGCGGGCAACTGCGGTCAGATCCCCGTCTTCTCGCTGATGCCGAACGCCTCCTTCGACGACGGCCTGCTCGATTTCGAAATCATCGACACCACGGGCGGCATCCTCGGATGGGCCAACCTGTTCGGCGATGTGCTGCACCAGACCATCACCGGGCGCGCGGAGCAGAATCCGCTTTCGACCAACTCCACGGTCGACCAGATCCAAGGTGCCAGCGCCGAAGTCATGCTGGAGAAGCCGGCGTTGGCGCAGGTGGATGGCGATATGCTCGGCGAGACGCGGCATATCCGCTTCTCGGTGGAGCATCGCGCGTTGATCGTGCGTGTGCCGGAGATGCCGCTCGCCGGCACGACGGCGCAGGCCGCCCAGGCGAACGCCACCGCCGATTTCGCGGAGCACACCGGCGTCATCGCCCCCATCCGCGACTGAACCGCGACCGAACCGCGACCGAACTGCGGCCGAACGCGACCGAACCGCGACACAGACCGGATTCCAGCACGTTCCGGCGCGCATCCTCGCGTACAATCGTTGGGTATGGTAGCAAACAATGCGGGTATGCCCGCCACCCCAGCAGATCTGATCAATGTCGACGAGGTCATTGGCAAGTACTACGACGTCGTCCCCGACCCCTCGGTTCCCGAGCAGCGTGTCATCTTCGGCACCTCCGGCCACCGTGGATCGTCCCTGAAGACCTCGTTCAACGAGGCCCATATCGTCGCCATCACCCAGGCCATCGCGGAATACCGCAAGGCCGCGGGCGTGACCGGCCCGCTGTACATCGGCCGCGACACGCACGCGCTGAGTGAGCCGGCCGAGAAAACCGCCATCGAGGTGCTGGTCGCCAACGGCGTGCATGTGCGCGTCGACTCCCGCGGCGACTTCGTGCCCACGCCGGTCGTCTCCCAGGCGATTCTTACCCACAACCGCGCCGCCGACGGCACCCAGCGCTTCGAAGGCGAAGGCCTGGCCGACGGCATCGTGGTGACCCCGAGCCACAATCCGCCCACCGACGGCGGCTTCAAGTACGATCCGGTCACCGGCGGCCCCGCGCCCTCCGAGGTGACGAACGCCATCGCCGCACGCGCCAACGAACTGCTCGGCGACTACAAGTCCATCAAGCGCGTGCCCTACGAGCAGGCCATCAAGTCCGAATTCGTGGAGGGCTTCGACTTCCGCGACCACTATGTGTCCGATCTGGCCAATGTGATCGACTTCGACCTGATCCGCTCCTCCGGCGTGCGTCTGGGCATCGACCCGCTCGGCGGCGCTTCGGTGAACTACTGGCCGCTGATGAACGAGAAGTACGGCACCGACATCGGCGTGGTGCGCCCCGAGGTCGATCCGACCTGGCGCTTCATGACCCTCGACCACGATGGCAAGATCCGTATGGATCCGAGCTCGCCGCACGCGATGAAGGGCCTGGTGGACCAGCTCAACGCCGGCGCGTGGGATAAGTACGATCTGGTGGGCGGCACCGATCCGGACGCCGACCGCCACGGCATCGTCTGCCCGAACTGGGGCGTGATGAACCCGAACCACTACATCGCCGTGTGCGTGGAGTATCTGTTCGGCGGAGCGCGTCCCGACTGGCCGGCCGGCGCGGGCATCGGCAAGACGCTGGTGAGCTCCTCGCTGATCGACCGCGTGGCCGCCTCCATCGGCGCCAAGCTGATCGAGGTGCCGGTGGGCTTCAAGTGGTTCGTCGACCCGCTGTTCAAGGGCGAGGTGGCCTTCGGTGGCGAGGAGAGCTCCGGCATGAGCTTCCTGCGCAAGGACGGCCGCGTGTGGACCACCGACAAGGACGGTCTGATCCCCGACCTGCTGGCCGCCGAGATCACCGCCAAAACCGGCAAGAACCCGGCCCAGCTGCATGTCGAGCAGGTGGAGCGATTCGGCGAAAGCTGGTACAAGCGCGTCGACACCCCCACCACGCTGGAGCAGAAGCAGAAGTTCGCCGCCCTGTCCGGCGAGGATGTGACGGCCGCCACGCTGGCCGGCGAGGACATCACCGCCAAACTCACCGAAGCGCCGGGCAACGGCGCGAAGATCGGCGGCCTGAAGGTCACCACCGAGAACAACTGGTTCGCGGCGCGTCCTTCCGGCACCGAGAACATCTACAAGGTGTACGCCGAGTCCTTCGTCTCCCCCGAGGCGCTGGACAAGGTGCTCGACGAGGCCACGGTCGTCGTCGACAAGGCCTTGGGCGAGTGACGCGCGGCTGACGCGACACCCACATACGAAATAAGCGAGGGGCGGATGGCTTGGAATTCCAAGCCATCCGCCCCTCGCCGTTGAACCATAATCACCAGCAAAGATTGGAATTATCAGGGATTGAGGCGGAACACCTCGCGCGGCTGCGTCTGGATCATGCCGCGCATCACCTCGCATCCCTCGTCCAGCGGCAGACGGTGGTCGGCCACCAGGGAGGCCACATAACGCGCCGTGACGCGGCGGTTGGTGTCGTGCCGCGAAGGAATCGAGCACAGCGCGCGCGTGTCGTCGATGAAGCCGGACAGTTTGCCGAAGCCGCAGATCGGCACCGCGTCTTCGAAGTAGCGCAGCATCGCCTCCGGCTGGTCGAGGAACCACCACGGCGCGCCCACGAACACGGACGGGTAGTAGCCGGCCAACGGCGCCAGCGAGCGCGAAAACACCGTCTCATCCATGGTGAACAGCACCAGACGGAACGTGGGATCGTTGCCGTAGGCGTTCAGGATGGGTTTCAGCGCGCGGGTGAACTCCGACCGGGCGGGGATATCCGCGCCGATGTCGCGTCCGTAGGTCTCCAGGCCGTATTGGTCGTAGCTGCGGTGCACGGCGGGGTGCAACGTCATGATCAGCCCGTCCTCCTGGGCCAGGCACGCCTGGTCGTTGAACAGATGTGCGCGCAGACGGGCGGCGTCGGCCGCTGTGATGTCTCCCGCATACGCGAGGGCGAACAAGCGGGCGGCCTCGTCGTCGGTGAGACGCTCGCAGGCCACATCCATATGCGAATGGTCGGAAAGCACCGCACCATGGTCTTTGAAGAAGCGGCGACGGCGGCGCATCGCCTCATGGAAGCCCGCGTAGTCGGAGGCGTCCACGCCGGCGGCCTGCCCCAGCGAGTCGACCAGTCCGGCCCATTCGGGCGCGGCCGGTTCCAGATAGCGGTCGGGACGGAAGGCCGGGGCGAGCAGGGTGCCGAACTCCGGATCGGCGATCACCTGATCGTGCAGGCGCAGGTCGTCCACCGGATCATCCGTGGTGGAGATGGATTCGATGTTGAAGCGGCGCACCAACGCTCTGGTGGAGAATTCCGGCGAGGCGAGCATCTCGTTGATCTGGTCGTAGATGCGGCCGGCGCTATCGGGGCCGAAGGGCTCGGTGATGGAGAACACGCGCTCCAGCGAATCCTCGAACCAGTAGCGCATCGGCGTGCCCGCGTAGTGGCGCCAGCAGCGACCGAAGGTCAGGAAGGCCTCACGCGCCTGGCTTTCGCTGAAGTCGCGCTGGTTCACGCCCAGATCGGCGAGTTCCACGCCATGCGCGTGCATCAGGCGCGTGACGTAATGATCCGGGGTGATGAACAGTTCGGTCGGATTCTTGAAGTGGTAGTCCGTGGCGAACCATTCGATGGGCACATGCCCGTGGGGAGAGATGATCGGCATATCCTTCACCGAGTCGTACAGGTCGCGCGCGATGCGCCGCTGCGTCGGCTCGGCAGGAAACAGGCGGTCGGGGTTCAGGGTCTGCATGATGTGATGAATCCTCTTCGACTCGTTCGGATGGGTGGGCGAAGCCACCGGTGAATAGGGTGGTCGGGCCGGCTGCCGATGGCACAATGACGGCCGGCCCGACGATTGCCGGGGTCAGCTGGCTTTGCTCGCGATGATGGGATCGACGATGGCGCGGCTGTCGCGGCAGGCTTGGGCGATCGCATCCCAGTCGCCTGCGGCCTGCGCGGCCGAAGGCACGGGGAACGAGCCGCCGATGGCGAACACGTTCTTCAATGCGATGTATTCCTGCGCGTTCTTCAGGCTCACACCGCCGGTGGGCAGGAAGCTCATTTCGGAGAACGGGCCGGCGAGGGCCTTAAGCGTCTTCACGCCGCCATAGGCCTCGGCGGGGAAGAACTTCGCGTGACGCAGGCCACGGTCGTAGGCCTTCTCCACATCCGAGGGCACGGCGGTGCCGGGCAGGATCAGCACGTCGTTCTCCAGAGCCCAGTCGACCACGGGCTCGTCGAAGCTGGGGGTCACCAGACCCACGCAGCCGGCGTCGACCGCGGCCTTCGCCTGGTCCACGGTGTGCACGGTGCCGGCGACCAGCATCACGCCGGGCACATGGTCGCGGATGCGCTTCATGCCTTCGATGGCGCAGGACGAGCGGAAGGTGACCTCGGCCACCGGCACGCCTCCGCGCTCCAAGGCCTCGGCCAGCGGAACGGCCTCCTCCACGGTGTTCAGGGTCACCAGCGGAACGATGCCCAATTGCGCCAGCTGCGCGATGATTTCGGTGTTGTGTGTTGTGCTCATCGGTGTTCTTTTCTTCTCCTGTGGGGACTGTCGTGTGGATTGTCGTATGGATGATGGTGATGCGTTTGCCGCGCGCGGTTCCCGCCCGTCGAGAGCCGCCTTACAGGGCGACCCGCGCGTGGGAGGCGGTGAACGCGGCGAGTTCCTGCGGGGTCGGCAGTCCCTCGTTGTCCGAGACATGCTGCGTTTGGATGGCGCCCAACGCGCAGCCGCGCTCCACGGCGGCCTCGAGGGGCAGCCCCTCGAGCAGACCGGAGAGCACGCCGGCCGCGAAGCCGTCGCCGCAGCCGACGGTGTCGACCACACGGTCGACCACGAAGCCCGGCACGTACGCGCTCTGGTTGCCGTCGCTGACGTACGCGCCGCGCGGGCCGTCCTTGACGACCACAATGCGCGAGCCGTTGTCGAGGAAGGCCTGTGCGATGTCTTCCACACGTTCCACGCCGAAGAGTTCGACGCCTTCGCCGATGCCGGGCAGTATGAGGTCAGCATGCGAGGCAAGGGAGCGCAGGGTGGAGCGCATCGTTTCGGCGTCACGCCACAGCACGGGGCGCAGATTCGGGTCGAAGGAGATGAACATGTGGTTCGCGCGGGCCGCGCACAGCAGCTCCTTGCTTGCATCCAGACATGAGTCCGACAGTGGCGGCAGGATGCCGGTCAGGTGCAGCACGCTCACTCCGGTCAGGTCCAGGGCGCGCACGTCGCCCGCGCCGATGGTCGAAGCCGCGGAACCTTCACGGAAGTAATAGGTTTTCGGATCGCCTTCGCTTTCCTTCGTCTTCATCATGAAGCCGGTGTGGCGTTCGCGGTACAGCTCGACCAGCGAGGTGTCCAGATCGTTGGATTCCATGAACAGCCGGATGCGTTCGCCCAGCGGATCATCGCCGATTTTGGTCATATACAGCGGATCCTGCCCCAAGCGGCGCAATCCGATCGCCACATTCAGCTCGGCGCCGGCCACGGACGCGCCGAACGCGCCCACCTGGCTGCACGGGCCCTCCTCGCCGGCGGTGAACAATCCCATCGCCTCGCCGACGAGCAGCACCTTGCCGGGGCGGACATCGTTCACCATCCAGCTCATCGCGCGTCTCCGTAGGTGAAGGAATCCCACACGCCGAGCAGATACTGGATGCCCAGCGCACGGTCGTACAGGCCGTATCCGGGGCGGGGACGCCCCTCTTCGGTGTTCTCGCTCCACAAGTGGCGGCCGTGGTCGGGGCGGATGTAGCCCTCATAGCCGGCTTCGGCGTAGGCCTTCATAATGCCCACGGTGTCCACGTCGCCCTCCGAGGCGCGGTGGCCGACCTCGCTGAACGAGCCGGCGGCGTCGAGGAACTTGATGTTGCGCACATGCGAGAAGTGGATACGGTCCATGAAGGTTTTCACGGCGTCGACCGGATCGTTGCCGCGGCGCGAGGAGAACGATCCCAGGCACAGGCACAGGCCGTTGTAGGGGCTGGGGTTCAGGTCGAGCACGCGCTGGATGCCTTCCTTGGAGCTGACCACGCGCGGCCATCCGAACAGGTCGAAGGCCGGATCGTCGGGATGCACGGCGAGCTTGACGTCGTACTTCTCGCAGGTGGGGATCACCGCGTCGAGGAAGACCTTGTAGTTCTCGTAGTACTCGTCGTGTCCGATGCCACGGTACGCCTCGATGAATTCGGGCAGGTGGGCGAGGCGTTCGGGCTCCCAGCCGGGCATGGTCAGGTCGCCGGCGCCGTTGAGCGTCTCGTCGACCAGCGCCTGCGGATCGGTGAGCTGGGCCACCACGTTCGCGTCGTAGTACAGGGCGGTGGAGCCGTCCGGGCAGGGGTGGAACATCTCCGTGCGCAGCCAGTCGAACACGGGCATGAAGTTGTAGGTCACGACCTTCACGCCGGCGCGGCCGAGGTTCTCGATTGTCTTGATGTAGTTGTCGAGCGCCTCGTCGCGGCTCATGCCCAGCAGGGTGGTGCCGGTTTTGATGGATTCGTGCACGTTGACGGATTCGACCACGTCCGCGTTGAAGGTTTTGGTCACGCCGGCCTTGCGCTCGGCTTCGGACAGGCCGGTGATCAGCGCCATCTCGCGCTCGATCTCCTCCGGCGTCCACAATTCGCCGGCCTGCTTGTGGTGCAGGGACCAGACGATGGTTTCCACGCCGGGAATCTGGCGGATATCGTTCAGCGAGACGGTGTCGTTGCCCTCGCCGTACCAGCGGAATGACATATGCATGGGTGGGTTCCTTTCTTTGGAGGTCGGATTCGGGGGGCTCTTAGAGTCCCAGTGCTTCGTTGATGACGGTGTGGACGGTGTTGGTGCCGGCCGTGAACCGGACGAGATAGTCCGTGATCGCGGTGGCCAAGGCGGTGTTGGTCAGGTCGGCGCCGAACAGGCTCGCGTCCGCGAGGAGGGGCGCGATGGCCGAGGACACGGCCGCATGGCTGTGGTGCTCGCCGACGCTCAGACCGGCCAGGGCGCGCTGCACTTCGGCCAGACGCGGATCGGGGCTGATTGCGACCGCGGTGCCGTCGTCGCGCGTGCCCTTGCCATCGGAGCCGATGAGCAGACGCAGCCAGCCGGCGATGGCCAGCGGAATCGCGATGAGATCGGCCACGTCGAGGTTGGGATCGGCGAGGTACTTCTTGATGGTTTCGCCGTAGCGGACGGGGATCTTCTGCGAGGTGTCGGTGCTGATGCGCGCCGGGGTGTCGGGGATGTTCGGATTCGGGATGCGCACCTCGACCACTTGGCGCAGGAACTCGCGCGGCGAAAAGATGCCCGGATCGGCCACCACCGGCAGTCCCTCGTCGTAGCCGAGACGCTCCGCCAAAGCCGTGAGCGAGGGGTCGGCGATCGCCTGGGACATGGATTCGTAGCCCAGCAGCATGCCGAAAGTCGCCACCGCCGTGTGCAGGGGGTTCAGGCAGGTGGTCACCTTCATCTCGTCGGCCAGGTTCACCGTGTCGCGGTCGGCCACGTACACACCCGCCTTCTCCAGCGCGGGGCGGCCGTTCGGGAAAGCGTCCTCCACAACCAGATACCAGGTCTCCTCCGCGTTGGCGAAAGGCGCGATATTCGTGCCGCGCTCGCCGCGGATCAGCTGGGTGTCCTCGAAGCCGCGCTCCTCAAGCATCGCGGCCACCGACGCGGCCGGATTAGGGGTGATGCGGTCGATCATGGACAGCGGGAAGCTCACCTTGGTCGGGTCCGCCAGCCAGTCGACGAAGTCCTGGCCCACGAATCCACGCTCGAGCCACAGCTCGGCGAAGCGACGGATGGCCGCGCCGAAGCGGTCGCCGTTCTGTGAGAAGTTGTCCGTGCTCACCATCGCGATCGGAGTGCCGCCCGCGTTGAATCGGGCGAACAGCAGCGCGGTCATCGCGCCCATCGCGCTCACCGCCGTCTCGGGCCCGTTCTCGACTTCCGGCGCGATCCACGGCAGGGGCTTGCCGTCCGCGCCTTCGACCGCATAGCCCTTCTCCGTGATGGTGACGGTGACGAACTGCAGTTCGGGATTCGTGAACACCTGCTCCAAAGCGTTCCACTCTTCGTCATGCGCGCGCACGCCGAAGGAACCAGCCACCGAGGCAATCAACGTGGATTCCACGGAGCCGTCGGCCTTCAGCACCACCTGCAGGCAGCGGTCGGCGAAGGGGCGGTACGCCTGCTCGATGATGTCGGGATCGAAGGTTTCGGCCGCGAGCACACCGGAGCCGGTCTCCCCCGCTTCGATCAGCGCTTGGGCGATCGGCGCGTGCACCGCGCGGAACAGATTGCCCGCGCCGAAATGCAGCCAGTAAGGGTGGGCGGCCGTCGTCTCGCGCATCGCGTCGACGTCGAATGAGGGAACCGCGATTCCGGCCTGCTGCCACTGATCGGCGTGAAGCTTGAGATCATCGTTGAGATGCACCATTGGATCCTTCTTTCAAAGAACATGTGATGGCCTTTATTATGTGGATTTCGCAAGGCCGACCGTGTGGATTTGCCATGGTTTTCCTCGCCTTACGTTGCCTGCGGTGTAGGCTGGGCGATATGAGCGCACCAGACCCCGAAAGCACCGTCACCATCCGCGACGTGGCCGAAGCCGCCGGCGTATCCATATCCACGGTGTCGCGGGCTTTCGCAAGACCTGGCAGGGTGAGCGCGAGCACCGCCAAACGTGTGTTCGCCGCGGCCGACGCCTTGGGGTATCGCGCGCGTGCCGTCGACACCCCCGCCCCCGCCGACGGCAGGCGGCTGCATGGCATATTGGCGATCAGCGTGGCGGATATCGCCAATCCGGTGTTCGCCGACTATGTGAAAAGCGCGCAGCATCAATGCATGCGCAAGGGGTTCGGACTGATGGTCATCGACGCGGAGGAGACCAGCGCCATCGAACGCAACGCGCTGCAGCTGGCCCACGCGCATGTGGACGGCTTCATCCTCGCCTCATCGCGTGCCTCGGACGTCACCATCCGCAAAATCGCCGAAATCAAACCCGTGGTGACCATCAACAGACCGGTGCGCGGATTGCAGTCCATCAGCGGCGACCCCACCCCCGGCCTGACCGACGCGATCGAACGGCTGATCACTATGGGCCATGATTCGCTGACGTATCTCTCCGGCCCTGTGGCCTCCTGGCAGGACGGCATCCGCTGGCGGACGATCAACGAACTGTGCGCGCGGCATCACATCACCTTGAAGCGCATTCCCGGCGCCGAGCCCACCTATGCCGGCGGATACGGCGTCGCCGCCAAGTTCCTCGGCAATCCGACCACCGCCGTCATCGCCTACAACGACGTCGTCGCCATCGGATTCATGGCGGCCTTGCGGGCCCGTGGATACGACGTGCCCGGCGACGTTTCGGTGATCGGCGTCGACGACCTGCCCGTCAGCATGCTGGTCGAACCGCGGCTTAGCTCCGTGCGTCTGCCCCGCAAACAATTGGGCCAGCACGCCGTGGACGCGCTGATCGGGCGGCTGCACCACACCGTGCTCCACCCGAGTCTCGAGCCGGTGATGCTGCCCTCCACATTCGTCGAACGCGCCAGCATCGGACCGGCGCATCCGTGGCGCTGACCGCGGACCCCGACTCCGATCAATTTCGCGCCCCGCCCGTAGGCTGGAGCGCATGACGATTACGGTATCCACAGACGGTTCGGCGCTCGCCAACCCCAACGGCCCTATGGGATGGGCATGGGCCGATCACACTCCGCACGCGGGCGGCACGCCCGGGCACGAGCATCCGGGCGACTGCGACGCGGGCGGCGCCACCAACGGCACGAATCAGATCGGCGAATTATGCGCGGTGCTGGAGGCTTTGCGCGCGCATCCGGGCGCGGAGCCCCTGGTGATCGAAACGGATTCGCAGTACGCGATCAACTGTTCGACCACCTGGGTCAGGGGCTGGAAGAAGAACGGCTGGAAAAACTCGCAGAAGAAGCCGGTGAAGAACGCGGCAATCATCAAGGCCATCGACGCGGAGCTCAACGCGCGCGAGGGCTCGGTGCGCTTCGTGTGGGTGAAGGGCCACGCGGGCAACGCCGGCAATGAGAAGGTCGACGAGTTGGCGCGCACCTTCGCCGAGGACTGCCGCTCAGGCTCGCGCGACGGCTATCTGCCGCGCGAGGGCTGGCAGTCGCTGATCGCCTCGGAATATTCCAAAGGATTGGATATCCCCTCCGACGCGCAGATGCTGCTCGACGGCGCGATCACACCCGAGGACTACCATCTGGGCCGCGGCGCGGACTCCTCAAGCGAGAACGATGTTCTGAGCGGCAGCGAATCCGCCGAACGCCGCTCCCGCGCGTTCCTCGAACCGGAGCCCGAAGGCGTGCCGGATCTGCCGGATTACGGACGGTCGCAGGAGAACGAAGAGAACGAGGAAACACCCACCAATCATGTCGAATCGGTGGCAGGCACAGGCGAGTCCGGCATGAGTGACGCCAACAGCGAAACCAATGGCAAGGAAGCGTCCACCTCATCCGAAGATACCAGCGCGAACGTATCCGAGGAGTCCGACGATTCTGAGACGTCCGCCACGGCGGAAGAATCCGCTGCAACCGAAACGCCGGCGCAGCCGCGGTTCCTGCCGACCGGACTGACGGTGTCGGGCGCCCTCCGCTTCTCCCCCGCGCCCAAAACCAGCCCCTTCTTCACCGGCCGCCCACTGCCCGTGCGCGGCGTGATCGAAATCGAAGGCCTGGTGGACGGCGACGGCAACCTCGTCATCACCAATGCCCCCTTCCTGCGCGAGAACCCTGATGGCGCGGCATAAGCCACGTACATGAGAACGCACGCATCCGCACATACAACGGACACGATGCCACATCACTGCACAATCGCGTTAGGATAGGAAAGGTCTCCAACCATTGGCAACACGCGTTCCTTCGGGAACAGAACAAGGAGAGAACCCATGGATAAGGCGCAACAGGACGCTCTGAAGAAGGCGGCCGGCATCGAAGCCGCCAAGCTGATCGAAGATGGCATGATCGCGGGCCTCGGCACCGGTTCGACCGTCCGATTCCTCGTCGACGAGCTCGGCCGTCGCGTGCAGGAGGAAGGTCTGAAGTTCACCGGCGTGACCACCTCCCGCCGTACGCAGGAGCAGGCCGAGAGCTACGGCATTCAGATCGTGGACGTCGACGAAGTGGACCACATCGACGTGACCATCGACGGCGCGGACGAAGTGGACAAGAACTTCGACGGCATCAAGGGCGGCGGCGCGGCCCTGCTGTGGGAGAAGATCGTGGCGACCAACTCCGACAAGATCGTGTGGATCGTGGACGAGTCCAAGGTGGTCGACACCATCGGCAAGTTCCCGCTGCCGGTCGAGGTGATCCCCTTCGGCGCGGGCCAGGTCGTCAAGAAGTTCGAGGCGCGCGGCTACAAGCCCGTGCTGCGTCTCGATGCCGAAGGACAGCCGGTGCGCACCGACGAGAACAACTACGTGGTGGACCTGCATCTGGAGAAGATCGAGCATCCGCAGGCGCTGGCCGACGACCTCATCAACACCGTGGGTGTGGTGGAGCACGGCCTGTTCCTCAACATGGTCGACACGGTGATCGTGGGCGACCCGAACGGCCCGCGCGTGATGACCAACTCCAACAAGTGATGCGCATATGACAAAACCCCGGCAGCGATGCTGACCGGGGTTTCTTCATGCCTTGATTGCAGGTAAGACTACTTGCGCTGGTGGCGGGTCTTACGCAGCAGTTTGCGGTGCTTCTTCTTGCTCATCCGCTTGCGGCGCTTCTTGATGACGGAACCCATCTGAAGCCTCCATTCCGATTAATCGTGAAAGTTGCAACTTGCCCAATAGTACACGTATTGGGCGACTACGACACCATACCACCCGTTCTGCGGGTCGCGCCCGCACCGCGAGTCGGTGTCGACTTGGGGCTAGGGCGGGAATTCCACGTACCCGCTCGCCCTTGCGTTTCCGCCCGACGGTCGGTGTCGACTGAGTTTACAGCGGGAACTCCTGGTAGAACCGCATCACGGCGTCCTTGGATCCAGTGACCTGGAACACCACGGTGTCGTTCTGCCATAGGGCCACGGCCTTGGTCTCGTCCGACGCGTCGGTTTTCACCACATAGCTGCCGGTGGTGTCGCCGGAGACCTTCACGTTGCCGGAGGCCAGTTCCTCGCCGGTCAGGGTGCCGGCGACGGCGTCGTACTGCGACTTCGCGGAATCGGCGGATGACCACTGCGCGGTGATCATCGTCAGGTCCTGGGAGTCCTCGGAGACCGCGTAGGTCACGGTGTATTCCTCCAACGGCGAGGCCGAGCTCCAAGACGTGGAGGCTTCGGCGTTGACGCGCGCGTAGTTGAGCACGCTGTCGAGCATCGCCTTGAGCAGCTCGGTGGCGTCTTCGGGGAGCGCGACCGCGTCGATGCTGGGTGTGGTGGGCTCCTCCGTCTGCTGCTCGGACTGCGCCGGGTCGTCGGCGCTCTTAATCGCCCAACCGGGCCAGACGAAGGCGGACAGCACCGCCAGAATGATCACAAGCGCGGCGGCAACCGCCACGGCGATAAGTTTGCCATGCGAAGAGGATGTTTGTTGAGTATTCGGCATGCCCCGATTCTCTCACACCAACCCGACGCTTCACAGGCCTCTCTCCCTCCCGCCATCCCAAACATTCCCCTTTTCACCCATCCCTCCCGTCATCCCGAACCTCCCTCCTCGTCATCCCGAGCGAAGTCGAGGGATCTCTCCCACGGCCGCATCTTGTCGGCGAACACCGATAGCGTCGGTGCCATGGCAAAGTCGTCCGTGCAATATGTATGTTCCGAATGCGGCTGGAATGGCGCGAAATGGTTCGGAAAATGCCCCGAATGCGGGCAATGGGGCACCATCGAGGAGTTCCACGAGGCCCGTGCGGCCGCGGGAACCCGCACCGCCGCGCCCGGACGCACCTCGCGCACCCAGCCGGCCATCCCCGCACCCGCGGGCAGCAAAGGCGCGGCTACACCCATCACCCAGGTCGGCACGGAGCAGGTCACCCGCGTGCCCACCGGATTCGGCGAATTCGACCGCGTGCTCGGCGGCGGCATCGTGCCCGGCTCCGTGGTGCTGATCGCCGGCGAACCCGGTGTGGGCAAATCCACCCTGCTGCTGGAGACCGCGGGCAATATCGCCCGACGCCATGCCGGTAGCGGTTCGGTGCTCTATGTTTCCGGCGAGGAATCGCAGGCGCAGGTGCGTCTGCGCGCCACCCGCATCAACGCGGTGGAATCCAATCTGCTGCTGGCCTCCACCACCGATCTGGCCACCGTGTTGGGGCTGATCGAACAGGAGCGGCCCACGCTGGCCATCGTCGATTCCGCGCAGACCATCGTCTCGCAGGAGGTCGATGGCATCTCCGGCGGCTCCACGCAGGTGCGCGAGGTGGCGAGCGCGCTGATCGACACGGCGAAAACCCTGGATATTCCGGTGCTGCTGGTGGGGCATGTGACCAAGGACGGTTCAATCGCGGGCCCGCGCACGCTGGAGCATCTGGTCGACGTGGTCTGCCAGTTCGAGGGCGACAGCGAAACCGCGCTGCGTATGCTGCGCGCGGTGAAGAACCGTTTCGGGCCGACCGACGAGGTGGGTTGCTTCGATATGAGCGGCGAAGGCATCGAGGAGGTGAACGACCCGGCCGGATTGTTCCTCTCCTCGGGCGGCGCGCAAGAGGCGCCGGTGGAGGGCACCTGCGTGACCTTCACCTTGGATGGGCACCGCAGCCTGCCCATCGAGGTGCAGTCGCTGGTCACCAATTCCGTGCTGCCCACGCCCCGCCGCGCGGTGAACGGCGTGGACTCGAACCGCATCGCCATGTTGACGGCGGTGCTCTACCGCCACGGCCATATCAACCTGCTGAACAACGACCTGTACATCTCCACCATCGCAGGCGGCCTTGCCAAGGAACCCGCCTGCGATCTGGCCATTGTGGCCGCGCTGGCGAGCGCCGCGCACCGCACGCCGATCGCGCGCACCACCTGCGCCATCGGTGAGATCTCCCTGACCGGCCAGGTGCGCCCGGCCCCTCGTTTGGAGCATCGCCTGCGCGAGGCCGCGCGGCTGGGATTCACCACCGCCGTGGTGCCCACACCCCGCAAGCCGATAGACATCCCCGGCCTGACCCTAATCGAAGTGCGTTCCCTGGCCGAAGCCCTCACCGCCCTCGGCCTGTCGCGTCGCTGATGCAGGTTGACATGCACGGCTTATGATGGGCGTATGACTGAGCAGAGCGCATTTGATTTCGTCTCATGGGCGCGCGCGTATTCGCAGCGCACGAACCGCTCCTTGGCGGGCGCGCGTTTCTCCCCACCGAACGAAGCAGATTCCCTATCCCTCACACAGGCGCGGCAATGGGGCATTGTGATGGACGACACAGGCGAAGCCATGTCGAACGACATTCCCGACGCGCGCGAGCTGACCGGATTCGAGACGATGGAGCATGCGCACCGCCATATGCCGGTGCTGCGCGAACTGATGCGTCGGATCATCGCCGACGGCGTGGATTTCACCGACGTGCGGATCGCCGTATGTCTGATTCTGGAGCCGAAAACCGCAGTGCTGCTGCGTGAGCTCAAAGCGGCCGGTGCCATCGTCGGCGTGTTCGCCGAACCCGCCGACACCGACCAGCGCGTGGCCGACCAGCTCGCCGCCGAAGGCCTCGTCGTCGAAGCCGACGTGACATGGACCGCCGAGCAGACGCATCAGGGCGCGCTGCGTCTGCTGGATAAGATCCGCCCGCAGATCATCATCGATGACGGCGCGAGCTTCGCCCGACTGGCCGCGGCGGAGCGTCCCGAACTCATGGCCGACCTCATCGGCGTGGCCGAGGAGACCACCAGCGGCGTGCGCGCCTTCCAGGCGATGCATGACGCCGGCGCGTTGGACTTCCCCGTCATCGCCGTAAACGACAGCATCCTCAAAACCGGATTCGACAACGCCCACGGCACCGGCGAAAGCTGCGTGACGACCATGCAGGAGCTGCTCGGCAGCCATGCCTTCGACGGCGCGCGGATCACCGTGGTCGGCTACGGCCCGGTCGGCAAGGGCTTCGCGCTGCGCGTGCGGGCGTTGGGCGCGCGGGTCACGGTGTGCGATACGAATCCGGTGGCCGCATTGCAGGCGGTGTTCGACGGATTCGCCGCCCACGACATCGACGACACGCTGGAATACGCCGACATGGTCGTCTCCGCCACCGGTGTGCGCCACACCATCACGCTGGACCATATGCGCCGCATGCGCGACGGGGCCGTATTGGCGGTGATCGGCGGCATCGCCAACGAAATCGCCCTCGACTGCATCCCCGACTTCCGCCCGCAAACCGGACTCGACCGACGCGAGCTCGCCGTACCAGGCGGCCCCACACTCACCCTGCTGTCGGAGGGCGACGGCGTGAACTACACGGCCGGCGGCGGCAATCCCATCGAAATCATGGACCTAAGCTTCGCCGTGCAGGCAAGCGCCGTGGCCCATCTGTTGAGCCATCGCGGCGAGCTCGCACCCGGCCTGCATCGTCTGGACGAGGCGACCGACCGACGCATCGCCGCCGCCGCGCTCGAAACACGCGGCTATCATGCCAGCCATGCCGTGCGCGACAACGGCTACGATTGGACGCTCACCCGATTCAAGGAGGCGCGATGACCACCGACTCGTTCGACCAGCTGTATGCGGCCGCGCATCCCGCGCCCTTGAGCGAGGTGACGCTGTACAGCGCGCCGTTGATCATCCCCGTCACCGGACCGGTGCTGCTCGACGGCGCGGTGGCGGTCAGCGGCAGCCGCGTGGTGCACGCCGGCACCCGACGTTGGGTGCTGGAGGCGCTCAAGCAGGATATGGCCGCCGGCGCGCGCATCGAGGAGCGCCACTGGCATGGCGTGATCATGCCCGGTCTGATCAACGCGCACACGCATCTGCAGTACACGAATATGGCCGAGGTGGGACGCGGCGATTACGACGACTTCCACGCGTGGGAGCGGGCGTTCGACCCCGTATACGAGCGTTTGTGCGAAACGGGCTCGTGGAGGCAATCCGCCGAGGAGGGCGCGCGTATGCTGGTGCGCTCCGGAACCACGGCGGCAGCCGACATCGTCACCGACCCGGAGGCGGTCGGCGCGCTCGCCTCGCAGGGCATGCACGGCGTGGCCTATTGGGAGGTGATGAACTGGCGCAACAGCGATTGGAAAACCGAGGGCATCGCCGAACTGGTGACCCATCTGGGGCATATGCGCCAGGAGGAGCTGCCCAGCATCGGCATCAGCCCGCACGCGCCCTACACGTTGGAAACCGCGCCCTTCGTCGATCTGCCCGATATCGCCCGTCAGCTCGACATGCGCTTGCATATCCATTTGGCGGAGACACCGATGGAGGCCGGCGAGCGCGAGACGATTCTGTCCACATATTCGGCGGCTGAATGGCGCGACGAGAATTGGACGAGCTACCAGGAGCTTAAGGAGGCGGGCAAGGGCGCTTCGGCCATCCAGTTCCTCGACCAGCTCGGCTCGCTCGGCCCCGACGTGCATATCGCGCACGGCGTGTGGGCCGACAAGGAGGACCGCCGCATCCTGCGCCAGCGCGGCGTGGGCGTGGCGCTGTGCCCGCGCTCGAACCGCATCACGGTGACCGGGCGGGACGCGCCAATCCGCGAATATCTCGAGGAGGGGAATCTCCTGGCCGTGGGCACCGATTCGCTGTCCAGCTCCCCCAGCCTCGACGTGCTGGAGGATGTGGCCATGCTTTACGAGCTGGCGCGCGAGCAGGGCTATGCGGGCGATGATCTGACGCATCGCTTGATCCGCATGATGACGATCGGCGGCGCCGAGGTGCTGGGCATGCATGTGGGCGCGGGTCGCATCGGCCAGATCAACGCAGGCGCGACAGCCGATCTCGCGTTCTTCGACGTGCCGGTGTATGTGGCCACGCCGCGCGGCATCGAAGACACCTTGGAGACGCTGGTGTGCCACGGTGCCGGCACGAACCGGGCCACGGTGATCTCCGGCCGCGTGGTCTACAACGACGGCGCGTTCTAAGAGCACGGGTGCGTTGCGTATGGGATCCTTCGACTCCGGGCTAACGCCCTCCGCTCAGGATGACATTGATGATGGTTATTCGTCATGCTGAGCGGAGTGCAACGAAGTCGAAGCATCTCAACAGGATGACATGCCGACCATTGTCGTCATCCCGAGCGCAGTCGAGGGATCTCCATCCTCCACAATCGAAAGGAATCAATATGAGCATCGCATTGGATGATATGAGCCCCTACGCCCGTTCCGTCGTGGAGCGGCTGGGACTTGAGGCGCATCCCGAAGGCGGTTGGTACACGCGCGACTGGCAGTCGCCGCTCCGCTACCGCGCCGACGATCCCAACGACGGCCTGCACGGCCGCCCGCTGGCCTCGCTGATCTATTTCCTGCTGCCGCAGGGCGACGCAAGCGCCTGGCATAAGGTGGATGCGGATGAGATCTGGCTGTGGCACGGCCCCGCGCCGGTGACGCTGGAATTCGGCGGCGACGGCGACGCGCCCGAATCCGACGAGAGCAAACGCACGCGCTTCACGCTGGGATCGGGCATCGGCAGTGACGAGAACGCCGATGCCACCGTCACTCCCGTTGTGGGGCATGCGGTGGTGCCCGCCGGCGTGTGGCAGCGCACCGTGCCGGGCGAGGGCGATGCACTGGTCTCCTGCGTGGTCAGCCCCGGCTTCACCTTCGAGGGATTCACCCTCGAATAGCGCGCCATCAGGGCGCCCAACCACAGGCGATGTTGCCGATAACGCGCTATCGGCAACATCGATAACAAGTATGACATGCCGGAAACTCCAAGGCGTTATAATCGCCACTTGTTCGCGCCCCTGCGCGCATTCCCGATCGATTCAGGAAAGAGGAGAATATGGCACTGCGCCGCAACGATTTCATCCGCTCTCTGGCCGCCGGCGTGAGCGTGGCCGCTCTCGCCTTCTGCGCCGCCTGCGGTTCCGGCACTGACACCAACACCAACGCCTCCGCGGATAGCTCCGACATCACCCAGCAGACCGTGACGCCGGGCAAGCTCACCATCGCCACCGGCGACCCGGCCTACGAGCCGTGGGTGATGAACGACGATCCCGAATCCGGCGAAGGCTATGAGGCCGCCGTGGCCTACGCCGTGGCCGAAAAGCTCGGCTTCGACGAGGATGACGTGGTGTGGACCCGCACCACCTTCGACTCGGCCATCGCTCCGGGCGCCAAGGACTGGGATCTGAACATCCAGCAGTTCGGCATCACCGACGAGCGCAAGCAGGCCGTCGACTTCTCCTCCGGCTATTACAAGGACACCCAGTCCGTCATCGTCAAGAAGGACGGCAAGTACGCCAACGCCACCAGCTTGGCCGACCTCGACGGCGCCGTGATCGGCGCGATGGTGGGCACACAGGGCTACACGATCGCCAAGGAGAAGCTCTCCGACGACATCCAGACCTTCAACGACGACGCCTCGCTGGCTCAGGCGCTTGACGCCGGCCAGATCGACGCTCTGGTGACCAACACCGTCGAATGCATCTACATGGTGCAGTCCGGCCAGGTGGCGGACGCCGTCGTGGTGGGCCGTATCGCCGGCTCCGAAGACAAGGACGGTCTGGGCATCGTACTGCCGAAGGATTCCGCGCTCACCAGCGCCGTGACCGAGGCTGTGGACGAGCTTGACGCGGACGGCACACTGCAGAGCCTGCAGGATACGTGGCTGGCCGAATACACCACCGACCTGAACGAACTCGCCTGACTCCCGTCACGACGATGAACGCTCAGGCAACCAACACGCCCGCCGACCTCGCCTACGACCCCACGGCCGTAAGCGAGGTCGAGCGTTTCCGCCGCGACTGGCGGCGCAAGCAGCAGCTCAAATCAGTGGTCACCAGCCTTGTCAGCACCATCGTGCTGGCAATCATCGTGGTCACCGGCCTCAAGCTCTCCCCCGGCTGGCCGCGCGTCAAGCAGACCTTCTTCTCCGCCGAATACTTCGCCTCGTCGTTCCCGGAGATTCTGGACGGCCTGTGGCTCAACCTCAAGGTGCTGGTCGTCGCGGTGATCGGCGTGGCCATCTTCGCCACCCTGATCGCGCTGGTGCGCACCAGCACCAATCCGGTGCTGTTCCCGCTGCGCGCGCTGGCCGCCGTCTACACCACCGTGATGCGCGGCATCCCGATGATTGTGATCCTCTACCTCATCGGTTTCGGCATCCCCGGACTCGGCCTGTTCGGGCGCATCGACCCCTCGATTCTCGGCACCATCGCCGTGGTTATGGGCTATTCCGCCTACGTGGCCGAGGTCTTGCGCGCCGGCTTCAACGACGTGCATCCCTCACAGCGCGCCTCCGCACGCTCCCTAGGCCTGACCGCCGGGCAGACCACTCGTATGATCGTCATCCCGCAGGCGCTGCGCAAGGTCGCGCCCGCGCTGATGAACGACTTCATCTCCATGCAGAAGGACGTCGGCCTCATCTCCGTGCTCGGCGCGGTGGATGCGGTGCGCGCCGCCCAGATCGAGGTGGCCAGCAGCTACAACTTCACCCCCTATGTGGTGGCGAGCCTGCTGTTCATTCTGATGAGCGTGCCGTTCATTCTGCTGAACGACTGGTATGCGGCGCGACTGCGCAAACGCGAGTTGAGTGGAGGCACGGTATGAGCGACATGACCAATCCCATGGCAACCGGCGCCCCCGCCGAGAACGCCTCTGTGCAGGTCGATGCTCCCGCGGTGCTGCGTTTGGATAACATCCGCAAGTCCTTCGGCGCCACGCAGGTGCTTAAAGGCATCTCCTTCGAGGTGCGCCAGCATGAGGTCGTGGCGCTGCTCGGCCCTTCGGGTTCGGGCAAATCCACATTGATGAAATGCGTGAACCTGCTTGAGCGCGTCGACGACGGTCAGATCTGGCTGGGCGACACCGACATCACCGATCCGCGCGCCGACCAAGACAAGCTGCGCGCGCGCATCGGCGTGGTGTTCCAGCAGTTCAACCTGTTCCCGCATATGTCGGTGATCAAGAACGTGACGTTGGCCGCGCGCAAGGTGCACCATTGGAGCAAGGACCGTGCCGAGGCCCGCGCGCTCGAACTGCTCGACCGCATCGGCATGCGCGCCAAGGCGGGAGCCTATCCCGACCAGCTTTCCGGCGGACAGCAGCAGCGTGTGGCGATCGCCCGCGCGCTGATGACCGATCCGGAACTGCTGTTGCTCGACGAAATCACCTCGGCGCTCGACCCGATGCTGGTGGGCGAAGTGCTCACCATGGTGGCCGAGCTGAAAAACCAGGGCACCACGATTCTGATGGCCACGCATGAGATGAGCTTCGCCCATGACGCGGCCGACCGCGTGGTGTTGCTGCGCGGCGGCGTCATCGCCGAAAACGGCACCCCGCGCGAAGTGATGGACGAATCGCAGGATCCGCAAACCAAGGAGTTCTTCTCCCACTTCCGTCACTGATGACACCCGGTGTCCCTCGTCATCTCGAGCGAAACACCTCGTCATTCCGAGCGGAACGAAGTGAAGTCGAGGAATCCCAGTCAGCTCACACTGAGATCCCTCGACTTCGCTCGGGATGACAAAGAGGTACCCTCGGGATGACAAAGAGGACTACCCTCGGGATAATGCCGCAATCAGGCGGTGAGTCGCTTCGTCGCCTCGACGTTGCGCTTCAGTTCGGCTGCCAGTTCGTCCGGCCCCTCGAATTTGACCTGCGGACGCAGGAATCTCACGAATTCCACGCGCACATGATGCTCGTAGAGGTCCAGCCACTCATCGGCGAGCGCATAGGCCTCGACCACACGCTCATGCAATCCGGTTTTCTCACTGAACGTGGGCTTGGTGCCGATGGAGATGGCGGCGGGCCAACGCTGCTCCCCATCCACCAGCCATCCGGCGTACACGCCGTCCACCGGCAGATAACCGGTCACGTCATCGCCTAGATTCGCGGTGGGGAATCCGATGGAGCGGCCGCGCTCCTCGCCATGCACCACGGTGCCTTCGATGGCGTGCGCGTGCCCCAGAATCTCATTGGCATCCTTGATGCGCCCCTGCGAGAGCAGATACCGCACGTTGGTGGAACTCCACACGCGCACGGCTTTGGCCTGATGCTTTTTGCTCCATGCGCGGCGTTCGGCCTTGTTCATAGTCGCGAGCGGATCGACGGGCTCTCCCCAGCCTTCGGGGGCAATCGGCTGGGCGTTCGGCGGCACGCGGGTCTCGCCCGGACCGCGGTCATCCACAACCTCGAGCTCGAACACGCCGGTGGCGGCCGCGAGATTCGCGATCGCCTGCACATCGCCTTCGCGATTGTTGCCCATGGCGGCGTCCGAGCCGAGCACCAGCGCGCGCATGCCGAGCTTGCCTACCATCTGGCCGAGGAAGAAGCGGTAGGATTTCGCGGCGAACGCCAACGTGTAGCGCACGATCATCACATGGTCGACGCCCGCCTGCTCCATGAAGCGCAAACGCTCGTTCACGTCGGTCAGCGCTTGGGCATCGAGGGTGTCGGCGGCGGGTTCCGCGCCGTCATGGGTGGCGGCGTAGCGGTGCACCAGGCCGGGACGCGGGTCGAACATCACCACCACGGCGAAGGCGTCGGCCTGCCGGGCCAACTCCACCACGCGCGAAATGACGGCGTTATGGCCGCGGTGGAATCCATCGAATACACCCACGCTGACCACGGCCTTGCGGTCCTCGCTTAAGGTGGGCCATTCGACCATGCCCTGCTCGTCCGGCGTCAATCTGGTGATGTCCATAAACGTTTTCCTTGTGTTGTGCGTGCTGTATCTCACAAAAACCGCCGTCCACTCTAGCAGCAGCCGGCCACGGCGATTTAGACCGCGGGGAATACGGTGACGGGTTTGGCTTGGGAACCGTTGGCCGGAGCGACCAGCGCGACCACATCCTGAGTCTCGCTCACCACGGCGGCGGCCTGGTCCACATCGAGACGGCGGGCGATACGCCGACCGAAACGCAGTTCGGCGGCCTCTTCGGCGGTGACCTCAACCACCGGCATGGCGCCACGCACGGCTTCAGCCATGGTCAGCGCGCGGCCCAGCAGCCATTCACGGCGTTGCTCGCCGGCGAGCCCGGGCGTATCGAGCATGCATTTATTGCGGGTGATGGTTTCGCCCTCGCGGCTGGTGAAGCTGTACGGTTCGGCATACGCGGTGAGGGCGCGCCGTGCCACGGTCTCGTCGGCGAAATCGAAACGTCCCACGCGGGTGCGGCGCAATCGGGTCAGATGACCGCCCACGCCAAGCGTCTCGCCCAGATCGCGAGCCAGCGCGCGAATATAGGTGCCGGACGAGCAGCTCACGCGCACGTCCAGATCGATCACGGGCACCGGAGCGCCGGCGGCATCATCGGCTGTGGCTGAGCGCATGTCGAGCACGGTGAATTCACCGATGGTGACGGGTCGGGCTTTGAGCTCGACCGCCTGGCCGTCGCGTGCCAGATCGTAGGCGCGCTTGCCGTTGATTTTGATGGCGGAGAAGGTGTTGGGCACCTGTTCGATATCGCCGGTGAACTGTTCTCGGATCGTCGTTTCGATCAGTTCGCGGCTCAACCGGCTTATCGCGTCGGGCGTCTCGCTTTGCGATGCGATGAGTTCGCCTTCGGCGTCATCGGTGGTGGTGCGCTGGCCGAGGCGAATCGTGGCCTCATAGCTTTTGTCGTGTTCGACGATTGCGGTCAGCAGTCTGGTGGCGTGGCCGAAGCCGATCACAAGCATGCCGGTGGCCATCGGATCCAACGTGCCCGCATGGCCGACTTTCTTAGTATGCAGGGCGGCGCGCACGGCGGCGACCGCGTCGAAGCTGGTCACGCCTTGCGGCTTGTCGATGATCAGCAGGCCGCCGGCCGGCGTACTGGCGTCACTCGATGCCATCGGCGTCACTCGGCGCGATCGGAATCGTCGGAATCGTCCGCGTCTTCGGCGTCGAAGTCTTCGACTTCGAAATCCTCCTCGTCATCCCAATCGTCATCGTCGTCTTCGTACTCATCGTCGATGTCATCGTCATCATCCGCATGCTTGTACGGATCGGCGTCGCCGGCGTACTGGGCGGTGGCGCGCGCCTTGGCGAGCTCCTCGTCGCGCTTGCGGGCGATGGCGAGAATGTCCTCGATCTCATGCGCCTCACCAGGCACCTCGTCATAGACGAACTGCAGCTGCGGGGTCAGACGCAGGCCGGCCTTGATGCCGACCAGCGAGCGCAGACGGCCGCTGGCCTGGTTGAGCGCCTGCTGGGCGCGCTTGCGCTCACCCTCCTCCTTGCCGGCGTGGCCGAGCTGGGTCCAATACACTTTGGCGATCTGCAGATCGTTGGTGACGCGCACTTCGGTGATGGTGACGTTCGTCAGACGCTTGTCGTGCAGCTGTGCCTCCATCGACGAGGCGATCACACGCTGAATCAGGGCGGCGATGCGCGCCGCGCGGGGGTTCGTTCCTGCCATAAGTTTCGTTCCTTGGGTCGTGTTCGTATCGCGGATGTTCGCGTGGGCCGCCATGCGCGCCCGTTCCCGGAACCATCCGCATTCGCTATCCGTTATTGTGCCATATACGTGGGAACGCCCGCCGCCGGAAGCCGGTGGCGGGCGTTCCCGTCAAAGCCTTGCGATGCGGGCTCGAACTACTTGCGTTCAACCTCGCGCATCTCGAAGGTCTCGATGATGTCGCCGATCTCGATGTCGTTGAAGGAGCCGAGGTTGATACCCGCCTCGTAGCCTTCCTTGACGGAGGTGACGTCGTCCTTGAAGCGACGCAGCGAGGAGATCTCCAGGTCGTTGACCGTGGCCACGCCGTTGCGCAGGATGCGGCACTTCGTTCCGCGCTTGACCTCGCCGTCCTGCACCAGCACGCCGGCGATGTTGCCGAACTTGGAGGAGCGGAAAATCTCGCGAATCTCGGAGTGCGAGGTGGTGACCTCTTCGTATTCCGGCTTGAGCATGCCCTTGAGGGAGGCCTCGATGTCTTCGATGGCCTTGTAGATGATCGAGTAGTACTTGATCTCCACGCCCTCGCGCTCGGCCAGGTCGGCGACCTGACGGTTCGGACGCACGTTGAAGCCGATGATGACGGCCTTGTCGACCGTGGCGAGGTTGACGTCGTTCTGGGTGATCGCGCCGACGCCGCGGTGGATGACCTGGATGCCGACCTCGTCGGACACCTCGATCTTCATCAGGGAGTCCTCGAGCGCCTCGACGGAGCCGGAGGAATCGCCCTTGATGACGATGTTGAGCATATCGACCTCGGACTCGGCGAGCTTCTTCTTGAAGTCCTCGAGCGAGACGACCTTACGGCGCTTGGCCAGCTGGGCGGCGCGCTCGGTGGCCTGGCGCTTCTCGGCGATCTGGCGGGCGGCGCGGTCATCCGAAGCCACAAGGAACAGGTCGCCTGCGGTCGGCACGGAGGTCAGACCGAGCACCTGCACCGGGCTGGACGGCACGGCCTCGCTCATCGGGTTGCCGTTCTCATCGAGCATGGCGCGAACGCGGCCGTACGAGGTGCCGGCCACGATGGCGTCGCCCACGTGGAGCGTACCGGACTGCACGAGCACGGTGGCCACGGCGCCGCGGCCCTTGTCGAGTCGGGCTTCCACGGTGGCGCCGCGGGCGTCCATATCCGGATTGGCCCGCAGGTCGAGTTCGGCGTCCGCGGTGAGCAGCACCGCTTCGAGCAGCTTGTCGACGTTCAGTCCCTGCTTGGCGGAGATGTCGACGAACATGGTGTCGCCGCCGTACTCCTCCGGCACCAGGCCGAATTCGGTGAGCTGGCCGCGCACCTTGTCGGGGTTCGCACCGGACACGTCGATCTTGTTGACGGCCACGACGATCGGCACATGGGCCGCCTGCGCGTGGTTGATGGCCTCCACGGTCTGGGGCATCACGCCGTCGTCGGCGGCGACCACGAGGATCGCGACGTCGGTGAGTTCGGCGCCGCGGGCACGCATGGCGGTGAACGCCTCGTGGCCCGGGGTGTCGAGGAAGGTGATCTTGCGCGGCTCGCCCTCCAGCTCCACCGTCACCTGGTAGGCGCCGATGCGCTGGGTGATGCCGCCGGCCTCGCGTGCGATGACGTTGGTGCGGCGGATGGTGTCGAGCAGTCGGGTCTTACCGTGGTCGACGTGGCCCATGACGGTGACGACCGGCGGACGCGGCTGAAGATCCTCGTCGGCCTGCAGTTCTTCCTCGTCGAGGTTGATGTCGAACTGCTGGAGCAGCTCCTTGTCTTCCTCCTCGGCGGAGACGAGCTTGATGTTCCAGCCGATCTCGTCGCCCAGAATCTGGAAGGTCGCCTCGTCAAGGGACTGCGTGGCCGTGGCCATCTCGCCCAGGTGGAAGAGCACGGTCACCAGCGCGGCCTGATTGACGTTGATCTTCTCCGCCAGATCGGCCAGCGTGGCACCCTGGCGCAGACGCACGGTCTGACCGCCGCCGTTGGGGATGCGGACGCCGCCGATGGTCGGTGCTTTCAGCTCCTCGAACTCCTGACGCTTCGCCAGACGGTTCTTACGCGCCTTCGAGGACTTGCCGCCCTGACGGCCGAATGCGCCCGCGGCACCGCCGCGACCGCGGCCGCCGCCACGTGCGGGACCGTTGCTCGGCGCGCCGCCCTGGAAGTTGTTGCCGCCCTGAGCGCCGCCCTGACCGGGACGACCCGGACGGCCGCCACCCTGGGCACCGCCCTGCTGGCCCTGACCGGGACGGCTGTGGCCCCACTGGCCCGGACGTGCGCCCTGGGCGCCGCCCTGACCGGGACGACCGCCGCGGAATCCTCCGCGGGCACCGCCGCCCTGCTGGCCGCCCTGACCGGGACGACCCGGACGGCCGCCACGGCCGCCTTCGACATTCGGACGAGCCATCGGATGCGGGCGCGGGATGTCGCCGGGGGTCGGCGTGCGCATGCCCTGCTTGCGGCTGAACGGATTATTGCCCGGACGGGGGCCGGGGGTATGGGGACGCGCGGCGGAACCATTCGCGCCGGCAGCACCATTAGCGCCAGCTGCGCCGGCATTCGGCGTGGGCGCGGGACGCGGGGTGGCGCCCTGCGGACGTCCGCCATTGGGAGCGCCGCCGTTGCGCGGCTGCTGGCCCGGACGGGCGGCGCGCTGCTGCGTGGAATCCTGCTGCG
The DNA here is from genome assembly GCF_056356295.1 of Bifidobacterium sp. LH_558. NCBI lineage: Bacteria > Bacillati > Actinomycetota > Actinomycetes > Bifidobacteriales > Bifidobacteriaceae > Bifidobacterium > Bifidobacterium sp. LH_558. The sequence continues at coordinate 113,575 of NZ_JBKETZ010000006.1, read as the reverse complement.
GCTTGGCGGCAGGCTTGGCCGGAGCGGCAGGAGATGCCGGAGCCGGAGCCGCCGGCTTGACCGGAGCGGCCGGGGTCGCCGGAGCCTGCGCCGCGGGCTTGGGTGCCGCGGGGGCGGGTGCCGCCGGCTTCGCCATCGGCTTGGCTGCCGGGGCGGGAGTCTGGGACTTCGGCGCGGCCTTGGCTTCGCCGGATTCAGACTTGGCGAATGCGGCCTTCAGGCGGCGGGCCACCGGGGGCTCCACCGTCGAGGAAGCGGATTTCACGAACTCGCCCATATCCTTGAGCTTTTCGAGAACGGCCTTGCTGTCGACGTTCAAATCCTTGGCCAATTCGTATACGCGTGGTTTCGCCACTAATTACTCCTATCTGAGACCACGCGTGATTGGGCGTGGTCAGTCTGTGATGATGGCAAGCCTACCCTGTCTCATCGTGCGACCATGATCGTGTTACCTCGTCTCTTCGCGGGGCATGACGGCGCGTCGTGCGCCTGCCCGCATCGAAAGTCAAGCATACTCGTGCCGCTGGATGTCGCCTCTCGAAGCGAGCCGCGCGTCATCCAACGGCATGGTTCGGGTATTGGTTATTCCGCGCTCGGTGCCGCTTCGGTGTTCTCCGCGGCCTTGAGCGCATGGGCTTCGGCGGATTCGATGCCGATCTTCCAGCCGGTGAGCTTGGCGGCCAGACGCGCGTTCTGACCTTCCTTACCGATGGCCAGCGAAAGCTGGTCGTCGTGGATGAAGGCGATTGCGGTTTTGTTCTTCTCGCTGATCACCTGCACGCCGGTCGCCACGGCCGGGCTCAGCGCGGCGGCCACGAACTTGGCGGGATCCTCGGACCAGTCGACGATGTCGATCTTCTCCGGTCCCAGATTCTCCATCACCGCACGCACACGAGCGCCGCCGGGGCCGATCAGCGCGCCCTTGGGGTTCACGCCTTCGGTATTGGCCTTCACCGCGAGCTTCGTGCGCGCGCCGGCCTCACGGGCGATGGCCATAATCGACACCGCGCCCGACACCAGTTCCGGCACTTCGCGCTCGAACAGCTTGCGCACCAGTTCGGGATGGGAGCGGGAGACGACGATCTCCGGTCCCTTCAGGCCGCGGGCCACGTTCACCACGTACACGCGCAGACGCTCGCCGTGGCGGTAACGCTCACCCGGCACCTGCTCGCGACGCGGCAGAATGGCCTCCACATCGCCAATGGCCACGTGCACATTCGTCGGATCGGAGACATCCTGCTGGATGACGCCGGTGATGAGCTTGCCCTTCTGGCCGGAGAACGCTCCGAACACCTTGTCGTCCTCGGCCTTGCGGAACAGCTGGCTGATGACCTGACGCGCGGTGGCGGCGGCGAGGCGGCCGAAATCGCGCGGGGTATCGTCGTATTCCTCGCTGAACGTGGGCGCGGGGTGCGGATCGTCTTCGGTGGGCTCCTGGCGGATCTCGTCCACGGCCCATACGGTGAAGCTGCCCGAACGCTCGTCCAGCTCGACGCGGGCGTGCTTGGCGGCGTGCGGGGTTTTCAGATAGGCAAGCCGCAAAGCCTCAGCCAGTGCGGCATCCAGCGTCTCGGGTTCGATTCCCTGCTCGGCGGCGAGCTTGTGCATTCCAGTCAGATCCAGATCCATCGTCCGACCTCCTATGAAGTTATTTCCGAGCGCTTGGCCCATGCGGTCACAGTCGACTACTAGTGTAGTTTCGTATGCAGACACGTCACCGGTTCCCGCATGCCCATCCCCTTTACGCGCCTTGGGCCACGCGTGCCGTCGCGCTGCTGGCGGCCGTGGGATTGACGGCATCGCTCGCCGCATGCGACGCCCCACGTCTTGCGGGCCGCGCCGAAGCGGAGCAGGAGATGAGCGCGTGCGAAAGCGCCTATGTGAACGCGCAATCGCACGCCTCGATGGTGGATGGTGACGGCGGAGAGCCTCTGCTGGCGCGTTATATCGCCTCGCTTTCTCTCCCCTCCGACTGGCTTGACGTGGCCGCGCAATGCTCGGAACGTTTCGGCGAAGGCGCGGTGTTCAGCGCACGCGCCGAACTGTCGCAAGCGTCTCTGGCTGCGAAGCTGGGGCAGGACGATTCGCAGCAGGCGCAGCCCGCCCGTCTTGACGGCGTGGAGTCTCTGGATGTGGATTCACAAACGCTGCTCGCCATGGCGCAGGCGGAGGATCGCGCGGGATTCGCCATGGAGGTGCTTGCCGCGCGGGGCGTATCGAATGCGGATCTCACCACCAGCGACAACCATAAGACCACGGCGCAGCAGCTGGTGTCGTTGGCTGGCGTGATGCCAGGTTCCGACGACGATCCTCGGCAGAAGGTGTATGCGGTCGATACGCTGATCGGGGATTCCGGCACCGTGACGGATGCCGTCACCGGCCTGAAGGTCCCGATGGTCGCCGCGGTCGAAATGGATTGCGCGCGAGCCGAAGTCACAGCCTGGTCGGGCACGGACGCCGAAAGCGCGGCCATACTGGCGTATCTGGTGGCCCAGCACGCCTATCAGGCCTTCCAACTCGGCTACCCCACCAGCGACTTCGCCCTTTTCGAATAACGCCTCTCGCTGCGTCATTCTGGAGATGTTTCGACTCCGCTACGCTCCGCTCAGCATGACGAGGAATTATCGTCCACCGTCATCCTGAGCGGAGTGAGCGCTACCTCTCCAGCTGCGTCATCCTGAGCGGAGGCGAAGCCGTAGTCGAAGGATCTCAGAACCTACGCCGCAGAACAGCTCCAGCCAGACCAAGGACGGCCAGGACCATCACGGCCATGAAAGGCATGGCCACGTCAACGCCGCTCTTGGACAGTTCCTCCGACCGCTCGTCCGACTTCTTGTCGTTCGAACCGTCGTCGCCTGGGTTCTTGGAATCACCGTCCGAATCGTCCGGATTATCGGAATCGTCTGGATCATCGATGACAGGAGCCCACACGGTGGAACCGTCCTTGTCGGTCACGGTGCCGTTCGGATGGATGGTGCTCATCTCGGGAACCTTGACCTCCACGCCGGTCTCACCGCCGGTCAAATCGGTGGACGGCGTGAACGTTCCGCCCTTGGGCAGGGTGATCGAGCCGTCCGGATTCACCACGGCCGGCTTGTCACCGCCTGGCGTGACCACGCCCTTATCGTCGGGCAGCGTCACCGTGCCGTCCGGATTCACGACCACGCCAGACTCCGCCGACACAGGCTCAACCGAAACCGACACCACACCGGACGCCGTGCCCGTGTAGTTGCCGGAATCCGGGGTGAACGTCCACCACAACGAAATCGGAGAACCATCCGAGGAACGCAACGCATGGGAGGCATCCAACAGGGTCGCATGTTCGGCGTCCGCATACCAAGCGAGCGCGCCCGGCACCGACTCGACCGAACCATCCGGCAGCGTCACGCCCACACCCGAGTCAGGCGCGGTCAGGTCAGCGACGATCGAACCCGCCTTCAGAGTCTGGTCCTCGACCGTATAAGAGAACACGGCGGGCGTGATCGAGAAGCCCTGGCTCAGGTTCGATCCACCCTCCAACGTGTAGTTCGCGTTAGCCACGCCGGTCACCGTGGCAGCATGGGAGCCAACGTTCGCTTGCGCGCCCGAAACCGTCAGAGCGCACTCGTCATCGCCCACCAGATTCGACACGGACGCCACGGGAGCATGCGCCGCGCCGTCGTACGCGAACACGAACACGGAAGAAACCGCGGACACGTCATCACCGGGAGACGGGGACGCCCACTCCACGACCACGGGACGCGGCGCCACGGTCAACGAGATCTCCACACGCTTCGCCTCGAAATCGTCGCTCTCCTCGGAGCTCACGGTCAAGGTAGCCTCGCCCGCGCCCACAATCGACACCTTGCCGGACCCGTCGATGGTGGCCACGGCCTCATCGGAACTCGAATAAGTGATAGCCCCCGCGCCGATGGACGCGAACGGCGCGAGCGCGAATTCCTCGTCACCGTATGTCTTGGAGATGGCGGCCGTATCCAATCGGAACGCGTCGCCGCTCTTGGACACCGTCAACACAATCGACTCCTGCGCACCCGTATAGTTCACAGTCTCGGCCAACATGGCGGTGATCGTCGCCTCGCCCGCACCCACGATCAACACGTTGCCGTCCGCATCCACCGTCGCCACCGACTCATCATCCGATGCGAACGACACCACGCCATCGCTGTTCGACTCGGCAACCAGCTTGAAGCCAGCATCGCCATAGACCGCGGACTGGCCGGTATCGGGAGACAGGGTCAGCGAGCCCTTGGCCCGCACCACCGTCAGCGTGCCCGACTCGAATGACACCGTATAGTTCGACAGATCCTCAGGAGCATCCGTCTCCCACCTTGGCATGACCGTGTAGCCATCCTCCGTGACTGGCGAGCCTTTCACGTAATCACAGTCATAAGCCAACGCGGCGAGCAACACGCCGGACAACGAATCACCCTCACCGTTGACCCAACCGGACACCACCTCGACCGAGTACACGGGATCCGCCCCGTACACCACCTCGATGTCCTTGGCCTTCACGGTCAAATCACGCTGCGTGATCGCTGCCGCGGAAGAGAAGGTGGCAGCCGAATCCAACGTGTAATTGGCGGACCTGTCGCCCGTGAGCTTCAACACGACCATCACGGGCCTGTTCTCGCCCGCTGAAGCGTTCTCGAATGACGCGGACTCGACTTCCAAGAACACCTTGCCCTTATCAGAGGCCAACACGTTATCGAGCGTGGCCGACTCGACCGATGCCGAAGCGACATCGGTGCCGTCGTACTCCTTGCCGGACACACTCACGCCCTGATACGTCAACGGCCTCTGATCGATGGTGAACGACTTCCCGGTCTTCGTCACAGCCGCCCACTGCACACAAACATCATCTTTGCAGGAGACCACAGTGCCGGTCGACGCCTTCACCTCATACGAACCCGCATCGGTCGGCAGGTCGTTCTTCCACGCGTCCTCGCCAGTGGCATCGGCCAGACGATATTGGAACGACACCGCCACTCCAGCAGTCCCGGAAGCACCCGACACAGAGGCCACATCAGAAGACACCTGCGAACCATCGTACGTCTTCGACGACATATCGGAATTGAACTTCAACTCCGGATCACGACCCACCGCCAACGGATACGCCGAACGCAACGCCTCATCAGCATCATCGTTCGCATACACCAGATAACCGCGATCAGGCTCCCGGTCATACACCAGCTGATCCTTTACAGCATTCTTCGTCTCATCCGCGAAGAAACCACCCGTGATGGACACATCAGCCTCGACGCTGGACTGACTCGCGGCACCGTCGCCTATGAAAGCAACGCTAGCGTCCCTCACCGCAGCCGTGATTCGACCACCCGAAATTCCAACCTTAATCAAACCGTTGGCATCGCTGCCGCCGCCAATACCGGCACCACCACCGGTATTTTTCTCACTCTCAATACAGCCGCCCGTCGCGGTGACCACACCATCGGAAATCACGACATCGACCTGAGCGGAAGCCTTCCCTCCGCCGCCAATACCGGCAGCAGAGATGCCGCCATTCGCAATGACCTCACCACCGGAAATCTCAACATCGACCGAACCCTTAGCTCTGTTACCACCGCCAATACCGGCACCATACCTGTCGCCATTCGCAGTGACCTCACCACCGGAAATCTCAACATCGACCGAACCAGCCTGGAATCCGCTACCAACACCAGCAGCGTTGGTGCCGCCATTCGCAATGACCATACCACCCGAAACCTCAACACTGACCGCAGCAGCATAAGTTCCGCTGCCAACACCAGCAGCCCCTGCACCACCATTAGCAGTGACCTCACCCCTATTAATCACAACAGCGACCAAATCTTCAGCTTCGTCGCCGCCGCCAACACCAGCAGCATACTTGCCGCCGTTCGCAGTGATTTCACCACCTGAAATCTCAACGTCGACCGAACCCTTAGCTTCGTTGCCGCCACCAACACCAGCAGCCCCGTCGTCGCCGTTCGCGTCGACCTTACCACCGGAAATCTTGACATGTGTCGAACTCGAGGCTGTGTCTCCGCCGCCAACACCAGCAGCATTGGAGCCGCCCGTCGCAACGACCGTACCATCCGCAATCTCGACGCTGACCGGAGCGGAAGCAGTGCCACCACCGCCGCCGCCAATACCGGCAGCATACTTGCCACCGTTCGCAGTGACCGTACCTTTTTCAATCACAACAGCGACCGAACCCTGGGCAGAGTGTCCGCCGCCAATACCGGCACCGTCCCAGCCGCCCGTCGCGGTGATGACCGCATCACCCGAAATCTCGACACTGACCGGAGCGGAATAGCCTCCAATACCAGTAACAACACTGTTTCCGCCGCCAATACCAGCGCCCCCATTTTTGCCCGTCGCGACGACCGTACCTCCCGAAATCTTGACACTGATCGGAGCGTAAGCCTTGTATCCACCGCCAATACCGGCAGCACCGCTGGTGGCGCTAGCGCCACCTGTCGCGACGACCGTGCCACCTGAAATCTCAACACTGACCGCAGCGTAAGCCTCGTATCCACCACCAATACCGGCACCAAACCAACCACCCGTCGCGCTGAGGAAACCGTCATCTTCTCCGGAGATGGACAATAATTGCCCGTCGCTCTGCAAACCGGCGCTACGATTCCCGCTCTTGAGCACGTTCACGTTCTTAAGCGTGAGATCCAATGAGCCCGAAGACACCAGCACAGCCGCCGAATGATTGTTGTCGTTTTGGTCGATCGCCACGCCGTCGAAGGTCACATGGGCGGTGTTGTCTTCGCCCGCGTCCACAACGATGCGGTCCGCCGTGGTGCCCTTGTCCACTGACTTGGAGGTGCCTTTGTCATCCGTGTAGTCGATCTTCGCCTTCGCCTGAGGCGACATACTCACCGCCAGCTCCGCTTCCGACGTGATGGTCAGCACGTTGTCCTTATACGTGTAGTCGGAATCATGTTGGCCGCCCGACACATAGAAATCACCGGCCTTACCCACCACTTGATAGGGATACTCGCTGACGGTCTGTTCATCCGTATTCGCCGCGACCGCATACGACTCGGCCACATCGACGCCATACACTTGCTGGTTGCTCACGGCATCCGCCGTCTTATCCCCGAAGAGACCGCCCGTGATGGAAACCACAGCCGGATCACCCAGTCTATCGGTACCGTCGCCTATGTCGGCACCGCCATCATGACCATCGGCAGCAATCCAACCACCCGAAATCGTAACACTGGTATCGCTCGTGCTCTGAGCGCTGGCACCACCGCCAATACCGGCACCGCCATCCCGGGCATCGGCGGTAATCCGACCACCCGAAATCGTGATGCGAACCTCACTCCTAGCAGTGTATCCACCGCCAATACCAGCGGCTTGCTCACCGCCCGACGCGGAAACCACACCACCCGAAATCTCGACGCTGGCCGATCCGGTGTCATGCCCTCCGCCGCCAATACCAGCGGCCCACTCGCTGCCCGACGCGGAAACCACACCACCCGAAATCTTGACACTGGTCTCCCCATGGCCCCCACCTCCACCACCAATACCAGCACCCCAGCCGTTGCCCACCGCAATGACCGCACCACCGGAAATCGTGATATCCGAACCCGAACCATAGTATCCACCACCAATACCAGCAGACCCGCGGCCACCCGACGCGACGACCGTACCACCAGAAACCGTGATATTCGGACCCGAACCATAGTATCCACCACCAATGCCGGCACCACCGCGGCCACCCGTCGCGCTGAGGAAACCCTCACCAGAGACGGACAACGGATACTCGTCGTTCTGCAAACCAGCACGATACTCACCGCTCTTAAGCACGTTCACGCCCTCAAGCGTGAGGTCCAACGAACCCGAAGACACCAGCACGGCAGCCGACCAGGAAGATTCGCTTTGGTCGATCGCCACGCCGTCGAAGGTCACGTTCGCGGCCTTGCCCGACGCGTCCACGACGATACGGTCCACTGTGGTGCCCTTGACGGTTTGGGGATTACCTTCAGCATCCTCGTATGAGATGTCGGCCTGCGCTTGAGGCGACATGCTCACCGTCAACGCCTTATCCGACAAAATGGTCAACGTGCCGCTCTCGTACTTGTAGTCAGAATCACGCCGACCACCCGACACATAGAAATCACCGGCCTTGCCCACCACCCGCACGGGATGCTGGTCGGCCGATTCGCCGTCGTTCGCCTTGACCACATACCCCGCAATCGGCGTCACGCCATATACCTGATTCGTATCGGCATTACCGTCTGCAAACTCGCCGCCGCTGATGGAAATAATGGCGGAGTCCCCATCGGACACATCACTACCAACACCGATGGCCCGTTCCTCTCCCCGAGCGGTGATTCGACCTCCGGTGATCCGAACCTCCACGTCGGAACATAGCTTCGCGCCGCCGATGCCCGCGGCATTGACGCCGCCCACCGCGGTGACCACGCCCCCGGCAATCTCTATATTCGAGACGCGGAACCATCCATATCCGGTGCCGATACCGGCAGCGTCCCCACCACCTATCGCGGTGACCACACCACCCTGGATGGTGATATTCGAACAATCGGCCCATTCGGCAGCGCCGATACCGGCACCATGAAAACCACCTATCGCGACAAGCGCGCCCTCTCCGGAAATAGTCAGAGGCTGCGTGTTGTTTTCCAGACCGGCACGGTTTCGCCCGCTTTTCAGTACGCTTGACCCCTCAAGTATGAGATTCATCGAACCCGAAGACACCTGCACGGCGGGCGGATTCCCATCGCCGCTTCGGTCGATTACCACGCCGTCGAAGGTCACATGGGCGGTGTTGCCGCTGCCTGGATTCACGACGATATTGTCCGTCGTGGTGCCGTTGGAGACTGACTGGGGATCGCCATTGGCATCCGTGTATTCGATTGTCTCCGTCGCCGCGTCGGACATGCTCACCGTCACGGGCTTCTCTGTAGTGATGGTCAGTGTGGTGCCTGCGTGCCGGTAATCAGTGTTCTTGACCAGACCACTTACGTCAGTGGTGGACAACGTGAACGCGCCCACCGTCACACTCGGCTCCTGCGCCTGGGCCTGAGCCGGGAACATACCCAGACCGAACGCCGCGGCGACCGCGGCAAGCAACATCAATACCGCGAACAACGCGATCTTCTCAGCGGACTTTCGCAACTCTTCCAGCATCATCAAACCTCTGCTCTTTCTTGCACGCACAACGACGTACGGCATAATTGACTCAACCTAACAAGCCCCCCCCCGAGCAAGGACCGACGGCGTGTTGAGAGAAAGAATATGTATAAAATCAGGCAAACACTCCCCTCTTTCCATCACCCCCTTTCTCTGGTTGGCAGAGGCGAGGTGCGAGGTCTGGCAGCTCGGAGGCTGCAGCTAAGTCGTTGCAAAACCCTTGGTGGCGGATGAGGCGAGATTCCGCAATAAAACACACTTAAGTATTGAAAATACTGGCTTTTCTACCATATGAACAAACATGCTCACCGCTCATTTTGCCGTTCTAAAAACGTTTTATTGCGGTATCACACGGTTCTCAATTGATTCAATTGCTAGTTCAGCGGGCGCACTGGCGGTGTGGTCCCGTGTCGATTTTCAGGTTACGGGGCACGGCACCTGTGAGAGATGCCGCGCCCTTTTAGTGAACGCTACACGAGCAGCCTCAGCAGCTGGTAGAGCTGCCACAGTCCACGCACATTGAAACGCGTCCCGTCAACCGTGGCGAACGCCTCGCCATCGCCCACATGGACGATCACACTGCGCCCGTTCACGGTCAGGCTTCCGTGCATCGTGATATGATTCATCTCGTAACCTTTGTGATTGAGGGCGTAAGCCGACAATCACGCGAAGGCCCGGTATTGGTAGTGCCGGGCCTTTTGCTTATCGGCTCACGCCGGTAAACGGCCCGTCATATCAACGGGGATGCCGCATGTGACGGCATCGCGCACCAGCATAGCAACGCCAAGACCGACGCGCGACCTGTACGGCGGAGGATGATTCCGGGCATGGATTATGCTCACAGGCCAAAAGTTGGGTTATAGGCCAAAATCCTTCGGGCGGTCACGCCATTCACTCGGGCGGTTCCAATACTCCTCGGGCGGTTGACGTTTATGCGTATTCCTTGCTGCCTATTCGCAACAAGAGACAAAACCGTTGAAATTCCGCCATTCTTGATTTCCCTGAATGATCTGGCAACAAGGAATTCCCAATCCGGTAACCGCCCGGGCGGTATTGGAACCGCCCAAGAGATGATGGAACCGCCCGAGGGTATTGGAACCGCCCGAGAACCAAATCAACCGCCCAAGAAATGATTGCGACCGCCCGTTAGATATGGAACTTAGACACCCGATACCTTGACGCCGCCGAATAGCAGGAACCACCAGACACAATTTGGTCTATAACCCTCTAGCCTCGTCGATGCCACACCCCTATGGCTAAATCGGTGCAAAAACGAAAAAGGGCTTTGGGCAAAGCCCAAAACCCTTGGTGGCGGATGAGGCGAGATTCGAACTCGCGGAGGGGTTCGCCCTCACACGCTTTCGAGGCGTGCTCCTTAGACCGCTCGGACACTCATCCATATATTGCGCAAAGCAACTTGTCCATTATGCCACATTTTTCCCGGCTCGCAACCGGCGTGCCGTAAATCCGTTCGTTAAACGGCATCCATCGATCCGGTGTTCGCCAGGCTGGGCACCAACCGAACAGTTTTTGCAAGCGTCAGCCCGCGAATCTCACAGCTCCTGTTCGTGGACGGAGGCGTTCACCCACTGGGTCTGGCGCACGTCGTTGCCGGAGAATATGCCGATGTCGAGCATGCAGTCGCGGTAATCGCGCCCGTGGGCGATGGTGATGTAGTTGTCGTCGACCATACGGTTGTGCGTGGGGTCGAGCCCGATCCAACGCCGGTCGTGGTAGACCTCGACCCATGCGTGGGTGGCCCCCTCGCCGCCGAGCAGTCCGGCGATATAGCGCGCGCCCAATCCCAGATGGCGGCAGACGGCGAGCATGACGTGGGCGTAGTCCTGGCAGACGCCTTTGCGCTGCGCGAACGCCTCCTCTGCCGTGGTGCGGATGGTGGTGGCACCAGGCGTGTAGACGAAGGCGCGGTACACCTCATCCATCACCTCGCGGGCACGCTCAATCGGCGTCGCGTCGGGAGGCAGCGCCTCCACGCGCCCACGGCACACCTCGATCAGTTCCGTAACGGCGGGGCCGGGAATGGTCAGCGCGGAATCGAAACGGTACAGCGGCTTGTCGATCTCCGGCTTGATATGGGCGTTGTCCACAAAGGCGATGCCCGTCACCCGGTAGTTGAACACCGTGTGCTCCTGCGGAATATACCCCGTGTTGACCACCGAACCGAACGAATCGACGGTGGTCTCCAACTCCACATCGGGTTCCATCGCGATTCGCACGTCCACGATCTGCTGGCGTGGACCCGTCGCGGGAACGCAACGCAATTGGAAACGGTGGTCGGTGACCGCGGAGCTGAAGCTGAGCCTCATCTCGTAGTCAAACACCAGTTTCTTCATGGAATATCGAACTCCTCAAAGGATGCGCGAAACGTCCCGTCCACATTACCAGCTTCGCCGGCGCGCCGGTCGGAACCGTCTTACCTACCGTCCAGCCCTGACGAACCGAACCCGGCCGAGTCCAGCCCTGCCGAACCAAACCCGGCCGAGTCAAGCCCGTCCGAACCAAGCGCGCTCGACCCACCAGTCTCAACCCAGCCCAGCTCAGGGCCGGTCTCCGTCCATATTCATGGCGTTGATCCGCCCCATTTCCTTGGCTTCGGGGGTGATGGAGCGCCCGCCGAAATCGTCAAGGAACATCCCCAGCCGCTCCACCAGCTCGGGGTAGCCGCGTTCGGGAAGCTGGGCGAGCAGCCAACGCACGCCGTCCGCGAAGCATTGCGGCAGCGGCATACCGTCCAGGGTGCGCGAGTAGGTTTCCAGTTTGCGTAAGGGGGCCGTCATCTCGCTGGCCGGCAGGTTCAGCCGCGTGTATAGGTCGATGCGTTCGACATATTTGCCGATGAAGATGAACGCTTTGAGGCTGGGATCGACCGTGGAGTTCTCGACGCCGCCCCAGAAGGCAAGCATATTGTCGGCGATGTCGCGCTGCTTGTAGATGTCGTCCGCGTTGGCGAAGCGGCTGGCCGCGTCGGTGATGTTCGTCACCGCCAGTTCGATGTATTGCAGCAGGCGCGAGCTGAGCTCCGGCCGCAGGATCACCGCGTTGTTGAACGCGGCGACGATGGCGCTGCGCACCGAATCGGGGTGGTCGCCGTCGTACAGGAAGCTGTGGATGAACGCGTCGAAGTCCTCGAAATCCTGCGGCAGGTCGAGAGCCCGCGCGAAGGGGCGGAACGCGTCCACATCCGTGTCCATCACACGGTCGTAGAAGGGCAGGAACTGGACCAGCGTGGTGAACGCGCGTTCGGTGTACCGCCCCAGCCAGAACAGGTTGTCGGCTTTCGAGGCGGTGACCAAAGCCAGCGCGTGCGAGCGCGAATGCGGCACCAGGTTCACCGATTCGATATGCTCGTCGCGTCGGATGGGCTTGTGGCTGGGGTCGTCGGGCGCGAGCACCCACGTGTCTTTGAATCCGCCGCCCTGCGATGAGTTGACGATCATCTGCCCCGGCACCGAGGAGTAGCGGGTGAGTCCCGAATACCATACGTGCGTGTGCTGCCCGGTGACGACGAACGCGCGCAGATCGGCTTTGCGCGGGGTCTCCTTGCCGGTGAGCGGATCGACCACGTCGAGATCCTTGAATTGGATCACCTCCTGGGCGATGAAGCGGCGCGGCTCGGCGGCGATGCGTTCGGCCAGTTCGGCGCGGGCCGCGCGGTCGAGGTCACGTCCGAACACCACGCCGTAGCCGCCCGCCTCGGCCACGTCCTTGATCACCAGCTCGCCGAGCCTGTCGAGCACCACGGCGCGGTCGGCCTCGAACATCGGCATATAGGTGGGCGCGTTGTTGAGCAACGGCTCCTCGCCGAGGTAGTAGCGAATCATCTGCGGCACGAAATAGTAGATCGCCTTGTCGTCGGCCGCGCCGTTGCCCGGCGCGTTGACGATCGCCACATTGCCGGCACGGTAGGCGGAAAGCAGCCCGGGCACGCCGATCACCGAATCGGGGTTGAAGGCGAAGGGGTCGAGGTATTCGTCGGAAAGCCTGCGGTAGACCACGCCCACGCGATGTCTGTTACCTGCGTAGTCAAGGAAGAACAGCTGGTTGTTCATCACTTCGAGGTCTTCGGGGAAGGCGAGCGTCGCGCCGGTTTTCTCCGCCAGATAGGCGTGTTCGAAGAAGGCGGAGTTGTATCGGCCGGGCGTGAGCACCACGGCGATGCCTTCGGTGGAGACGAAATCCATGGCTTTGCGCAGCAGCCTCGGATAATCGCGGTTGTCGCGCACGCGCACTTCGCGGAACAGTTTGGGATTGATGCGCCGTTCGATATCGCGCGCGAACAGCGGATAGCTGGCGCCGGAGGGAATGCGCAGATTGTCCTCCAGCACCCACCAGCGGCCGTCCTCGCCCTGCACCAGATCCTCGCCCGCAATATGCGCGAACACCCCGCCCGGCGGTGTCACGCCGTTGACCTGCGGAAAATAGCCGGCGGACGTGTAGACGAATTCCTCGGGAATCACGCCGTCGTGGATGATGCGCTTGTCGGAGTAGACGTCGGCAAGGTAGGCGTTCAGCGCGTTGACGCGCTGCTTCAGCCCAGCTTCCAGTTGGTCGTATTCGTCGGATTCGATGATGCGCGGGATCGGGTCGTAGGGAAACAGCCGATCGTGGTATTCCCCGTCGCTGGTCACGCCGAACCGCACGCCGTTGCGACTGAGCTCCCGGTTGATGTCCTCGCGTCGGTTGATCAGCTCGTTCGCGAGTGTACGCGCCGCACGTTCAATCATCGTCTCCGCTCCCTGGGTGGATGCCTGTGGATCGGCCCGACGCCACTCCCTCGTTTTGAGACGCGCGATGCCGGGCATGCCGTTCAGACTAGAGCGGCGCGGTTTCCGCCAGCGTGCGATTGTGTTACGGGCGCGAAAATAGCTCGCGTATCCCAGAATGGGTCCGTTACAGTGTGCGCACGGCGCGGATGGCTTCGGCGCGGGCGGCGAGCTGGTCGTCTGCCGGATAGGCGATATGTTCCAGCGTGAGCCCTTGCGGGGCGATGGGACCGGTGGATCCCTCGCGCAGTGGCACGGCCATTTTGCCGGCGAACCAGTCGAGGTCGCGTTTGCCGAGCCCAACCTGCACGCAGCCGTTGACCAGGGAGCGCACCATATTGCGCGCGAAGGCATCGGCCACGATGGTGAGGCACATCAGGCCGGATTCCACGGCGGGGGTTTCGTAGGCCAGTCCGGTGGCGTCGATCAGGGGGCGGCTGGGCACGCGCTCCCACCGCGCGTATTTCACCTCGCGGATGGTGGTGCCGCCCGGGTTCGGCGTGGCGAAGGATCCGAAATCATGCAGACCGATGGTCATCGCCGCGGCCGCATTCATGGCGTCCAGATCGAGCCGGTCGTCGATATGCAGTACAAAGCCGCGCAATCTGGGGTCGACCTCACTCCCCCGGTCGGCGATGCGGTAGACGTAGGTGCGTTCCAGCGCGGAGAACCGTGCGTCGAAGCCTTCGGGGGCGCGGCTGATTCGATGGAGGGTGATGTCGTCGGGCAGCATGCGCGAGAGCCTGCGATGCAAGGCCTCGATGCCGGAGACGTTCATATGGCCGACCGCTCGGTCCAGCAGCGCCTCGTCGAGGTCGATATGGCATACCTGATGGCTGGCGTGCACGCCGGTATCGGTGCGGCCCGCCACGGTCAGCCGCAGCCGCTGGTCGGGATCGTCTTGCGGCACACGCAGCACGGTGTGCAACGCCGCCTCGATGGTGCCCTGAACGGTGCGCAGCGTCGGCTGCGTCGCCCAACCGTAGAATCCGCCGCCGTCGTACGCCAAATCAATGCGAAGTCGTGTCATGGCTTCCATACTACGGCCATACCGCCGCAGGAAAGCGACAAGGGTCGGAAACCCTGTGCGGATTTCCGACCCTTGTCAACGCGTTGTGAAGCTAGTTCACTCGGCCTTCTCAGCCTCAGCCTCGGTGTTCTCCACCTCGGCGGCCTCAACGGCCTCGGTCTCAGCAGCCTCAACGGCTTCGACCTTGGTCTCCTCGACCTCGACCGGGGCTTCCTCGGCGACCTTGACGGCGGCTTCGGCTTCCTTGACCACGGCCTTCTTCGGGCTCACGGGCTCGGTGACGAGCTCGATGATCGCGGCGGGGGCGTTGTCGCCGACGCGCGGGGCGATCTTCACGATGCGGGTGTAGCCGCCTTCACGCTGCTCCATCTGCTCGGCGATCTGGGTGAACAGAATGTGCACCACGGACTTGTTGCGGATGACGCGCATCACGCGACGGCGGGAGTGCAGATCACCGCGCTTGGCGAAGGTGATCAGGCGCTCGGCCAGCGGACGAAGGCGCTTGGCCTTCGGCAGCGTGGTGACGATGCGGCCGTTCTGGAACAGGCTGGTGGCCATGTTCGCCAGCATGAGGCGCTCATGCGCGGGGCTGGACGCCAGGCGCGGGCCCTTCTTGGGTGTAGGCATGGGTTTTCTCCTTATTGTTCGGCAGGGTCGCAGGTGGGCATATGCCCGAGCGTCCGCGACCCATCGTCCGAACGGTTATGCAAAAGCGGCTGTTCTCACTCGTCTTCCGGGGAGAAGAAGGTGCCGCCTTCGAGGTTGGTGGTGTCGAAGGCAATCGGCGAGGTCTTCAGCGACAGACCCAGGGTCTGCAGCTTGTCCTTGACCTCATCGATGGACTTCATACCGAAATTGCGGATGTCGAGCAGGTCCTGCTCGGTGTGGGAGACGAGCTCGCCGATGGTGTGGATGCCCTCACGCTTGAGGCAGTTGTAGCTGCGCTGGGTGAGGTTGAGGTCCTCGATCGGCACGGCCATCTCGGGGTTGGTCTCTTCGGCCACGGGAGCCGGACCGACCTCGACGCCTTCGGCCTGGATGTTGAGCTCGCGGCACAGGCCGAAGAGCTCCACCAGGGTCGAACCGGCGGAAGCCACCGCGTCACGCGGGGAGATGGCGGGCTTGGTCTCCACGTCCAGAATGAGCTTGTCGAAGTCCGTGCGCTGTTCCACACGGGTGGCCTCGACCTTGTAGCTCACCTTGAGCACCGGGGAGTAGATGGAGTCGACCGGGATGCGGCCGATCTCATCGCTGTCCTGCTTGTTCATCTGAGCCGGCACATAGCCACGGCCGCGTTCGACGGTGAACTCGATCTCGAGTTCGCCGTCCTCGGCGAGGGTGGCGATGTGCAGATCGGGATTGGCGATGGTCACGCCGGCCGGAGGGGTGATATCCCCCGCGGTGGCCTCGCCCTTGCCGCTCTTGCGCAGATACATGACCACCGGCTCATCGTATTCGCTGGTGAGCACGATGCCCTTGATGTTGAGCAGAATCTCGGTCACATCCTCCTGCACGCCAGGCAGCGTGGTGAACTCGTGCAGTGCGCCGGAAACGCGCACAGAGGTCACCGCGGCACCCGGAATGGAGCTCAGGAGCGTACGACGAAGCGAGTTGCCGAGCGTGTAGCCGAAGCCAGGCTCGAGCGGCTCGATGATGAAACGCGAACGCTGCGGGTTCAGGGACTCCTCGGTCAGTGTCGGACGCTGTGCAATAAGCACTGTGTTATCCTTTCAGCTTTTGGTCGGCGGTGCACTCACCGGTCAAAGCGGGTTGGATGGATTGATTTTCTGAGTGCTCAGACGCGGCGGCGCTTCGGAGGACGAACGCCGTTGTGTGCTTGCGGGGTCACGTCGGTGATGGAACCGACCTCGAGGCCCGCGGACTGCAGGGAGCGGATGGCGGTTTCACGACCGGAACCCGGGCCCTTGACGAACACGTCGACCTTCTTGACGCCGTGCTCCATCGCCTTGCGGGCGGCGGACTCGGCGGCCATGCCAGCGGCGAACGGAGTGGACTTACGGGAGCCCTTGAATCCGACGTCGCCACCGGACGCCCAGGACACCACAGCGCCGGACGGATCGGTGATCGAGATGATCGTGTTGTTGAAAGTGGACTTGATATGCGCCTGCCCGACCGGCACCGACTTGCGGTCCCGGCGACGAGGCTTGCGCGCGGCCTGCTTGGGAGCTGCCATTGACCCTCGTTTCCTAGTAACGAACTTATTTGATGATGTCCAGGCGATGGAATGAGCTCATCCCGTGGCCTGGAGCGTGCCACCGACTACTTGGTGGCCTTCTTCTTTCCGGCGACCGTACGCTTCGGGCCCTTGCGGGTGCGGGCGTTGGTCTTGGTGCGCTGACCGCGCACGGGAAGTCCCTTACGGTGACGCTGGCCTTGGTAGCAGTTGATCTGAATCTTACGACGGATGTCCGCGTCGATCTCACGACGCAGATCGCCCTCGATCTTGTAGTTGGCCTCGAGGTAGTCACGCAGCGTGATCAGCTGCTCATCGGTAAGATCCTTGACGCGGATATCCGGATTGATACCGGTCGCGGCAAGCGTTTCCTTGGCACGAGTGCGACCCACACCGAAAATGTAGGTGAGGGCGATCTCGATGCGCTTCTCATTGGGGATGTCGACTCCGGCAAGACGTGCCATTGCGATTCCTTCTGTACTCCGCAGGTCTTGCACCAAATCGTCCGGATTCCCGGCCCGGGCCTGCGTACCCGGGGTTCAGTCCCGAAGGACTGTGATTCAGTGCCTTATTCTCTTATGCCGCTGGAATCTGCTCTCAGCCCTGACGCTGCTTGTGGCGCGGGTTGATGCAGATCACCATGACGCGGCCGTGACGACGGATCACGCGGCAGTTCTCGCAGATCCTCTTCACACTAGGGCTGACCTTCATGGTTTTCCTTTACTTGTACCTTTACTTGTAGCGGTACGTAATACGTCCGCGGTTCAGGTCGTACGGGCTCATCTCAAGCACGACACGATCCTGCGGCAGGATGCGGATATAGTTCTTGCGCATTTTGCCGGAGATCGTGGCGAGCACGATGTGCTTGTTCTCGAGTTCAACGCGGAACATCGCGTTCGGCAGCGCTTCCACCACCTGTCCTTCGACTTCAATCACACCGTCTTTTGCCATGTGTCTGCAGTTCCTGTCCCTTTGGATGATTACTACGGCGCATCCGAAGACACACCAAATTGCAAGACTAGCCGAAATAGAGAAACGACACGCCGTAGCGTGTCGTTTTCTAGTCTTTTGGGGTGGCGATGGTAAAGGTCAGGCGACCTTCGCATCCAGAGCGGCCACGATGTTGGCCTGGATGGCGTCGATCTCGCCCACACCGTCGATGGCGACCAGCAGGCCGCGCTCACCATAGGTGTCCAGCAGCGGAGCGGTCTCCTGCGCGTAGGTCTCCAGACGCTTGGCGATCACCTCGGGGGTGTCGTCGGTGCGGCCCTGCTCGGCGGCGCGCTTGGCCATGCGCTCCATCAGCACGTCCATGTCGGCGTCAAGCGCGACCACGGCGTCAAGCGGCGTGTCGAGGTCGGCCAGCATGGCGTCCAGAGCCTCAACCTGGGAGGCGTTGCGCGGGTAGCCGTCGAGGATCCAGCCGTTCTTGGCGTCGTCCATGGCCAAGCGGTCCTTGACGATCTTGTTGGTCAGCTCGTCCGGCACCAGCTCGCCCTTGTCGGTGTAGCTCATGGCCTCAAGACCCAGCTCGGTCTTGTTCTTGATGTTGTAGCGGAAGATGTCGCCGGTGGAGATGGCGGGGATGCCGTAATGCTCGGCGAGCTTGGCGGCCTGGGTGCCTTTGCCCACACCCTGCGGGCCCATGATCAGCAGACGCATATTGGTTCCTTTGATTGTGGATTGTGTTGTGTATGAACGACGGTGCCGCTTTCTTGTTTGAAGAAAGCGGCACCGCCATGAAAGGCTACTTACCTTCCACCTTGTCCGTGTTTTCGAACAGGAAGCCCGTGTACTGGAACTGTTCGGTCTGGGCCTTGGCCTGGCGCAGGGTGTCGAGGCCGACGCCCGCGATGATCAGGATGGTGGTGCCGCCGAACGGCAGCTGGGTGTTGAGGCCCAGCGCCATGATGAGCACGGTGGGGATCAGCGCCACGAAGAGCAGGTAGATGGCGCCGACGGTGTTGAGTCGGTTCATCACGTAGCTCAGGTAGCGGCTGGTGGCGTTGCCGGCGCGGATGCCGGGGATGAAGCCGCCGTACTGCTTCATGTTGTCCGCGGTCTCGTCCGGGTTGAACGTGATCGAGGTGTAGAAGAAGCAGAAGAACACGATCATCAGCGCGTAGAGCGCGATGTACCACACGGAGGTGGTGTCGGCGAGGTTGTTGTTGATCCACTCGGCCCAGTCGGCGTCGGAGTCGAACTGCGCGATCAGGGTCGGGATCGCAAGAATGGAGGAGGCGAAGATCGGCGGGATAACGCCGGACATGTTCACCTTCAGGGGCAGGTAGGTGGAGGAGCCGCCGTACATCTTGCGGCCGATCATACGACGGGTGTACTGCACCGGGATGCGGCGTTGGCACAGTTCCACGTAGTCGACGAAGATGAGGATGACGAGCAGCACGGCCACGACGATGGCGAACTTGGTCCAGTCGCCGTCGGTGCCGTCGGTGCCCCAGCCGATCTCCCACAGCTGCGGCAGGAAGCCGGAGCAGATGGACATGAAGATAAGCACGGACATGCCCTGTCCGATGCCCTTCTCGGTCACGAGCTCGGCCATCCACATGATCAGGCCGGTGCCGCCGGTCATGATGAGCACCATCACGACGAGGTTCCACACGGAGCCGTCGGGGATGACCTGCGAGCACTGGTAGTTGAACAGCGCGCCGGAGCGGGCGGTCACCAGAATGGTGGTGGACTGCAGCACGGCCAGGCCGATGGTGAGGTATCGGGTGTACTGGGTGAGTTTGGCCTCGCCCGACTGGCCCTCCTTATGCAGCGCCTCGAAGCGCGGGATGACCACGCGCAGCAGCTGCACCACGATGGAGGCGGTGATGTAGGGCATCACGCCCAGCGCGAAGATGGACAGCTGGAGCATGGCGCCGCCGGAGATCAGGTTCACCAGTCCGATGAAGTTCTCGGAGGTCGAGCTCATGTCCCCTATGCATTCCTGCACCACACCATAATCCACACCCGGCGTCGGGATGAAGGAGCCGATGCGGTAGATGATGATGATGAACAGGACGAAGAGGATCTTCTTCCTCAACTCCTTGGTTTTCAGGGCCTGGATTAGCGTCCTCACCTGGGTTCCTCCCTATCGCATGCCTGAGCATGCCATGAAAAATCAAACTCTAACGCACGAGTGTAACCTAGAGTATCTACCTGAAAACAGACTGGGCAAGTTCTGTCATATGCAAGCCGCATATGAGATGACCCCCGTCCGCGCCAAGGCGGAAGAGGGTCTTCTCATATTCATGCCTTTTCAGCGTGTTCCGTCAAAGACCTCAGTCTTCGATGGAGCCGCCGGCGGCTTCGATCTTGGACTTGGCGGAAGCCGAGACCTTAACACCCTTGAGGGTGAAGGCCACGGTGGTCTCGCCGTCGCCCAGGACCTTGACCGGCTGGCCGCCGCGCACGGCGCCCTTGGCCGCCAGATCCTCAGCGGTCACCTCGCCGCCGGCCGGGTACAGCTCGGCCAGACGGGAGATGTTGACGACCTGGTATTCGGTCTTGAAGGGGCTCTTGAAGCCACGAAGCTTCGGCAGGCGCATGTACAGCGGCAGCTGGCCGCCTTCAAAGCCGGCACGCACGTGGGTGCGCTTCGTCTGGCCCTTGAAGCCGCGACCGGAGGTCTTACCCTTGGAGCCTTCGCCTCGACCCACGCGGGTACGGGACTTCTTGGCGCCCGGGGCGGGCCTGAGGTCGTGCATCTGCAGGATTTCGTTATCTGCCATAATCAGTCAACCTCCTCGACGGTAACCAGATGGCGAACCACGTTCACCAGGCCACGGTTGGCCGGGGTGTCCGGGCGGACCACGGTCTGACCGATCTTGCGCAGGCCCAGCGTGTGCGCAGTGGCGCGCTGCTTGGGCGTGCGGTTCACGAGACCGTGATGCAGCGTAATCTTCAGGTTAGCCATGCTCACTCACCATCCTTTTCAGCCTGGGCGGCCTTGGCCTGAGCCTCTTCGCGAGCCTTGCGGGCCTCGGCGATGCCGGTGGCGCGGGCGCGCAGCAGGGCGTCGGGGGCGACTTCCTCAAGGGAGAGGCCACGACGGGCGGCGATCTCCTCGGGCTCTTCGAGCTGCTTGAGGGCGGCGACGGTCGCACGGACCATGTTCACTGCGGTGGCCGAGCCCATGGACTTGGTCAGCACGTCGGTGATGCCGGCGCACTCCATGACGGCGCGAACCGGGCCGCCGGCGATAACGCCGGTACCGGGGGCGGCCGGACGCAGCAGGACGGTGCCAGCGGCGTCATGACCGATCACCGGGTGGGTGACGGTGCCACGGATGCGCGGCACGTTGAACATGTGCTTCTTGGCGTCCAGCTGGCCCTTGGCGATAGCCGCCGGGACCTCACGGGACTTGCCGTAGCCGACGCCCACGGTGCCGTTGCCGTCGCCCACCACCACGAGAGCGGCGAAGCTGAAGGTACGACCGCCCTTGTGGGTCTTGGACACACGGTTGATGGTCACCACGCGATCGAGCAGCTCGTCGCCGCGGTTCTCCTCGCGACGGTTGCGACGCTCGCCGCGACGGCCCTCACCACGCTGGCCACGACGGGACTTGCGGTCCGCGTTGTTGGCCTCGGGAGCCGCAGTGTTCTGAGTTTCTTCAGCCACTTGGGTTTCCTTCTGGGTTTCGATGTCGCTCACAGTGCCAGACCTCCCTCGCGGGCGCCTTCAGCGACAGCTGCGACGCGACCGGTGTACTTGTTGCCACCGCGGTCGAACACGACCTCGGTGATGCCGGCGGCCTTGGCCTTGTCAGCGATGAGCTCGCCAACCTTCTTGGCGGCCTCAACCTTGGTGCCTTCGAAGCCCTGGAAGTCGGCGGTCAGAGTGGAGGCGCTCACCAGAGTGATGCCCTTGGTGTCGTCGACGACCTGGGCGACCATATGACGGTTGGAGCGGGTGACCACCAGGCGCGGACGCTCCGGGGTGCCGGTGATGTGCTTCCTGATGCGGGCGTGGCGGCGCAGACGCGCAACCTTCTTGCCTTTTCCGAAAATCGTGACGCTCATATCACTTACCAGCCTTTCCAGCCTTGCGCAGGATACGCTCGTCGGCGTACTTGACGCCCTTGCCCTTGTAGGGTTCGGGAGCGCGCAGCTTGCGGATGTTCGCAGCCACCTGGCCAACGGCCTGCTTGTCGGTGCCCTTGACGATCACCTGGTTGGGGTTCGGCACTTCGAACTCGATGCCTTCCGGCGGATTCACCGTGATGGTGTGGGAGTAGCCGAGGAAGAACTCGATGCCCTTGCCCTTGACGACGGCGCGGTAACCGGTGCCGACGATATCGAGGGTCTTGGCGTAGCCTTCGTGCACACCCTTGACCATGCCGGCCATGATGGAGCGGGCCAGACCGTGCTTGGCACGGGTGGGACGCAGGTCATCAACGGGGGTCAGCACGATGTCGGTGCCTTCGACGGAGGCGGTGACGCCTTCGGGAATCTCGTAGGTGGCGGTACCCTTCGGGCCCTTGGCCTCGAAGTTCTGACCGTCGATCTTGACTTCCACGCCGGCCGGGATGGCGACGGGGAGCTTACCAATATGCGATGCCATGATCTAGCTCTCCTTTCTCACCACACGTAGGCGACGATTTCGCCGCCAATGCCCCGGTCGAGGCATTCCTTCTGAGTCAGCAATCCCGAGGAAGTCGAGATGATGGCGATACCGAGGCCACCGAGCGGCATCGGCAGGGAGTCGGACTTCGCGTAACGGCGGAGGCCCGGCTTCGAGATGCGCTTGATGCCCTGGATGGAACGCTCGCCGTTCGGACCGTACTTGAGGGTGACCTCAAGAGTCTGGCCGACCTTCGCTTCCTTAGCGGCGAAGTCCTTGATGAAGCCTTCGCGCTTGAGGATCTCAGCGATGTTCGCCTTGAACTTGGAGTACGGCATATCCACGGTCTCGTGCTTTGCCGCGCTCGCGTTACGCAGACGCGTAAGCATGTCTGCAATCGGATCTGTCATTGTCATTGTGGGCTTCACGCCCTTTCTCGCCGTGGTTTCCGCCGCCCCGCCCTCAGATGAGAGCCGGGCCACGGACCTTCAGCGTCGATGTTTACCAACTGGACTTCGTAACTCCGGGCAGCTCGCCGCGGTGGGCCTTCTCGCGAAGGCAGATGCGGCACAGGCCGAACTTGCGGTAGACGGAGTGGGGACGACCGCAGACCTGGCAGCGCGTGTAGGCGCGCACAGCGAACTTCGGCTTAGCGGCCGCCTTGTTCTTCAGAGCGGTTTTTGCCATATCAGTTCTCCTTGAAGGGGAAGCCAAGGTGCTTCAGCAGCGAGTAAGCTTCCTTGTCGTCCTTGGTGGAGGTCACCACGGTGATGTCCATACCGCGCTGGTGATCGATCGAATCGGGATCGATCTCGTGGAACATGGACTGCTCGGTGAGACCAAAGTTGTAGTTGCCCTGGCCATCGAACTGGTGGCCGTTGATGCCGCGGAAATCGCGGATGCGGGGCAGCGCGAGGGTCAGCAGACGATCGAGGAACTCCCACATGCGCTCGCCACGCAGGGTGACGTACGCGCCGATGGCCTGGCCTTCACGCAGGTGGAACTGCGCGACGGACTTCTTGGCCTTGGTGATCTTCGGCTTCTGGCCGGTGATCAGGGTGAGGTCCTTGACAGCGCCCTCGATGAGCTTGGAGTCACGAGCCGCGGCGCCGACGCCCATGGAGACGACGACCTTCTCGACACGAGCCACCTGCATCGGGTTGGAGTGGTTGAACTCCTTGATGAGCGCGGGGGCGATCTCTTCCTGGTACTGCACCTTCAAGCGCGGAGTTGCCGGCGCTTCGATAGCGGTGGTATCGGTCATGCCAGCTCCTTTCCGGACTTCTTGGCGACGCGCACGCGCACGGTCTTGACCTTGCCGTCACGCGCCTCTTCCTTCACGTTCACGCCCACGCGGGTCGGCTGCTTGGTCTCCGGGTCGATGAGCATCACATTGGAGCGATGGATCGGCGCCTCGGTGGAGACGATGCCGGACTGCTGGCCCTGCTGGGTGGCGCGCACGTGCTTCTTGACGATCTGCACACCTTCGACGATCAGTCGGTCGTTGGAGAGCACACGGGTCACGGTGCCTTCCTTGCCGCGGTCCTTACCGCGGATGACCTTCACCAGGTCGCCGCTCTTGATCTTGGCTACCATGTCAGATCACCTCCGGGGCGAGGGACACGATCTTCATGAAGCGCTTATCGCGCAGTTCACGACCAACCGGTCCGAAGATACGAGTGCCCTTCGGTTCACGGCCGGAGCCGAGAATGACGGCGGCGTTCTCGTCGAACTTGATGTAGGAGCCGTCTGCACGACGGTGCTCCTTAACGGTACGGACGACGACGGCCTTGACCACGTCGCCCTTCTTGACCGACCCGCCAGGAATGGCGTCCTTGACGGAGGCGACGATGATGTCGCCGATGCCGGCATAGCGTCGCTTCGATCCGCCGAGCACTCGGATGGCCAGGATTTCCTTGGCACCCGTGTTGTCGGCGACATGAAGCCGCGTTTCCTGCTGAATCATTGATTCTCCTTAGCCGAGCTGGTTCTCCCCGCACACCGGGAACGGTTCTCCCGTAAGGGATTCACCGTTCCCGGTGTGCGCGGAGCCTTGCCGAACTTGTGTTACTTAGCGCGCTCGATAATGCTTTCGAGACGCCAGCGCTTGGTCTTGCTCAGAGGCCGAGTCTCCATAATACTCACGAGGTCGCCAATTTTCGCCTCGTTGTGTTCATCATGGACCTTGACCTTCTTGGTGGTGCGGACGACCTTGCCGTACAGCGGGTGGGTCGAACGCTTTTCGAGCTCGACAGCGATCGTCTTGTCCATAGCGTCGGACACGACGTAGCCGCGACGAACCTTGCGGAAGTTACGCTCTTGCGCCATGATCACTTCTCCTTAGTTTCCGTTGCGGCCGGCTCCTGGCTGATGCCAAGCTCGCGTTCGCGCAGCACGGTGTACATGCGGGCGATATCGTGCTTGACGGCCTTGAGACGAGCGGTGTTCTCGAGCTGACCGGTCGCATGCTGGAAGCGCAGGTTGAACAGCTCTTCCTTGGACTTCTTCAGGAAGCCCTCGATCTCCTCGTTGGTCTTCTCGTTGAGATTCTTGATGGAGTATTCAGCGGTTCCGACTGCCATCAGATGTCACCACCTTCACGCGCAATAACACGGCACTTCATGGGGAGCTTGTCGATGGCGCGGCGCAGGGCCTCGCGAGCGACTTCCTCGGACACGCCGCCGATCTCGAACATAACGCGACCGGGACGGACGTTGGCGATCCAGAATTCGGGCGTACCCTTACCGGAACCCATTCGGGTGCCAAGCGGCTTCTTGGTCAACGGACGATCCGGGAAGACCGTGATCCACACGCGGCCACCACGCTTGATGTAGCGGGTCATGGCGATACGAGCGGCCTCGATCTGGCGGTTCGTCACGTAAGCCGGGGCGAGCGCCTGGATACCGAAATCACCGAAATTGATCTCGTTGCCACCCTTGGACATGCCAAAACGGGTGGGGCGATGCTGCTTGCGGTACTTAGTCCTCTTTGGGATAAGCATTCTTGCTCACTCCTTCGTTTCTGCTGCCTGGGGAGCTTCGGCGGCGGCTTCGGCCTTGGGAGCCTCGGCGTTGGCCTGCTGCTGGGCGGCGGGACGGTTGCCACGGCGCGGACGGCGATCGCCGCGACGGCCGGGACGGTTGTTCTGCTGGGACTGCTGCTCCTCGAACTCAGACTCAGTCATGTCGCCCTTGTAGATCCACACCTTCACGCCGATGCGGCCGTAGGTGGTCTTGGCCTCGAAGAAGCCATAGTCGATCAGGGCGCGGAGGGTCTGCAGCGGGACGCGGCCTTCGCGGTAGAACTCGGAACGGCTCATTTCCGCGCCGCCGAGACGGCCGGAGAGCTTGATACGGATACCCTTGGCGCCGGCGTGCATGGCATCCTGCTGAGCCTTGCGCATCGCGCGACGGAAGGTCACGCGGTTGGCGAGCTGCTCGGCGATGCCCTGGGCGACGAGCTGGGCGTCGAGGGCGGCGTTCTTCACCTCGAAGATGTTGAGCTGGACCTGCTTGCCGGTGATCTTCTCCAGCTTCGCGCGAACGCGCTCGGCTTCGGCGCCACGACGGCCGATCACAATGCCCGGACGGGCGGTGTGGATGTCGACGCGGACACGATCACGGGTGCGCTCGATGATGATACGGGACACGCCCGCACGCTCGAGGTCCTTGCTCATCTCCTTGCGGATCTGATCGTCTTCAAGGACGAAGTCGCGGTAACGCTCGCCGGCCTTGTTGGAATCAGAGAACCACTTGGAACGGTGGTTTCCGGTGATGCCCAGACGGTAGCCAAACGGATTGATCTTCTGACCCATCTTTAGCGGGCTCCTTCCTTGTTAGCGACGACGACCGTGATGTGGGAGGTGCGCTTGTTGATACGAGCGGCACGGCCCTGGGCGCGAGCGCGGAAGCGCTTCATGGTCACGCCCTCATCGACGTAGGTCTCCTTGATGACCAGATCGTTCTCGCGGAACGGCTCGCCGGCCTTATCGGCCTTGACGCGGGCGTTGGCGATGGCGCTCTCCAGAACCTTGCGGACCGGCAGGGCCGCGGACTGGGGGGCGAACTTGAGGATGGTAACGGCTTCGGTCGCCTGCTTGCCTCGGATGAGGTCGACCATGCGGCGAGCCTTGCGCGGCGTCACGCGGACGTGACGAGCAATTGCTTTAGCTTCCATGTGTCATTCTCTCCTTTAGCGGCGGGACTTCTTGTCGTCCTTCACGTGACCCTTGAAGGTCTTCGTGGGGGCGAACTCACCGAGCTTGTGGCCAACCATGGATTCGGTGACGAACACCGGAACATGCTTGCGGCCGTCATGAACAGCGAAGGTGTGTCCGATGAAGTCCGGGGTGATCATCGAACGGCGCGACCACGTCTTGATGACGTTGTGCGTGCCCTTCTCGTTCTGATCGTCGACTTTCTTCTGCAAGTGGGCGTCGACGAAGGGGCCCTTCTTGATGCTACGAGTCATCTTCTCGATACTCCCTTACTTGCGGTTCTTGCCATTCGGACGACGACGAACAATCATCTTGTTCGAAGCCTTCTTCGGACGACGAGTACGGACTTCGCCCTTGCCCCACGGGGAGACCGGCGGCTTGCCGCCGCGGGTACGACCGCCGTGCGGGTGGTCGACCGGGTTCATGGACTCACCACGGGTGATCGGGCGCTTGCCCATCCAACGGGCGCGACCGGCCTTGCCGAGCTGCACGTTGGCGTGCTCTTCGTTACCGACCTCGCCGACGGTGGCGCGGCAGCGCGCGTCGACGTTGCGGATTTCGCCGGACGGCATACGCAGCTGGGCGAGGTTTCCGTCCTTGGCGACGAGCTGCACCGAGGTGCCGGCGGAGCGGGCGATCTTGGCGCCACCCAGCGGGCGGAGCTCGATCGCGTGCACGACGGTACCGGTCGGGATGTTGCGCAGCGGCAGGTTGTTGCCCGGCTTGATGTCGGCCTGGGCGCCGGTCTCGATGACGTCGCCCTGCTTGATGCCCTTCGGCGCGATGATGTAGCGCTTCTCGCCATCGGCATAGTGCAGGAGGGCGATACGGGCGGAGCGGTTCGGATCGTACTCGATCTCGGCAACCTTGGCGGGCACGCCGTCCTTGTCCCAACGCTTGAAGTCGATGAGACGGTACTGGCGCTTGTGACCGCCGCCGCGATGGCGGGAGGTCATACGGCCATAGGAGTTACGACCGCCGGTCTTGGACAGCTTGCGAACCAGCGACTTCTCAGGCGTGGAGCGCGTGATCTCGGAGAAATCCGAGACGGACGCGTTGCGGCGGCCTGCAGTCGTCGGCTTATAAACGCGGATAGCCATAATGTAGTTCTTCCTTTGACTTTCTCGGCTAGCCTTCAGTTACCAAAGATGTCGATGGTCTGGCCCTCGGCGACGGTCACGATCGCGCGCTTCTGGGAAGCACGCTGGCCGAAACCGGTGCGGGTGCGCTGACGCTTGCCGGCGCGGTTGAGGGTGTTGACCTTCGTCACCTTGACCTTGAAGATCTCTTCGATTGCCTGCTTGATCTGCACCTTGTTCGCGTCCGGGGCCACCACGAAGGTGTACTGACCCTGGTCGGAAGCGGCGTAGCTCTTCTCGGAGACGACGGGCTTAAGAATCACGTCGTGTGCGGGCTTGTGAATAGCGACCATCTAAATCAGGCCTCCTTCGGCTCGGTCTTGGCGGCGACGAAAGCCTCGAGGGCTTCCTTCGTGAAGACCACGTACTGCGCGGTGACCACGTCGTACGTATTGAGCTGATCAACGAAAATCGGGTGAACGGTCGGGATGTTGCGCACGGACAGCCACTCGTTGATGTTGTCACGAGTGAAGACCACCGTGGTGAACTTGTTCTCGGTGATCGGGGTCAGCGCGGCGACGGCGGCCTTGGTGGACGGCTCGGTGATGCCGAAGTCCACGACGGCGATGCGACCGGCGTTGGCGCGATCAGAGAGGACGTAGCGCAGGGCCGCGGCCTTCATCTTCTTCGGGGTGCGCTGGTCGTACTTGCGCGGGTGCGGACCGAACACGACGCCACCGTGGTACCACTGCGGAGCGCGGGTCGAACCCTGACGGGCGCGACCGGTGCCCTTCTGCTTCCACGGCTTCTTGCCGCCGCCGGAAACATTGGCGCGGGTCTTGGTGGAGTGGGTGCCCTGACGGGCCGCGGCCAGCTGGGCCACGACAACCTGGTGCACCAGCGGCACGTGGGACTGGATGTCCTCGGCGGAGATGCCGAACAGCTCGGCCGGAGCCTCAACGGTGCCGGCGGCCTTGCCCTTGGCGTCAGTGACGTTCAGAGTAACGTTTGCCATGATTTATCAGGCTCCCTTCACTGCCGAACGGACGAGAACGATACCGCCCTTGGGGCCGGGAACGGCGCCCTTGACAGCGATAACACCGTTCTCAACATCCGCGGAAACGATGGTGAGGTTCTGCACGGTGGAAGTGACGTGGCCCATGCGGCCGGCCATCTTCTTGCCCTTGAGAATGCGACCCGGGGTGGCGCAGGCGCCAACGGAGCCGGGACGACGTTCGTTCTTGTGCGAACCGTGGGTACGGCGGTAGGACTTGAAGCCCCAGCGCTTGATGGTGCCGGCGAAGCCCTTGCCCTTGGTGGTGCCGGTGATATCGACCTCGGTGCCCTCGTCGAACACTTCGGCGGTCAGCTCCTGACCCACCTCATACTCGGTGGCGTTGTCCTCGCGCACCTCAACGAGGTGACGGCGCGGGGTGACGCCAGCCTTGGCGAAGTGGCCAGCCAGCGGCTTGGTCACCTTGGTCGGGTCGATCGCGCCATAGCCGATCTGCACCGCGGTGTAACCGTCGGTCTCATCGGTCTTGATGGCGGTGACCACGTTGGTGGACACGTCGATCAGGGTGACGGGAACGAAGAAGCCGTTCTCATCCCACACCTGGGACATGCCGAGCTTCTTGCCCAGCAGGGCCTTACGATCTGCTCGTTGCGACATAGCGGTTCCTCCTCCCCTTACAGCTTGATCTCGATGTTGACGTCCGCGGGCAGATCAATGTGCATCAGGGAATCCACGGCCTTGGGGGTCGGGTCCACGATGTCGATGAGACGCTTGTGCGTGCGCATCTCGAAATGCTCGCGAGAATCCTTGTACTTGTGAGGAGAACGGATAACACAGAAAACGTTCTTCTCGGTCGGCAGCGGAACGGGGCCAACAACAGTTGCGCCCGCGTTCGTCACCGTTTCGACGATCTTCTTCGCCGATTGGTCGATGACCTCGTGGTCATAGGACTTAAGCCTGATGCGGATTTTCTGTCCCGCCATTGCCGTCCGCCCTTTCTAGCGATTCGTGTACTGTTTACCAATCCTGCTTCTTTTAGGGCACCGGCGCGCATGGCCTCCCTTGGACATACGTCCACTGGCGGTCATCCGTCATCAGTGCGCGGCCTCCAAGAACCACTGGTGGTCATTCTTGGTCCGCGCTCGCTTTTTTGATTCCAATATGCGAGCCCAAAACAGGCAACTTCTCAATTAAAGCATCAGGTACGGTCTAATTGAATCCGGGCGTGTCGTCGCACGCGGTCTGCCGCATTTCGAAGAAATGCATAAGCAGACCGCGCGAGGCGGACCAGTGAAAAGCCCAGTGGGCTTTTCACCCGCCGGAGCCATCCTTATAACAAAACCCAACCCATGACAAAGGCGACCATATCTAAATGGACGCAAGACTCTGTATTTACATCCCGCCCCATATACCTATATACACATACAAAAAGAACCCGGCTCCCTAACAGGAGCCGGGCCCTTAATCACTTCAACGCCTAGGCGCTATCAACGCTCGGAGGCTTCCTCCGTGGCGGCTTCGCCTTCGCGCTCGACGCGCAGCTTGTGGCCTTCGGCCTGGCTGACGCCGTAGTAGGCGGCGATGGCGATGTCCTTCATATCGTTGATCATCGGGACGCGCGGGTTGGCGGGGGCGCACTGGTCCTCGTAGGCGCGCATGCCGATCTGGTCGAGCACGCTCCAGAAGTAGTCCTCGTCCACACCGCAATCCTGGAAGCTCTTGTTCATGCCGAGCTTGTTGTCGCGGTAGTCCTCGACGGCCTTCGCCAGGTTCTCGACGGCGTCGGCCGGGGTCTTGCCGGTGTCGATGCCGAGGTTGCGGGCGATGTCCTGGTAGCGCTCCGGGGCGATGTACTTGTTGTACTTCGGCCAGGAGGTGGGCTCCTCCGGAACGGATCCGTTGTAGCGGATCACGTACGGCAGGAGGATGGAGTTGGTGCGGCCGTGGGCGATGTGGCACAGCGCGCCGATGGTGTGGCTCATGCCGTGGCACATGCCGAGGAACGCGGAGCCGAAGGCCATGCCGGCCATGGTGGCGGCGTTGTGCATCTTCTCCTGGGCCTCGGTCTTGGCCAGACCGGGCTCACCGTTGACGGACTCGGCCAGGTTGTCCCAGATAAGCTTGGCCGCGTGCAGCGCCATGCCGTCGGTGAAGTCGTTCGCATACACGGACACGTAGGCTTCCATCGAGTGGGTCAGGGCGTCGAAGCCGGCGTCGGAGGCGAGACGGCGCGGCTGGGTGCGGGCCAGCACCGGATCGACGATGGCGACGGACGGGGTCAGCGCGTAATCGGTGATCGGGTACTTGTAGCCGGTCTTATGGTCGGTGATCACGGCGAACGGGGTCACCTCGGAGCCGGTGCCCGACGAGGTCGGGATGCACACGAGCTTGGCCTTCTTGCCCAGCGGCGGGATCTTGAAGGCGCGCTTACGGATGTCGAAGAACTTCTCACGCACGTCGGAGAAGGCGATTTCCGGGTGCTCGTAGAGCAGCCACATGATCTTTGCCGCATCCATCGGGGAGCCGCCGCCGACCGCGATGATCGTGTCGGGCTCGAACTCCTCGCGCATCATCTCGGCGCCCTTTTCGACGGTCTCGACCGAAGGCTCCGGCTCGACGTAGTCGATGATGCGGAAGGTGACGCGGTTGGCGCGGGCACGCAGCTGGTCGATGACCTTGTCGACGATGCCGAGCTGCTCCATCACCTTGTCGCACACGATGACGACCTTTTCGATGCCGAACATGTCGCGCAGGTACTTGATGGAGTTCGGCTCGAAGTACGTCTTCGACGGAATCTTGAACCACTGCATGTTGTTGTTCCTCCGGGCGATGCGCTTGATGTTGATGAGGTTCACGGCCTGCACGTTGCCGGACACGGAGTTGCCGCCGTAGGAGCCGCAGCCCAGGGTGAGCGACGGAGCGATGGCGTTGTAGATGTCGCCGATGCCGCCGAGGGAGCTCGGCTGGTTCCAGATGATGCGGCAGGCGTGCATGCGCTGGCCGTACTCACGCACCAGATCCTCGTTGTTCGTGTGGATGGCGGCGGTGTGGCCGGCGCCCAGCTTGAGCATGGCCTCGGCCATGTCGAAGGCCTGGTCCTTGGAGGAGGACTTCAGCACGGCCTGCACGGGGGCGAGCTTCTCGTGGGTCAGCGGCTCGTCGTCGGAAACCTCCTTGCACTCGGCGCACAGGATGGTCGCGTCCTCGGGGATCGTGAAGCCGGCCTGCTTGGCGATCCACTGCGGGGACTTGCCCGGAACCTTGGAGTTCAGCACCGGCTTCATGCCGCTGCCGGCGGTGCAGCCGAACATGAACTGCTCCAGCTTGGCCTTCTCCTCATTGGTGACGAAGTAGGCCTTGCGACGCTTCATTTCGGTGATCAGCTGCGTGTACACGCTCTTGTCGGCGATGATGGCCTGCTCGGTGGCGCAGATCATGCCGTAGTCGAAGTGCTTGGAGAGCACGAGGTCATTCGCGGCGCGCACGATGTCGACGTCGGCGTCCACATAGGCCGGGGCGTTGCCGGCGCCCACGCCGAGGGCGGGCTTGCCGGAGGAGTACGCGGCCGTGACCATGCCGGGACCACCGGTGGCCAGAATCGTGGCGATGCCGGGGTTCTTCATCAAAGCGCCGGTGGCTTCGATGGAGGGGTGCTCGATCCACTGGATGCAGTTCTCCGGGGCGCCGGCCTCGATGGCGGCGTCGCGCACGATACGGGCGGCTTCGACGGAGCACTTCTGCGCGCCGGGGTGGAAGCCGAACACGATCGGGCAACGGGTCTTGAGCGCGATCAGCGACTTGAAGATCGCGGTGGAGGTCGGGTTGGTGACCGGGGTGACGCCGGCGACCACGCCCACGGGCTCAGCGACCTCGTCGATGCCCATGACGTCGTCTTCACGGATGATGCCGACGGTCTTCTGTCCGGCCAGGTAGTTGGTGACGTGCTCGCACGCGAAGATGTTCTTGGTGGCCTTGTCTTCCACGAGACCACGACCGGTCTCGTCGACGGCCATCTTCGCCAGCACGAGGTGCTTGTTCAAAGCGGCGATCGAAGCCTTGGCGACGATACGGTCGACCTGCTCCTGATTCAGCTTCTCGAATTCCTCAAGGGCCTTCAGGCCCTTCTTGACCAGAGCATCGACCTCGGCCTCAGCCGCGGCCTGCTTCTCTTCGGGGCTCGGCTTGGTAGCCTCGATGTTCTTCTTTGCTTCTGCCACTTTCGGTCCTCCTCGATCTAGGATGTCGCAAAGGGTGGTTGTTGTCGCAGAACCTATCTGTGACCCAAGTCACAGATTACCGGAGAACAACCCATTATGCATATTTGCCGTGTTGCACACTTCGTGTTTTCTTCTGTGAGTTTGACGTTCTATTTTTGTCCGTATTTGCCTTTTATTCAGTATTTTTCAAACAAATGAGCGATTTTGTTGACTTCAATGTGCGAAAACGAACATCACTTCGGACAAACTTTTTGAAATTTATTTTCTATAAGTTTTTCCATCCGAAAACATTACACAAAGCTATTTTATAAAAGTCGGGCGCTCCAACCCGAGCAACCATTGAAATTATGCCATTTCTGCCACACCTGCGCAAATCCCGTATGCGGAAGACATCCGTCCGCTCATCCCAACATTCAGCAAATACTTTTGATAAAGTGATGCCAGATATCGTCGAAATACGGCATAGACATGAGGTCAAGGAGCCGACAATGAAGACAGCGTCCGTCGCCGCGTTGAAGGAACAGAACCGCCGCGCCAT
Organism: Bifidobacterium sp. LH_558; assembly: GCF_056356295.1. Taxonomy (NCBI): domain Bacteria; kingdom Bacillati; phylum Actinomycetota; class Actinomycetes; order Bifidobacteriales; family Bifidobacteriaceae; genus Bifidobacterium; species Bifidobacterium sp. LH_558. Next base: position 79,793 of record NZ_JBKETZ010000006.1, on the reverse strand, counting down.
CACCGACTATCTCTATCGGCATCACGACGTCACCAAACAGACGCTGGAACGCGATCTGGAACTCAGCCTGCCCACCATCACCGCAAATCTGCGGGCCTTGGAACAGGAGGGGCTGATCGTCCGCGGCACCCCGCAGGAATCCACCGGCGGACGCAAGGCGCAGACCTACGAGTTCTCCCCCACATCCCACGCCGCCATCGGCGTGGCCGCCTGCGCCGGAGGCATCACCATGTGCGCCGTGGACCTGCGCGGCAACGTCATCGCCCGCAGACACAAAACCACCCAATACCGCGACAGCGACGCCTACTACCGCAAGCTGGGCGCGATGGTCACCGAATTCGCCGATGCCGTGGCCAAGCAGGGCAGCGCCATCCTCGGCGTCGCCTTCTCCATCCAAGGCATCGTCTCCCCTGACGGGCGAACCATCACCTTCGGCAACATCGTAGGCAACACGGGACTCACCTTGGAGACGCTCGCGCAAGGCGTCGACCATCCCACGCTGATGATCCACGATTCCGACGCCTCCGCCATGGCCGAGCTGTGGTTCGACCACACCATCACCGACGCGGTCTGCGTGTATCTGGAACGCCGGCCGGGCGGCGCGGTGATCGTGGGCGGGCAGCTTTACCAAGGGCCGAACCAATGCAATGGCACCATCGAACATATGCGGCTCGTGCCGGGCGGGGAGGAATGCTATTGCGGCCAACGTGGCTGCGTGGACGTCTACTGCTCCCCCGAAATGCTGATGGAGGACGGCGAAAGTCTGCCAGGCTTCTTCAGCGTGCTGGAGCAGGGCGAGCGCGACCATCGCGAACGCTTCGACGAATGGCTGGACAATGTGGCGCAGGCGGTGGCCAACATCCGCGCCGTGCTCGCCGGCGACATCATCATCGGCGGCGAGGCAGCGCGCTACCTCGACGACGCGGATATCACCGACCTCAAACGCCGCGTGGACGCGCTCAGCCCCTTCGCCTCGGAACGCTTCGAACTACGCAAAAGCAGCTGCGCCGATGATCAGAACATCATCGGCGCAGCCCTACGCTTCGTCCAAACCTATATCGACGAAATCTGCGGCATGTAAGTCCCGCGTCACGGTCTTCCAGATCCCTCGACTTCGCTCGGGATGACGGAAAGATGTCCTCACAACATCCCCAACGAGGCGCTGCGCCTTGTCATCCCGAGCGGAGCGCAACATCCTCCTCGTCATCCCGAGCGGAGCGCAACATCCTCCTCGTCATCCCGAGCGGAGCACAGCGCAGTCGAGGGATCCCTGCCTCACACGATCTGGCAGAACTCGATGGTCTCGCCGTTGGGGCCATAGACGTTGAAATAGCGGATGCCGTTGTCCCAGAACGTGGGGATGGACTGGATCTCGGTGTCTTTGAAGTCCAATCCCAGCGCCTTGGCGTTCTCGAACGCGGCCTCGATGTCCGGCGTATTGAAGGCCCAGTGGTTGATCGCGCCGGTCGTCATCGGCGCGGGATCGCCCTCCCAAGTTTCGATGGTCAGGTGGCCGTAGCGCAGGAAGGCGCAGCGGTTCTCGCCGTTCTTGAACAGTCCTGCCAGCTCGAAGCCGAGCTTGGTGGTGTAGAACTCGATGGTCTCGTCCAGATTCTTGGCTGGCATGCCGGAATGCTGCAGGTCGGTGGTGAACGCGGTCATGGGTGTGGTCATGGTTTCCTCCTTTGAGTAAAGCTTGTTTTCTAGGGTAAGTCAGCGCGTCACGCCTCGCGCCGACGCAACGCCGGGCATATCGCCGCCGAATGACATCCGCTATTCGGCGACGGCACCGACGTCGAGCGCCTGATGCGTGAACGAAGGGAATACATGCGTGTCCGCCCAGCCGGTGATGCCGCCTTGGAACAGGAAGGCGAACACGGTGCCCAGTCCGAAGAAGTTCACCGTCAGCCCACCGTTGGCCACCGACAGCATCACAATCGAGATGACGGCAACCAACGCCGGCGGCACATACGACAGCCACATGGCCACCGCGGCGTTCCCCTTGCAGTATTTGAACCGCAGAATCTGCATAAGGTCGTCGGCCGGATGCAGCGCGATATTGGCGCGCTGGTAGATCGAAATGGCGATGGCGATGCAGGCGACGCCGATGAAATTCACCAACACATACGCCACATGCATGGCGATGTTCGCATCGGCATAGGGCAGACCGCTCCAACCGGGCGTGTAGCGGCCAAGGAAGAAGTCGGTGAACACGCCCACCAGCAGCGAGAACGGCACAAGGAAGACCACATTGCCGAGGATGCGAGCCCAGTTCACACGCCCGACCAGCAGTTGGTTGACGACGATCACCGCCAAGCCGACGAGGAAGAACGACCAGAACTGCAGGTTGAAGATACCGCCGATGTTCAGCCATGAGGGCAGCACGTCGGCGAAGTTGTATTCAGCGGCGGTCCAGAAGGCCGCGCCGAGATAGGAGGCCTGCGCGCCTTCGCCGGCGACGCGGTTGCTGGAGACGGCGGTGAGCACGTTGCCCAACGCGTTAAGCGGCAGCGACAGCGCGAACAAGGCGATGGTGGTGCCGCGCGACGCCGTGCGCCCTGCCACGCCTCGCGAAGGGGCCTGCCGAGGTTGTTTGGCCGAAGAAGCGGCGGCGAACGCGATGCCATCCGGGAGACTCGGCGAAGGAGTGGCGGACGCGGCGCCGCGCGAAGAGGTATAAGACGAGGTCATCGTTGACTCTTTCCTTGATGAGGCATACGCCCGCCGGCGATGACGGCATCGGCGGGCACATGCGGCGTATTGCTTGTATGGACTGCCGGCACCCGGCGGGGGGTATGACCGGTGCCGGCAGCGGAAGACAGAGACGCTTATTTGCCGAGCTTGACGACGGCCTTGGAGACGCCGGCGATCTTGCCGTCGAGGAAGTCCTGCACCTCTTCGAGTTCCAGCTCGTGGCTGATCAGGCCGCCGATGTTCATCTTGCCGGACGCCACCAGCGAGATCGCGTCGCGGAAGGTGAGCGGGTTGATGAAGGAGCCCTGGATGGTCAGCTGCTTCTTGTAGATGTCGTAGGTGTTCATCTCGAAATGCGCCTCCTGCGGGCCGACGCCGAACATCAGCACCTGCGCGCCCTTCTTGGTGGCGGCCACGGCCTGCGCTTGGGTGGCGGGCAGCCCCACGGCTTCGATCACCACATCGTAGGAGTCGGCCGGAATGGCTTCGCGGGTGGTGTTGTAGATGTTGGTGACGCCGAACTCCTCCTGGTTACGCTTGAGTTTCTCATCGAAGATACCGGCGAGGTCGACCTGATGCACGCCGTAGGCCTGCAGCAGCTGGGCGAAGATCTGGCCCATGAAGCCGTCGCCGATGACCAGAGCCTTCTGGTAAGGATGCAGGTCGAGCAGGTCGAGGCCGTGCACGCCGCAGGAGACGGGTTCGATGGCGGCGGCGTCGCGCAGGGAGACGTTGTCGGGCAGCTTGTAGACCACGGTGGCCGGCGCGGTGAACTGTTCGGCGAGGCCGCCATCGCGGGTGACGCCCACGGCGGAGAGGTGGTCGCACAGCTCGGGGCGCTGGGTGAGGCAGAACTCGCACTGCCCGCAGTAGATGTTCGGATCGACCGCCACGCGATCGCCGACGACCACATTGGTCACCTCCGCGCCGACGGCGGCGACCACGCCGGAGTTCTCATGGCCGAGAACGATCGGCGGCACAGCGGCGGCAGAGCCGGGGCGGCCTGCGTACAGGTCATGGTCGGTGCCGCACACGCCCGCGTAGGCGGTGTTGATGAGCACCTCGTTCGGAGCGATGGCCGGAGTCGGTAGCTCCTGGATTTCGAATTCCTTGACGCCGGTGAGCACAAGAGCCTTCATGATGATTGTCCTTTCCACTGCGAAAGCGTGTGATCCACGATGATTTGTGTGTTGCCGCCGCACCTTCCGCGGTGCGGTGTTGAGAATGAGCATATCTTATTTAATTCTGTTTTGCAAATTCGTTTTCTAAAACTTCTTTGCATGGCGTGTCGGTAGAATGGACCCATGAGAAATCCGAAACTCCACCGGTATGCGACGAGGCCCGGTCTGTACTTCACCGACGATGGCGGCGCCGATGCCGTCGTGCGTTCGGAAACCGCCGATCAGGTCTGGCTGTCCGTGCTGGAACCCATCGACCAGCCCAGCGCCTTCTTCGGCGAATCCGTCCGCCTGTTCGACACCCCCAACGTGCCCTTCGTGCGCCAAATCCAGGAATTCGCCGTCTGCTCGCGCGTCATCGAATCGCTGTACGTGCGCGAGACGCTGTTCCGCATGCAGGGGCCGAACTACGGACTGTGGTATGTGCATCTGCCCAAAGCGTGGGACGGCATGCGCTACGGCTACCGCGTGGACGGCGCGTGGGACCCGAAGCACGGCGTGCGGTTCAACCCCTACAAGCTGCTGCTCGACCCCTACGGCAAAGGCATCGACGGCTCCATGGAGTTGTGTCCGGCCGCATTCTCCTATGATTGCGACGTGGTGGGCGGCAAGGTGAAGGGTTCCGCGTTCGGCCCCATGAACACCATCGACTCGCTCGGACACATGCCCATATCGGTGGCGATCGACGACCGCGACTCCAAAAAGCACGAGGGCGACCCGGACCACCCCCATGTGCCGTGGAGCAAAACGGTGATCTACGAGCTGCATGTCAAAGGTTTCACCGCCAACGCCCCATGGCTGCCCGAGGAGCTGCGCGGCACGTACGCGGGCCTGGCGCATCCCATCACCTTGAGCTATCTGCAAAACCTCGGCGTCACCTCCCTCGAGCTGCTGCCCATCCAAGCCAAACAGGACGAACTGTTCCTCCAGGAGCACGGCCGCAATAATTATTGGGGTTATTCAACCCTGAACTACTTCTCCCCCGAACCCTCCTACGCCACCAAGGCCGCACGCGAACGCGGCGCCGGAGCGGTGCGTCAGGAGGTCATCGACATGGTGCGCGCCCTGCACGAGGCGGGATTCGAAGTCATCATGGACGTGGTCTACAACCACACCTGCGAGGGTGGCGTGGAGGGACCGACCGCCTGCTGGCGCGGACTGGACTCCATCTCCTACTACCGGCACCAGAAAGACAACGCCGGCCGCCTCGAAGACACCACGGGATGCGGCAACAGTCTCGACTTCACGAACACGCATGTGATCACCTTCGCCATCGATTCGCTGCGCTACTGGGCCAAACGCATCGGCATCGACGGATTCCGCTTCGATCTGGCGGCCTCGCTCGCCCGGCTCGACGGCGAATTCACCCGTCACCACCCCTTCCTGTACGCGCTGCGCTCCGATCTGCTGCTCGGCAATCTCAAACTCATTATGGAACCGTGGGATCTGGGCAATCTCGGCTGGCGCACCGGCCAGTTCGGCAGCCCCTTCGGCGAGTGGAACGACCGTTTCCGCGACACGACCCGCACCTTCTGGCTCACCGATGTGGAAGCCGGTCCCGGAACGGGCCGCGTCGGCATGCAGGAGATGGCCACGCGTCTGTGCGGATCGGCGGATCTGTTCGCCACCGATCCGGGGCGCGGCGCCTCGTCGTCGATCAACTACGTCGCCTGCCACGACGGCTTCACCCTCACCGACCTGACGCAATACGCGGTCAAGCACAACGAGGTCAACGGCGAGAACAACAACGACGGCTCGAATGTGAACCATTCCGCCAACTTCGGCGTGGAGGGTCCGAGCGACGACCCCGCCATCATCCTCAAACGCGAACGTGCGGCGATGAATATGCTGGGCACGTTGCTGCTCAGCCTCGGCACCCCGATGATGCTCGCCGGAGACGAGTTCGGCAACACGCAGCACGGCAACAACAACCCCTACAGCCAAGACAACGACATCACCTGGCTGACGTGGGACTGGCTGTTCGCGCCGGAGAAAACACCGCAGATGAACCGTTTGGAAACCGTCTCGCGGCTGCTTTCGCTGCGCCGTTCGCTGGATATGTTCCATCATGAGGATTTCTTCACGCGATTAAGCCAGCTGGGACTGCTCAAACCCTCCAGCCGCGTGCAGTGGTTCCTGCCCAACGGCACGACCCCCATGGAGCGCGACTGGTTCGATCTGGGGATGCGCAGCTTCACCATGCGACTGCTCTCCAACAACGAGGTGGACGTGCTGCTGCTGATCAACGGCGTGAACGAGGATGTCTCCTTCCGCCTGCCATCCGATAGCGAATGGACGCCGGTGTGGAGCTCTGCGGAATCGACGGGGCAGCGCCCCGGGCACGGGTTGACGGTGGAGGATCTCCCCACGGACGATTCGCAGTCCTCGTGGACGAAGAACGTACCGCCCGATAGTTCCGTGCATTATCTGATCAAACGGATGCAGGAGCGGCCTGAGAACGGCGATGCGATCCATCTGGTGTCGATGGTCGAGGCGCAAGACGAAGCCCGTTCCCTGACGATGCCCGCCGCGCGAGGCGGCGGCGCGCAGAAGGCCGGCATGCGTGACGTCAGCACGCAGAGGGCCATCGCGCAGGGAGCCGGCATGCGCAATACCAGCGCGCAAGATGATGCACACAGCGACGCACGCGACGCATCGGCCGCCAAGAACAAACCCCAATCCCAGCCCCAATCCCAGCCGGAAGGCACGGCTGGCGCGACCGCAGCGGAGCAGCCCGACGATAATGTCTGGACCGCCCCCGCCTTGAGCATCAGCCTGATGAAACAGGTGGGATGACGACCTCCAAGAAACGAGAAAGGCTCTCGGAAAATCCGAGAGCCTTTCGTATAGCGCGTATCGCGCCAAGCTTAACGCTTGGAGAACTGCGGTGCGCGGCGAGCCTTGTGCAGACCGGCCTTCTTGCGCTCCACGACACGGGAGTCGCGGGTCAGGAAGCCAGCCTTCTTCAGGGTGGCGCGGTTGGCATCGCGGTCGATGGCGTTGAGCGCGCGGGCCACGCCGAGACGGATGGCGCCGGCCTGGCCGGTGGTGCCGCCGCCGTCAACGAGGACGATCGCGTCGAACTTGCCTTCGAGCTTCAGCAGCACGATCGGGGAGTTGACCTCACGCTGCAGCAGCTTGGAGGGGAAGTACTCCTCCAGGGTGCGGCCGTTGATGGTCCACTTGCCGGAACCCGGAACCAGACGCACGCGGGCGACTGCTTCCTTGCGGCGACCGGTGCCGTAGCCCGGCTCGATCGCGGAAGTGCCGGTGCCGGCACCCGCGTTGGTCTCGGTGGTGTAGCTGGTGAGCTCTTCGGTCTCCTGAACCTGGGAGTCGTTGGTGTTTTCAGCCATGATTCTTATCTCCTCCTACGGTTCACTTGGCCTGCTGCGAGACCTGGGCGATCTCGAAAACCTGCGGCTTCTGGGCGACGTGCGGATGCTCGGCGCCGCGGAAGATGCGCAGACGATCGAGCTGCACCTTGGCCAGACGGTTCTTCGGCAGCATGCCCTTGACGGCGGAACGGATGATGCGCTCGGGCTTCTTCTCGAGCAGCTCGGCGTAGGAGTCGCGACGCAGACCGCCCGGACGGCCGGAGTGCATGTAGAGTTCCTTGCCCATCTTGTTGCCGGTCAGAGCAATCTTGTCGGCGTTGATGATGATCACATGGTTGCCGGAATCGGCGTGGGGCGCGAAGGTCGGCTTGTTCTTGCCACGCAGCAGGGTTGCGACCTGGGAGGCGAGACGACCGAGCACCACGTCGGTGGCGTCGACAACGTACCAGTCATGAGTCAGATCAGCTGGCTTCGGAGTGAAAGTTTTCACTAGTGTACCTTTTCTATTCATTGTGTTCCGGGCCTTCCAAGTCCAGGCATGCGTTGAAGCGGCGCAAAGCCCGGCTTTTCAAGCCTCATTATCCGTGGGCTCCCTGAAAGTCCTCGATGGCGAGTGGGAAAGCGCTTTGAAGGACCCCTTAGGGAAACACAACAATCCACTAGTATATCGCCAGCCTTGACTTTGGGCAACCAGCGGGTTGCGCGTCAGCCCCGCATGATCTCTGCGATGCGCTGCACGGACCCGCGGTCGAAGAGCCCTTCGACCGGAACCACGTTGCCGCGCTCGTCACCCAACGGAATACGCCAGTTCAGGTACTCGTTATTGGTGCCCGGCTGGTTCTGCGCGCGCTTCTCGCCCACCGCATCGGTGATCGAGGCGGCGAGCAGCTTGCACGGCGAATCGGTGAGCGCGCGGTACAGCGCCTCCACAATCGCCTGCTCGTTGGCCATGCGGTCCTCGGCGGTTTGCGCGTCGAGGTAGCCGTTGTCGACCAGCATCGCGATCATCGCGTCCTGCTCGGCCTGGGCGCTGGTCTGGAACTCCTCGACCGGGCCCGACAGCAGACCCAAACGCTCGCGGATCTTCACATGCTCGTATTCGAGATAGCCGGCCGCCGGCGGCATATCATGCGTGTTCACCGAAGCGAGCGCGTATTCGCGCCACTGCTTCGGCGTGCGGAACACGCCGTCGCGCTGCTCGAACCATTCGACCGCGCAGCCCAGCAAGCCATGAGCGGACAGCGAATCGGCCACATAATCGGGAACCACGCCCAAATCCTCGCCGACGACCACACCGCCGGCACGCGAGGCCTCCAACGCGAGGATGCCCAGCATGGTATCGGCATCGTAATGCACATAGGCGCCGTCCATCGCGCTGCGGCCCTCAGGAATCCACCACAAGCGGAACAGTCCGAGGATATGGTCGATGCGCACCGCGCCGGCGCGGGCGAACATGCCGTGCACCATCTGTCGGTAGGCGGCGTAGCCGGTGCGTTCCAGATCGAGCGGACTCAGCGGAGGCTGGCTCCAGTTCTGGCCCTGCTGGTTGAACATGTCCGGCGGGGCACCCACGGTCGCGCCCTTGGCGAAGCGCTCGGGATTCCACCACACTTCGGAGCCGTTGGGATGCACACCCACGGCCAGATCGGCCATCACGCCGATGGCCATCCCCGCCTCGCGGGCGGACTGCTGCGCCGCGTTGAACTGCTCCACGGCGATCCATTCCATCCAACGGTAGAAGTCGAGCGTGTCGGGGAACTGCTCCCTGAGCGCGACGACCTGCTCGGAATCCTTGGTGAGCACGCGCTCCCAGTTCCCCTCGCTTCCGTCCGGCGCGCCCCACTTGTCATAGCACAGGCACCACGTGGCGTATGCCTCCAGATCATCGCCCTGCTCCGCTTTGAACGCGTCGAACAGAGCCTGGCGTTCCGCACTGCGGCCGGATTTGAAGATCAGCCACAACGCGCGCATCTTCGCCGCCCACATGGTGTCGCGGTCGACGATCTGCGAATCGCCGTTCAGCGGATCGGTGTCGGCGTGAAGCGCGTCGATCTGAGCACGCGTGGCCTCGTCCAGCTGAGCGTATTCGGCGACGGTTTCAGGGCGGATGTAGGTGAAGTTCACCAGACTGCGCGAAACCGGCAGATACGGCGACGGGGTCAGCGGGGAGACGGGCTCGGCCGCATGCATCGGATTGATCAGCATGAAATCGGCGCCCGTGCGCTTCTTGGACTCCACCAACAGGGTTTTGAGGTCCTCGTAATCGCCCACGCCCCACGAGCCGGCGGAGCGGATGGAATACAGCTGCGCCATCCAGCCCCACAGTTGGCCGGACTTCATTCCGTCCAGCAACTCCACCCGCTCGGGAGCGCTGATCAGCGTGGCGCTCTCGGTGCGACCGGCGACCGTGACATGCAGGGTGTGGTAGCCGATCGGCAGGTCTTCGGGAATGGTGAGCGAGGCGGTGGAGACGAACTTGCCGTCAACCTCATAGGCCTTGGAGCCGTCGCCCGGACCGGGAGCCAGCACGCCTTCGTACTCCTCGCCGCTCTCCAGGGTGATCGCGCCCGAGGGAATCTCCAGGATTCCGGTGTTCACCAGCACGCGGCCTTCGCGGCCGGCGATATGCAGCACGGTGGGGGCGACCAGTCGGCCGTGGCGTTCGCGCAGAATCCTGCGAATGGAGTCGAGCGCGGCGGCTTCGTCGCGGGCGTCGATGCCGAGCGCGGCCAGCACGTCGATCAGAACGTCATCGTCGATCTCATGCCAGTCATGGCTCATACCGGTGTAGCTTGTGGCAACCCCAACCAACCGAGCCAAACGAATCAGCGGTCGTGCCAGACGTTCTTCACTCTCGTTGTTCTCTGTCATAGTGTTTAGTGTAACCACCGACAAACCGCGCCACGCGGCTGTTTTGCGGTTTCTGCAATCGTTGTCATGAAAAAAGACGGGGCATTGTCCGGCCCGCAACCCTCCGTTTCATGGAAAAAAGATTCACCCGCGACCCCCTACATCGCCCAACACCCCCTATCGGTAGCGACGCAACAACATGCCACAATCACAATCAGCGCGAAGATGCCTGAAACCACAGCCAAGCATCGCCTTTCACCAACCGGAGAGCGGGTCTTCTCTTAAAAACCGACGACACCCTTCGGAACATCAGCCAGCGAAAACCCGCCTTCCGAACGCCTTCCGAACGCCCTCCGAACGCCCTCCGACCGGAAACCAGACGATTGAAACCCCTCTCCGATGGCCCCTCCACCCCCATGGAGTCTTCTACCTCCCGGCGGCGCGACGCACCTCTTCGGACGGATCGGTCGCCAGTTTCTCACGCATTTGCGCGCTGGTGTTGGGATTCAGCGCCACGGCACGGCGCACCATGGACGAAAGGATCGGCGAGGCGCCCGGCTCGAGCTCCGTGCCGAGAGCGCCGAGATACTCCAAGGTCTGCGTATCCGTTTCAGGATTCTGAGCGCCTTCCAAACGCATCTTCCACGACGTGTGCTTGTTGGTGAGCGCGGTGTCACGCACTTCGGGAATCGGATCCTTGGTCAGGCGGCCAAGCAGCCAGTTCTTGCTGTCTTCGTTGGCGGCGACGGCCTGACGTACCGCGGGCTCCGCATCAACCGAGAGTTTGATGAGCACATTCGGGAACGGCATGGTTTGGGCAAGAAACAGTCGATCCTCGACGGGCGTGTGGGGATTGCCGGCCACGGCCTCCAACAGTGCCGTGGCTCGGGAGAACGAGGCCTGATCGGCGCGGTCGGGCAACGGGCGACGCGCGAATTCGCTGAGTTCCGCGGAATCGGTGGAATGGCGCAGACGCTCGTAGGTTTCCGTCAGCGGCTCGAAGCCCTGCGCGGCGGCTGTGGTCTCATTGCTGTTCTCGTCGGTCATACCGAACAGCTTAGTTCAGGGTCCGCGACGTTACCCGCATCCACCGCCCATCGCCCTGCCGTGGACGAACAGTCAGCTACCAACCAAACATCCACGGATAGCCATGCCTCAGCGTGGATGAAACGCCACACACTAGCGAATCATCCACACTGACGACCCTCAGCGTGGATGAACAGGCAGCTACTGACGAATCACCCACGCCTAGGCAACGCTCAGCGTGGACGAACAGTCAGACACTGACAAATCATCCACGTTGACGGCCTCTACAGCGTGGATGAACGGGCAGACACTAACGAATCGACCACACCCAAGCATCGCTCAGCGTGGATGAAACAGCACATACTGGCAAAACATCCACGCCGGGAGCATGGGATCAGCAACCTATAAAGGGCGTGTCGACAACAGGAGTATCACATGCCTCTGTCTCTTTGGCATACCACGTCGCATGCCGAGCGAACCGCGTCACGCGCCGAATGAACCACGTCGCATGTTAAGCGAGCCGCGTCGCATGCCAAGCGAGCCGCGTCGCATGCCAAGCAAACCGCGTCACGCGCCGAGCGCACCGGTACCGGTGCCGGCGCCCGCGCTAGCATCCGGCACGGCGCGGTTCACGCAATCCAACGGCTCCGGCGTCAACGCGGCGTTGAACGATTCGCGCACCCGATCCTCGAAGCGGGCCGCACGATCGGCCGGCACAGACACCACCAATTCGACCTTGTCCGTATAGGTCTCACGATCCTGCGTGCCGTCGCTTTGCGCCAGCAACTGCTGCAAACGGGCCAGCTGAGGATAATCCAACACCAGCCGATACCGTTGGCAGGGCACGATGCTCGCCGTGGTCGCGGCCCTCATCGCCAACGACGCGGCCGACGAATACGCACGCACCAAACCGCCCGAGCCCAGCAGAATACCGCCAAAATATCGGGTGACCGCCACCACGCAATCCGTGGATCCGCTTTGACGCAGCACGTCGAGAATCGGCTTGCCAGCGGTGCCGGAGGGTTCGCCATCATCGCTCATACGTTCGCTCAGCCGGCCGTCCGCGCCACCAGTCACCGCCGCATATGCCACATGACGGGCTTTGGGATGCTGCTCGCGAATCGTCTCCACAAACGCGAGCGCATCCTCAAGCGAGTCGATATGCGCGGCGTCGCCGATGAACTCGGATTTCTTCTCCACCAGCGAGGCGTGCGCCGGAGCGTCCACGGCGTTCAGAATCGTGCGCATCAGCGTTCCGACACCACGACGTTCAGTCGCTCGCCCTGCAGGAAGGCGGCCGCGCAGGCGACCATCTGACGGGTCAGTTCCACGAACGCGCCGTCGGTGCGCCATCCCACATGCGGCGTGAGCACGATGCCGGGGATCTGGCACAGCGGATCATCCGCGGACAGCGGCTCATGGTCGTATACGTCGAGCGCGGCGGGAATATCGCCCCGTTGCAGTCGGGCGAGCAGCGCGCCCGGCTCGATCACCTCGGCGCGGGCCGTGTTGACGAACAGCGTGCCCGGGCGCAGGCGGTCCAGATGGTCGGCGGTGATGATGCCGTACGTGCCATGCTCGCCTTCCAGCAGCGGCATATGCACGCAGACCGCGTCCGATTCTTCGATCAGCTCGCCCAGATCGGCCACCGGGGTCGCACCGCAGCCGGCGAACATCTCTTCGGGCACATGCGCGCTCCAGGCGCTCACCTGCATGCCGAGGGCGCGGGCGATGCGGGCCACGGTGGCGCCGATGCCGCCGAGTCCGATGATGCCCATGCGTTTGCCGGCCAGTTGCAGGCCGTCGCCGCCGTGCCAGGACCAGTCGCCGCGTTTGGTGGCCGCGTCGAGTTCGCCGGTGCGGCGGACAAGTTCGAACAGGAGAGCGAAGGTGAGTTCGGCCACCGCGTTGTCGCCGTAGTGTTCGGCGTTGCACACGCGAAGATTCAACGTCTCAGCCAATTCGAGATTGACGTAGCTGGCCACGCCGGTGCCGCAGAACACCAGGCATTTGATGCCGCCGTCGGCGAGGCGGCGCAGCAGCGCGTCGCTGATATGGTAGCCGCCGATCAGCAGCACATCCGCGCCTTGCGCGCGTTCGGCAAGCGTGTCGTCGTCGGAGGTGAACTCCTCGAACATGCGCACGCGGGCGATGTCGCGCAGTTGCGGGAACTGGGCCTTGATCGGTTCGACCATCGCATCGAGCACCGCAGGCATCACCACAAGCGGCAGGTCGGCACGGTCTGGCTGGGTTTCGAATACTTGCGTCATGGGCAACACATTAGGCATACCGGCCGAAAAAGGCGGCGGCGGGTGGCAGCCAGAGCGGCGGACGGCAAGCGACGGCCCCGAGAGCAAAGGCAGGTCGAGGGTCGAGGCCAGACGGCAAGCGACGAGCGAAGACGCTATTGCGCGGTCTGCTGCGCCTGCTCCTCGGTGATGTTCCACTCACGCACCACATTCTGGTCGGCACCCATCGAATAGATGACGTCCCATATGCGCTGCCGCACCTGGGCATCCTGGTCATCGCCCCAACACGGGCCATCCGGCTTGTCCGCGGCGATGGAGCACCACTGGTATCCGCCCTGACGCACGTTCGCGGTGGGGATCCAGTCGATGCGGTTCACGCGCCATGAGCCGGCGACGCCCTTCTTGCCGGCGAACTGGATGCGGGCGGTGACGCCCTGGTTGTTGACGATGGTCTCAGGGGTGTTGGCGGATTCGGTGACCGCGTTGCCCAAACCGTAGATGATCCATGTGCCGTTGTAGTTCTCGATCGGCTGCGCGCAATGGCATCCGGCGCCATAGATCACGTCGAACGCGCCCGTGTCGGCGAGCGCGTGGGCTTCGGAAATCTGCCAGGAATCGGCGTAGTCGATGTATTCCTGCACGGAATGAATCGCCATGGCCACCACGTCGGCACCCTGCTCGCGCGCGGCCTCGGCCTTGGCCACCGCCTTGTCGATATCCGACTGGTAGTTCGGGTCGCCGGATTCGCGCAGGCGGTCCACCTGCCAGTCATAGTCGGCGGTCATGCCGTTGAGCGACACCGTGCCGGTGACCAGCCCCAGCTTGCCGCCGCCGGTCGGCGAATCGATGACGAGCGGCTTGGTGGAATCCTCTTCGGTTTTATAGGAGCCGGTCTGGGCGATGCCGTTCGCCTCCAGCGTGTCCCACAGGCGGGCGATGCCGTCGGCACCCTGGTCCCACGAATGGTTGGTGGCGTGCGTACAGGCGGTATAGCCCACGTTCTTGGCCGCGTCGGCCACCTCGGCGGGGATGTTGAAAATCGGGTACGCCGCGTAAGGGCCGCCGCGCTGGGCGATAGGCGTTTCGAATTCGCATACGGCGATGTCGGAGGCTTGGATGTATTTGCGCATCGGCTCGAACAGCGGGTCGAAGTTGAACGCCGTGCCGTCGGTGGCGGAGGTGTCCGCGCCGGCGAACTGGCTCCACAGGCCTTCGTGGAACAGCAGGTCGCCGTTGACGAGCATGGCGATGCAGTCGGTGTCGGGGCAGTCCGGCGAGTTGCCATGGTGCTCGACCACCGGGGTCGGAGTGGCCTCGGTTTTCTCCAAATCGGTCTGGGCGCTGGCGCTGTGATCGGCTCCGGGCGTGGTGCCGATCGTATCGGCGCTCCTTGTGGCGAACCATACCGCGATCACCACGATGATGGCGACCACGATGCTTAAGGGAACCACCCACGCGGTGTTGACGCGATCGCGCATCGCGCCGTATTGGCCGTAACCGTTCGCATGCTTCATGTCGGACTCCCAGCTCTTCTCACGCATTCCCTATCAGACTACTGGCCATTGCAGGTATTGGAAAATCGCGCGTCCGGCGAGGCGGGACGCGCCGCGCTCCTCGACAATGGACATGAGGGGCTAGGATGTCATGTGGAGACGGACGGACAAAGGCGTACCTCCGACTCCACCTACAGGGGTTCCGATTTGGTTTTCACGTCTAGTCTTTGCTGCGCATACGCGCCCCTTCGGCGAGGAGCCCGAACGGCTTGCGGCCATTGGAAATATAAGCAACTATGCGCGGGGGACGAATGGACGATGAACGACAGACAACGGACAGTGATTCGCAGACGTTTTCGGTTTTTCCGCACGACTTTCCCGACGCGGCGGGTCGTATCCACACCCAGTGGTAATGTAATATGCTGTTGTGCTCATACGAGTGCAATGCCGGAGTCATGCCTGAGTGGCCGATAGGGGCACCCTGCTAAGGTGTTAGTCGTTTATAGCGGCTCGAGGGTTCGAATCCCTCTGACTCCGCGAGGAGAAAAAGGACGGTACGCGGTACCGCCCTTTTTCGTATGCCCACACCCTGAAAACCCAGTATTTCCAAGGGTTTGTGGATTACAGATCGAACCATCTCGGCATGGCTGATGGACCTGGATTATGGGGCGATAACGAGTTTGGTGTGTCGGATTTGCCTGACAAGGCCGATTTTGCACACCAAACTCGAGAATCAATCGTTTTACATGGGCAAGGCTCGATGGCCCGACACACCAAACTCTCAATCCCGCTCAGAAGAGGGGTTGGAATCACCGGAGAAGGTGATGATGACGGCCAGAATCACCAAGGCGACGCCGCCGAGCTCGCCAAGGCTGGGAATTTCTCCGATCGCGAGGCCGACCGCGACGGCGACGGCGGGGTTGATCGACTGCATCACCGAGAACGCACCCGATGTGGTGCGCCGCATGGTGACCTGCTCCACCATATAGGGGATGAACGAGGCGAACAGCGAGATCAAAAACAGCAGTCCGAGCAGCATCCACGATCCGCCTGGCTCCAACGCCCATGTGGCGTCCGACTTGGGATGCACGACATGCGAGATCGCCGGCACGGCAAGGAACAGCGATTGCACCAGCCATCCGATGGCGATGCCGACGGCGAGGTTATCCAAAGAGCTGCCACGCGAAGCCACTTTGCGTCCGGTGACGATATATACGCCCCACATCGTGCCACCGATGAGAATCGCGATCAGACCGACCGCGAAATTGCCTCCCGACGAACCGGTGAGCGAGATGCCGGCCAGCAGCACCACGCCGAGGGCGGCGATGCCGATGCCGATGCGTTCGCGCCATCCATTGCCGGTAATCACCGCCACCGCAAGTGGACCGAGGAATTCGATGGCCACGGCGATGCCCATATCCATATTGCTGATTGCCACATAGAACATGGTGTTCATCAGCATGATCGAGCAGCCAAGCAACGCGACCAGCGCCCACCCGCGCGGCGTGCGATGGAACATGGCCTCCCGCTTGGTTTTGGACCATGGCCTGCGCCACACCATCAGCAGCACCGCCATGAAACCGACGCGGTACCACACCGCATACAGGGGATCGAGCTGCGTGAATGCGAGTTTGGCGATGGCCGTGGCCATATAGATGATCAACGCCTGTCCGACCACGATACAGACCACCGGCACACGGTTCAACACATCAAGCACAGCCTTCTTCACGGAGGACTAGGCTACCCCAACCACCGAACGGCGGACATGCCGCGCGTGAGATCCTTCGACTCCGTCCTTCGGACTCCGCTCAGGATGACGTTGATAATGGTTATTCGCCGTCCCCGAGCGGAGCTCAACAAATCGGAAAACCCATAATTCGAACATATGTACTACACTGGTGGGTTATGAGCACCGCACCGAGACTTGAAGCCGCCAAACGCGATTGGGGCCATGACGAGACGGGCTGCACGGTGCTGCATATCGACATGGACGCCTTCTATGCCTCGCTGGAGATCGCCCGCCGCCCGGAACTGAAAGGCAAGCCGGTGATCATCGGCACCGGTGTGCGTTCGGTGGTGTCCGCCGCAAGTTACGAGGCGCGCGAATACGGCGTGAACTCCGCGATGGCGACCGCCCGCGCGCGGCAGCTCTGCCCGAACGGCATTTTCCTGCCGGTGGATATGGCGTATTACCGCCGCGTCTCGCACGCCATCATGACCGACGTGTTCCACGCGGTCACGCCCCAAGTGGAGCAGGTTTCGGTTGACGAGGGCTATATGGACGTTTCCGCCGCCTTATTGCGATGGGGCTCGCCCAGCGCGATCGGCGCATGGATTCGCCGCGAGGTGGAACGCCGCTTCCATGTGACCTGTTCCGTGGGCATCGCGGCCAACAAGCTGGTGGCGAAGATGGCTTCGACCAATGCCAAACCGAACGGCATGCTGCTCATTCCCGCCGCGAAATCCGCCGAATTCGTGCAGATGATGCCGTTGCGCGGCCTTCCCGGCATCGGCCCATCGATGGAACAGCGGTTGAACGCGTGGGGCGTGCATTCGGTGAAGGATCTGTCGGCGCTCGACGAGACCGCGCTCGCCCGCGCCACGGGATCGCCGGCGGCCGCGCATGGTCTGTGGATGGCCTCGCATGGGTTGGATGAGCGTGCGGTGGTGCCGTACACGCCGGAGAAATCCATCGGATCGGAGAACACGCTGGAACGCGACACCACCGATATGCGCGTGGTGTGCGACCTGTTGCGCGCAGCATGCGATGACGTGGCCAGCACGTTGCGCCGTCGCGGTCTGGTGGCGCGCACGCTGACGGTGAAGCTGCGGTTCGCCGATCTGAGCTACCGCACCCGCTCGCATACGATGGACAGCCCCACAGATGCGGCGAGTACGCTGTACCCGCACAGCGTGAGTCAGTTGAAGGCCATGTTGGAGATGCCGCAATCGGCCGGCCCCGACACTCCCCTACCCAAACAAATCCGATTGGCCGGAGTGTCCGCCTCGGGCCTCAGCGAGGCGGAACGTACCGCAGTGCAGCCTTCGTTGGATGACATGCTGGAGGAATCCGCGAGCCCGACCGAACAGACCTCGTCCGCCCGGTTGCGCGATGCGGAGGCCGCGCTTGACGCGGTCCGACGCAAATTCGGCAAGCATTCGGCCAGTTTCGGCGCGTACTAGGGAAAGAGGAGTTTAGCGAGTGAGGCGGGCGCAGGCGTCGGCGATGGACTCGTCGGTGGCGGTGGCGGAGAACCGCAGGTATTCCGGTGCTCCATAGAACTCGCCGGGGCTGGCAATGACGCCCAGTTCGGCGAGCGCGGCCATATCGGCCCAGCAGTCACCGGACTTGGCTTTCACCCACACATACAGCGCGCCTTGCGGCATGGCGGCGTCGTATCCGTGCGAGCGCAGCGCCTCCACCAGCATCTTCAAGCGGGCGGCGTACCGTTGCCGTTGCGCGCGCACCGCGTCCGCGTCGCGCAGTCCCGCGGCCATGGCGGCCTGCACCGGCCCGGGGATGATCTGGCCAATCTGTTTGCGGTATTCGGCCATCTCGCCCACGAGCTGGTAGTCGCCGGCGATGAACGCGGTGCGATAGCCGGCCATATTGCTCTGTTTGCTCAGCGAATACAGCACCAGCACGTTGCTGGCGCTCCCCTCGCACACCTGGGCGTTCAGCGCGCATGGAGCAGCACTGGCGCCGGAACGCCAATCCATCAACGCATAGCATTCGTCGGAGAGTACCACGGCACCGATGCGTCGGGCGGCGGCCACGATTTCGGCCAGCCAGTCGGCGGAGATCACCGCTCCGGTGGGATTGCACGGCGAATTCACCCACACCGCTTTCACGTTCGGCACATTCGCCCACGAGTCCACATCGGCCACATCGTCGACTTTGAGCACGCTCGCTCCGGCCAGCTGCGTGCCGATCTCATAGGTGGGGTACGACACGCGCGGCTGCACGACCACATCGCCCGGTCCCAAGTGCAGCAGGCTCGCCATCAGGGCGACCGCCTCTTTGGATCCGACCGTGGGCGTCACGCCCGCGTTCAGTGATTTGAGATCCACCCCACGCTGCTCGCGGAACCATTCGTCGATGGCTTGGCGCAGGTCCGCGGTTCCCGCGGTGGCGGGATAGCCGTAGGCGTTCGGCGCGTCGGCCGCATCGGCAAGAGCCTGCCGCACGCTGGCAGGCACGGGGTCGGCGGGCGAGCCGACGGACAGGTCGATCATGCCGCCGGGCGCGGCTTTCGCGGTCGTCTTGTATGCGGCGATACGACCCCAATCGTAGGGGGTTTCATATGCGTGGAAGCCCATGAATCGGCCTTTCGTAGTGGTTTCGGAGCGCCGGGCTCCGGTCGGGGAAGGCTCGACCGGCTATCCGGTCACGTAAACCGGCTGGTCGGGCGAAGAGCACGAAGAGGCTCCGGCGGCAGCCGAAGCCTCTTCAGTCACAGCGTTGCGGCAGGCGCGCGGCCTACCCACTCCGTCAGACGCGCGAGATTCGCGCGAACCTTCGGTTCAGGCGTTCTGCGGGGGCAGAGCGGCCACCTGCTCGGGGTCCTTGCCGATGGGGCCATTGGCGGAAGCGCCGCCAAGGTCGCCGACTTCGGCGAAGAAGCTCACGGCCGCGTCCTTATACCATGCCCACGCTTCGGGCAGATCGTCCTCGTAGAAGATGGCCTCGGTGGGGCACACGGGTTCGCAGGCGCCGCAGTCGACGCACTCGTTGGGATTGATGTACAGCGAACGGGAGCCCTCGTAGATGCAGTCGACCGGGCATTCGTCCACGCAGGCCTTGTCTCGCACGTCCACGCACGGTTCAGCGACAACGTATGGCATGGTTCCTCCTTTACAGCGTTACTGCTCTAAGGGTACTACTGGCTCTTCCCTCTTGCCGAGCAGCGCGTGGCGGTATCCGTAGGCGAAGTAGATGGCAAAGCCGAGGGCCAACCAGACGACGAAACGAATCCAGGTGAGCACGGAGAGGTTCACCATCAGCCACAGGTTGGCGATGGCGATGAGGATGGGAAGCCATGGATTGCCCGGCACGGTGAAGGTACGATGCAGTTCGGGGCGCTTTTTGCGCATGATGGGCACGGAGATGGAGACCAGTGTGAACGCGGAGAGCGTGCCGATGTTCACCATGTCGCTGAGCACGTCGATGGGGAAGCAAGCGGCGACCACGGCCACAAGCACGCCGGCGGCGATCTGCAGACGCGCGGGAGTGCCGTGCTTTCCCGTGGTGGACAGGCCGCGCGGCAGCAGACCGTCGCGGCTCATGGCGAACACCACGCGGGTCAGACCAAGCAGCAGCACCATCACCACGGTGGCCAATCCCAGCACGATGCCGAAGCTGATGATCTGCGCGGCCCAGGTGGCACCCACCGATTCGAAGGCGGTGGCCAACGAGGGACTGTCGTATTGCGCGAGTTCCTTATAGGAGACCATGCCGGTGGTGACGACGGCGACCAGCACGTACATCACGATGATGAGCAGCAGTCCGGAGCAGATGCCCAAGGGCACGTTCTTCTTGGGATTCTCGACCTCCTCGGCGGTGGTGGCCACCACATCGAAGCCAAGGAAGGCGAAGAACACCAGCGCCGCGCCGGAGAGGATGCCGGGGATGCCGTAGATGGTGGGGTTCATGCCGGTGATCCACTGCCACAACGGCTGGGTGGTGAGCGCGGCGTCGCCGGTCGCCGCGGAGGGTTCGCTCGGCGGGATGAACGGCGTGAAGTTGGAGGCTTTGACGTAGAAGAAGCCGACGATGATGACGAAGAACACGATGGCAATTTTCAGCACGGTCATCGCGCCGTCCACGCGCGCGCCGATTTTCGTGCCGAACACCAGCAGAGTGGTGAAGAACGCGACGATGATGATCGGAGCCGCATCGATGCTCAGCGAACCGACGGCGACGACGGTGCTCACGTCCAGTCCCACAAGATGCAGGAAGTCGTTGAGGTAGACGCCCCAGTATTTGGAGATGACCGAGCCGGCCATCATCATTTCAAGGATGAGGTCCCAGCCGATGATCCACGCGACGATCTCGCCTGCCGTGGTATAGGTGAAGGTGTAGGCGGAGCCGGCCACGGGCAGCATGGAGGCGAATTCCGCATAGCACATCACGGCCGCGCCGCAGACGAGACCGGCGATCAGGAAGCTGATGACGACGGCCGGGCCCGCATGGAAGGCGGCGGCCTGCGCGCCCACCGAGAAAATGCCCGCGCCCACGGCCACGGCCACGCCCATGACGGCGAGATCCCACCATTTGAGGTTGCGTTTGAGCGCATGCCCTTCCTCGCCGGTTTCCGCCAAGGTCTGTTCGACGGATTTGGTGCGAAATACGTTCATGTCCACTGCTTTCCCGTGACGCGGCCGACGGCCGTCTGTTCTCTCAGCCGAGTATAGGGCCGTGGCGATACACCGGCCGCCGCGACCGCCGCTCCCGCCGCTTAGCGCAGGTCGAGGCCGATGACGACGGGTTCGGGAACCAATCGGATGCCGAAGCTCGCTTCGACCTGGTCCTGTACCGCTTTGGCCAGCGCGGCGATGTCGGCGGCCTTCGCGCCGCCGCGGTTGGTCAGGGCGAGCGTGTGCAGCGTGGACAGGCTCGCTTTGGCCTGCGGATCGAGCTTATGGCCTTTGTGCAGACCGGCATGGTCGATCAGCCAGGCGGCCGACGTTTTCACGCCGGGCGTGCCGTCGGGCAGCGTCGCGTCGAATCGGGGAGCGTCCTCAGGCAGGCGCGCCGCCTGTTCGGCGGAGAGCACCGGGTTCATGAAGAAGCTGCCGCAGCTGTGGCGATTGAAATCCGGATCCGGCAATCCGGCTCCGACGGCATCCTGCGCTGCTTTTCCGTCTTGCTCGCTTTGTCCGTCTTGCGCGGCCTGCGCTGCCTGCTCGGACTTGGCTTGACCGACAAGCGCCAGTCCGATCTGGTCGTCGCGTTTGGTCTCGGCCATCGCGGACGTGAGGTAGCGGGTGGCGTCCTCCAGCATGCCTTTGGCGGCGCGCACCTTGAGCACAGCGTCGCGGATGGCTTGCGTATCCATACGGTCGCCGACCTCGACGCCGAGCGCCTTGGCGAGCTGCCCGTAACCCACCACGCCGGTGGCGGAATGCCTCAGCGCGAAGGTGACCGAAAGCACCACATAGCGCGGCGTGGGGAAGAACTCCGCATTAGGGATGGCGGGGGCGGCGTACATGCTGGCCTTCAGCGCGCTCATGCGGTAGCCGAAGTCGAGTTCGGCGGCGGTGAGTTCTTTGGACTGCTTGTCCTGGCGGTCCCACACCTCCACGGATTCGACCGCGGAGGCCACCTCTTGGCCGTACGCGCCGATGTTCTGTACCACGCTGGCGCCCACCGTTCCGGGAATGCCCGACAGGCCTTCGACGCCTTCGAGTCCGAGTTCCACGGTGAACGCGACGAAATCGTCCCAATTGCAGCCGGCTTCGGCGTTCACATGCACGGTGGTGTCGTTGCCTTCGACCGGCGCGGCCTCGTCGGGCACCGTGATCTGCCGGCGCGCGTCACGCACGACGATACCTTCGAAGGGCTCATCCGATACCAGCAGATTGGAGCCGCCGCCGATCACGCACAGAGGTAGTCCGCGCTCGTCGGCGTCTTCGATGGCTTCGATCACGCCGACACGGCTGGTGGGTTCGACAAAACGGGCGATGGTTCCGCCCACACCGATGGTGGTGATGTCTGCAAAACTCGTCATCCCAGATACATTACTCCACGGCTTCCATGAGGGACAACACTTCCGTAAAAACCATCGCTGAGTGTGAGTCAGCGGCGCAAATTACGCGGCGGACGGCATACTTCCGTAACAACTGACGCTGAGCGCGAGCCAGCGATAGTTTTTACGCGGGCTTCTAGGGGACGGCGGGCTGAAGCGCGCGGACCAAGATGGACGAAATACGCAAAAAGCCCGACCGGATGGTCGGGCTTTCATGAAGCTTAATGCTTAGCGGGTCTCGCGATGCACGGTCTGCTTGCCGCAACGCGGGCAGAACTTGTTCAGTTCGAGACGGTCGGGCGTATTGCGACGATTCTTCGTCGTAATGTAGTTACGCTCCTTGCACTCGGTGCATGCCAGCGTGATGCCGGGACGGATGTCGGCGCTCTTAGCCATTTCATTCACCTCTAGTCGTAATAAGCGCCTGCCGGTTGACAGGCGCGATTTGTAGCGAGGAAGAGGCTCGAACTCTTGACCTTACGATTATGAGTCGTACGCTCTAGCCAGCTGAGCTACCCCGCCAGAGAGCCCCGAGTGAGAATCGGACTCACGACCTCTTCCTTACCAAGGAAGTGCTCTACCACTGAGCTATCGGGGCGTGGCGGATAGTGGATTCGAACCACTGAAGCACGAAGCGCCTGATTTACAGTCAGGTCCCTTTGACCGCTTGGGAAATCCGCCAGCCGTTTCCTTCCGGACCGTGGGGCCCGTCAGGCAACTTGGTTAGTATGCCACGGCTTTGAGACAATCGCAAGTCGCGTGTCGCGTCACCGTGTGTCGCGCTAGAAACCGGCGGTTTTCAGCCCCTCGCACACGTCGATCACCGCAGTGTTCGCCTCGGGCTCTCCGATGGAGATGCGGATGCCCTCGCCGGGGAACACACGCGTGGAGAGTCCCGCCTTGAGGAATTCGGCCGCGGCGGCCTCGGTGCGCTCCCCCAACGGCAGCCAGAAGAAGTTCGCGTAAGGCTGGGGGAAATCCCATCCCTGGGCCTTAAGCGCCGCGACCACACGGTCACGTTCAGCCACGATCGACTCGACGCGGGCCGCAAGCTCGTCTTCGGCGTCCAGGCTGGCGAGCGCGGCGGACTGGGCCACGTCGGTCACGCCGAAGGGCAGGGCGACCTTGCGCATGCCGTCGATCACGTCTTCCGGGGCGATCGCGTAGCCAATGCGCAGGCCCGCGAGTCCGTAGGCTTTGGAGAAGGTGTGGGCGACGACCACGTTGGGGTATTCACGGAACAGATCCATCGCCACGCTGGTGCCTTCGGCGGTGTTGAACTGAATGTACGCCTCGTCGAACAGCACGAGTACATCGGAGGGGACGGCCTGCATGATGCGGCGTGCATCCTCCTGCGAGATGGAGGTGGCGGTGGGATTGTTCGGATTGTTGACGATGACGAGGCGGGTGCGCTCGTTCACGGCGGCGATCAGCGCGTCGACGTCATGGCCGCCGTCGGGCAGGTTCGGCACCTGCACGTTGGTGGCACCCGCACCGGTGACGATGATCGGATAGGCCTCGAAGCTGCGCCACGGGTAGACGATTTCGTCGCCGGGCCCGGCCACCAGATTCACCAGCATGGTGATGACTTCGGTGGAGCCGCAGCCGAGCACGATGTTCTCCGGTTCCACGCCGTATTTGGCGGCCAGACGTTCGACCACCGCCCAGCCGCGCATGTCGGGATAGCGGTTGAGGCGGGTGAGCGCGTTGGCGTTGATGGCGTCGACGACGCTGGGCAGCGGGTCGAAGGCGTTCTCGTTGCTGGAGATCTTGTAGGAGCGTTGGCCCTCGACCTGGGGGGCGGGCTTGCCCTGCTTGTAGCCGGGGATGGTGTCGATGATGGCGCGATGTTGGAAAGTCATGCCCCATATCCTAATACCGGTTCTTGTTATATCGTGTTCAAAAACCGCATTGTGGAGCGGTTTTCGCCTCTTTCGCCCCACTTGCGTGTGATTGGCGGCGCTGGCATGCTGGGCAGCATGACTTCACAACTGGTACATCATAGGCAATCATTCGACGATCAGCCGTTGGGTTTCGGCACGCTGAGCGTCCACTTGGGCAACGGAGTGGACGCCGAGACGGGCGCGATCCGCAGGCCGATCACCCTCGCCAACGCGTACGCGCTGCCGTACGACCCCTCCGACATCAACTGGTCGAGTTCCGACGTGAACCTGTACACGCGCAACGGGCATCCGAACCAGCGTTATCTCGAGGAGAAGCTGGCCCGGCTGGAGGGTGCCGAGGACGCGGTGGCGCTGGCCTCCGGCGTGGCGGCGCTGTCGGCGACGTTCACCACCTTCCTGGGCCGCGGCGACCATGCGATCTTCTCGGATACGACATATATCGCGGCCTACCGTCTGCTTAACGAGATTCTGCCGGAGAAGTACGGCATCGAGACCTCGATTGTGGACACTTCCGATTCTGACAACGTGCGGGCGGCGCTCAAGCCCAACACCAAGCTCGTGCATATCGAGACGCCGGCGAATCCGACGCTGAAGGTTTCGGATATCGAGGCCATCGCACGCATCGCGCACGAACATGGTGACGCGGTTGGCCATGAGGTGCTCGTCAGCGTGGACAACACGTTCAACACGCCCTACAACGTGCGTCCGCTGGACCTGGGCGCGGATATCGTGATTGAAAGCCTGACCAAGTACATCAACGGTCACGGTGACGCGCTGGGCGGCCTGATCGCCACCACCAAGGCTCGTACCGACGCGATCCGATTCACCGCGCAGGTGAACTACGGCGGCATCATATCGCCGTTCAACGCCTGGCTGATCAACCGCGGCTCAGTGACGCTGCCGCTGCGCATCCGCCAGCACAACGCCTCGGCGCAGGCGATCGCCCGGCATCTGCAATCGATTCCGGCAGTGCGTTTCGTGGCGTATCCGGGCTTGGAAAGCCATCCGGGCCATGCGATGGCCGCCTCGCAGCTGGCGCGTGAGGATTCCGGCTTCGGCGGCGTGCTCTCCTTCGGTTTGGACACCGACCATGAGGGGCATAACCGCTTCGTCTCGAAGCTCAATGTGATCACGTCGGCCGTTTCGCTCGGCCATGACGAAAGCCTGATCGTGTTCCTCGGCGAGGACGACGAACGCCAGTACCTGTATCCGAACGACTTCCACCGCGGCTTCTTCCGCTTGGCGGTCGGATTGGAGGATACGGCCGATCTGATTCGCGACATCGACCACGCGCTGGTCGAAGCCGGTTTCGACGTTCCCTCCGCCTGAGGAAAGTCTCGACCAACGCCGCGTCCGGCCAGACGTCCGGTCAGGATGACGGCATAAGCGAGGCGGGGAGGATGCGGCGCAGGATATTCCCGCTTCTGGCCGCGAGCGCGCGGACGGCGAGGTCGAGTTTCCTCGCCAGTTCCGCGTCGCAGGCTGTTTTGCCGTCACTGAACGCGGCGAGCATGGCCTGATCGGCGGCCTGACGCACAATCCTCGCGGCTTCGGATGAGACTTCGTCGCAAGCCGCGGCTCCGTCAGCGTCGGCGGTCAGATAGTCGACGATCAGCTCGGCGATCGCGGCATCGCTGTCGGCGGGTTTCCACCGCACACCGGCATCCCATGCGCTGTCGCGCAATTCGGACCATGCGGCCCGCCAAGCCCGCTCCCAGCGCATGTCGCCTTGTGCGGACGCCTCCTCGACGATGGCGAACCGCCGGCGGCGTCGCAGGGCACGCACTGCGGCGGGAAGCGATGCGAGCGCGCTCACGCAGAGCATAGCGCCGCCCACAAGCAGCGTCACCCGACCCCATGCCGGCAGCCGCGACCAGAACGACGCGCCAGACGTACCTGCGTCGGCATCATCCGACGTATCGGAAGCGGCACCATCATCGGCGGCTTCCTCATCCGAAGGCCCATCGCCTGAGGCGTCGTCGTCCGAAACGTCGTCGTCCACGGCCGCATCGTCGGAGGAACCGTCATCCGGAGTGATGTCAACGGAAAGATCGTCGGCTCCTGAAGCATCGGCGTCGGTCGTATCGTCGCCTCCCGTCTCTTCTGTGGTGTCGGAAGCGGCGCTGCCGTTCTCGCTGGTGGCGGGCGTCACGTCGAAGGGCACCCAGCCCACGCCGTCGATATACGCTTCAACCCAAGCGTGCAACTGCCGCGCCCTGACGTTGTACCGGCCCGCCGAATCGCGCTCGCCCACGCCGGCGTTGTAGCCGAGCACCATGCGCGTGGACACGCCCATCGCGCGGCCCAGCACGGCCAAAGCGCTGGCGTAGTGCGCGCAATAGCCGGCGTGGCCGCCGTCGGGGTTGAGGAAGTCGTTGAGCACTTCCATATTGTTGCGGCCGTCGCCGTCGGGCGCGTCCAGCGTGTAGGTGAAGCCGTTCGCCGGATCGGTGAAGTAGTCCACCAGCCAGCGCATCGCGGCGACCTGTTGGTCGTAGTCTTCGCCGTCGGTGGCCACTCCGTCCGCCTGAGCCCGCTCGACCACCGCGGCCACCTGTTCCGGCAGTTCGTCGGGCAGTCCCGCATACCGTTCGTGGATTTCGTTTTCGCGCGCGTCGACCGCGTCGAGCAGCTGCTGGTATTGCTCGGTGAAGTAACGGCTACTGTCCGCGCCGGTGCCGAATGTCGCTCCGTGTTCGGCGTAACCCAACTGGTCCGTCACAGCCCACAGCAGCATTTGGGCCAGTCCTTCCGCCCCTTCCTGCTCCTCGATGGTGCTGAACCGCCATGTTCCGTTCACGGATTCCTGCCGGCATAGACTTTCGCCGGTGGCGCTGTCGACGATCGTTTCCATGCCTTGCTCGTCTTGCGCCACCTGCAGATCGTTCGCGTCGACCGCCAGCAGGGCGAGCGTCACTTGGTCGTCTCCGGAGAATGCGAGCGCTCTGGCATCGTCGTCGGCGATTCCCAGCCGTTCCTTCAGCGCGTCGGTGAAGGTGTAGTCGGATGGGAATCCGGACATGGCAATGCCGTTCGTTCCGGCCCCGTCGTCAACCCCTTGGACGATACCCGCACCGCCCGAAGCCGTGGCCACC
The DNA here is from genome assembly GCF_056356295.1 of Bifidobacterium sp. LH_558. Lineage (NCBI taxonomy): Bacteria > Bacillati > Actinomycetota > Actinomycetes > Bifidobacteriales > Bifidobacteriaceae > Bifidobacterium > Bifidobacterium sp. LH_558. The sequence continues at coordinate 52,218 of NZ_JBKETZ010000006.1, read as the reverse complement.
ACCTCGCCTTGCGCGTCCACCAGAGTGCCTGATTCGCGGTCAAGGGTGAAATGCGCGAGGATGACGCCGCTGACGCGTTCCGCATACCCGTCGGAGACGGCCTGTGCGCGGGCCGCAAGACGCCGCTCCATATCCGCGTCCGCCTCGCTGTCGGCCACTTCGCCGCGCACAAGCTGCCCCAGGGCGATGACGTCGTCGAGTTGGGAGAAACCGGAGTCGCCGCCGATGGGCGTGATATACGAACCGTACACGCGATAGTTGGTGTTCTCGTCGGTGCCGCCCGTGCGGTTGTATACCGAACCGTCCTCGTATTGCACCCAGTTGCTGTTCACGCCCGTCACGGATGCGGCGTCGCCAATCACCGGCAGGAACCGCGAGCCCAAGGTGGTGATGTTCACTTGGGCCCCGGCTTGCAGGCGGTCCATCGCATTGCGTTCGGCGTCCGACATGTCGTAGGCGTTGTACCCCAGATAGTCGCTATATCCCAGCATGTTGAGATAGGCGCTTAAAGGGCTGAGGCTTTCGCGCTGCCACCAGCTCAGTTCGTCCTCCTCGTTGGCGCCGAGGCGGATGCCGGAACCGTAGAAGCCGCCGTCGATGGCGAGCGACCGGTCGAAGCTCCATGTGTCGCCGTCGAAATCGTCGAGGGTGGTCATGCGCAGATACAGCCGCCGCTCCGCCTGATAGCTGAGCACAGTCGATTCGGAGCCGGTCTGCAGCGTGCGTCTGAGGTCGATCATCGGGTTGATGGTGTTCGCGGAGAACAGTCCCGCGTTGCTGCCGATGGACAGGGGCACGCGGTAGGCCCAGTCGGCGGCCGCCGGAGTGAACGCCAGCGCGATCGCGGTGATGACGGCGGTGGCTGCGACCGGTAGGCTCGGGGCGATGCTCCGCGGACGCACGGCCCACAGGCTTAACAAGAAGACCACGATCACCAACGCGAGTTCCCACCAGGGCGCGAGACGTCCGACGAAGGCGTAGTCGGCGGCGAGCGCGGCGACCGGCAGAACAACGAAAACGGGCGCGGTGGCCCGTTCGAACAGCACACCGCGCAGGAGGATGGCGACGAACGCGAAGATCAGGATGAGAAACAGGTCTCCGGACGCGTCGACGTTCAGCGGCGGCAATTGCAGGTTGAGTTGGTCGAAGCCGGCACGCACGCTGTCGGCCAGCGTCTGCCAGAGGCCGGCGGCACCCGCGTCCATCTGCATCACACCGTCGGAGGCGGTGATGTTGGCCGATTCGCCTCGCGCTCCCACCAGCTCGTATAGCCAGACGCCGGCGATGTCATGCACCCGCAGGACGATCAACGGCACGGTGGCGGCGAGTATGGCCAATGCCAGACCGGCCGCGCGCCATGTGCCGCGTGCGGCGGTTTTCGAGGGGATCTGCGATTCGATGGCGACGCAGCCCAATGTTCCGGCCGCGAACCACGGCCAGTAGACGCCGCTGGTGGAGGCCAGTCCGGTGAGCGCGTGGATGGTCACGCCGAAGAACACCAGCAGCGCCGCCGCGGTTACGGCCCGCCCGATGATGTCAAGCATCGCCAGGGAGGGGGTTTGCGATTGGGATTGGGTTGGCTTACGTCCGAAGGTCGTGGCGGTGAGCGCGGCATCGTCGGGTAGCGGTGCGATCGAGGCGACGTGCAGACGTTCTGCGGGCACGACGGCGTGCAGCGCCGTGGCGAGCGTACCGTGAGGATCGGCGGAATACAGCGTCACATGCGTCGTGTCATGTCGGTGCGCGGCAAGCCAGCGATCCACTGTCGTCTCGCATGCGCTGGCCGAAGACGATGGCTGCGATGCCCGCGATGCCGCAGGTACGACGGCATCCGGCGATGACACGGCGAGCGGCCCACCAACCGGCTCATCAACCAGTTCTCCATCCGGCCGTATGGCGGCGAGCAGGGCGAGTATGGATTCGACATCATCGGCCACATGCGCGCCGGTGATGACGGTGAGTCGCAAGCCCGCCTCATGGGAGGCGCGTGCGATGGCCGCGACCTGCGCGGCGGCCGCGTCAAGTGTGTGCGACGGGCAGGCTGTGTCCACGACGATTACGGTATTGACGCGTGATTCGCGTTCGGTTTCGCGCGTCATCAGCGTGCCACGATGCGCGCTGTGCCGCCATGAGATGGTTTTGGGAGGATCGCCGGGCGCATAGCCGCGCACGCTTCCCGCGGTTTCGTCGCTGTTGAGCCCCTGCATCCGCAGATTCGCCGCCAGCCGACGCGCGTCATCCTCGGCAGCCACGTCATGCAGAACGGCGATTCGCGCCTGCCCGCGCACCACGCGGCGCATGGCGATCAGACCGAAAGGATCGCGCCAGGCGAGCGATGTGGAGACCAGCCGATACAGTCCGCGCCTACGTGGCAGCGAGCCCACGAATCGGCCGACCGGAACGCCATCCGCATCGCACTGCTCGTATTGGTCGCGCACGACCATATCCCGCGGCGCAAGCAGTCGAGCCAATCGGGAGAACCGGCGCGGCGCACGCACGGACGCATCGCCGGCGTGGAGCAAGGGCACGATGACGAACTGGGCCACAGCCATGGCCATCGAGGCCACTACAGCGAGCGCAACGGCCACGAACATACCCATCAGGGTGCGGTCATCCAGCAGCAGGCCGCCATAGCAGACCAGCTCGTCGAACAGCAGCACCAGCACCCCAGCGAATGTGGGGCGTGCCATGCCACGGGCATGCCAGCCGCGAGTATGCCCACGTGAGCGCAACACCCGATTCACACGCCACGGCCACGACCGTCGCGCACGCTTCCGGCCGCCGTCTCGCCGACTTCCTCTCACGCTGTTCGCCATATCGATCCCGCCGACCTGTGGACGCATCGGTTACGCGTTGGCAACCCGGGGCGCGGCCGTCGCGGCGACAATATCGGCGATCAACGCGCGCGACCGCTCCATCACGCTCGTGCCGTATCCGCCATGGTCCAACACCAGACGGTGCGCCAGCACGGGCGCGGCCACCGCCTGCACGTCATCGGCGAGCACGAATTCGCGCCCGAGCATCATCGCGCGGGCGCGCGCCATGGCGCCCAAAGCCAGACTGCCTCGCGGGGAGGCGCCGTAGCGCACGGATTCCCAATGGCGCGTGGCGGCCACCAGCGCGACGATATAGTCCGCGATCGGCTGCGCGATACGCACCCGTCCGACCTGCGCGCGCAACCGTGCGATATGTTCGGCGGAGCACACCTGTTCCAGATGGGCCAGAGGGGAATCCGTATGGTCGTTGGCCACCATGGCGGATTCCGCCGCCGCGGTGGGGTATCCGAAACTCGCGCAGGTCATGAATCGGTCGAGCTGCGCCTCGGGCAGCGCGTACGTGCCCTCCAATTCGATGGGATTCTGTGTGGCGATCACCATATAGGGGTCCGGCAGCGGGTAGGTGCCGCCGTCCACACTGACCTGCCCCTCGGCCATGGCCTCCAGCATGGCGGACTGGGTTTTGGGGTTCGCGCGGTTGATTTCGTCGGCGATGACGATGTTGGCGAACAGCGGGCCCGGATGGAATTCGAATCGTCCGGTGGTCTGCTGGTAGACGCTTACGCCGGTCAGGTCGCCGGGCAGCATGTCGGGCGTGAACTGGATGCGTTTCGACGTGCCGCCCACACCGCGCGCCATCGCCCGGGCCAGTGTGGTTTTGCCCACGCCGGGCACGTCCTCAAGCAGCAGATGCCCGCCCGCGACCATGGTGCATACGGCGAGTTCGATCACCTCACGCGAGCATGACAGCACGGAGGCCAGCGCCTCGGTAAGACTGCCCAACACGGCGGTTTCTGGAGTGGATGTCATCACGACCTCGTTTCAGGTGACCCCGCTTCCCCTCGCCCACCAGTGTACGCGCAGGACTCCCGCCGTTCCAATACCTGGATTGGAGGAGCTTCCATACCCGCCGCGCATAGCAGAACCCCGCTCCTGCCGAGGCGGGAAGCGGGGTTCGTGATGTCTCGCTATTCGCGCTATTCGCGCAGAATTGGCGCTCAGCCGAGGATGGCGAGCACGTCGCGGGAGGCGATGATCAGGTAGTCCTCGCCCTCGTGGTGCACTTCGGTGCCGCCGTACTTGGAGTACAGCACCTTGTCGCCGACCTTGACGTCCATCGGGATGCGCTCGCCCTTGTCGTCGCGACGGCCCGGGCCGACGGCCAGGACTTCGCCCTGCTGCGGCTTCTCCTTGGCGTTGTCCGGAATGTACAGGCCGGAAGCGGTCTGGGTCTCGGCCTCAGCCTGCTTGACGATGATCTTGTCTTCCAACGGTGTGAGCTTGATCGCCACTGTGGGTCACCTCTTATTGTTCGATACCGATAGTTACCGCGCCAGGACCAGACCCAAGAGGCTGACGATCACTTGCGTCGTCCTTGCACTAGGGAACATCGTAGCGCGGTTTTTAGCACTCTGCCAACTTGAGTGCTAACGCTGAGAGAGAAAAAAGCACGCTTCGCAAGACGGGAAACGGTGAGATGCTGAATCAGGCGATATCAAGTCGGGCGACTCTAGCTCAGATGACGCTAGGTCAGGCGACGCTGGCTTAGGAGATGCCAGATCAGGCGACGCGGCGGGAAAGAATGGATTCGAGCCCCACACCCAGCGAATCCGACGTGGCGGCCGGCGGATCGATATCCGTATGCTCCTCACGCGCGTGGAACGCGGCGGCATCCTGCTCGGCGACCTTGCGGGCCTGCTCGGAGATCAGCTCGCCCGTCTCCTCGCCCACCGGCTCGGCCTTGGCGACCTGACGCATCGACTTGATCTCCAGACTCTGCGGCTCTGCGGTGCCCTCTTCGAGGGTATTGCGCGGCGAGCCCAGCGAGAAGGAGATGAGATCCTGGGATACGGCCATTTCGAACGCGTCCAGAGCCTTCGAGGGACGGATCTGGTCAAGCTGGGCGGTGTGGTCGTCCTGCTCGTTCTCCTGCGCCATGGATTCGACGGATTCAACGGAATCGACGGATACTGCGGATTCGACGACCGAAGCCTGCGGTTCGTTCGCGGCATCGAAGGACTGATTATCGGCATCGGACGAGACGGATTCGGAAGCCTCGGCGGAATCGGCGGCCTCACGCAACGCCATCGCCTGCGCTTTGGCGATCTGCGCCTGACGCAGCACGCGGCGAATCTCACGCTGTTCCATCACATCGGTGGCGGTCTCACCGCTAGCGACCACCACCTCATCGGCGAGCTCGTCGCCAGCCACCGGCTGAGCCGGGGCTTTGACGGCCTGGCCGGCCCTCGCCTGCGAGCGCTTGGCAAGACGCACCTTGTTCTCCCACTCGCGGGCCTGCTTCGCCGCGTTGATGCCCAACACCAACGCGCCGACGAACAACGCCGCCGGAATCAGCGCGAACAGCGGGCTGAAGCGCAGCGCGATCGCCAACACCAGCACCAGCACGGTCGCGGCGGCCAACGTCAGCACCACGATACGACGACGCCGCGCGGCCGCACGACGCAACCCGCGCACGCGGGCAATATGCTCGTCGTTCAGCCTGACCTGCGATGTTTCTGTCTGCACGGTCGTCCCTTTCGCCCATTGAGGTGGCGCATCCGTGAACCGAGTCCCGCTCTCGGCATCAACCAGATGCAGGGAGGGGGAAAATCGGTCCTGCCGATGTTCTGCCACGCGCTTCATGCCGTTGACCGTCCGGGTGGGCAGCCATACGGCGATGAGGATCACGACGATCACCAGCACGACAACCGTACTCAGCGACTCATAACCCATAAGCTCCAAGAATAGGAGATGCCTTGACCATCTGTGTGAATAATTTCTGGGCGTGTCGACCCGAAAGCACCACGCCAAAGGTACGGCCGACCCCTATAAGGGTGCTTTCGCGGATCGATGACCCCTATAAGGACTCGTTCGTTCCCCGCTGGGCAAGACGGGCGGCGAAGCCGTCCTCGCCGGCGTCCTCCGCCAGCAGCGCGTAGGTCTCGTGGTCCCGCCATCGGCCGTTGACATACATATACCGCTCGCGCACGCCTTCGAAACGCGCGCCTAGTTTCCGCGCCACACGACGGGAGCGTTCGTTTTCGGGCAGAAGCGCGATCTCCACGCGATGCAGCGCGGGGCCGGTGAAGTCGGTGAGTGCCCAATCCGCCAGCAGGGCGACGGCCATGGGCGCGATACCCCGCCCCGCATGCCGCTGGTCGACCCAATAGCCGATCACGCCGGTGCGCATCGCCCCATAGCAGATGGCGCCCAGAGAGATCTGCCCGACGATGCGGGTCTGGTATTCGATCGCGAACACCGCGCCAGTGCCCTGCTGTTCGTTGCGGCGCAGGCGCTGCATCCACTGGTTGTAGGTCAGGCCGGGTCCGTGCATAGGGTCGCCGGATTCCCAAGGCTTGAGCCAGTCGTCGTTGGCCCAGCGCACATCGTTCCACTCGTCGGCATCGTCCGCCGTCAGCGGTCGCAGCATAATCGGCACGCCGCCCGCCGGCGCATGCAACTGGTACGGCATGCGGATGGCGTTGGGTGAGGAGGGCGCGAACGCCTCACGAAGGCTTTGAAAAACGGACACGCCCCCATTGTGTCATCAGCGCAGACAAGTCGCGCGGAGCAAAGACCGACCGGCGTGGTAGAACGGCCGGTATGGAAGATCTGCGGAGTAAATCGGCGTTGCGCAAAGCCGTTCTCGCCCGGCGCAAGGCCGTGCCCATCGAGGAGCGCGAGCATGCGGGTGCCGCGCTGGCTGCCCGGATCGGCGAGCTGCCGGCCGCGGCGACGGTGGCGGCGTATGTGTCGATGGGCAGCGAGATTCCGCTGGACCCCACATTGCGGGCTTGGCTTGACGCGGGCGTGCGCGTGCTGGTGCCGCGTCTGGGCTCGGGGTTGCAAATCGGATGGAGCGTTTTGCCTGCGATCGGGCGGCTGCGGGAGGTGTCCGACGACGGCACGCCTCTCGCTCGGCCTGCTGGCGACGCCGCCATGGCCGACGGGACGCCCGTATCGTCTGAGGTGTCCGTATCATCTGAGGTGTCCGTATCGTCTGAGACGTCCGAATCACGCCCCCGGCCGCACAATCCCCGCCGCCCGCAAGAGCCGGATGGCGAGGTATTGCCGCCCGAGGCGTTGGCTCAGGCCGATCTGATTGTGGTGCCCGCCTTGGCGGTGGACCGTCAGGGCGTGCGTTTGGGCCGCGGCGGCGGATGGTACGATCGCGCGCTGGCGCATCGTCGCGCCGATGCGCCGGTATTCGCCGTGGTGTGGCCGTGGGAGGTCGTCGACGGCCCGCTCCCCCACGAGGCCCATGACGTGCCGGTTGATGGGGTGATAAGCGTGGACGGCGTTGTTCCGTTCGCCCGGCGCGATGCCGGCTGTCAGCCCCATGACTAGGATATGAACGGTTGCAACACTTGAAACAGACGTCGTAGCGGAGGATTCCATGCCCACGTATCATTATCGCTGCAAGAACTGCGGCTATGACTTCACCGAACACCAGTCGTTCGACGACGACCCGATCACCGTATGCCCCGAATGCCATGAGGCGCAGGTGCGCAAGGTCTTCTCCGCCGTTCCGGTCACGTTCAAGGGCAGCGGCTTCTACCGCACGGACGGCGCGTCCGGCGGTTCCACGAAGTAAGCCAAGCCGCACAGCATAACCCGAACCGCACAATGGCGCGGTTGTTGTAGTCGCCTCGAGTTTTTTCGGTGGATAACTCTAAGGCTGGAACCACATAACCCGTTCCGGCTTGCGTATGCATTCTTCTCTAGGTCATCATGCGAGCATGCTGACCTTTTTTCGTATGAGAATCCCCCAGCGGGGTTCCTTGGCCCACCGGCGCGTGATGGCACGGCTGCGACGGTGGCTTGCGGCATGCTGCGCCGCGATGGCCGTATACGCCGTGATCTCCGCGATCCTCTCCACGGTGGCGACCATACCGGTGGTGGTGGCGCGCACGGCGATTGAGCGCGGTGAGACGATCACCGAAACGGATGTGGAGTGGGCGGATATGCCAGTATCGGCGACCAGCCGCCTGTTGGTCGACTCCACCGCGTCGGTGGTGGGACGTGTGGCTCAGATCGACATCGATGCCGGCCAGCCCTTCACCACGCATATGGCACGGGATTCCCCGGTCACGCCGACTGGACATACGGTGATTGAGGTGCGTCTGTCCAGTGATACGGAGCGACTTATCGCCGGAGACACGGTTACGTTGGTGTCCGCCACGGGTTGCGACGCAAGTGGCGCAAACACAAGCGACACAAGCACGAGTGACGGGAACGATGTAAATGACGGAATTGGCGTAAGTGACGGAATCGACACGAGTGCGAGGAACGACTCGAGTAACAGGAACAACTCGGCGACTGGCTCGATTAGCGAATCGTCTGACGATTCGGAAGCCGGAGGCGAATCCGGTGAGGAGAACGGCCTTTGGGAGGGCGCGTGCGTGTTGGCGAAATCCGCCATGGCGATGGGAAGTCCCCATGCCGACGAATCCTCGGATGCCACGGGACGGGTGGTGCCGTTCGCCATGCCGCCACGCGACGCGCTGCGGGTGATGGCTTCGCAGGAGGCCGGAGCCATCGTGGCAGTTACGCGTCAGAGTCGTCACACAGTAGGACCGTCAGCGCTTGCCGTTGAACACCGCCCAATGCGGTGGCAGCTCGCCGAGGATGCGCTTGTCGTCATCGGCGGAGCGCTGCCGGTCGGTGAGCATATCGCCCGGTTCGAGTTTGACGCCGTCCGCGTCGAACAGTTCGGTGCCCTGCCGGACCACGCGCTTATGCTTGCGCGGGGTCCGACGTTCGGCCGAATACGGCTCGCGCTGTTCGGCCATGGCTACTTGACCTCCCGATAGATTTCGGCGATGCGCGCCACGATGCGGTCGACCTCCTTGTCGGGGTTGACGAACGCGGCCACGCTCCACACGACCATCACGTTCCATCCAAGCGTGTTCAGGTTCTGCAGCAGCAGACGATGGCGTTCCCTGGTGGATTGGATGCCCATGAATCCCGCGTCGTCGGTCAGCACGGCCAACGCGTAGGGCTTGCCCTGAAGGCCGACAACCAGCGGAATCGTCGTGCCGCGTTCGAAGCCGTATCCCACCGTGGCTTCGAGGCCACGGGCGCGGATGCGGTCGGCCAGATCGGCGAACAGCACGTTGTCACCGGAATCCTGCGCGGCAGGGCGCATCTGCTGATCATCGAGCTGCTGGGCCCATGCCAGCATGGACTTGAGCAGCTTGGGGCCGGGCTGGTGCAGACGCTCATCGTCGAGATCATCGGCGGTGAACGCGCTGACGATGTCGAGATGACGGTCGGCCAAAGCCAACGCGTCCAGCAGCATGCCGCGGCCGCCCTCATCCTCCAGCACGCCGAACTGTTGCAGCAGACGGCCATGCGAGGTTTTCGCGTAGCACAGCGACACAATCACGTCGGTGGCGTGCGAACCGGCCACCTCACGCAGGGAGACCAGACGCACATGACGCAGGAATCGTCCCATCGACTTGTTCTTCGCGGCCAGCGATTTGAGCTCGGAGCCCAGACGTGTGCGGAACACCTCGGTAAGCGTCACGACGGACAGCATGTAGCCGGCAGGCACGATGGTGAAGCTCGCGGCTCGTTCGGTGATGATGCGCACCACCTCGTCGATCTCGCGCTGGCTGGATTCCACCAGACCAGTCATCATCACCGGCACGCCCGTCGCATCGAGCGCATGCAGCCGCACATGGCCGCGCATGGCTTCGGCGGCGGTGTCATGACGCACCACGCCATAGCCTTCGGATTCGAGGAAGGCGCTCAAACGCGGGTCGCGGCGCGTCGGACGGGAGCTCACGTCAACATGCGGCAGCATATCCATCAGCAGCTTCAGGCTGGAGCAGGTCACCGTGGCGCCATGCGCGAGCACGACGATCTGACGGGTGCGGCACACGATGGAAAGCATCTGCACGGCAGGAATATGCGCGCACGCGTCGAGAATCGCCACATCGGCGAGCTCCGAAGGATCGGTGAGCGCGGCCAGCGTGCCCGGAGTGGCCATCAGCACCGGCTTGGCGGCGGCGAGGATCTCGGGATGGTCGCGGCGGATACGGCTGATCGGCACGTTGGCGCGGCCGGCGAGCACCGTATGCAGCTGGTTCGCCTCCTGCGTGCGGGAGAACAGCATATCGCACAGGCGACGCATCGACTCCTGCGCCACCATGGGGCCGACCGAACGCACATGCTCGACGTCCACCTGGGCGAAACGATCGGAGGCGGTCTGCAGGGCGGAACCGTCCTGGTTGGAGATGATGGCGGATGAGCGCACGATATCCTCGAACACCGTGGTCCACCACGCCAGCTGCAGTTCGCCGCGCACGGCCTCGCTGTCCACACGGCGCGCGCGCAGATCCTCGACGAATTCGCCAAGGCCCGAGGCGGTGAACTCCTGCTCGAGGCGGCAACGCTCCGGCAGGGTGTCCAGCGCGATATGGTCGTCGAACAGCATGGTCAGTCGCTGCTCGGCATCGTTGAAGTCCGAGGTTTCGAAGTTACCGCCCTGCGGGGTGGTGGCGAGCACCGCGTCCAACGCGGTCATATGCTGCGACACCGCCTCCTGCGTGGCGATGATCTCGTCCAGTTTGCTCGGCAGCACGGGCCAGCCGCCATGCGGCACGAACTGGCGCCACTGGTCGGCCTGCTTGGACACCACTTTCAGCGCCTCGTGCAGGTTCTCGACCTGCGCGCCGGCGCGCAGCAGACCACGGGCCTCCTTGACATGCCGCCTGCGCTCCCAGAAGCCCATCGACGTGCCTTCGGCCTTGCGCTGCGCCTTGGGCTTGCTGGCCTCGATCATCGCGTCGATATCGCGTTCGAAGATCTCCGGCTGGAACACGTCAAGCACACGACGCAGATTCTTCAGCACCGTAACCTGACGCCCCCACTCACGGGCGGTGGGAGGCACGGGGAATCCGCAGGTCTCCACGGTTCGGGTCACCTGCTCGCGCGTGGCGGGCAGCAGCTTGCCCAGCAGGTCGGACACCCGCTGATAGACGGCGACGGCCTCGTCTTCGGTGGTGATGGACGCGCCGAACCATGCGGTGTCGTCGGGGCCGATCACGAATTCGCCGAGTTCTCCGGCGCGTTCGAGCTTGCCGATCCACTCGTCCATCTGTCCGCCGATGCTTTGCGCGCTTTCCTTGCTCAGACGCACGCGCGTGGCGGGATGCGTGGGCAGCACCGCGATGCGGGCCAGATTCTGGATGGTCTGATAGGCGGAGACGCCCCATTCCTCGTTGAGGCCGTGCAGGTCGCCGAGATAGCGGGTCAGGCGCGAGCGCACGCCGACCAGTTCGTCGGCCAGCTGGTCGAAGCGCTGGGTGGCGACGCCGGGCTGGAAGCCGACCGCGGTGATGAGCTGGCGGTCGATGGAGGCGTTCATCCCCTCGTCGGCCACGTCAAGCATCAGTCCGCCGAGTTCGTTGGCGTTCATGGCCTGCGAGAAACGGCGCTTCTGCTCGGCCACGCCGGGCACATACAGCACGGAGCGTCCGCTCATCACGCAGCGCGTGGCGATGGCGACCGCCTGTTCCGCCGTGTCTTTGGCCACTTCGCCGTCGACGACGATGCTACGTCCGGAAGCGGCGACATTGGCGGCGTAGCGCACGGCATTGTCCACATCACCGACCTCGTACTCGCCGTGGGGGTCGGCGTCGAAGGGGCTGAACTGCGGCAGGTCGGTGTCGGTGAGCGTGGCCGTCGCGGCCTCGTTGCCCGCCAGCGCGTCCAGCAGCACGTTGCCGGTCGGACCATCCTCAAGCTGGTCGATCAGACGCTGGCTTTCGCTAAGCGTCAATGCGGAGGGTTCCATAAAGCAGCCGAGCACGATGCGTCGTTCGATGGTGAAGTCGGCGATCCTCGACTCCGCCTCGGCGGCGATCTTCGCGAACATGGCGGAGGTCTCCGGCGTGCCGCTTTCGTAGTTCGCGCCGTCGAACAGCGCGGCCTCGTCCAGCATGACGCCCTGGCTGTGCATCACGGAGACGAACACATCGTTCAGCGCCACATGCCCGGTGAAACGGATCGTGGTGTTGCCTTCCGACTCGCCCACCTGCGGCAGCGCGACGTCCACCGGATACAGCAGCACCGGCAGGGCGTTGCCATGCCAGGTGGCGACGCCGACGGCCAGCGAGAGTTCGGCCACGCCGCTGACGCGCTGTTTGGCGTTGCGGTCGTCGATCACGCGCGAGATATGGCGGCCGGACGCTTTGAGCATGCCGCTGTCGCGGAACAGCGCGGCGAGATTCGCGTGGCCGCTGGCGAAGAGTTGGGCGATGCCCGAGGGGTGGGCATGCGTCAGATCGAGCTGCGCGGCCAGCTGTTTGATGTCTTCCAGAGGCGACGGCGGCAGCGCCGCGCGATACTGCTCGCGCCACTGACGAATCGTGTTGAGACGGCTATTGGTGTTTTCGCTCATGCTATGGCTCACTTTCCAACTGCCTCACGGTAGTCCTGATATCCCTGGTTGCGGGCGAGCGCCTCATCGATGTCGCTGTTGCCCTGCGCGGACAGCCACGCATAGAGGTCGTCGTACAGCGAGGGGTTCATCGCGAGGAACGGCAAGAGTTCGGGGTGGCGCGCCATTTCGAACTGCATGGCGAAGTCCTCGGTGCGACGCGCGTCATCGGAGGTCAGTCCATCGACCTGCACCACCTGCTCCTGGGCGTTGAACTCTCCCTTGGACACGCGGTCGAACACGGAACCGGGCTCGAAGGCGGGGGTATAGCCGCCCGTCTCCACGTCGGTGCCGGATTCCATCGCGGCGAACGCGAGCTGGGCGCCTGCGGCGGCCGTGGTGGCAGGAGCCGCCTGCTCGATCGCGGGCGACGTCTCCATAGGAGTGAACACAATCTGCTGCGAATCGTTCGCTTGCGGCTCGCCCATCTGAGCGACCGGTGCCTCGGTCACCTGAGCCTCCGGCTGCTCGGCCATGAACTGCGTCTCGACCGCATGCGAATCGGAAGGCGTCGCCTCGGCCGGCGCGAACCAATCGTCCGGTTCGCTCTGGCCGGCGGGCGCGGCCTGCTCGACGGGCTCGACGGACTCGGCCAGCTCGGCGAACGCGGGCATCTCGGCGGACTGCGCGTTCTCGACGTCGGTGGGAACGTCGGCGTCCTGCGGTTCGGCAGCCGGCTGGCCGGCATCGGCCGGTACATCAAACGCAGCGGCATCGGTCGGCGTCTCAACAACGGCCGCCGGCTCGAAGGGATCCACCGGATTCGGCTGCGCGGCGACATCCTCAACGGAAAGCGGCACCAGCTGCGGCGCGGCCATGGTGTCTTCGGCCGCGGTGGCCACCGCGTCGGCGAACAGATCGCGGGGCTGCTCGGGCTCGCGGTTAAGCTGGGTCAGCGGATTGGACAGATCGAGTTCGCTCACCTTGCGCTTCACGCTGGCGGCATTGAACATGCTGGTGGGTTCACCGGCCCGCAGGTCGAGAATATCGTCCACCGACATGTCGGCTGCATCCGGCTCCTGCTTGGCGGGCTCGACCGCGAAGCCGAACAGGTCGGGCACGGGAGTCTCCTCGGGTTCATCCTCAACCTGCTGGTCGACGCGGATCAGATCCACCGGCACGTCACCGAACTGCATGCGCATCGGCGACGTGGGCAGCAGAAAATCGACGCCCGCGGGCAGTCGCAACAGGTCGCCGTTATCACGCACCACATAGGTGCCGTTGGTCGACCCCAAGTCGCAGATGCTCGCGCCACCGGACTGCTGCACCTCGAACACCGCATGCCTTTTCGACATCGACTTGGTGCCGTCGACCACATCGATACGCGTGTTGCCGTCATCCACCAACGGACGCAACGGTTTACGGCCGATCTCCACACGCTCGCCCGGTTTGACGCTGACATGGTCGATCCCATTGATTCTCACCGTCCACTGCACCGCGCAGCCTTCCTTTCCTGCAAAAAACACACTACGAGCCATTGTGTCATGCTTCCTTGAGAATTCTCGGATTACCCTCAAGGATTGACAACTTCCGCCTATTTGCGCATCTCGGCCATGCGGCTCGTTGCGGCCGTCTATGCGGAGAACCCCGCAGTCCACAAGGAACTGCGGGGTTCTCCCAAGCGTTGCAATAGGCGGGTTTCACACCCGCACGTATTACTTGAGCTCGACGGTGGCGCCAGCCTCTTCCAGCTGAGCCTTGGCCTTCTCGGCGTCTTCCTTCTTGGCCTTCTCCAGGACCGGCTTCGGAGCGCCGTCCACGAGAGCCTTGGCCTCAGCCAGGCCGAGGTTGGTGATGCCGCGCACGGCCTTGATCACCTGGATCTTCTTGTCGCCGACGGCGGCGAGGATGACGTCGAACTCATCCTTCTCTTCCTCAGCGGCGGCGGCAGCCGGAGCGGCGGCAACGGCGACGGCGGCCGGAGCGGCAGCCTCGACGTCGAACTTCTCCTCGAAGGCCTTGACGAACTCGGAGAGCTCGACGAGGGTCATCTCACCAAAGGCTTCCAGCAGCTCTTCGTTGGTGTACTTAGCCATAATGGCTTCCTTTCCATCTTGGTCGCGGATGAAGTGGATTCCGCAACCGAATAAACCTTGTTTGTTTTTAGTTATGAAGCTTCATGATTCATGCGGCGAGCCGCAGGTGAATCAGGCAGCCTTCTCCTGCTTCTCGCGCAGGGCGTCGATCGTACGCACGGCCTTGGTCGGCAGAGCGTTGAACAGGTACGCGGCCTTGGCCATCGTAGCCTTGACGTCGCCGGCGAACTCGGCGAGCAGCTGCGGGCGGGACTTGAGGTCCGCCAGCTTCTGAGCGGCTTCGGCGTTGTACACGATGCCGTCAGCGGCGGCACCCTTGACAACCAGAGCCTTGTTCTCCTTGGCAAAGTCACGCAGGATCTTCGCAACCTCGATGAAGTCGCCCTTCACGAAAGTGACGGCGGTCGGGCCGGAGAGGATCTCGTCGAGACCTTCGATGCCCGCTTCCTTGGCGGCGATGCGTGCCAGCGTGTTCTTAGCCACAGTGTAGGAAGTATCGCGGCCTAGCTTCTCGCGCAGATCGGAGATCTGCGGAACGGTAAGCCCGCGGTACTCGGTCAGGTAGACGGCGTCAGCGTTACGGAACTGCTCCGTAAGCTGGGCGACCACCACTTCCTTTTCGGGCCTCTTCATGGCGTTCCTTCCTAAGTCGGCCGTTGACTTGAAGAAGGATTCGTCTCGCCGGGCAATAAAAAAGCCCTGCGCACAGGCAGAGCAACATAATCTCGCAAGCGGACTTGCGCACCCTTGACGGGCTTATATCTCTCAACCTGCGCTGGCTTGGCGAACCAAACTTCGGGAATGCTTGCACACTCCAACCAACGGTCTGTGGTTTACAAGTCGATAACTATACCCACCCGCGCGGACCCGCACCCAATCCGGGCGTGTCGCGCTTGGTGACAGCGCCGACCGCACCGGCGGCACATCACCTTTGTGGATAACTCGAAGGCTCGAACCACACAAGTCCGTTCGGCTGGACATCGCCGCCTTCTTACGCTCACCATCGAACTATCACATGCGAGACGGGAGGCTGTTATGCCAATTGACTTTCCGTATCCAATCGGATACACTCTGAAGTGGACGATTAAACAGTCGAGCCACTACGACAAGTGGTGGAGGAGACTCGAGGATGCCCGCGCAAAGAAAAGGATCGGCTCTTCGCTGCGCCGCATGGAACGCGAAGGACGGCTTCTGGGAGATTGGAAGATTTTCGACGGCATCATCGAATTCCGATTCGGCTTCGGCCCCGGCTACCGGGTCTACGCGGCACTCGAGGAAGACGAATTGCTCCTCCTGCTCGCCGGAGGGGACAAAGGCAGCCAAAGCCGAGATATCTTCACAGCCAGGCAACTTCTAGCGCAGAGACGGAGGGAACGATGACGGACACCACGTTTTCCACTTGGCATATCGAAGATGACATTCAATCCGACGAGGATGCCATCGGATATCTCAACGCAGCACTTGAAGAGCGGGACCCGGCCTCGCTGCAGGACATGCTCGGTGTGGTCGCGCGCGCCCGTGGAATGACAGGCATCGCCCGGGCGTCCGGACTGGGCCGCGAATCACTGTACAAGGCGCTGCGCCCCGATTCCAAGCCTTCGTTCGACACCATCATGCGCGTGGCCGACGCCTTGGGAGCGCAGTTGTACTTCCTCCCCAAAGACATCGACATGGAGGCGGTCCACAACGCCATCGAAGAAGTAAAACAGCGCACCACCGAGCAAACAACCGTCCCCGTCACCGCAACAGGAAGCCTGGCATGAGCCAAACCACAGAACCGACACTCCACCGAACGCCAGACGACCCGCAGAACCCGCCCAAAAAAGCCACCCAAAGTGACGGCACTCGAACATGGCCGCATAAGGAACGTCAATCACGCAATCCTTTTGCCGTCAATCTGCGAGCGCAGGGAATCAAAGGCAAGGGCGGCAACAAATCGCTAGGCAAAGGCGCGATGCCGTTCAAAGCCACCGGCCACAAAGGCGGCATCAGCAGGCAGGGTTCAAAACGCGGCTGACCGCTGGCATCCGGTCACCGCAAATCGCGAAGCTCGCCGCCGCCTTAGACATGTACGCCTGCTTCCATGCCCTGTGCACCCCGCTCTCAGCATGAACGAATCGTCAGTTCGAGCACACCAAATGACGGAACGGGGATTTCCATCAGTCCTTTCAACGGTTCACGATTCCAAACCAGACGTTCCACCCCCGTACAATCGCGCGCGGTTCCCGCCGCAAACGCCTGGCCTCCGACCACACGCACAGTCACGACACTGTCATAACTGCCATTGAGCACTACGAGTTCGTCAACGGACGAGATATCCACATCGACGATCATATTGCGCTCGTACACGGCAGTAACCTGACTGCCATTTTCGTACGCATGAACCATTGGGTATCCCGCGGAGACTCCCACCGGATCCAATTGACCACATAACAACGTCCGACGATGTTTGCGCCATAAGCGCAGCAGAAAATCACAAACCTTGCGTTGGTTCTCCGCCATACGACTGGGCGGTACGGAAAGCTGCGGTACTGAGAAGAACGCAGAGAACAGTTGCTCGGCGCATGCGCGCATGTCGGCGCCGGCATCCCAGAGCAGCATATCGCTATGAACCACCCGATTGCCGCAAATCAGACGTTCGTCAAGGATACGGACGCGATTGGCAATCGCGTCCGCGGCGCAATCGCAAGCGCGGATGATGTTACCGTAGGGTGCAATCGCCGGACCGGAATACGGCTGCCGGAATTCCACCAGAGGAACACGCTCGGGCGTCGCTCCCAGCATGGCATCGCGTATCTCATCGAGCAACAGGCACATCGCCTGCCCCACATCCTCGCAGTCGCCGTCTTCAGGAGACTCGATTGGCTGCCCCTGGTAAACCACCGCCTGCTCTAAGAAGTCGATCTTCAGTCCGTCGATACCGTAATCATTCATCAGCCGCGCGCAGGTCTGGGCGATATACTCCCGCACCGCCCGGCGACGCGGATCAAGCGTATAGCAGTCCGCGCCAAAATCACCTCGATAGTAAGGCGCGTATGGCTCCAAGCGTTCAAACACCCGCGATTTTCTCCCCAACAACAATGGGGCAAACCATAGGACCGTACCTATTCCCTGATCGCGCAGACGCCCGACAGTGCCGCTCAGATCAGGGAATTTCTCTGTATCGGGAATCCAGTCGCCACATCCCGCATAGCCTCTTCCATGCCCAAACTCCTGCCAGCCATCGTCGATGAACACCGACGCGCATCCCATCTCCGACAGAGCCGGGGCCTGTCGTTCAAGCTCCGCGGCATCCACCCGCTGCGTGTAGGCGTACCATGTGGAGAACACCGGCTCCAAGGCAAGCGGGGACATAGGGAATGCCGTCAGTCCTTCAGACATCCAGGAGACGAGCCGCGGGCATACGTCCGATACATGCATATCGGCGTCTATGAGCAGCAGTCGACTTTCTCGAGAAATACGCGGGATCTCCATCGTCACGACAAACCATGCGTTCTCTTCATCGACACCATAGCGCATGGCGATTTCGTCCCCGGCAACGGAGTAAGCAAAAGAGAGCACATTGCGGTCATTGCCATCAAGCATGCATCCCAAAGGCGCGGAATTCACCAAAGACAGATCCACACGGCCGGCCCAATCCGCAGGCATCGCAGGATCATTCCCTCGGCCTCCGGCTTTCCAGAACATTCGGATACGTCCTAATGGCCTGACGATTGCGATGACCGCGGACGTCTCCGAAGCGGAGACCAGCTCGACAAGACGCTCCCCGTCGATGCCATCGGGAGCCTGCACAAGGCGCATATCCATAGAGGACAGCACGCGAACGCCACCGATCTCGACGCTGTTCGTCAAAACGCTCGACAACGATTCCAACAGCATAACGAGACTTCCCTCCTGCTCGATGTCTGGAACATCAGCCCTTTACAGCACCGCCCACCAAGCCGGAGACAATCCAGCGCTGGCAGAACACGAAGAAGATGACGACAGGTACCAACGCTATAACCGTAATGGTCATAAAGGAAGGCCAGTCGGTGGTGAATTGCCCCATCGCGTTGTATACCTGCAGAATCACAGTTCGCAGGTCAGTGGAGGTCAAGAAGATGTTCGGCAACAGGAAATCATTCCATGTGGAAAGCGTCTGGAACACGACGACCGTCGCCAAAATCGGCGTAACCATGGGAAGCACGATGACACGGAAGATTTTCAATGGACCTGCGCCATCGATACGCGCCGCTTCAATGATTTCCATGGGTAGTTTTCTCATATACCCGATGATGAGCATGTAGCAGAAAATCGAATTGACCAAATACAGAGTGATCAGTCCCAATAAGGAATTGGTCAAACCAACCGACGCCTCCATGCGATACCAAGGAATCAAGGTCGCTTGCACGGGAATGCAAAAGGCGATCATAAGAACCGCACCCACCCCTGCCGTAAACCGGCTATTCTTGAGAATCATGCCGTACGCGGCGAGTGCACCAATCAGCACTTCGAAGAACACCGCCGCAATGGTGACGATCAGCGAATTGATGAAGCTACGCACAATAGGCAACGTATCGAAAACCTCGAAGTACCGCTGCAGACTGAACCGTTCCGGCAAACCGAATGGCGACTGTGCCATCTCCATCGTGGTCTTGAACGTATTGATCACGATATAGTACAGAGGAATGGCCATAATGACCGCAAGTCCGTTGATGAGAACAGTGCGCACGATTTTACCTATTTTCGCGCGCTGCGACGGGGTCATACGGGATAACATCATGCGAATCTCCTTGCTATCACTGCGGCAAGCGCCTGTTGCGCAAGCACGACGACGAGGCAGGCAACGGTGAACAGCACGGCAAGAGCGGACCCAAGGCCATACTGAGACTGCGAAATACCCTGCACGATAATGGATTGAGTGATGGTGTTCGTGGCGTAGCCAGGTCCACCCTTCGTCATGCCGTATGGCAGATCATAGACTTTCAAACCACCGGTAATCAGAAGGAAGCTGCTGACCACAACGCCAGGGACCAGCTGAGGAAGCGTGATATGCACGAATTGCTGCCACCCATTGGCACCATCGACGGCCGCCTGCTCATACAAATCCTTCGGAATGGCCTGCAGATAGGCGAGATATAGGGTGGCATGCCAACCGACGCCCGCCCAAATCGCCACAAAGACCACACAGCATCGGGCCAAATTGCTATCGGACAGCCACGGCACTGAATCGAAGCCCAAGGACACCAACACACTATTGAGTGCGCCCGTCTTCAGCGGAGAAAGAATATATTGCCATACGAGTCCCAGCACAATAAGCGAGGGCACTCCAAGGAAAAAGAACAGAGAGCGAGCAAAAGACCGTCCGTAGAACTGGGAATTCAGCGCCACCGCCAGAGGGATGGCCAACAGCGTGGTGATTACTGTTGTGGAGACGGCATACACAATGGTGAATCCCAAGCCAACCAGCAGAGAGGGATCGCTGAACACTTTCTGATAGTTGTATAGTCCGACAAAATTGGGGCGAGGCTGCAAACCGTTGAAATCCGTGAATGAATAGTAGACCGTTTGCCCGAGCGGAACCAAAGTAAGTACAACAAACACAACAAGAATCGGAAGAAGGAATCCTGTCGAGGCCAGCATCTCTGCGATGCTGTTGGATTTGTACCAAGGTGTTTCGCCCTTGGAACCGTTGCCCGGCCGAATATGTCGATGCACAGTCACGACAAACGCCTGCCTTTCCTTATAATCGGGTGGCTACGCCGAGCTGATCCACCAGCGGCAATAGCCCGGCGCAGCCACCCGTTTTGGCTAAAAATCACTTGGATGACGTCCACTTATCATCGAGATAGCTGGTCACGTCCTCAACGCTTGCCTGCCCCTGGGCGAGCAGCTGGAATTGAGAAGCCATCTCCTGTCCCATCACACTGCCGTTACGTACCCAGTTAACCCAGTAGAACGCACCATTGGTGATGTATTCGTCGTAAAGATCGGCGATTTGAGGAGCCACATCCGCCTTGTAGTTGGGGGAAATCGAGATCTGATTGATGTATTCCTCCTTGAGCTTGAGGCCTTCCTCACTGTTGATGAAAGAGAGGAACTTCTCAGCCGCCTCAAGTTTTTCACCGTCGATTTTGGAACTGATCACGTAAGGGGCATCCGGACCACCGCCGACATACGGCTCGCCGCCTTCCACAGCGGGCATCGCAGCCATACCATAGTCAATGCCCGTGGTATCCAGATCAGCGAAATCCCAAGGACCGGATCGGTACATAGCCAACTGCCCCGTCATAAAGTTCGACTTGATTTGATCCGCGCTAACGCTGACGGTCTCTCGGGGCAAGGTTCCGGACTCGACAAGTTCAACCCACTGTTCAAGAACCGGAGTCCACTGTTCCGTAAAAGTGCCGCCCTCATCCATCTCCGGCCACAACGAGGAATCAGTTCCCTGAGTGGCATAGTATCCACCGAGCATGGGCTGGAAGGAACCGGAAACGACGCTCATATCCTCCATGTATGGAGTGATGCCGGCCTCCTGCAGCTTCTCACCAAGCTCGATGAATTCCTCCAACGTCTCAGGCACGGTGTCGTAACCAACCTGTTTGAGCAGATCCTTGTTATAGACAACGCCGCCCACCCATGCGGTAACCGACATGCCGTACAACTTGCCGTCACGGGTGTAGAGCGTCTTTGACATTTCCGGCAGACCTTCAACAAACGGCTCATCCGTGAGATCCTTCGCCAATCCAGCATCAAGAATCTCGTTACGGGTTTCGATCGAGATGTGGTACACATCAGGCAATTGATCCCCGGCCGCTCGCGTAGTTAGAGTCTGCGCGTAATCGTTGGCTTCACCTTGAGCCGTGCTGATATCCACGTGGATATCGGGATTGGCATCTTCGAACGCCTCGACGATCGGCTTGACCTGCTTCTCATTCTCCCATGCGAAATAAGTAATCGTGGTCACGCCTGCGTCACCGGCCGTATCGTTTCCGCATGCGGCAAGAGGCATCAACATCGCAGCCGCAGCGCACGCGGCAATCGCCGTCTTCCTGATCTTCACTTCGGATTCCTTTCGCCATGTGGGTATCCCATTACCCACCAAATCAATCTTCACTGATTGTTAACACGTGTTCACCGTGTTGCATTCAGTATGCCACCACATATACTTAGCTACAAATCACGGCGTGTTGTCACCAAAAAGGGCTTATTTTAAGCATTTTTAGCATTGCAACATAGTTCAACACCCTCAACACAGGGATGCTTGCACAACACGAGGCAATCATGTATTAATACGTGTTAACACAGTTCGCAATTGCGCAGTCAGCCAAAGGAGGCAAGCAATGGGCACATACGGCAGCACTCAAATCATCAGCAATCGACTTTCTCTTACAATCCTTCCTAATGAACGCTGGTGGGGAGGCAACGTGTCAGATGGCCGCTACATGCCGTTTGGGGCACATGAATTCAGCCGAGACCTCTCTTCCTGGCGGCATACGGACAGCGGACTTGACGAAAGCTCCAATCAAAGCGCCCCTCTGCTGATTTCCACCAGAGGGCGATATGTATGGAGCGAGACCCCTTTTCATTTCACGTTCGAGGCAGGACAACTTGATGTTGATGGGCAAAAAATAGTCTGCAAAGATACCGACGGAACATTGGGAGACGCTTATCGCGCCGCTTGCGCAAAACACTTTCCCCCGAGCGGAGACACACCTGCGCAGCAGATGTTCTCCAAACCTCAATACAACACATGGATTGAAATGCCATACCACCCCACGCAAGAGAAAACACTCGCATACGCGCAGTCAATGCTGGACGCCGGGATGCCGGCCGGCGTCCTCATGATCGACGACAAATGGAGTCCTGACTATGGCGATTGGACTTTCGAAAGATCCGCATTCCCGAATCCGGAAGCCATGCTCGAACAGCTGCACGACATGGGATTCGACGTGATACTTTGGCTTGTTCCCTTTGTCAGTCCCGACTCCGCAGTATTTCGCTCACTCGAGGCGCAGAATCTTCTGCTCAAAGACAAGCACGGTCGCATCGCCATACGACGTTGGTGGAACGGCTTAAGCGCCGTGCTCGATCTCAGCAACCCCGAAACGCACAATTGGATTCACCAAAACCTCGATAGGTTATGCGAGCTCGGAGTGGACGGATTCAAATTCGACGGCGCGGATTTATACGATTTCCACCCCGACGACCAACCCTTACATCCCATGACCCCGAATGAGATGTGCGAACAATGGGCCAGAATCGGCACACGTTACCCCTTCAACGAGTTTCGCGCCTGTTGGAAGATGGGCTGTCAGCCGCTGGCACAGCGTCTGCAAGATAAACCCGCTTCCTGGGGTCCGGAAGGCTTGGGATCCCTCATTCCAGAGATGCTCGCCCAATCGATGATCGGCCACGCATTCATTTGCCCCGACATGATTGGAGGCGGCGAAGTGAACAATACCCTGCGCGACGGCATCGACCAAGAGTTTTTCGTCCGGTACGCGCAGGTAGCAGCCCTATCGCCTATGATGCAGTTCTCCGTCGCTCCTTCCCGAGTGCTTGACGAACAGCATCTGGCTGCGGTCCGAGAGGCGCTAAACGTCCGAAAGCAATATCTTGACGATATCATCGCGCTGTCAAAACATGCGGCGGACTCGGGCGAACCAATCATTCGACCACTGTCATATCACTATTACGATTGCGAAGACGTAACCGATCAGTTTATGCTCGGCCCCGACCTCATCGTCGCCCCCATCACCACTCAGGGATGCGACACACGCACCGTGACCCTACCCACCGGCAGATGGCATGCCGACAACGGCGACATCATCGAAGGACCTATAACGTTCGAGACCCCCGCCCCTTTGAACCGACTGCCGCGGTTCGACAGGATACAGTGAACACGCAATAGGCTTCAGCGAGTATCGTTAGTAATACCATCACCTCATCGTATCAGGAGTGTCATGCCCAGTTCACGGCGTACAGTGAAACCACCCACCAGCAAAGACGTTGCAGCGCTGGCAGGAGTGTCCCGCACCACAGTTTCATTCGTGATCAATGGCAAAGCAAACGTCTCGGATGAGACACGACGACGCGTCGAAGACGCGATGCATAGGCTGAATTATCAGCCCAATGTCGGAGCTCGGCTGCTGCGCACCAACAAGACAGGGATCATTGCTTTATTCGCAATGATCCACGCCGGCAGAGACGCCAATGAGACAGCGCCATATATCGATGCAGTGGTCAGCGAGGCACGACGACGAGACTACGACGTGTTAATCAATACCGCATCCCCCAGCGCAGATGGCATACAACGGCTGATATCCAAATCCATCTGCGATGCGTTCATCCTTCTTGACATCAGCGCCAACGACGAACGCATCCCCGTGGCGGCAGCATCACAGGCCCCCACCGTCCTAGTCGGACGCCCCGCAAATCCAATGGGATTAGACGTGGTTGACTTTGATACCGACGAAGCCGGACGGATGGCGGTTCGGGAACTTGCAGAAACAGGCCACCATCATATCGTCATGGCCGGCGAACCAATGCAGTCCGATGCCAGCAGCTATCGCTTCGTCGGGGATTTCCATACAGGCATTCTTGACGAAGCCCGCCATTACGGCATTCCCGTATCCGTAGTGCCGCGCGTCAGCGGCGATTGGCAGGAATATCTCACATTGACCGACCAACTGCTCGAACATGCCGATGACAGGCTGGGCATTATTCTTCGACAGCCGCATACCATCGAATGGACCCTCCGACTGATGAGAACACGCGGACTCGTCCCCGGCAAAGACGTATCGATAGTGGCTCACTGCGCAGATAGCGCCGCCATCTCCTATTTATGCCCAATATCCAATATCTCAACGCGACCGGAAACAATGTCTCAGCAAGCTGCGGCAATACTCTTTGACCGGCTTAATGGCGACGACGGACCGGCTCACTTTGACCTCATCAAACCTCATCAACTCACTCGCCGAGAAAGCACCGTCGTATGGAACAACTAACCCGAATCACGAACTCCAATCGGGACTCATCCAGCCCATAAAAGTGTCGAGTATAACCGACACTTTGCCGACGCAACCTCAAAAGTGTCGACTATACTCGACACTTTCGCGTAAGACACCTCACTCGCGGCGGCATACGACACCGCACTCCTAATACATGGCGAAAACCGCCACGAGCGGAGTCGCGCGCGGCGGGAGACTACGGGATGAGGTTGCCGGCTGCGACGTAGAGATCCCACCAGTCCTGACGCTCGAGTGTGATGTCGGCGCCGTCGAGCATCTCGTTCAGGCGATTCGGACTCATCGAGCCGAGCACGACCTGAATGTTCGCGGGGTGACGCAGCACCCATGCGGTGGCGATGGCGTTGGCGCTCACCCCATACTTGGCGGCCTTGGCGTCCAGCGCGGCGTTAAGCTCGGCGAAATGCGGATTGCCGACGAACGGGCCGAACTCGGTGCCCGATTGGAACGGACTCCACGCCTGGATCGTCATCCTGCGCAGGCGAGAATACGAGAGCAGACTGTCGGAATGGTTCGCCGGAACCAGCCCCTCGGCCGTGGAGTTGACCATCATCTCGTCGCTGACCATCTGCGCGTGCATCAGCCCGAACTGCAGCTGGTTAGCCTCCAGCTTCTGCCCCAGCGACGCCTGCAGCAGCTCGACCTGCCACGGGCCCATATTGCTTACGCCGAAATGACGCACCTTGCCGCTGGATTGCAGAATATCGAAGGCCTCGGCCACCTCGTCGGGCTCCATCAGCGTATCGGGGCGGTGCAGCAACGCGAAGTCCACATAATCGGTTCCCAACGCCTCAAGCTCACGGTCGAGCATCTCGACGAGATGGGCGGCCGAGAAGTCGTAGCGCAGCGCATGCACGCCCTGCGGGTCGTCGTAGTCGATGACGATGCCGAATTTGGTTTGGATGAGGATGTCCTCGCGCTTGAGTCCGGCGTCCTGCCACGCGCGGCCGAATGCGCGCGAGCTGGCGTGGGCAGCACCGGCGGAGAAACCGTAGATATCCGCCGTGTCGAAGAAATTCACGCCCCGCTCCGCCGCGGCACGCACCGTTTCGGCCGCCGCTCCCGGGTTCAGCGCATCCATGCGCATCACGCCCAGCGCCGCCTGCGACGCGTTCACTCCCGACGTTCCGATTTCGATGGTCTTCATTGACGACGCTCCTTATTCGCAGATCAACACTCGTCTTTCCTCAACCACGATACGCCCAACCCCGATAAATCGCGCTAGCGCTCCAACACAAGCAGCTTCTCGACCTTCACATTCGAGCCACGACCTCCGAACAGCTGACCGGTTTTATCATCCCATTGCGACGCTTCGCCGGTCGACTCGACCACGATCGAATACTCACCTTCGGGAAGCGACGGGGTGGCGTAGCGGCACCCCTCATCCGGGGCTTTGGAGTAGAACGTGACCCAAATCGGATCGACCACATCGTCGCCTGTCGCGCCGCGCCGAAGGGAAACCCTCGCGTATCCACCTGACGGATCGGCGCGCCCCATAAGCAATGCCCTGCCACCGTCCTTACGGATGGAGAACCGGGCCTCAGCCGATACCCCGGGGCGGTCGTCAAGGAAATTCACCGGAATCTCATCCACGGCGATACGTTCAACATCAACCTGCTCGGCAGTCGCCGGATTCCAAGCGTTCCAGTACTCATCAAGAGCCAACCGCTCCCCGTGCGCGCTCAACGGCAGCCACACATAGGAGGCGGCCGAACGCTGGTGGGGGAAACTCCAACGATCGCCCATGAACATCCTCGTCTCACGGCCAGCGTCATGCAGCGGCAGAACGAACAGGGTCTGCGAATTGCACGTCTGGGAGCCGTCCGGCGCGAACAGTCCCTGATATGCCCAAGGACCAGCCATCGACGGCGCGGAAAGACAATAGTTCTCATTGGCATCCCAACTTGTCTTCCCCGAGAACATCATCCAGTATCGATCACCGATTCTTGTCGCGGCAGGCGCCTCGCCTCCATGCGCGATCGATGCGCACACCTGCCGGTCTATCGACAGGTAGTCATCCGACAGCAGGTAGACATCCCCTTCATGCACCAGCAGATATCCGGAACCATCATCGTCTTGGTATACCCCCAGATCCCAGCGTCGAATAGCTTCGCCTCCGTACGTCAGCGGCCCTAGGAAGGTGTACGCGCCGTCGATGGCGTCGCTAACCGCCACGCAGATGTGAGGATCGGTGTACGACAGGTTGTCGGAATGCATGAACATCACATACTTGCCCGTAGCCGGGCATCGCATGACTTTGACGCGTTCGCCGATACGACTGGGTCCCATGAGCCCGGAATCCTGACGCGGCAACACAAAGCGCCGGAACGTCCAGTGTTCCAAATCCTGCGACGAATAACAGGAGAATCCGTCGAACCGGTTCTCATCGTCGGTTTTGTATTCTCCGAAAAGATAATACGTCTTGCCTTCTTGGACGAGACATCCGCCGTGGGCATTCACCGTATGGCCTTGGTCGTCGAACCAAGGAACACCGTTGATGATCAATGACATTCCTATCACCTCGCCGTAGAGTTACATAGTCCGTGAGCAGGCAGGAGACGGCAGCAAACGCGGCGACCAGGTCTTTCTTACGTTCGTCATGCGAATCCTTCCTTTCCTCGGGGCAGGCATCAACAAATGCGAGTCGCATTCGCCGCAGACCTTTTCTTGAATTAATACGTATTAGTAATGCACGCCATCATAATGCGCCCCATATGCCAACCATGCAAATAACACGGCGCGTTGCATCAAAACAACGCAACAAAGGCAACATTTCGCCATCAATATAGCCACATCAGCCACGCGACACGCGAAAGAGAAAGACCTCCTTGCAATCCATTAATTTTTGATTTACTAATACGTATTAGTTACTATGTGCTGACATGCCGCCGCGTCGCTCTCATCCAAAGGAGGACCTATGACCGACAAGCACGCGCCCACCCCGGAAACCACGACTTTGACCATCCCCCTGCTCGAACACGAACGCTGGTGGGGAGGCAATGTCGCGGATGGACGGCTCATGCCGTACGGGAAGGAACCCTTCGCCAGAGACCTGTCATCCTGGAAACATCACCCCGACCTCGATGAGGCGTCCAATCAAAGCTCCCCTTTGCTCGTATCCACCAAAGGTCGTTATGTTTGGAGCCGCAATCCGTTCGAATTCTCCTTTGCCGACGGCACCCTTCTCGTCAAAGGCAGCCAGCTCATATCGGGAGAAACCGGAGGATCGCTGCGCGACGCCTACAAGGAGGCATGCCTGCGGTTTTTCCCGCCTTCGCACCGCACTCCCGCGTTGGAGATGGTCACCAAGCCCCAATACAACACCTGGATTGAGATGCCGTACCGCCCCACGCAGGAGAAGGTGCTCGCTTACGCCCAAGGCATGCTGGACGCCGGCATGCCCGCCGGCGTGCTGATGATTGACGACATGTGGAGCCCCGATTACGGCGATTGGACATTCGATACGGCGAAGTTCCCCAATCCTCGGCAGATGCTGGACACGCTCCACGATTGGGGATTCAACGTGATGTTGTGGCTTGTGCCTTTCGTCAGCCCCGATTCCCCCACTTTTCGCAGGCTCGAGGCACGCAATCTGCTCCTCAAAGACAAGAACGGGCGCATAGCCATCCGCCGTTGGTGGAATGGTCTGAGCGCGGTGCTCGACCTCAGCAACCCCGATACCCACGACTGGATACACGAACAGCTTGACGCTCTTCTTGCGATGGGTGTGGATGGATTCAAATTCGACGGTGCCGATCTGTACGATTTCCACCCCGATGACCGGCCCCTGCACCCGATGAACTCAAACGACATGTGCGAACAGTGGGCACACATCGGTTCCGCTTATCCGTTTAACGAGTTCCGTGCCTGTTGGAAAATGGGCGCTCAGCCATTGGCGCAGCGACTGCAAGACAAACCACCCGTATGGAACGAGTACGGCATCGGTTCGCTCATCCCCGAGATGCTGGCCCAAGGCATGATCGGGCACGCGTTCTCCTGCCCTGACATGATTGGAGGCGGAGAGGTCAACTCGACCAATCACGACGGCGTCGACCAGGAGTTCTTCGTCCGCTATGCCCAAATCGCCGCGCTCTCCCCAATGATGCAGTTTTCCATAGCGCCGTCGCGAGTGCTTGACGATGTTCATTTGCATGCGGTCCGAGAGGCTCTACGCATCCGGGAATCGCTATTGCCCACCATCGTTGATCTCGCGCGGCAAGCGGCGGCCACCGGCGAGCCCATCATCCGACCGATGTCATATCAGAATGGCGACCTCGAGGACATCACCGATCAGTTCATGCTGGGAAACGAAATCATCGTAGCGCCGGCGACCGCACGCGGCGCCACTTCGCGCACCATCGCCATTCCAGACGGCATATGGCGGTCTGACCTAGGCGAAATCGTTCGGGGACCAGCCACCGTCGAAGTGGATACGCCCATTGACCGCATTCCCCGATTCCACAAGATGGAATAGTGGCAACGGCACCCAAACGCAACCATGGCGGGTATTCTTAAGGGGATACCCGCCGTCACCACAGGAAGCTCCATGACACGACAAACCACCACCAAGCCTCCCACAAGCAAAGACGTGGCTGCACTGGCTGGCGTCTCGCAAAGCACCGTGTCATTCGTCATCAACGGCAAACAAAGCGTCTCCGAATCCACCCGCATACGCGTCGAAGACGCCATGCGCAAGCTGAACTACAGGCCCAACGCCGGAGCACGCACGCTTCGCACCAGCAGAACCAACATCATCTCCCTATTCGTGGAACTCCACAAAGTCGCCGACGCCAACGAAGCCACCCCATATATCGACACCGTCGTGACCGAAGCCCGCAACCACGATTACGACGTTATCCTCAGCACCATGAACGAGGGAGCGGAAGGATTGAACCGCATGGCGGGCAAATCCATTTGCGACGCGTTCATTCTCATGGACGTCAAACCGGATGACGCCCGAGTGCCGGTCGCTGCATCATTGCGCATCCCATCGGTGCTCGTCGGCCGCCCTAATGATCCCATGGGACTCGACGTGGTGGACTTCGACACCGCCACCACAGCGGCTCTGATGGTCGACGAACTGGCTGATACCGGACACCACCATATCGTCGTGGTCGGAGACGCCACGCTTCCCAGTCCGCAACGCTTTCAATTCGTAGAGGATTTCTACAATGGCGCCCGCCGCCGCGCCGAGGAGATTGGCATCGATCTTACGATAGTGCCGCGTGTCACCGGAGATTGGCAGGGGCTCGCCGCCATCGGCGATCAACTGCTGGCGCATGCCGACGACCGACTTGGCATCGTCGTCAGGCAGCCGCGTATGACCGAATGGATCATACGGCTGCTGGAACAGCGTGGACTGGTCGCGGGGCGCGACGTCTCACTGGTGTCGCACTGCCCGGACGACACCGCCACATCATTCCGCCGTCCGGTCAGCAATATTTCCACGTTGCCCGAACAGCTTTCCCGTGCCGCCACAACAATTCTTTTCAACCGCTTGGAGGGAGACGACTCCCCCGCGCATTTCGATCTCATCCAACCGAACGGTGTGGTGAGGCGCGGCACCACCATCGACTGGAACACGCGGGGCTAATCGCATCCGCCACCTCGACACGTATCCGACCGTTCGCATCCGCGCATCCGCGCATCCGCGCATCCGCGCGTCCTCGCGCCTGCCTCGCGCCTGCCCCGGAGCGACTTACCTGGCGCGCGCTATAATCGCCTGTGTTCTGGCCGGCATGCCGCATCTGGCGGCACCGGCGGGGCGAGTCGCAATTCTCGCCGGGGATCGTAAACCCCGCACAACCCAGGAAAGAAGAGATTAATGGAGAAGTTCTTCCATCTCAAGGAGAACGGGACCACCGTGTCAACCGAAGTGCTGGCCGGCCTGACCACGTTCTTCGCCATGGCGTACATCATCGTCGTCAACCCGCAGATCCTGTCGCAGACGGGCATGCCGTGGGGCGGCGTGTTCCTCGCCACCATCATCGCGGCCATCATCGGCACGCTCATCATGGGCCTGTTCGCCAACGTGCCGTACGCCCAGGCCGCCGGCATGGGCCTCAACGCGTTCTTCACCTACACCGTGTGCTTCGGATTGGGCTTCACCTGGCAGCAGACCATGTGCATGGTGTTCCTGTGCGGCCTGATCAACATCTTCATCACCGTCACCAAAATCCGCAAGATGATCATCATGGCCATCCCGGAGCCGCTGCAGCACGCCATCGGCGGCGGCATCGGCCTGTTCGTGGCGTACGTCGGCATGCTGAACGTCGACCTCATCACCTTCACCCCCGACGAGGAGACCACGGCCGCTACCGGCGCGACCCCCGGTCTGGCCACGTTCAACAATCCTGTGCTGTGGGTGTTCCTCATCGGACTGGTGCTCGCCATCGCATTCACCGTGCTTAAGGTCAAGGGCGGCATGCTGCTCGCCATCGCCATCACCACCGTGGTCGGCATTCCGTTCGGCGTGACCACCTGGTCCGACTCTCAGTCCATCGCCCAGACCTTCAGCGAGCTGCCGACCACGTTCGGCGCGATCTTCTCCGCCGAAGGCTTCCCCGCGCTGTTCTCCGACCCGACCAAGCTGCCGCTGGTGATCGTGACGATCTTCGCGTTCTCCATGTCCGACACTTTCGACACGCTCGGCACCTTCATCGGCACCGGCCGCCGTACCGGTATCTTCTCCGCCGAGGATGAGAAGGCTCTGGAGAATGGCCACGGCTTCTCCTCCAAGATGGACAAGGCGCTGTTCGCCGATTCCGTCGCCACCTCGATCGGCGCGATCTGCGGCACGTCGAACACCACCACCTACGTGGAGTCCTCCGCGGGCATCGCAGCCGGCGGCCGCACCGGCCTGACCTCCGTGGTCGTGGCCGCTTGCTTCGCGCTGTCGGCGTTCTTCGCCCCGCTGATCTCCGCCGTGCCTTCCGCCGCGACCGCCGGCGTGCTGGTTATCGTCGGCTGCATGATGGCCGCCTCCCTCAAGGAGGTCGACTGGGCCGACATCACCGAGGCGATTCCCGCGTTCTTCGCCGCGGTGTTCATGGCGTTCTCCTACTCCATCTCCTACGGCATCGCCGGCGGTTTCATCACCTACTGCATCGTGATGACCTGCAAGGGCAAGGCCAAGAACGTCCATCCGATCATCTGGACCGTGTCCGTGCTGTTCATTCTGGACTTCGTGCTGATGGCCGTGCTGTGACACTTGGCTGAACGCGGCGATTCGCCGCGGGATGCTCTACTGATATAAGGACCTCGTCCACACATTGGGCGAGGTCCTTTTTCGACTGTGCGCCGTCGGAATGCGGCATCAGCGTGGATGATCTGCCAGTTGGTGGCGATTCATCCACGCTTAGATGCCTCTCAGCGTGGATGATTTGCTGGTTGGCGGCGATTCATCCACGCTTAGACACCTCTCAGCGTGGATGGATTGATAGTTGGTGGCGATTCATCCACGCTGACTGTTCTGAGCGTGGATGGATTGACTGTTACCGTCGAATCGTCCACGCTGAGAGGTGCCTAAACGTGGACGAATTGCTAGTTGGGGGCGAATCATCCACGCTGATGGTTTGCGCCGCCCAAAGCAGGAAGCCCCGCCATGGGGCGGGGCTCAAGTTCCTGCCGAGCTGAAGCCCGATTGCGACAGCCCACTGGACTGCCGCTACGTTTCGGCTGGATCAGCCGACTCAGACAAGGAAACCCCCGCCATGGGGCGGGGCTCAAGTTCCTGCCGAGCTGAAGCCCGATTGCGACAGCCCACTGGACTGTCGCAACGCTTCGGCTGGATCAGCCGATCAAAACAGGAAGCCCCGCCAAGGGCGGGGCTCAAGTTCCTGCCGAGCTGAAGCTCGGCTGCGACAGCCCACTGGGCTGTCGCAACGCTTCGGCTGATGGATCAGCCGAAGCGTCCAGAGATATATCGTTCGGCTTCGGCGTTTTGGGGGTTGTTGAACATCGTGACGGTGTCCGCGAAATACTCCAGATGGCCCGGCTGGCCCACGGCCTTCAGGTTGAAGAACGCCGTGTAGTCGGCGATGCGGGCGGCCTGCTGCATGTTGTGGGTCACGATCACGATGGTGTAGTCGCTTTTCAGCTCGTTGATCAGATCCTCGACGGCGAGCGTGGAGATCGGGTCGAGCGCGGAGCAGGGCTCGTCCATCAGCAGTACCTGCGGGTGCACGGCCACGGCGCGGGCGATGCACAGACGCTGCTGCTGGCCGCCGGACAGACCGATACCAGGGTTGTCAAGACGGTCCTTGACCTCTTCCCACAGGTTCGCGCCGCGCAGGGCCCACTCGACCAGGTCATCCGCGTCGGACTTGGCGAGGCGTTTGTTGTTCAGGCGCACACCGGCGAGCACGTTCTCGCGGATCGACATGGTGGGGAACGGGTTCGGACGCTGGAACACCATGCCCACGTCGCGGCGCACGGCCACGGGGTCGATGTCCTTGCCGTACAGGTTCTTGCCTTCGAGCAGCACCTCGCCCTCGACGCGCGCGCCGGGGATGATCTCGTGCATGCGGTCGAGCGTGCGCAGCACGGTCGACTTGCCGCAGCCGGAGGGGCCGATGAACGCGGTGACCTTGTTCGGCTCGATGTTGATGTTCACGTCCTCCACGGCCAGGAAGTTGCCGTAGTAGATGTTCTCGTGGATGACGTCAATACGTTGTCCCATGATGGTTCCTTCTGATTCCTAGGGTCTAGCGTTCCGACTTGACGGCGAAGATCTTCGCCACGACGCGGCCGATCAGGTTGAGCAGCAGCACGATGATGATGAGCACGAGGGCGGCGGCCCAGGCGCGCTCCATCGGGATGGTGGTCACGCAGGTGGCGTCGGCGCCCGCCGGACAGTTGGCGTTCAGCTTCGAATACTCCTGGTAGACGTACACCGGCAGGGTGGTCATCTGCCCGGAGAACAGGTTGAAGTTCGTCGAGGAGATGAAGCCTGCGGTCATCAGCAGCGGCGCGGTTTCGCCGATCACTCGCGCGATGGCGAGGATCGCGCCGGAGACGATGCCCGGCAGCGCGGTGCGCAACACGATTTTGGTGATGGTGCGCTGCTTGGTGACGCCCAGCGCATAGGAGGCCTCGCGCAGATCGTTCGGCACGATCTTGAGCATCTCCTCGCTGGACTTGACCACGGTGGGGATCATCAGCAGCGACAGGGCCACGGATCCCTCGAAACCGTTGATGGTGCCGGGGCCGAGCAGAATCGTGAACATCGAGAAGGCGAACAGGCCGGCCACGATGGAAGGGATGCCGCTCATCACGTCGACCAGCAGCGAAATCACCTGGGCGAGCTTGCCTCGGTTGGAGTACTCCACCAGATACACCGCGCACATCAGGCCGATGGGGATGGAGATGAGCATCGCGCCCGCGGTGATCTCCAGCGTGCCGATGATGGCGTGCTGCACGCCGCCGTAGCCGCCGGACGGCGTCTGGTTGCCGCCGATCACGTTGGTCATGTTGTAGCTCAGGAAGTTGAGGTTGAGCCGCTTGACGCCGTTGGCGATGGTGGTCCACAGCACGGAGATCAGCGGCACCAGCGCCACCACGAAGGCCAGCGCGATGATGACCCGCATGGCGAGGTCCTTGGTTTTGCGCGCCTGCTCGGAGGAACGGGTGGGCTTGAATTTGTCGAAGTCGATGACGGGCGCGCCGCTCATCGGGGTTTTCTCAGCGGCACTCATCACGCACTCGCTTTCTCGGTGATCTTGCGGGCGATGAAGTTGACCACGAAGGTGATGAGGAACAGGATCAGACCGGTTCCGATCAGCGTGGAGACGCCCAGATCATTGGCTTCGGGATACTGCGCGGCGATGTTCGCGGCGATGGTCTGGTTCTGCGAGGCCTGCAGCAGTTTGATGGAGTAGTTGAGTCCGGGCGAGAGAATCATCAGCACGGCCATCGTCTCGCCCAGCGCGCGGCCCAACGCCAGCATGGAGGCGGATACGATGCCGGACTTGCCGAACGGCAGCACGGCAAGCTTGATCATCTCCCATTTGGTCGCGCCCAGCGCCAGCGCCGCCTCCTCATGCAGGCGCGGGGTCTGCAGGAAGATGTCGCGCGACAGCGAGGTGATGATCGGCAGGATCATCACGGCGAGCACCACGGCCACGGTGGCCACGGTGCGCGAGGGGTTGGCGGCGGGGCCTTCGAACAGCGGAATCCAGCCGAGATAGGTGGCCACCCAATTCCAGAACGGGTAGATGGCGGGCACCAGAATCAGGCCGCCCCACAGGCCGTAGATCACCGACGGGATGGCGGCGAGCAGGTCGACCACGTAGCTCAAAGCGGTGGCGAGCTTCTTCGGCGCGTAATGCGAGATGAACAGCGCGATGCCGATGGAGATGAAGAAGGCGATCACCAGCGCCAGCAGCGAAACGAGCACCGTGCCGAACAGCAGCGGCCCGACATACTGCCAGAAGTTGGTGGCCTTGCCGCCGGTGAAGCTGGCGATGGTCTCACTGTTGGCCTGTTGGTCGCCGCCGATCAGCGGCCAGGCGCGGAAGAACAGGAACAGGAACACCGCGGCGAGCACCGCGAGGATCAGGATGCCGCAGGCGTAGGCCACACCTTTGAACACCTTATCCGCGGTTTTGCCGCCGGCCGCCTGTTCGGCCGTTGTGCGTTGCGAACTCACAGGTTCTCCTTCATTGCGAATCTGATGCAACCATCGTAACCCAAGAGGCGGGCGCGCCACAGGCACGGGGGATGATTCCGGCCCGTGCCTGCAGCGCCTATGCCCGTCCGCTCGGGTTCGTCTGATGGATGGCGGTCACTACTTGGGGTCCTACTTGGTCTGGATGGCCTCGATGGACGCGGCGACCTTCTCGCTCAGACTGCTCGGCAGCGGAGCGGTGCCGGCGGCGTTCTGCGCGGCCTGCTGGCCTTCGTCGGAGGTCACGTAGGTGAGCCATTCCTTGACGAATTCGGCGGTGTCGGCGTCGGCGTAGGCCGGGCAGGCGATGTCGTAGGAGACCAGCACGATCGGGTAGGCGCCGTCGGCCTCGGTGTTGTGGTTGAGCTTGACGACCACGCGGTTCTCACCGGTGACGGTTTCGTCGAGCTCGGAATCCTCGACCACCTTGGAGCCGGCGTCGGCGGAGATTTCGGTGTACTGGTCGCCCACCTTGACGGCCACGGTGCCGAGGTCGCCCACCTGCGAGAAGTCGGCGTAGCCGATGGTGCCGTCGGCCTGCTTGACAGTGCTGATCACGCCGGAGGTGCCCTTGGCGCCCTGGCCGACCTCGTTGGGCCAGTTTTCGGACAGGTCGTAGGTCCAGTCGTTCGGAGCCACGTCCTTGAAATAGCTCACGAAGTTCTGCGTGGTGCCGGACTTGTCGGAGCGGTGCACCACGGTGATCGCGGTGTCGGGCAGGTCGAGGTCGGGGTTCTGGTCGGCGATGGCCGAATCGTTCCACTTGGTGATCTTGCCGTCGAAGATCTTGGCGATGGTGGAGGCGTCCATATTGATGTGCTCGCCCTCGTCGGAGACGCCCTTCAAGTTGAACACCACGGCGATCGGGGAGATGTAGACGGGCACGTCGAAGGCGGTGGTGCCGTCGGCGCAGGCCGCGTCCTTGGACTGCTCGACCTCGTCGTCGGAGAGGGCCTTGTCGGAGCCGGCCCAAGCGATCGCGCCGGTCAGGAAGGAGCTCACGCCGGCACCGGATCCGGTCGGATTGTAGGCCACGGTCACGCCGGGGTGGGCGGAGGTGAAGCCGGAGATCCACGCGTCGACGGCGGCCTGCTGAGAGGAGGCACCCGCGCCGGCGAATTCGCCGGACAAGGTGGAGGAACCGGAATTCGAGCCGTCGTCGATGGCGACGTTGTCGCCACAGGCGGCGACGGAGGCGAGCATGGCGATGCCGGACAGCGCGGCAAGGGAGCGCACGAGAGCATTCTTACGCATGATTCTTATTTTCCCTCTATCAATGTTTTTCGCGGCCGAAGCCGCTGTGTCATTGCTTGACACATACCAGCCTATGGGATTTCAGCGGGGTTCCGCGCCGAAATCAGTGAACGGAAGATGAACAATCATCAATTTTATATCCCAAACCGCGCACGGTGGTCAGATACTGCGGATGCGCAGGATCCTCCTCGATTTTGGCGCGCACGCGCTTGACATGCACGTCGAGGGTTTTGGTGTCGCCCACATAGTCCGAGCCCCAGATGCGGTCGATGAGCTGATGCCGGGTGAGCACGCGCCCCTTGTGCTGCATCAGATATTCAAGCAGTTCGAATTCCTTGAGCGGGAAGAACACATTCTCGCCGCGCACGGTGACCTCATGCTGCCCGATCTGCATGGCGATATCGCCGCAGACCAGCGGCAGGTCGGCGTCCGCGTTACCCGAAGCCTGCGCGACGTCTTGGTTGCGGCGCAGCACGGCCCGGATGCGCGCGAGCAGCTCACGGAAGGAGTACGGCTTGGTCACGTAATCGTCCGCCCCGATTTCCAGCCCGACGACCTTGTCAATCTCCGCGCTTTTGGCGGTGAGCATGATGATCGGCACGTGGCTTTGCTCGCGGATACGACGGCACAGCGAGGTGCCGTCGATGCCGGGCAGCATCAGGTCGAGCAGCACCAGGTCGATGCCGCCTTGGGTGAACAGCTCCAGTCCCTCCTCGCCGGTGGCCGCGGCGGAGACGTCGTAGCCTTCGCGGGTGAGCTGGTAGACCAGCGGCTCGCGGTAGGATTCCTCGTCCTCGACGATCAGAATGCGTGTCATTTCGCCCTTTCTTGAATCTCTTGGGTGGCTTGCCCCTGCCTTTCGGCGGCTGGCAGTTCGATGGTGAATGTGGAGCCTTCGCCTTCGCGCGACCACACGTTGATGGTGCCGCCGCAGTCCTGAACGCAATGCTTGACGATCGCCAGCCCCAGTCCGGTGCCGCCGGTGGCCCGCGAGCGCGCCGGGTCCACGCGGTAGAAACGTTCGAAGATGCGGCCGAGCGAGGCCTGCGGGATGCCGATGCCTTGGTCGATGACGCGGATGGTCGCCGTGCCGTTCTGTTCGCAGACCGCTACGTTGACGGTGGTGTGTTCGGGCGAGTATCGGATCGCGTTTTCGATGAGGTTTTTGACCGCGGTGGTGAGGGATTCCTCGTCCGCGGTCACCATCACGTCGTGTTGCGCGTCGGAATCCGCCATGCCTTGCGCGAGGTCCGCGGAATCGCGCGCGATGTCTGTATCGAGTTCCGTGCCATCCGAAGCACCCGTGGGTTCCGCGCTCCGCAGGTCTTCGCCGGCGATTCCAGCGTCCGTGGGTACGGGCTTGCCCGCGCAGGAAAGCCGCAGGTCGATATGTTTGGCCGCGGCCTGCACACGGTTCTCAGCGATGGCCTCGCGCGCCACGGCGAGCACCGACAGCCGTTGGGCTGCGGGCAGGGCGGTGTTGTCCTGCGCTTTCTGCAGGTCGATCAGCCGATGCACCAGTTCGGTGAGCCGTTCGGATTCCTTGGAGACGCGCCCGGAGAAGTAACGCACGGCGTCCGGATCGTCGGCCGCGTCGGCGATGGTTTCGGCAAGCAGGGCGATCGCGCCCGCCGGGGTTTTCAGCTCATGGGAGACGTTGGTGACGAAGTCGCGGCGCATCGCCTCGAAGCGGCGCTGCTCGCTCATATCGCTTAAGAGGATCGTGAAGCGCGTGGGAGAGATCGCGCCCACACGCACGTTGAGGTATCGCGTATGCGAGGGGGCGGATTGCCCGGCCCGCACGCCGCGACCGCTGCTGGGTTCGGCGGCTTCGGCGGCGGCAGGGTCGATGGGCATGCGCACCTCGCGTTCGCGGGTTTCGCCGTCGCTCACAACTTGGGCGAGGATGTCCCCCACCTCCGGCGAGACGAGACGGGACGCCTCGACCAGACCGAGCGGCATCGCATCGGCACTGGCATAGTGGACGCGGCCGTGGGCGTCCGTGATAATCACGGCGTCCGTCATCACTTGGATAAAGCCTTCCTCGGCGGCGCGCACAGGCAGATTGGGCCCGAACAGCGATGCGTCGGCGTTCTGTGGCGAGCCGGCACCAGCCGAACCAGTCGAGCCAATCGGACCGACCGCTCCCCCGCCGGCGTATCGGGAACGGGCATCGCGTTCGCCCGCGTCACGGCCGCGCATATAGGCGAGCGCGACCGCCATCGCCAGCACGGCCACGGCGACCAGCGCCGGCAGTGCGATCTGCCACCATTGCATCATGCGATCCTTTCGTCCATTCGCCCTCCCAGACTATCGCCGGTCACGCAAAACATGGCCATTGGACCGCAGAAGTTCAACTGGAATTCACTTTGGCTTCCGGACGTACCAGTGCGAAATGCAACGCCCCTCACCGGCGTCTTGCCTTGCGGCGGGCAGGTGAGGGGCGGATTCCACGAACAACTGGCTCGCGGACGCTCGCTACAGACGTTTGACGATGTCGACGGCGAGACGGGCGGCGGTGTCGGCGTATTCGGAGATGTCGAACTCCTTGAACACCTCGTAGTCGGTGTCGGCGTTGTCGCTCATGGCGCGGATCACCAGCGCGGGGACATCGTTGCGTGCGGCGACGTGGGCCACGGCCGCGCCCTCCATCTCCACGGCGTCGGCGCCGGTGGCGTTCACCACCTCCATCACTTTGGCGGGGCTGTCGACGAAGTAGTTGCCGGAGGCGATGATACCGGTGATATGCGTGGCGCCCGCGGCGGTGAGCGCCTCATCGGCCACGCGCAGCAGATGCTCGTCGGAGTGGAATTCCTCGACCGGTTCGGTGGCGGTGCCGGGCTTCCACTGGCCGACCAGACGCATGTCGGTGTCGAGGTAGCGCAGGGTGCCGCCGAGCACCACGTCGTTGATGTGCAGGTCGCGGTTGAGGTTGCCGGCGATGCCGGTGAAGATCAGCGCGTCCGGGCGGTAGACGTCGATGAGATGCTGCGTGGTGGCGGCCGCGTTCACCAGGCCCATGCCGCCGACGGTGGCCGCCACGGCGACGGTTTCGCCCGCGTTCGTGGCGATGGTGCCGCGGGAGACGGTCAGGCTCGCGGCTTTGTCAACTTCGACGTTATCCAGCGCGCCGGCGATCAGCGCCACTTCCTCATCCATCGCGCCGATAATCGCGATCGTCTTCATACTCTGTGCTCCTTCCATGTAATCGCGCAACGTCAGCTCCAGCGGCGGGTGGCGACGGCTTCGGCGAGTTCGCGCAGCAGGTCTGCCGTGTCGGCCCAGCTGATGCATTTGTCGGTGATCGACTTGCCGTACACCAGCTCCTTCAATGGCGCGGCGGGCTGGTTGCCGCCCTCGAGGAAGCTTTCCATCATGATGCCGGTGATGCCGCGCTCCCCGGCGGCGATGCGGCCTGCGATGTCGCGCACCACTTCGGCCTGACGATGCTCGTCCTTGCCGGAGTTGCCGTGCGAGCAGTCCACGATCACGCCATGCGAGGCGGCGCAGTCGGCCGGCATCATCGCACGGATGTCGTCCATCGCGGCCGCCACGGACGCGGCGTCGTAGTTGGGACCGTGGATGGAGCCGCGCAGCACCACATGACAGTCGGGATTGCCGAGCGTCTGGATCGAACAGGCGCGTCCCTTATGGTCGATGCCGAAGAACGCATGCCGTTGCGCGGCGGAATAGCAACCGTTGACCGCGGCCTTGACCGAGCCGTCGGTCGCGTTTTTGAATCCCACCGGCATCGACAGGCCGGAGGCGAGCTGGCGGTGGATCTGGCTTTCCGTATTGCGCGCACCGATCGCACCCCAGCTGACCGCGTCCGCGATGAACTGCGGCGATGTGGGCTCAAGGAATTCCGTGGCGGCGGCCAGCCCGCAGCCCAGCACATCGAGCAGGATGCGGCGGGCCAGCAACAGGCCTTTGCGAATATTGTGGCTGCCGTCGATGTCGGGATCGTTGATCAGACCCTTCCAACCGACCGTGGTACGCGGCTTCTCGAAATACACGCGCATCACGATAAGCAGATGCTCGTCGAGCTCGTCCTTCAGCTTGGCCAGCCGGCGGGCGTAGTCGAGCGCGGCGGCCGGATCATGCACGGAGCAGGGGCCGACGATCACCAGCAGGCGGTCGTCCATGCCGGTCAGGCAGGCGCGGATCTCGTCGCGCGAATACGAGACGATCTGCTGCGCGGCCTCGTCCAACGGCATGTCGGTAAGCACCTGCGCGGGCGTGGGCAGCGGCTCGAGCTCGATGACGCGGCGGTTGATAATGCGGTTGACGCCGACCATATCCTCCCAGCGGGGCACGTCGGTGGCGACTAGCGGATTCTTGCCTTCGTCCATCGCCTGCTTGATGACGCGAAGGTCCTCGGCGATGTCGCGAGGCTTGTCGTTCGGCTGCATAGTCTTACTCTCCTTGGTTCTCTCCCAAGAATAACCGACCCCGTTCCGCGCGGGAAACGGGGTCGGTTTTCAAACTCAAGCCAGGCGGCGAATCATCATCCGCAGGCCGGCATAGGGCGCGGCGGATGGGCCGGAGCGCTTTCGGTGGAGAACCGCAGATCAGAGGGCGCGACGGGCGGTGACGGCGTCGGCCAGCTTGTACAGCAGTTCGGACGTGCGATCCCACGGCACGCAGGAGTCGGTAACGGACTGGCCGTACACCAGCTGGTCGAGCGGCGCGGGCTTCTGATTGCCGGCGACCAGGAAGCTTTCCATCATCACGCCGAGAATGCCCCGCTCGCCGGTGGCGACGCGCTCGGCGATCTCCTCGACCACCTCGGCCTCGCGCACCTCATCCTTGCCGCAGTTGCCGTGCGCGGCGTCGATCACCAAACCATGCTCGCTGGGACCGCCCGCCTTCGAAGCCTTCAGCGACTCCAAGGCCTCCGCCACGGACGCGGCGTCATAGTTGGGGCCGTGGCTGGAGCCTCGCAGCACCAGATGGCAGTCGGGATTGCCCTTGGTTTCGGCGGAGATCACACGGCCGTCGAGGTTGATCGACAGGAAATGATGCTCGAACGCGGCCGCGAAGCAGGAATCGGCCGCCGCTTTGATGGAACCGTCGGTGGAGTTCTTGAATCCCACCGGCATCGACAGGCCGGAGGCGAGCTCGCGGTGCACCTGGCTTTCCGTATTGCGCGCGCCGATCGCGCCCCAGCTGATCAGATCGCAGATGTACTGCGGGGTGATCGGGTCGAGCCATTCGGTCGCGGTCGGCAGGCCCAGGCTGAGCACGTCGGTGAGCACTTTGCGCGCCATCCACATGCCTTTGCGGATATTGAAGCGGCCGTCGAGGTCGGGATCGTTGATCAGGCCCTTCCAACCGATGGTGGTGCGCGGCTTTTCGAAATACACGCGCATCACAATGACCAGACGATCCTCAAGCTCGCGCTTGACGGCGGCGAGCTTTTCGGCGTATTCGTGCGCCGCCTTGGGGTCGTGGATCGAACAGGGGCCGACGATCACCAGCAGACGGTCGTCGCGGCCGTGCAGCACATCGCGGATCTCCTGGCGAGAATGCAGCACCAGCTCGCTCATCTCGTCGGTGAGCGGCAGCTCCTTCAGAAACGCGCGGGGCGCGGGAATCGGGTCGAGCTGACGGATGTTGACGTCCACCGTCTCCGGAAAGACGGCCTGCTCCCCCAAGCGACGATCGTCTTCGGAACTATCCGGACCGCGCAATGCTGCCATGCCGACTCTCCTCTCTGCTTGCGAATGTATGGAATACGCACGGGCGTATACGAACACCCCACCTTAATGGATGGGGTGCGATACGCGAAACCGGTGCCCGTTACGTGGAACGTCGCCCAGCTGCACGCGGCGTCAGGCGGCTTTCTTCTGGCACATCAGCAGATGGTCGGCCACCATCACGGTCTCCCCACGCTGGTTGATGATGGCGAGACGCTCGGTCACGACGCCTTGGTCCGCGTGCTTGGGCGAGTCCTTCTTCTCGTGAATGGTCACCTCCGTGTGGATGGTGTCGCCGATGAACACCGGCTTGATGAAGCGCAAATGGTCATAGCCGTAGGAGAAGGCCACCGGATTGACGAACGATGCGGTCAGGCCGACGCCCACGCTGAAGGTGAGTGTGCCGTGGGCGATGCGCTGCCCGAATTCGGTGGTTTTGGCGAATTCGGCATCCATATGGTGGGGGAAGAAGTCGCCGGTCTGCCCGGCGTGGATCACGAAATCCGCTTCGGTGATGGTGCGGGCGCCGGTCACGCGCGTGCTGCCCAGCTCGTAATCCTCGAAATACAATGTCTGTTCTGCCATGATGCTTCCTTTCTTAAAATGGTGTGGGCGGGAACACCCCGCCCATGCGTTCTATTGGGATGCTGTGCGGCGATGCCGCGCCGTCACAGGTATTCCGCGTTGTTCTGCCCGATGGTCGGAGCCGCCGGACCGCCCTTGTATCGTTCGCCGTCGATGCGGATCGGGCAGCAGGTGGTGGCGATGGTGACACCGTTGGGACGACGCACCTCCTGCACCATGTCGAGCGCCTGGAACGCCTCCGTGCCCATCAGTGTGTCCCAGGTGTACACATCCGCGCACCAGACATCCGCGGGTTCGAGAATCGACAGCCAATGGGCGGTGGTTTCGCCCGCGAGGTGATCGACCAGCACCCGTTTGATCTCGTCGCGCTTGCGATGCCAGTCGTCCGGATCCGTGTATCCGAGCAGTTGCTCGCATCCGATCAGCTCGCCGAGCCGGGGAATGGGGATCATGGCGAGCGCCAGATAGCCGTCCGCCGTGGCGTAGATGCCGTATGGGGCGCTGATGTAGGCGTTGGCGTTGTTGACGGCGCTGCGTTGCGGCAGCTTACGTCCGTCGTTGAGGTAGGTGGTGAGCACCTCGAACTGCATGTCCAGCAACGCCTCCAACAGGCTGACGTGCACATGCGCGCCGATGCCGGTGCGTTTGGCGCGCAACAGGCCGGCCATCACGCCTTGGACAAGCAGCTGCCCCGCGAACAGGTCGGCCACCGACAGTCCCATCGGGGTTGGCGGTTGGTCGGCGTTGCCGTTCAGCCAGCAGATTCCCGACAGCGCTTGGGCCAGCAAATCCTGCCCGGGTTTACTGTTCCACGGCCCGTCTTCGCCATAGCCGCTCACCTCGCCGTACACCAGACGTGGATTGATTGCCG
This sequence comes from Bifidobacterium sp. LH_558, assembly GCF_056356295.1. Lineage (NCBI taxonomy): Bacteria > Bacillati > Actinomycetota > Actinomycetes > Bifidobacteriales > Bifidobacteriaceae > Bifidobacterium > Bifidobacterium sp. LH_558. The sequence goes on along the minus strand of NZ_JBKETZ010000006.1, from coordinate 8,653 downwards.
TCATGGCGTCGTATCCCACGCCGATGCGGTCGGCCACGCCCGGGCGGTAGTTGACGACCATCACGTCGGCCTCGCGCACCAGCCTCTCCAGCACGGGTCGACTGTTTGGATCCTTCAGATCGAGCGCGATGGCCTTCTTGTTGCGGTTGATCGCGTGGAACAGCGAACTGTCGCCGTCGATCACGCAGTCGGAGATATACAGCGATCGGCAGATGTCGCCGCCTCCGGGCCGTTCGATTTTCAGCACCTCGGCACCTAGGTCGGCCAGTCGCAGGGTGGCCGAGGGCGCGGAAAGGAACTGGCTCAGATCCAACACTTTGACGCCTTGCAACGGTTTCATCGCACCGCTCCTTCCTGCGCGTTCGCGTCCTTCACGTTCGTGTCGAGTCCGAATTCGGCGACGATCCGTTCGGTGTCGGCGCCCAACCGCGGAGCCGGCTTCGAGGACGGACGCTCCTCGCCGAGGAAGCGTATCGGACAGCGTGTGGTGAACAGCGAGGGGTCGCCTTCGCGCGCGACATCCTGGATGAAGTCGAGAGCTTTGAACGCATCGGAGGCGACCAGCCGCTCCCAGGTGTACACGTCGGAGCACCAGACGCCGGCCGGCTCCAGCAGCGACAGCCAATGGTCGGTGGTGTCGCCCAGCAGCGCCTCGCCGATCTCGCGTTTGATCTCATCGCGTTTGGTGAACCATTCGGCCTCGTCGGTGCGGGCTGCCACCGCGGCGGAGCCGATCAGCTCGCCGATACGGCTCACCGACCCCATGGCGAGCGCCAGATAGCCGTCCGCCGTCTCGTAGATGCCGTACGGCGCGGCCAGATAGGCATGCGCGTTGTGGTAGGCGCTGCGTTGGGGCGCGCGGCGTCCGTCGTTGAGGTAGGTGGTGAGCACTTCGAACTGCATGTCGAGAATCGACGACAGCAGGCTGACTTCCACGCGACCGCCCTCGCCGGTGGTCTCACGGCGAATCAGGCAGGAGAGGATGCCTTCGACCAGATGCACGCCGGTGTAGGAGTCCGCGAGGGACAGAGCGAAGGGCATAGGCGGCTGTCCGTCATCGCCGTTAAGCCATGCGAGACCGGACAGCGACTGCACCAGCAGATCCTGTCCGGGTTTGCCCACCCAAGGGCCCACCGCGCCGTAGCCGCTGACCGAACCGTAGACGAGACGCGGATTCAACGCCTTGACATCGTCGTAACCCAGTCCCATCTTCTGCATCACACCGGGACGAAAGGCTTCGATCAGCACATCCGCCTGGGCGATCAGCCGCTTCACTTTGGCGAGGTCATCCGGATCTTTCGTGTTCAGCGCGACGCTTTCCTTATTGCGGTTGATCGCGTGGAAGTTGACCGCGTCGCCATCCGACCACAGTCCCTCCAACGCCAGACGCCTGGATCCGTCTCCCACTCCGGGACGCTCGATTTTAATCACGCGCGCGCCGAGGTCGGCCAGACGCATCGCGGCGGACGGGCCGGCGAGATACTGGCAGAAGTCGAGGACCACCATGCCCTCAAGCGGTTTCATCATTGCTCCTTACTGCTCGCGCGAACGCACATACAAGGCATCCAACTGGTCGAGCACGGCCTCGGCGGCGCCGTCGCCGCGCACGAAGTCCTGGATGAACCCGCCCGCGTTGTCTTGGAAGGTGAGATATCCACTGTAGCGTGGACGCATGTAGCTCGCGTCCAAGGTTTCCAGCGTGTCCGCGAAGAAACCGAGCGTCGTGCGGTTGCACTCCTCGTCCAGCCATGCGGCGCGGTGCCCGGGCTGGCCGCCGTTATCGGCGAACAGGGTGCGCTGCACCTCGCCGGACGCCGCGTATGCGACGAAATCGGCGGCTTCGCGCGGATGTTGGGTGCCGGCGGAGATGGCCAGGCCGGTGCCGCCGAGCACGCCGGTGACCAGCCTGCCGGCGTATGTCGGCACGTTGCCCGCTTTGAGCGCATGGTCGGCGTAGCCGCGGCGCGAATAGTTCACATAGCCGTACACCCACGGGCAGTAGCTGAGCGTGTCCGACTTGGCGAGCTGCTCGTGCAGTTCGATGGTGCTCCATTCGAACACGGCCGGATCGCAGAGCCTGGCCAGACGGCGCATGTCCTCGAGCACCTGAACACCGGTGGCGCGGTCCACGACATGCTCCTCCCCCGGCGCGAACAGACGGCCGCCGGCGGTGTTGCACAATCCGATGAAATCCATCAGCAGGTATTGCGGGGTGCCGGCGAAGGCCACGACGCCCTGCTTCGCCAGCTCAAGCACGTCGTCGAAGGTCGACGGAACATCGCCGGCCGGCAGTCGGTCGGGTCGCCACACGGCCACCGGCGAGGCGGCGTCGATGGCGAGCGCGCTTTGGAATCCGTCGAAGTCGTAGCTGGCGCACGACTGGCCGACCGAGTTGGCGCGCTGGTCGGCCATGTAGTCGGCGTCGAGCCATTCGTCGAGCGGGAGCAGCACATTGTGTGCCGCGGCGAATCCCGCCCATGGATGGTCGATGATCAGCAGGTCGTATTCGGCGGCCAACTGGTCGATGGGTTTGCTTTCGAATTCCGTCAGGGACCGCTTGTGCCAGGTGATGTCGAATCCGGGGTGCAGTTCGGCGTAGCGCTGGGTGATGCCCACGATGGAGGTGAAGCCACGGCTGTGGCCCCACGTGATGCCTTTGAGTTGTACAGACATATCGCCTCTCTTCTTGGATGTCTGTGGGTTGGAGGCCGACGGAGCCAGGACTCCGCCGGCGCGGATGGTTGATGATGGTCGCGAGGTCAGCCGATGAGGTTGTCGGCGATCGCGCGGTCCACTCGGGCGGCGGCTTCGGCGCCGAGCGGCAGGAACGGCTTGCGCACTTCGCCCACGTCGAATCCGCGCGCCGTCATCGCGTGCTTGATCGAGGGGAACAGTCCCTCACGCATGATGACTTCCATGAAGTTGTTGGCTCTGATCTGCAGGTCGCGCGCGGTGTCGAGGTCGCCGGATTCGAAGGCCCGTATGATGGCGTTGAAGTGCGGCAGCGTGAAGTTGAAGGTCGACCCGACGAATCCGTCGCAGCCCATGGCCAGGAACGCGACCATAAGGTTCTCGAACCCGCCGAAGATCTTCAGATCCGGGTTGATGGCGCGCAGGCGGTCCATCTCATACAGGTCGAGGTTGGTGTGCTTGAATCCGGCGATCGACCCGCTGGCGAACATCGCGCGGGTGTCCGCGTTGTAGAAGTCCAACGTGCGATGGGTGTTCATCGGAATGTTGTAGTAGTAGACGCCTTCGCCGATGGCCGACGCGATGTCGTCGTAGTACGAGGCGACCGCGGCCGGCGAGTAGCCGAAATAGATCGGCGGAGTCGCGGCCACGCGCTGGTAGCCCATCTGCTTGGCGGCGGTCGCGTATCGCACGGCTTCGTCGGTGCCGCAGGAGCCGACATGGGCGAACAGTGTGCACCGGTCCTTGTATTCGGCGAACACCTCGAACAGGTGCAGTCGCTCCTCGGGGGTTAGCAGGAAGCATTCTCCGCTCGATCCCTCCACGAAGAAGCCCGCCGCCCCCTCATCGAGATTCCTTTCCACCAGCCGACGGATGAGTTCGTCGTCGATGGCGCCGTTGTCGTCGTATGGCACGATGGCCGCCACATACAGCCCTTCCATGTCGTGCGCTCCTTTCTTGCACATTGCGCAATGATGTCCTTACCGCCCGCGGACCTAGTCGAGGTGGTACACCTGCTCCATATCGACCCAAGGCCCGTCTTCGGTGAACGGCTTCATGCACGGCACCACGGCCGCCCACCATTCCTGCGTGGTGGGGTCAGCAGCCATTTTGGCCATATCGGCCTCGTAGTCGTCGCCGACGTACTCGTAGTAGGAGAACAGCAGACCGTCGTAGTAGTAGATGGAGTAGTTCTGCAGGTTGCAGGCCTTGATCATCTCGTTGACGCCCGCGAAGGGGTTGGCGTGGAAGGCTTTGTATTTGGCGTATCCTTCGGGGCCGTCGGCTCGGGACACGCTGCCGAATCGTTGGATGGTGTTGCTCATGGGGTTCTCCTTGTGGATGTTGTCGTGTGATGAATGGGTGGTGGGGAGGGAAGGGTGACGAGGTTACAGGCCGTAGACGCGCTCGGCGTTGGATGCGAAGAACGCCTCGCGCGCGCCCGGTTCCAGATCGGCGGTGATGTCCAGCATGGCGCGGATCCACTCATCGAGCGTGAGCGCCACGTTCAGCACGGGGAAGTTGGAGGCGAACATAAGCCGGTCCGAGGGGAAGGACGCGAACGCCACATTCACGGCCCTGCCGAGCGTCTGTACGCTCCACGGCTGCGCCGGGTTCAGTCCCGACACCTTGCACACCGTGTTGTCCAGCCTGCCCAGTTCGTCCATATTGCGCTTCCAAGCGTCCAGATACGCCGCGTCGCCGTCTTGGGGATGTTCGAGTCCGGCGATGTCGGCATCGACGATGCCCATATGGTCCACGATCACCGTGGTCTGCGGGCAACGGCGGGCCAGCGTGGCCAGATCGGCGAGTTCGGGATTGCGCACGCATCCCTCGAACACCAATCCCAGCTCGCCGAGCAGACGCACGTTGTCGGTGAACGTCTCTCCCAGACAGGTGCCCGGTGCCGCGGAGGGCACATGCAGCACCTGTCGCACGCCTTTGATCTGCGGATGTTCGGCCCAGGGGCGGATGTAGTCCGCGAATCCCGGATCGCTCAGGTCGCCGCTGATGCAGGCGCCCGCAAAAGGTGTGACGGGATCGTCGACGAGCTCCACGGCGAGGGCGTTCTCGCGAGGCCTCTCGTCGGCGGCCATATCGACCTCGATGTAGACGGCCTTGTCGATGGAATAGTCGCCTTGGCCCTGCTGCTCGGCCTGGTAGTCGGCGGCCGACCAGACGCGGTTCAGCGTCGGGCCTTCGCCGTCGAGCCAAGGCAGCCGGTACTCATCGGTGTTCCAAACGTGGACGTGGGTGTCGACGATACGCATGTCATGTGCCTTTCGCGGGTGGTGAGGGGATCAGATTTCGTAGTCGGCCACGGCCACTCCGCCGTCGGCGCTGGAACGGTAGGCCGCCTCGACCACGCACATGGTGTGGTAGGCGTCCTCGACGGAGTTCATGTACTCGTACGACGGATCGTCGAGCTTCTTCATCAGACCGCCCATCGTGCCGATGAAGGCCTCGTTGAACCAGCTGCCGCGCACGGGGACGTCCTGCCATTCGCCCGTCTCGTAGGTGTACAGCTCCACCTTGTCGGGCTCGCCATCCGGATAGTCGTACATCAGGCCGAGCTTGATGCGGATCGCGCCCTTGGTGCCTTCGAGCTTGAGGATCGACTCCTGGTACTTCTTGCCGTAGTCATGGTTGAAGTTGATGTGCAGGTTGACGCGCAGATCCGGGCCGTAGTCCATGATGATCGACGTGCGGGTCTGCGCGAGGTCGCGCATCTTGGGGTGCTGCATGGTCTTGCAGTACACGGTGGTCGGGTCGCCCACGAAGCTGCGGATGTTGTCGATGTAGTGGATCGAATGGTAGTTGATCTCGACGCGGTCCTTCGGGAAGAGGAAGGGCCACAGGTTCCACGGCTGCGTGCCGACCAGACGGTGGTCGACGTCGACGATTTCGCCGATCACGCCGTCGTTGACCAGCTTGCGCGCCGCCAGCATGTAGGGGGCCTGCCGCAGCTGGAAGTTGACGCCGGCGGTGAGGTTCTTGCGACGGCAGATCTCGAGGATGCGACGGGCCTCTTCGATGCTTTCGCCCATCGGCTTCTGCATGAGCACGCCCGCGCCATCGGGCAGCTTCTCGAGGATGTCGGCGGTGGCGTTGGCGGGAACGGCGATGTCGTAGACCGCGTCGTGCTTCTCACCGTATTCGATGATCTCTTCCAGCGTGTCGGCCACGAAGTCGGCGCCTGCGATTTCGGCGGCCTTGACGGCGGCCTCCTTATTGACGTCGTAGGTGCCGATCACCGGATATCCCGCGAGCTTGTAGGCCGGATAATGCGAGCCGGTGACGATGCCGCCGGTGGCGATGGATACGATCGGGCGCGGATGGGCGGGCATTTCGGGAACGTAGTTGAGCTCTTCGAGGGCGGAGACGTTATCGACTGCCATGTGGATGGTCCTTTCTTGGATACTGCGTTGTATGCGTTTGGATGATGCGTCGCCGCGGCGCTTAGGCCATGCCGTTGGCGATGCCTACGACGAACAGGGAGACGATGATGATCGCGTTGCCGATAAGCGCCACGTTGCGCGCCTTCGGATGGCCCTTCCATTCGCCGTCCTTGAAGCCCCAGAGGTTGGCGATGATCAGGGCAAGACCGTTGAACGCGACCCAGCCGACCACAGGTCCGAAGTCGCCCAGCAGGGCGGTGGCCATCGCGTAGACGCCGAGGGCGGCGAACCAGACGAAGGAGGTGAGCAGCACCTTGCCGTACGCCTTGAGGCAGCCGGGCTTGGTGTAGTCGGTGTAGGTCTTGTTCTTGATGAGCTTGTAGACGGCGTAGCCGAAGTTGGCGAGGAAGCCACCGAAGAACACGACGGGCCACTGCAGCAGATTGGCGTACATCGGGGTCACGCCCGCCTCGGTGGCGAGGTTGACCGGATAATTCGAGAAGGAGCCGCCGATGTTGATGGCCGCGGAGCCGGCGCCGGATGCGAGCGCCATGATGAAGCCGACCATGAACAGCGACTTCGTCTTGGACTTCGCGTCCTGCTTGTCTTCAACCTTGACAGTGTCGTTCTTCATGAAGCCGGCCTTGGACAGCACGGCGACGCCGCCCAGCAGGATGGCCTGGCCGACCAGCAGCAGGATAAGCGAGGAGGCGGAGGGGAACGTGCCCAGCACGAACATCGGAATCAGCGAGCCCAGCAGGTTCGACAGGCCCAGGTTGATGCCGGTGACCAGCGAAACGCCGATGTAGTTGATGGCCAGGCTGTACCAGATGGAGCTGATTCCCCAGAAGAAGCCGCAGGCCGCTCCGGTGACCAGCGTGACCATCGGGGTCGAGGTCAGGTACGAGAAGTAGTCGGGCACTAGAATGGCGCACCAGATATGCGGCATCAGCAGCACGCCGATAATCGAGAACAAGGCCCAGAAGGCTTCCCATGAGAATGGCTGGTACTTCTTGAAACAGATTCCGAAGCTTCCTTGGAACACCGTTGCAATCAGAAGCACAAGAAAACCGACAGCTACCATTGCTTTCTCCTTGTGTAAGTGTGGTACTCAGTTGTCGCTTGCTCCTGGCTCCTCTTTTCTTGCTTCAGAGGCGTAGCTTCCTTGCTGCCCAAGTGTGAGCCAGGTCACAGCTAAACTTTATACACAATTTTAGAAACTTTCAAGCGCGTGTCGCAAATCTCGGGTATGATGTGAACATCTCCCAGACTCACAGGGAACCACACGGCACCGCATCCGCCCATCACGATCCGAAAGCTTCCGGCAGCAATGCGGCACCGGCAGACGAGAAGAGGATGAGGATATGAGCACGGACACCATCACACGCAAAGCCAAACTGGCGCAGATCGCCGAAGAGGCCGACGTCTCGCTCTCCACCGTCTCCAAAGTGGTCAACGGCAGAAGCGGCGTCGCCGAGCAGACGCGGAAAACCATCGAGAAGCTGCTGGACAAGTACGGCTATTCCAAATCCCTCGCCAGCACCAAAACCTCGCGTTCCATCGAATTCGTTATCGCCTCGCTGGAAAACAACGGATCCTTCGAACTGGCCAAAGAACTGGTCTACCAAGCGCGTGAATTCCATGTGGGCATCACCGTCACCCGCCTCGAGGGAAGCGGCGATGTGAACGAGTGTTTCCGCGACATCATCGACCGCAACCCCATGGGCGTGATCACACTGCTGTCCACCATGCCGCAGGAGGGGGCGAAACTGCTGGAATCACGCAATATCCCCTATGTGATCATCAACTCCTACGGACAGATCAACGACGACCTGCTGGGCATCGACATCGACAACTGGCGAGGAGGGTTCGACGCCACGCAACACCTCATCGATCTGGGGCACACCCGCATCGCGGCCATCACCGGCCCCTCCGACCGCCAGTCCTCCACCGCGCGACTGTCGGGATACGAGGCCGCGCTGGGCAAGGCCGGACTGCCGGTGGACCGGCGGCTGGTGGTGGAGGGCGACTACACCTCGCAGACCAGCTATCACGCGGCCATCCAACTGCTCGAACTCGACGAGCCGCCCACGGCTGTGTTCTGCTTCGACGACCTGATGGCGGTGAGCCTATACAAGGCCGCGCAGGAGCGAGGCATCTCGATCCCCAACGACCTCTCCGTCATCGGCTTCGACGACACCTACCCCTCCCCCTACCTCTCTCCGGCGCTGACCACTGTGAGGCAGCCTTTCGACCTGATCGCCCGCAAGGCGCTGAAGATGGTCTGCGAGGCCCGCGACAACGCGCTTGAGGACCGCTACATCATTCTCCCCACGCAGATCGTTCGCCGCGAAAGCACAATGACGCCGACGCGATAAGGAAGATATTTTCCATTTTTCTTCTTCAATTTTCCATCCATGCGCTATGCTTGAAGTTAGCGGCATAAGCCGTAGTCACACAACCACTAGCTTCAAAGGAGAGCATGTAATGGTCTATCGGATGATTTTCAACCAGACGGCGTATTTCGGTCGCGGCGCGATCCAGGAGATCCCGGGCGTGGCCAG